>NZ_SATA01000006.1:0-181212 GCF_009377995.1 Salinivibrio sp. VGrn1
TTTGATTATAAATTGCGCCTATTGCTTGCGATTTTTGATAGCTGCGATGCTCATGTATTGGCATACACTGTGCGTCTCGCTTCAAAACTCATTGCGCATAGCTCGCAATTTAATCATCAAAGCAAATAGATGTAAGACTTTGATGAGAAAACACCAAGCCCTGACCTCACGGTCGGGGCTTTTTTGTATCTTGAGGGTGTATCAGCCCTATGCGCCTCGCTTCAAAACGCCTATCACACAGACACCAACCGACACTTTTCCACATTTCTGACTACCTAATAGGCCGTATAAGGCTTGGATCGCTATGCTGAGTACTGGCTGACGTGGGTTTTATCCATGCTGGATAGGCGTAAACACCTGATCGTACCGATGTCGTTATGCGTATTAAAACGAAATTAGGAGGGACGTTTATGGTGACGCTATTTTATGACAGTTTGTGCCCGTTATGCGTCAAGGAAATGCGCAAGCTGTCACGTTGGGATAAAAACCAACAGCTCATACTGGAAGATATCCATCATCCCGATTTTGCAGCACGTTTCCCCGATGTGGATCCCAATGCCGCTAATCGCATTTTGCACGCCAAAGATAGTCAAGGACAGATGGTGTATGGTTTAGATGCTACTTATGCTGCATGGCAAGCGGTAGGCAAAGGGCATTGGGTTAAGTGGTTACGTAGGCCTGGCATTGCCTGGTTTGCGGATAAAGCCTATTTGTTTTTCGCCCGCCATCGTTATCGAATATCTGCGTTGTTAACGGGCCAAGCCCGTTGCCAGCGGTGCCAACTTGAATAAGGATACTTATGTCCCTAAGCGTGTATGAAAGAGATGATATATTGGCCATGGAGAAGCGCTACCGTGCGGCGTTCGTCAATAGCTTGTCAGGTTTTAAATCGGCGAACCTACTGGGAACAAGTGATACGAGTCGGCAGACAAATCTATGCATTGTGAGTTCTGCGTTTCACTTAGGGGCAAACCCTGCGTTGATGGGGGTGATTATCCGCCCTGATACCGTCCCGCGAGATACGTTAGCAAATATCAGAGAAACAGGTGTTTATACTCTCAACCATGTTCAAAAGGAGATGGTTGTCGCGGCGCATCAAACGTCAGCACGCTACCCACACGGCGTGTCTGAATTTGAGCAAGTGGGGTTGACTCCTTTATGGCGCGAGCGCATTAATGCGCCTTATGTTCAAGAGGCTGCTATACGTCTTGGTCTCATTCTTCGTGAAGAGCACACTATGGCGATCAATGGCACCCACCTGTTGGTGGGTGAGATCATTGAGGCACATGTTCCAGATAGCTGTATCAGCCATGATGGTTTTGTCGATATTGAGCAAGCAGGCTCCGTCGCTTTGAGTGGCTTAGACAGCTACCATACCACTGATCGTGTTGGTCGTCTGAGCTACGCTAAGCCCGATAGCATGCCTGAATGGCTTGGTTAGCGATTACGTGCCATATAATGGGCATCGACAAACTCGCCATTGCGGAACGCAAACTGTTTGGCGGTGCCTTCAATCTCAAAGCCAAAGCGTTGATAGAGATGGATAGCCGCTGTGTTATCTGTGTATACGGTCAACTCGATCCGTGACATATTCAACCAGTTTTCGGCTAAATCGATCGCTTTTTCCATTAGTGCACTACCAATGCCGCGGCCTTGATAAGCATCATGAACGCCCATGCCAATATCTGCGACGTGGCGACGGCGCGGGTTCGCGGCAATGACTAAGCCTAGGTTGCCGACCACTTTACCTTCTAGCTCGGCAACCAATGGGTATACGCCATCTGGCACGTTATTAAGCCGTTTTTCCCACATGGCGAGGCTTGGCATCGGTAGTTGTAAGGTGCCCGCTTGGGCCTTGGGTTGCGCATAGATATCACGTATCGCCGGAATGTCGTCGGCGTGGTATTGACGAATAATCAGAGACATAACACATCCTTGTGGTGAGCTTTCTTTTTAATAAGCCATTAAATTAAAAATAAATCAACAGCGTATATTAATTAAGTTACTGATTATTCACTCTAAATGTAGATCAAGCGGGGTTTTACTGGCTCGCCCGCCAATTTCTCGGGTCAGTCGGGGGACCAAATAGCCTGAAAGCTGGCCGATAATGTCTTGCACTAATGCGCGCGCTTCATCGTCCGAGACTAAAAAGTGGGCGGCGCCTTGAACTTTATCCAATACATGCAGGTAATAAGGCAAAACGCCAGCCTCAAACAGTCGTTGGCTCAGTGCCACCAACGCATCCGCACTATCATTCACGCCTTTGAGAAGCACGCTTTGGTTGAGCAGCGTGATCCCCGCTTGTCGCAATGCGTGGAGTTTGTCGCTTAATTCGTCATCGATCTCATTGGCATGGTTGATGTGGGTGACCATTACCACTTGTAAACGCGAGCGCGATAAGCGCTCGGTCAGTGCGGAAGTGAGGCGCGCAGGGATCACTACGGGCAAGCGAGAGTGAATACGCAGCCGTTTAACATGCGTTATTTGCTCGATAGCACTGATGAGCCAATCGAGCTCCTCGTCTTTTGCCATCAGCGGATCACCACCAGATAAAATCACTTCGTCTATCTCTGCATGAGCGGCGATATAATCCAGCGCCCCTTGCCACACGCGTTTGCTGCCTTTGTTATCTTGATAAGGGAAATGGCGGCGGAAGCAATAACGGCAATTTATGGCACAGCCTCCCTTAACGATCAGCAACACACGGTTGTGGTACTTGTGTAACAAGCCAGGAATCGCATTATCTTGCTCTTCCAGTGGGTCAGCGCTGAACCCGTCAACCTCAGTAAACTCGTCTGCCACTGGTAGCACTTGCTTAAGCAGCGGGTCATTAGGGTTGCCCTTTTCCATTCGGGCAACAAAACTACGTGGGACGCGCTGTGTAAACAAACGGCGCGCGGCAAAGCCGGCCTCCCACCCCTTTGGTGAAATTTCAAGCGTTTGCAGCAGTTCACTGGGATCTGTGATCGCCTCTGCGAGTTCTTTGATCCAGTTTCGCTCAACAGCAGGCTGGATTCGGGTTATGATGTGCGACATTTGTGAAAACTCGAAGATGTTAAGAGGATCAAGATGGCGTCTTTCAGCACTAATGAATTCCGCGGCGGTTTGAAAATTATGCTCGATAACGAGCCGTGTGTCATTACCGAAAATGAATTCGTAAAGCCAGGCAAAGGTCAGGCCTTTAACCGTGTCAAAATCCGTAAGTTGATCTCCGGTAAAGTACTAGAGAAAACATTTAAATCGGGTGACAGCGTTGAAGCGGCCGACGTGATTGAAGTCGATATGGATTACCTGTACACAGACGGTGAATTCTATCACTTCATGAACAATGAAACCTTTGAGCAAATTGCGTCTAATGAGAGCGCAGTGGGTGATAACGTCAAGTGGTTAGTCGAGAACAACACTTGTACGCTTACACTGTGGAATGGCGACCCTATCGTGGTTACTCCACCTAACTTCGTTGAACTCGAAGTGACGGAAACCGATCCAGGTTTGAAAGGTGATACGCAAGGCACGGGTGGTAAGCCAGCGACACTGAGCACAGGCGCTGTGGTTCGCGTGCCTTTGTTTATTCAAATCGGCGAAGTGATTAAAGTCGATACCCGTACGGGTGAGTACGTTGGACGGGTTAAGTAACGATACCGCGAAAAAGCCCTGAGCTGATATAGGCCAGGGCTTTTTTATTATGACGGGCCGTCGGTGTTCGTTAAATGACAAGCACCAACAGCACGGCGGCAATGCTGACGGCAAAAGCGATGGCATAGCACACCACTTTGCCTGCTAACCCCACATGCAGCTTCAAATCATGCAGCCCGTGATGAATGCGGTGCATGGCGTGCCACATTGGTAGCGCCAGCGTGGCGAGGATCAGCAATTTGCCCAGCCAGTGATCAGCAAACATCATCACACGGTCATAGCTCAATGCGGATGGGTCAATAACGCCAAGTGGGATGAGCACCCCCAGAATCAAGACAGTCACCGGGGTAAACATCGCGAACCAGGTCCCCCCGGCGCCAAATAAACTCCACCAAATGGGCTCATCAGAACGTTTGGGTTTGGGATCGATCATAACACCTCCTAAATGAGCACTAGAGCAATCAGTGAGATCACCGCGACCGCGGCCCATTGCGCACCAACCACCCATTTACCGTCGAGCAGTTTGCCTTTAATGCGAATCGGCATCACTTGCGGCATCATGCTAAAAAATGTGGTGGCATGAAACAGGCTGGCGACCAAGGCAACCAGGTTCAAGATAATCACAACCGGGTGGGCCATATAATCCAGCCAGCTTTGCCACGCTTGCGGTCCCTGAACCAAGCAAATTAACCCAGCGGTGAGACTAAGCGTGAAAAAGACCAAAGGCAGTACTGTCGCTTCTCGCACCATATAAAAGCGGTAGAACGGATGTTCGAGCCACCAAGTACGAGGCATGGGGCGTGTATAGGGTTTGCGATTACTCATCCTCTTACCTCCTGCCCATCTTTATTAGGATTAAACATGGCAATCACCATATCTTGGGTGGAAGCCACCTTGCCTTGGTTAACCGCACCCGCAGGATCAACACTTTTCGGACACACTTTTGAGCAGTAGCCGACGAAAGTGCACCCCCATGCGCCATTATCACTATTAATCAGAGGCATGCGTTGGGCTTTCCCCTTGTCTCGACTGTCAAGGTTATAGCGGTGTGCCAGCGCGATCGCAGCAGGACCAAGAAAGTCGGGATTGAGACCAAACTGAGGACAGGCGGCGTAGCATAAGCCGCAATTGATACAAGCGGCAAACTGTTTGTAGCGTGCCATTTGTTCAGGCGTTTGCGTGTTGGGCCCGTCTTCAGGGCGACGATCATTACCCAAGATATAGGGCTTTATCGCTTCAAGGCGCTCAATAAAGGGCGTCATATCGACAACGAGATCTTTTTCGATCGCAAAATTAGCCAAAGGCTCAATCACCACCCCTTTGGCGTAATCACGTAAAAACGCTTTGCAAGCGAGCTTGGGCACGCCATTGACCATCATCCCGCATGAGCCACAAATGGCCATGCGACACGACCAGCGATAAGAGAGCGACTTATCGAGGTTGTCTTTGATATACCCCAGCGCATCCAAGACCGACATGGTTTCATCGCCGGGTACAACGAAAGACTGCGAGTAAGGCGCATCATCCGTTGCCGGATCGTATCTGAGCACTGAGACCTGGTAGGTAGTTTGCGTCATGATGCGTGCTCCTCTTTTGAGTCAACATTGCCACCATTGGCGCGTTCTGCCGCATCACCATACAACCGCGCTTGTGGTTGTGACTTGGTGATTTTGACATCGCCATAATCAATGCGAGGACGGCCGTCAGGTTGGTAGAAAGCTAAGGTGTGCTTGAGATAGTTTTCATCGTCACGCTCGGTACAGCCCTCATCAAGGCGTTGGTGGGCCCCGCGAGACTCCTTACGCTGGATAGCAGAATGTGCCATAGCTTCGGCCACTTCCAAGCCATAGCCCACTTCAATGGCATAGAGTAGGTCAGTATTGAACACACTCCCTTGGTCTTGGATGGCAACATGCTGATAGCGTGCTTTGAGTTCCGCGATTTTATCAATGGTGGCTTGCATCAGATCTTCGCGACGATAAATACCGCAGCCCGCTTCCATTGTCTCGCCAAGCTCTTTGCGAATATCCGCCCAGTTTTCTTCGCCTTGATTGCTCAGCAACTGATCAATGCGCGCTTTGACGTTCTGAATCTGGGCATCAATCGCCGCTTGATTCCAATCTGTGAAGGCCGCTGCCCGTTTTGCTGCGCCTTCACCCGCCAAACGACCAAATACCGCCAATTCAGCGAGCGAGTTTGAGCCGAGTCGATTCGCGCCGTGCAAACCGACGGAGGAGCACTCACCAACCGCAAATAAGCCGTTAACGCGCGTTTCGGTTTGGGCATCCGTTTCAATGCCACCCATGGTGTAGTGCACCGTGGGACGAATTGGGATCGGCTCTTTGGCGGGGTCAACGTTGACATAGGCTTTGGCGAGCTCACAAATAAACGGCAGCCGTTCTTGAATATAGTCTTCGCCGAGGTGACGTAAATCGAGATGAACAACGTCACCGAGCGTGTGCTTGATGGTATTGCCTTTTTGCTGCTCATGCCAAAAGGCTTGTGAGACTTTATCGCGTGGGCCGAGCTCCATGTATTTGTTTTTCGGTTGACCGACGGGTGTTTCTGGCCCGAGTCCATAATCTTGCAGGTAGCGGTAGCCGTCTTTGTTGACAATAATGCCACCTTCGCCACGGCAGCCTTCGGTCATTAAGATCCCCGTACCAGGCAGTCCTGTGGGGTGATATTGGACAAATTCCATATCACGCAGCGGAATACCGTGGCGATAAGCCATGGCCATGCCATCCCCGGTGACAATCCCACCATTGGTATTGCAGCTGTACACGCGTCCCGCACCGCCAGTGGCTAACACCACCGATTTGGCTTTAATACAGACCAGCTCGCCTTCTGCCATGTGCAAGGCAATCAAGCCTTGTACTTGCCCGTCATCGATAATCAAATCAATCACAAAGTATTCATCGAGACGCTGGATTTGTGGGTATTTGGTCGAGGTTTGAAATAGGGTATGGAGCATATGGAAGCCGGTTTTATCGGCAGCAAACCATGTACGCTCCACTTTCATACCGCCAAACCGACGAACATTGATACTGCCATCGTCTTTTCGACTCCAAGGGCAGCCCCATTGCTCGAGTTGTACCATTTCATGGGCACAATGTTTGACAAAGTAATCGACGACATCTTGTTCGCATAACCAGTCGCCACCGCTCACGGTATCGTTGAAGTGGTTGTCTAGGCTGTCTTCGTCCTTGATGACGGCAGCCGATCCACCTTCTGCGGCCACGGTGTGGGAGCGCATGGGGTAGACCTTAGACACCAGCGCAATATTGAGAGAAGGGTCAGCTTCAGCGGCCGCAATGGCCGTGCGCAGTCCAGCGCCACCAGCGCCGATAACTGCAATGTCTGTGGTGAGGGTCTGCACGTTCATCCTCCAGTGTAGGGAAAGCCAGTGCTTGGCTTGTTTATTGTTCTGCTGTCATGGTAGGCAATCTACGCACAGTAAAAATTGACTCAGTCGGGGAATTGCCGTGATTTTGCGGGCATGGGTGTTAAATTGCATAAAAGTGTGATGTTAGTCGTTAAGTGCCTGCCTCTCTTGTAAAAATGAGAAATACTCACCAAGAAAATGCGTCGTGTGACACATCATTGTTGTGTGACAGCAGTGGTGAGCACTTGTCATTCCAGGCGGCAGCGATAGACTGGCGCCATCAGAGAGCGCAAGGGTAAACGTATGAGTGAGAGGAATCGGTGGCAGCCAACGGCAAGCGTGTCACAACTAAAAAAGCGCGCTGCGATCATAGCCCGTATCCGTCAATTTTTTGCCGTTCGTGATGTATGGGAAGTGGATACCCCAGCACTGAGTCAAGCGGCGGTGACCGATGTGCACCTTCATAGTTTCACAACGTCTTTGGTGGGACCGGGGTTTGCTGACGGCGTCGCCTTGCACCTCATGACCAGTCCAGAGTTCCATATGAAGCGGCTATTAGCCGCTGGAAGTGGGGCTATTTATCAAATCAGCAAAGCGTTTCGGAATGAAGAAGCGGGGCACTACCATAACCCCGAGTTTACGATGTTGGAGTGGTATCAACCTGGCTATACCCACCATGACTTGATGGACGAAATGGATGCCTTGTTACAACAGGTGCTGAGGTGCCAAGCTGCGACACGGATGAGCTATCAAACGGCGTTTGAATCTCTCACCGGACTGTGCCCTCTCACTGCGGAGATTGATCAGTTGCGTGCACTGGCTGCCACCCAAGGGCTCACCGATATCACTCAGGATGAAACCGACAAAGATACCTTGCTGCAGCTGCTTTTCTCGGTGATGGTGGAGCCGAATATTGGCCAGCAGGCGCCCGCCTTTATTTATGACTTTCCGGCATCGCAAGCCGCGCTGGCTAAAATCAGCGAAGCAGACACGCGTGTTGCGCATCGGTTTGAGGTGTATTACCGAGGGATTGAGCTGGCCAATGGCTTTTATGAGTTGCAAGACGCCAACGAGCAGCGACAGCGGTTTGAGGCGGATAATGCGGCACGTGTGGCTCGCGGTCTACCACCACAACCTATCGATGAGCACTTGTTGTCAGCGCTGGAAAGTGGCCTACCTGATTGCGCAGGGGTCGCGCTAGGGATCGATCGTCTTGTGATGCTCGCGCTCGGTTGTGATCACATTGATGCGGTGACCGCGTTTCCTGTCTCACGCGCGTAGCGCCATAAGAAAAACGCCGCCTTGCGGCGGCGTCTGAAAGGGCATTCACCTAGACTTTAAATTTTGACAGATCTTGATGCATATCCCGCGCGGCTTGCGCCATGCTTTCTCCCTGATTGCCGGTAGCACTGGCTTGCTGGTGGATCTCATAAGATAGATCTTTCACCGCTTGGGTATTGCGATTGATATCGTCAGTGACCGCGCGCTGCTCCTCGGCGGCGCTAGCAATTTGAATCGCCATTTCTGAGATAGTACCAATGGCGCTGGTGATTTGATTCAGGCGCTCACTGGCCGCTTCGGCGCGCTCCACACTTGATGTCGCCATCTCGTTACTCTGAGTCATATCATCGACCGCGCGCTGCGTGGTGTGCTGCAGCGTCTCAATCATGTTGCGAATTTCTTCGGTGGAGTCATGGGTACGCTGGCTGAGCACGCGCACTTCATCGGCGACTACCGCAAAACCGCGCCCTTGATCGCCTGCCCGCGCTGCCTCAATCGCCGCGTTTAGGGCAAGCAAGTTGGTTTGTTCTGCCACCCCTTGAATCGTCGCGATGATTTGGTTAATACTCTGTGCATTTTCATCCAGCTCGCGGATCACATTAGTGGCTCGCTCCACTTGCTCGGCCAACTGAGTGATGGCATTGCGGTTATCGCCGACCACGCTCAACCCTTCTTGGCATGACTGCTCCGCTTGTTGCGCCGATGAGGCCGTATCTTCAGCATGACTGGCCACCTCGTTGGCCGTGGTCGACATTTCGTGGATAGCTGTCGCTATTTGGTCAACGTCATTTTGCTGTTTATCAACCAACTGGCTGGATTGCAGGGCGTGGGTGCGGCACTCTTCCGCGCTTTCTGACAGCGTCATGCTTTGGTTCACTGCTTTACCCACCATTTGCTGGAGCTGAGCGAGGAAGGCATTGACGTATTCAGCCAATTCGCCAATTTCATCTTGGCGGGCGATGTTGATCCTTTGCGTCAGATCGCCTTCACCTGCAGAGAGCGTGCGCACGGCCCCTGTCAGCTCGCCTAATGGCTTTAGCAGTTGTTTGATTAACGCGCCGGCGACAAAGGCAATCACAATAAACAAAATCACTGAGGCGATCAGCACAAAGGTAATTTGCTCTGATACTGAGGCGTAGGCTTGCGTCTTGTCTTCAACGATACCCAAGGTCCAATCGGTATTGGGTACTTCGATAGCCGCGAGTAGCTTTTCTTTGCCATTGAGCTCAAAGGTGGTGAGTTGGCGTTGTGCGCTTGCATTGGCCATAAATGTCGGGGTGAGCTCTTCATCCAGCTCAGTGAGGGGTTGGCGACTGAGATCTGTGTCGCGATACGCCACTAAGCGGTTGTCACCATCGACGAGAAAGGCAAAGCCATTACTGAGTTTCAAATTTAACACTTGCTCGACAATATCGGTGACGGTGACGTCGGCAGCCAGCACGCCTTGATATTGGCCATTGAAGGCCTTGGCGAGACTGACCACCAAACTGCCGTCGAAATCTTGATAGGGCTCGGTAATGATTAAGCCATTGGCGTCACTGGCGCTTTGATACCAAGGGCGAGTGCGCGGATCATAGTCGGCGGGCCAATCTTCGCTTTTATCACCGTAGGCGATACGGCCATCTTCAAAGCCGGCATATACGGAGAGAAAATGCCCCGCTCGCTTGGTGACAAGAAGCTCGCGATCCACATTAGCCTTATTGGCGATCAGTGACTCGTTTGCCAATAGCATATCGGCGCGCGTACTCAGCCAGCTATCGATAAACTGGACGGTGGCATCCCCGACATCATGCATTTGCTTGGTGATACTGCTGGTCGTCTCGCTTTGGAGTTGACGCACAGAAATGCTGGCAAGTACCGCACTGACCAAGGCCACGATAAAGGCAATCGCCACAATGATTTTTAGCTTAATGGTTGGCTTGGGCATAGACACATTTCCATCTGCTTGAAAAGTGTCACAAGTGTATACGCAACGTTTGCACTAAAGTTGGATCGATAAGACAAAATGCGGTCACAACAGCGGCAAAGCGCAAGAAGATGGATGAATCTGTGATCTTTCTGCCAGTGACAGTCTGCCTACCCAGGCAGGCAGACTGCAGTGGCTCAGGTTATACTTTGAACTTGGAGAGGTCGTTGTGCATTTCTTGCGCATCTTGCGCCATTTGCTCACCTTGCTCGCCCGTTTCATTGGATTTTTGGTGGATCTCTAACGATAGGTCACGCACCGCTTGGGTATTGCGGTTGATATCCTCGGTCACCGCACGTTGCTCTTCAGCCGCGCTGGCAATTTGTGCCGCCATCTCAGAAATGTCGCCAATTGCACGAGTGATTTCGTTGAGTTTCTCGCTCGCTGAGGCCGCGCGCTCGACACTTGAGGTCGCCATATCATTACTTTGGGTCATGCCATCCACCGCGCGTTGAGTGGTGTTTTGTAGCGTTTCAATCATGTTACGGATCTCTTCCGTGGAGTCATGAGTACGCTGACTCAATACACGCACTTCATCGGCGACGACAGCAAAGCCACGACCTTGTTCGCCGGCTCGGGCGGCCTCAATGGCGGCGTTAAGCGCGAGTAGGTTGGTTTGTTCAGCAATATCCTGAATGGTGGAGATGATTTGGTTGATGCTTTGTGAATTGGTATCCAACTCTCGAATCACATCCGTCGCTTGCTCCACTTGCTCCGCCAGTTGGGTAATGGCATCACGGTTGCTCTCCACCACCTCTAATCCATCACGGCAAGAGCTCTCCGCTTCTTGGGCAGAGCGAGCGGTTTGTTCAGCGTTACTCGCAACTTCGTTGGCGGTGGTCGACATCTCATGGATGGCGGTAGCAATTTGATCGACATCGCCTTGTTGCTGCCCCACCAAGCTACTGGACTGGTGAGCAAGATTGCGACATTGGTCTGCGCGATCCGATAAGGTGACACTCTGGGTGACGCTGCGGCCTATCATCGCTTGTAACTGCTCAAGGAACGCATTGACGTGCCCGGCTAGCTCACCGATTTCATCTTTACGGACAATATCAAGGCGCTGAGTCAGATCCCCACTGCCTTTTGACAGCGAGCTCACTGCCTGTGTCAGTTGGGTCAGGGGGGCTAACATCCGGTGGATAAGGGCGCCGGCAATCAATGCAATGATCACAAAGAGAATCACTGACGTGACCAAGGTGGACACAATCTGCTCTGAGACAGACGCAAACGCCAACTTTTTGTCTTGTACCACGCCAAGGCTCCAGTCAGCGCCTTCAACGGGCGTCACGGCGAGCAGCTTTTCTCTTCCGTCACCGTCAAAGGTAATGCTCGCGAGTGCGTCACTGTTACGAGCCTTTTGGATAAAAGCGGGGGTGAGCTCATCGTCAACCTCGGTGAGCGCTTTGGTACTGAGCGCGGTATCCCGATAAGCGACGACATTGTTATTCCCGTCCACCAAAAAGGCGAAACCTTGGTTGGGTAACCGCACGTTGAGCACTTCTTGCACAATAGCGTCAACGGAGAGATCCGCCGCGATAACGCCCTCAAAGCGTTGATTGAACGATTTGGCAAAACTGATCACCATCCCGGCACCATTGGCATCGACATAAGGTGGTGTGATAATGAGCTCATTGGCGGCGTTGGCTTGTTTGTACCAAGGTCGAGTCCGCGGGTCATAATTGGCCGGCCAGCTTTCTGTTTTGTCACCATAAGCAATCGAGCCGTCTGCAAAGCCGGCGTAAACGGTGAGAAAGTTACCCTGGCGCTTGGTCAGCAATAATTCACGATCGACATTCGGCTGGGTCGCAATCAGTGGCACATTGGCGACTAGCATGTCACTGCGGATATCTAGCCACTCTTCGATAAAGTTGCTGGTGGAAAGACCGACATCGCGCATTTGCTCAGTGACGTTTTGCTGCGTCTCTTGTTCCAATTGGTTAACCGAAAACCATGCCTGTACTGCACTGACTAAGGCAACGACCAAAGCAACAGCAAGCAATATTTTGGTCTTGATGGTGAATTTCATTAAAGATCCCTCGTACTACCACGTTTTGATGACACTTTCTTATTGAGTGTCTGCTTAATTGTAGAAAGCTTGAGTCGATGAGGGATAAAGAATTTTGCAAAAAGTGGATTTATCCTCAAAGCTCAGCTGGCTGTCTTACTCACATCATCAGTGTTATCCCATTTTTAGCGGATGAAAAATATCAATTTTCTCGTTCTGGGGCGAATCTATCGTTTTGTGTCTCAATCGTTAAACGATTGTCATGTGAGTAAGAGGACAGCGGTATAAACTAGGCCTAAGCCACTTATGCCTAAGATGATACCGACTTTGACCAAATCTTGACTGCTGATAAATCCGGTTGAATATGCTAGGGAGTTGGGTGGCGTCGAGACCGGCAGTATCATCCCCAAGGAAGCGGAAAAAGCGACCACAATCAATAGCCCCTGCATACCGCCAATGCTTCCCAGTGCGGGCATGGAGGTCGCGATGGCCGCAGCTATCGGCATTAAGAGGTTAGCGGTGGCTGTGTTGGACATAAAGTTCGCCATCAGCCAGCAGATAATCGACAAGGTAACCAGCACCGTCATGGCGGTAAGCAGGCTGTAATCGACCGCATGAGCGAGCGCCGCGGCTAGGCCGGTTTGGTCGAGCGCGATCCCCATGGCAATCCCGCCAGCGACCAGCCACAACACATCCCAGTTAATTTGTTTGAGCTCTGGCTTACCAATAATGCCAGTGAGGGTAAAAATCGCCAGTGGGATCACCGCCACCACATAAGTATTCATGCCATGCAAACTGGTGGTGAGCCACAGCACGATCGTGAGGGCGAAGGTGATATAGACAGTGTAAGCCTGCCAGCTTTGTAAAAAACGCCCTTCTAAAGCGAGGTTCACGCGGGTTTGTTGACTCTGAAAGAGCCGTTGTAATAGCCACCAGGCGAAGGTGAGCTGAACGATCACGAAAGGCAGGCCCATCTGCATCCAACCCAGAAAAGAGACTTTATACTCCCCCGTTAAATACTGTAAGGCAATAGCGTTAGGTGGTGTGCCGATAGGTGTGGCAATGCCACCGGTATTCGCTGCCACGGGAATACAAAGCACGAGTGCCTTGACCAAAGGATCACCTTTGGGTAACACCGCGATAATTGGCGTTAATAGGGCCAGCATCATCACCGTGGTGGCAGTGTTTGACATAAACATCGAAAATACCGCGGTAATCAGCATCAGGCCAAGCATGATAAATTTAGGGTGGTGACCAAACGGCCTCAACAGCACACGTGCCAAATTGATGTCGAGTTCATATTTTGATGCGGCAATAGCCAGTGAAAACCCGCCCATAAACAGAATAATGATAGGGGATGAAAAGGCGCTGAGAATGTCGGTATAAGGAATTAAGTCTCCGCGAGGATGATGCAGTGTGATACCGCGAAACCAGTGTAAGCCTTTATCGGATATCATCACCAACTGCAGGGTAATGATCAGCAACGAGGTTGAAAACACCGGCACAGGCTCAAGGACCCACAGCAAGGCCGCCATCAGAAATATCGCTAACAAACGGTGCTGAATGATAGTGAGGTTAGCAATGGGTAACCAATCGGTAGGGACTAACAGTAGTAACAGCGGTAAGCCGAGGGCGACCAGCAATTTGATAAAACGAGCATTAACCACAAATACGCTCCTTCGTCATGGATGGGCGAGCGCGTTCCGCCTTAGACGCGAAGAGTCGCGTGCGCCTTATTATCAGTAATGGAATATCCGTATCATACGGCGCTTTATCTTGGATTAACGGGAAAAATATCCGAATTTCGACACAAAAAAGGGGCATAAATGCCCCATATTTCACATTTTTCTCAGGTTTTTAGCGGGACGTTAGTGCTGGCGGTGTGCGTAAGCTTGCCCCAATTGTGTCGGCTCACCAGGTAAGACGGCGTCATCAAAGCGTACCGCCCCTTTCGGGAAGAGGTTAATCACGGTAGAGCCCAGTTTGAATCGGCCCATTTCCTCTCCTTGAGCAAAGTGCATCGCCTGCTCACCGTCGGTTGGATATTGCCAACGACGAATACTGCCACCGGTTGGCGGGGTCACCGTCCCGGCCCACGTGGTTTCGATACTGCCAACAATGGTGGCGCCGACCAATATTTGTGCCATGGGGCCAAACGCGGTATCAAAGACGCACACGACGCGCTCATTCCGCGCAAAGAGGTTTGGCACGTTTTCTGCCGTCAGTGGGTTCACTGAAAACAAATCGCCAGGAATATAAATCATCTCTCGCAACACACCGTCACACGGCATGTGAACGCGGTGATAGTCGCGAGGAGAAAGGTACAAGGTGGCGAATTCGCCTTGGTCAAATTGCGCCGCAAGCGTGTCATCTCCGCCCACTAACTCGGTCAGAGAGAAGCTATGGCCTTTGGCTTGAATCAGGCGGCCCTGTTCAATCGCGCCTGCTTGACTGACACAGGCGTCAGCCGGAAAGACCAGCGTTGCCTCGTCGCCATCGATGGGGCGCAGCGCCGGCTTCAGCTCGCGAACGAAAAAATCATTAAAGGTGCGATAGTGGCTGGGATCGCTCACTTTTGCTTCGCTCATATCCACGTGATATTGCTTGATAAACCATTTGATCACAGCGGTGGTGAACCAACCCGCTTTCAAGTTAGCAAGTTTCCCCATCAATCGGGTCAACGCGTGTTTCGGCGTAAGGTATTGTAGGCCGACTTTCAAATCGTCTCGCACAGTGTAGTCCTAACCAATTATCGGGTTGTTGATGTCAGTGACGTGCCTTTTACTGGCGCGCAGTGTAGCGAATCTGTCAGTAAAGTGACAATCGCTCAGTGTTGCTTATTCCGCGAGAACTGACGGTTGTCTTTGGCTTCTTTCATGCTCTCAATGATGCGATGGTAGCTATCAAAACGTTCGACACTAATGTGTCCGTCTTCGACCGCTTGTCGCAGCAGGCAACCAGGATCATCGCCATGTTTGCAATCGCGGAACTTACAGCCACCTAAATAATCACGAAATTCGACAAAGCCATGAGCAATTTGTTCCGGTTCTAAATGCCATAAGCCAAACTCACGGACGCCGGGGGAGTCAATCAGATCGCCGCCTTGATCAAAATGATACAAGCGTGCGGCGGTGGTGGTATGTTGACCAAGCCCTGAATTTTCCGATACCTGATGCGTATGCGCGTGCACATCGGGGAGTAGGGTATTGACCAAACTGGACTTCCCGACGCCGGACTGCCCAACAAAGACGCTCACATGCTGGTCTAGGTGTGTCATCAACGCTGACATGCCTTCGCCCGAGTCCGCACTGACCATCACGAGGGGATAACCAATATCTCGATAGATATCGAGCAGATCATCGACCATCTCATGGCCCTCTTCATCCAACAAATCGACTTTGTTGATCACAATCAGGGGCGCGATATCCAGTGCTTCACAGGCAATAAGGTAGCGGTCGATAATGTTGAGCGACAGCTCGGGCAAAATAGCGGCCACGATCACCACCTGATCAATGTTCGCCGCGACGGGCTTGACCCCATCGTAATAATCGGGGCGAGTGAGCACGGAGTCACGTTCATGCACCGCCTCCACAACGCCAGCAAAGCCATCGAGCGCTTCTTTACCGGGTCGCCATACTACACGGTCGCCAGTGACCAGACTATGGACAGTGCGACGAATATTGCATCTGTGTATCTTACCTGTGTCGGGATCTTCGATATCAGCATGTTGTCCAAACCGCGTGATAACCCGCCCTTCCCGCGCGGATTCCAGTGCGGCATCTTCCCATTGCAGATCGGTATCTTTCTCTTTGATCCGGCGTTGTTGGTTGGATCTTACCCGTCGCAGTTGACCCTTCGTCAGTTTTTTCTTTTTTGCCACGTTGACTCTTATCGGTTAAGTTGGCTTTCATATCAAGCACAGTATGATACATGGTTTATCGATAAAAAAGGCAAGTTCAATGGCGTTCAGTGAAAACAATTTAATCTGGATTGATCTGGAAATGACGGGGCTGGATCCGGATACACATAAGATCATTGAGATCGCGACAATTGTCACCGATGCACAGTTGAATATTCTGGCTGAGGGGCCCGTCCTGGCGGTACATCAACCGCAAAGCGAGCTCGACAAAATGGATGATTGGTGCACGCGTACCCATAGCCAGTCTGGCTTAGTGGCGCGCGTACAACAGAGTGATATTGACGAGCAAACCGCCATTGAGCAGACCATCGCTTTCTTATCGCAATGGGTGCCGTCTGGCGCGTCACCGATTTGCGGTAATAGTGTGGGGCAAGATCGACGCTTCCTCTATCGCCACATGCCAGCGCTCGAGCGCTATTTTCATTACCGTACGGTGGATGTGAGTACGTTAAAAGAGCTGGTACGTCGATGGCAACCTGAGGTGTTGAATGATTTCTCTAAACAGGGAACCCATTTAGCGCTTGACGACATCCGAGAATCAATTGCAGAATTACGCTTCTATCGAGAGAGGATCTTAACGATCTGATGGGTCAGCCATCGATCTGATGCTCTTTTGAGCGATTAAAAGAAAAAACCAAAAAATTGCTCACCAGCACTTGCAACCCGGTTTTTTCTTCGTATAATTCGCAGCCCTAACGACGTGAATCGTCTGTTGAAAGCGACATTAGCTCAGCTGGTAGAGCGCAACCTTGCCAAGGTTGAGGTCACGAGTTCGAACCTCGTATGTCGCTCCAAATTAATATCGATCTGATGTTGATCAGGTCGATCTAAGCGACACTAGCTCAGCTGGTAGAGCGCAACCTTGCCAAGGTTGAGGTCACGAGTTCGAACCTCGTGTGTCGCTCCAAATTAAAATGCGATGTAATGCATCAGCAATGCGACATTAGCTCAGCTGGTAGAGCGCAACCTTGCCAAGGTTGAGGTCACGAGTTCGAACCTCGTATGTCGCTCCAAACAACAATTCGGAATAAGCGACACTAGCTCAGCTGGTAGAGCGCAACCTTGCCAAGGTTGAGGTCACGGGTTCGAACCCCGTGTGTCGCTCCAATCACTTGGTTAACCACCAGTGTGGCGTTTAAGATAGCGCCATCTTTAATGCTGTGAAGCATCATTTCTTACACAAATCCCATCCGTCCATGCTTTCTCTGAAAGCGCACGGTGGCGCGGTTTTTACCAATACTGCACAGACTTATCCACAGAGAAAGCGTTGTGGATAAACCAGTTAATGGATTTGTTGCTGTGTACGGTGCTGGTTATCTTATCATCAGGCACGGTATCTATGTTGCACATGTGAAATAAACGCAAACATACCTTAAATGCTTGTAAAATAAGAAAAATACATGGTTTTCTTTCAGGTTAGCTAACGCTTTTCCACAGTGTTATTCACTTACGTGATCTTGCTCGCTTAATGCACCATCAATGTGTTTAACTATCAAAAAGCGCACCATAAATGCGCATTGCGTGACGGTTTTCCACATTATGTGAATAGCGTCATCTTCCGCTTGTAAGCCTCCGATTAAGCGTCACGAGGCAATCCTTTTTCTATAATGCGCACGAGACGACGCGTCCCTGTGGGTAATGGTTTGACATCAATACGCTGTCGTTTTTTCTCTTGTTCGCTGAGCGCCCAGTGAATATGTTCGTCAACCAGCTTGTCCTCACCGAGCCGCGCCTTGAGACTGTCGATGATCGCTTGATTGAAGGGGGCATTGCCCATGGCAATCGCTAGGTTGCGCCGCCATTTTTGGATCCCGATGCGACGTATCGCCGACCCCTGTGTTAGTGATAAGAAGGTTTCCTCATCCCAGTTGAACAGCGTGGTGAGTGGCTGTTGCTCGAGGCTGGGGCGACAATGAAAATCAGCCTCTAAGGTGATCTCGGCCTCACGGTTAAACGGACAAACCAGCTGGCAGTCATCGCAACCATAGATACGGTTGCCGATGGCATGGCGAAACTCTAAGGGGATCACGCCATCATATTCGATAGTCAGGTAGGAAATGCAGCGGCGCGCGTCGACCACGCCTTCTGCGACGATTGCTTGAGTGGGACAACTGGTCATGCAGGCAACACATTTACCGCACTGATTCTCGACAGGGGTGTCGACGGGTAAAGGAAGATCCACCAATAACTCACCGAGAAAGAACCAGGATCCGGTTTCATCATTGAGGATCAGGGAGTGTTTGCCTGTCCAACCTAAGCCGGCTTTCTCCGCGAGCGGGCGCTCTAAAACAGGTGCAGAGTCGACAAAAGGACGATATCCGTATGGGCCCACTTCAGCCTCAATCTGTTGGCCCAGCTTTTTGAGTCGATTCCGAATCAGTTTATGGTAATCACGTCCCAGCGAGTAACGACTCACATATCCTAAATCAGGGTTTGCCAGTGTTTGGGCAAAGCCCGCGTTAGGCGGCAAGTAGTTCATCCGCACACTGATCACGCGCACTGTGCCTGGCACCAGTTCGTCCGGTCGCGCACGCATCATGCCATGTCTGGCCATCCACGCCATCTCACCGTGATACCCGTTGTCGAGCCAGCGCTGTAATTGCGCTTCATGTTGCTTGAGATCAACATCCGTGATCCCCACTTGCTGGAAGCCTAGCGCTTGCCCCCATTGCTTGATACGTTGGGCAAGTTGGTCGAAATCAATGGATGCATCGGGCTTGGGTTGCGACATAGCGATAGATCCTGAGGCCTTGGGTGGTGCAGTACAATCAATGGAGGCACTTAATGGCGACAAGTTTACCACAGAGTTTCTATCGCGCAGAGCAAGTTCGTGAAGGCGAGCAAGCGGTCGCGCGTGCACTGTCGATTCCCATGTATCAGCTAATGCTACGTGCTGGGCAGTCAGTGTTTGACTGTATCAATCAACATTATCCCAATGCGGCTCGACTATTAATCGTATGTGGTGCCGGTAATAATGCGGGTGATGGTTATGTGATTGCGCGGCTTGCCAAATCCTCGGGGTTAAGCGTTACCGTGTGGTCGCTAGTGACACCAAGCAAACTGGAGGGTGATGCGGCGACCGCTTGGCAAGAGTGGCAAGATTGTGGTGGTAGCTATGTTGAACACCCACCAACGATCAGCCAGTTCGATGTGGTGGTCGATGCTATCTTGGGTACCGGATTATCGCGTGCCGTGGAGGGGGAGTTTGCTCAGGCGATCAGCGCCATCAACCTCGCGGCGGTACCTGTGGTTGCAGTAGATATTCCCTCTGGGCTTTGTGCCAATAGTGGCTGTGTGAAAGGCGTGGCTATTGACGCCGATGTGACCGTCACCTTGATTGCGTTAAAGCAAGGATTGCTCACCGGCCAAGCGGTTGCCCATCGCGGTGAGTTAATGTTTGCGGGCCTGAATGTCGCGACAGCATTCTCGCGTCAGTCCACCCCTGCGGGTTACCTTGTTCGTGATGACTGGGTCGAGCAGCATTTACCTAAACGCTCACGCAGCGCACACAAGGGACAATTCGGTCGCGTCCTGTGTTTAGGGGGCGACCAGGGCATGGGGGGCGCAGTGGCCTTGTCAGCGCAAGCGGCGTTAAGAACCGGTGCCGGGCTTGTCAAAGTGGTGACGCAAAAAGCGCATACCCTGATGCTGGTAACACGTCAGCCAGAACTGATGACGCAAGGTTGGGAGCCCGGCCAATCACTCAGTGAGACGTTGGCATGGGCAACACATTTGGTCATTGGCCCGGGACTCGGCCAGAGTGCGTGGTCGGATGCGTTGTGGACGATCGCCATGAGTGCCCGGACGCCCAAGGTGATTGATGCGGATGGCCTCAATAAGTTAGCGCGGCAGCCACAACATCGCGATGACTGGATCCTCACCCCACATCCCGGTGAGGCGGCGCGCTTATTAGGTTGTGAAACCAAAGAAGTGGAACTTGACCGCTTTGCTGCCGTCAAAGCGATACACACGCGTTATGGTGGCGTTGCCGTACTTAAAGGAGCGGGAACAATCGTATATGATGGCACAAATTATGCTGTTGCTAATGTCGGTAACCCTGGCATGGCGTCTGGGGGAATGGGCGATGTGTTGTCGGGTGTCATAGGCAGTCTTCTGGCGCAAGGCGTAGACTTATTTCCTGCCGCGGCTCTGGGGTGCTATCTTCATGGCAAAGCGGGTGATAAGGCGGCCGAGGCAGGTGAACGGGGGTTATTGGCCAGCGATCTATTCCCCTATTTGCAACAATTAGTAGATTAGCGCACGGGTGGCGGTAGCCATGCAAGGTGCGACGAATACCCATATAAAGATGAGATCCCTTTGTAGTATGACCCAGACTTTTACCACCTCATTGACTGATGCCGATCGCACTGTGGCGTTTGGTGCCGCGTTGGCGCGTGCATGTACGCAAAATACCACTTGTTACTTGCACGGTGATCTTGGCGCCGGCAAAACCACATTCTGCCGCGGTTTTGTGCAAGCAATGGGACATACCGGGAATGTGAAAAGCCCCACCTATACGCTCGTGGAACCTTACCTATTGCCACCCTGGCACATATACCATTTTGACCTTTATCGGTTGGGCGATCCGGAAGAGCTGGAGTTTATGGGGATCCGTGATTATTTTAATGATCAGGCGCTTTGCTTGATTGAATGGCCGGAAAGAGGCCAAGGCTGGTTACCGCGCGCCGATCTAGACATTACTCTGCGCTATGACGGTGAGCAACGTGAACTGGTTATTGACGCGAATACCCGCGTTGGGATCGCAATTATCGACCGTCTAGAATGGGAAGACTAGCATGATGTGGCAGCGGCTTTGCATCTTGATGATCGCCAGTTTGTTGAGTGCAACAAGTTGGGCCAATAAGATTGAAAATATTCGGGTATGGCCCGCCCCCAATGAGACACGGGTGGTGGTAGATCTTGAAGATAAACCGGATTTTAGCTATTTCTCACTGTCACGTCCCGATCGGCTGGTGGTTGATTTAAAGCAGAGCCAGCTGGCTACGCGCTTACCTAAGCCGGTCAAAGGCAGTGATATCTTGCGTCAAATCCGTAAGAGCAGTCCGCCCGAGGCATCGACGTATCGGTTAGTTTTTGAGTTAAAAGACGGTGCCAAGCCGCATATCTTCTCGCTCGCCCCCGGGGGAGAATATGGCCACCGGCTGGTGGTTGATTTACCCCATCCTAAGAAAGTAGATAAAAATAAACCCGCGTTGTCTGTTGCTGAAAAGAAGCGACGTGAGACGGTGGCTGCATTGCCTTTTGGCACCGAGGATATCGTAGTGGCAATCGATGCCGGGCATGGCGGTAATGATCCCGGTGCGGTGGGGCCTAGCCGTAAATTTGAAAAATATGTCACGCTCTCTATCGCTAAGCAAACGGCGGCACGCATTAACGCTGTTCCTGGCATGCGTGCGGTTTTAACGCGGACGGGGGACTACTTTGTCGATTTGAACCGTCGGTCTGAAATTGCGCGTCAACACAAAGCCCACTTATTGGTCTCGGTGCACGCAGATGGTTTCCATAAACCACAACCTCGTGGCGCATCGGTATGGGTACTTTCTCGTCGCCGTGCGAACAGTGAAATTGGTCGTTGGATAGAAAAACATGAAGAGCAATCTAACTTGTTGGGTGGGGGCTCTTTGCTGGCACAGAATAATGAGGACGAATACTTAAGTCGTGCGGTATTGGACTTGCAGTTTAGTAACTCGCAAAAGGAAGGCTTTAATGTTGCGAAACGCGTACTAAAGGAGCTCGGCAAAGTCACCAAATTACATAAATCGAGTCCAGAGCACGCCAGCCTCGCGGTATTAAAGTCACCAGACATACCGTCTTTGCTCGTCGAAGTTGGCTTTATCTCTAATCCACAAGAAGAACGCCTGCTATTTCAGCGGGATCATCAGCGCCGGCTCGCGGATGCGGTCTATCATGGTATTCGCAATTATTTTGAGCGCTTCCCGCCGGATGGCACCTTGTTTGCTGCGCGCAAAAACGGGGTAAAACACGAAGTCAGTGCCGGCCAGTCACTGTCGGTCATTGCCAAAAAATATAAGAGTTCCGTCGCCGCGATAAAATCGGCGAATGGATTAACCTCCAATACCTTGCGGGTTGGCCAAGTGTTATCGATCCCCAATGTTGATGTCGCTAAATTAGCAGGCAAGACCAGCAAAACGACGTCAACGCGTACGCTGACGCACACCGTGAGTCGCGGAGAGTTTCTTGGCAAAATTGCCGAGCATTATCAGGTCTCGGTGGCGACGCTGCGCCGCGCGAATAACTTGAAGTCTGACACGCTCTGGGTGGGGCAAAAGCTGAAAGTGCCGGGTGCGACATCGCCAGCGGTCAAACACAAAGTCAAACGCGGTGAATACCTTGGCAAAATTGCCAGCAATTACGGAGTGACCATTGAGAGCCTCCGCCGCGCCAATGAATTACGCTCTGATACGCTGGCGGTCGGGCAAACCTTGATCATCCCAGGAAGCTGATATGGCGATTGAGATTTTACCCGCGCGCCTTGCTAACCAGATTGCTGCTGGGGAGGTGGTCGAACGTCCCGCCTCGGTGGTGAAAGAGCTGGTCGAAAACAGCATTGATGCGGGAGCGACCCGTATTGATGTGGATATTGAAAAAGGGGGAAGCAAGCTGATCCGCGTGCGTGATAATGGGTGTGGGATCAGCAAAGCGGATCTGCAACTTGCCCTCAGTCGACACGCCACGTCTAAGATCCACAGCTTGGATGATCTTGAGGCGATCATGAGCCTCGGATTTCGCGGTGAGGCGCTAGCGAGTGTAAGCTCGGTATCACGTCTTACTATCACCTCGCGCCCTGCTGACCAGCAAGAAGCATGGTCGGCGTTTGCTGAGGGGCGAGAGATGGCGGTGAATGTAAAGCCCGCCGCCCACCCGGTTGGCTGTACCGTTGAAGTGGTGGACTTATTCTTTAACACCCCAGCGCGGCGCAAATTTTTACGCACTGAGAAAACCGAGTTTGGCCACATTGATGAGTTACTGCGGCGCATTGCATTGAGCCGGTTTGATATCACCATCAACCTGCGCCATAACGGTACCCAAGTGCGCCAGTATCGACGTGTGCCAGAAAACGGCGATCCATTACGCCGCGTGAAGGCGATTTGTGGGCAAAAGTTTGTTGAGCATGCGTTGCGGATTGACCTGCATCATCACGACATGGCACTGACAGGCTGGATTTGCACACCAGAAGGTGCTCGTCAGCAAAGTGATATGCAGCATTGCTTTGTTAATCAGCGCATGATGAAAGATAAGCTGATTAATCACGCGATTCGCCAAGGTTATGAACAAAGCCTTGCACGGGATCAGTACGCCGCTTTCGTACTGTATATTGATGTCGATCCGCATCAAGTGGATGTCAATGTGCACCCAGCGAAACATGAAGTCCGTTTTCATCAGGCGCGCTTGGTGCATGATTTTATCTATCAAGCCATTTATGACGGCTTACAACAAGCGTCGTTACCTGAAGACCACAGTGTGAATCCTGAGACGGGCGAAGTGAGAGAAGCGGTCACTTATCAGCCGCGTGCCTCTGCGACCGCCAACCCCAACCCTTACCAACAAGCGGTTGACGCGTTCCCTGATTACCCTGGTAAACGGCAGGAAGACGGGGCATCACCGGCTTCCTGGTCGCGTGATACAGCGTATAAGCACCACGCCGATGACGGCCCAACGCGTGGCCGACCTTCTCACGGTTCAGACTGGCCGGGGAGAGCGGATGCTCCTTCTCGTTCACCCTCAAAGCAAGCGACGCAAGCGTATCAAGCATTGATGACCCCCCAACCGGATGCCGGGGCTGACCTAGGTGATGCCACGCCAACGCGTGCGACGAGTTTGTCGCCATTCGACAGCGTCCCGGCAGCTCTTGATACCGTCTCAACAACCACGAGCACGGGTCAGCCTGGATTAGGGAAGGTGCTTTCAGTGGTTGAGCAGCACTATGTGCTGATGGCATGGGGTGAGAGATTATGGCTGGCCGATCATCACCGGTTAGAATGCTGGCGCCATCAAGGCGTGCTACAACCCGCTCTGGGTGAGGGGCTAGTCACGCAACCTCTATTGATCCCACAACGATTATCTGCCTCTACAGAAGAGTGTCAGCGCGTGATCCAGTATCAGGCGTTACTTGGCCAGTTTGGTATTCATATTCGCCCTAAAGGGCAGCAATTAATGGTGATGTCAGTCTGTCAGCCACTAAGACAGCATAACTTACAGGCTTTTATCCCTGCGTTATTGGCGTTTTTAGCGCAATTAGATCCTGAGCAATCCCACATGGATCACAGCGCGAGTATGTGCTGTTGGCTGGCAAAGCAGTTGACAGTAGCATCGGATCCAGTCAGCCTTGCGCAAGCGGTACAAACCGTATCGGACGTTGAACAATATTGGCAGGGGGACGCGTTAGAAAAGGGCCGCCAGCGCTACTTTAAACGCATCGACCTGACCTCAGTGATAGAAGCACTACAGCATGACTAATCCGCTGCCTAAAGCGATTTTTTTGATGGGACCGACCGCGTCCGGGAAAACGGATCTGGCCATTGCGCTGCGCCAGATCTTGCCGGTAGAAATCATTAGTGTCGACTCGGCACTGATTTATCGCGGGATGGATATTGGCACCGCCAAGCCGACAGCGGAGGAATTAGCGCAAGCGCCGCATCGTCTAATCGACATTCGTGATCCGTCTCAAGCCTACTCGGCGGCAGATTTTCGTGAAGATGCGCTCACAGAAATGGCGACGATTGTCGCCGATGGTAAGATCCCACTGTTGGTGGGAGGCACCATGCTGTATTTTAAAGCATTGTTAGAAGGGCTATCGCCGTTGCCGAGTGCGGATCCTGATATCCGTGAGGGGTTAGAAAACGAGGCGCAACAGCATGGTTGGGAAGCATTACATGCTCAGTTATGCGAGGTTGATCCCGTGTCGGGCGCTCGGATCCACCCTAACGATCCGCAAAGAATCATGCGGGCGTTAGAAGTCTATCGGATCAGTGGGCAGACCCTAACAGCATTAACAGAAAAAAAAGGTGAACCTTTGCCGTATCAGGTACACCAATTTGCAATAGCGCCTCAGGATCGAGGCGAATTGCATCGCCGCATCGAGCTTCGTTTCGATAAAATGATCGACGCGGGGTTTGAAAAAGAGGTACGCACATTATACGAACGCGATGATCTGCATGTCGATCTGCCATCGATTCGTTGTGTCGGGTACCGTCAGATGTGGGACTATTTGGCCGGACGTTGCACCCATGATGAAGCCGTTTACCGTGGGATTTGCGCGACGCGCCAGTTAGCCAAGCGTCAAATAACCTGGCTAAGAGGCTGGGATAATGTGACGTGGCTTGATAGCGACACGCCGTCGCTGTCTTTACAAACGGTGACAAAAGCGTTGACGGCAGGGACGGAAACTTGATGTATACTGTCACTGACAAGGACGCTGCTTAACCGCGACAATTGACTACAATTACAAACAAATAAGGAAAAGAAATAATGGCTAAGGGGCAATCATTACAAGACCCATTCCTGAACGCGTTACGTCGTGAGCGCATTCCTGTTTCCATTTACCTAGTAAATGGTATTAAGTTGCAAGGCCAAATCGAATCGTTTGATCAGTTCGTGATCCTGCTAAAAAATACGGTTAATCAAATGGTGTACAAGCACGCGATTTCAACCGTTGTGCCGGCACGTGCTGTGAGCCACCACAACAATAATCAAGGGGCTGGTGAGCGTCCACAGGGCGAACGTCAGCAAGAAAAACCTGAGGAATAAAGCATTCTATTGCTAAGGAGTCTATCGCTTGTTTGACCGTTACGAGGCCGGTGAACAGGCTGTACTCGTTCATATAAACTTTACCCATGATGGCGAGTGGGATGATCTCAGCGAATTTCAAATGCTGGTGTCATCCTCGGGTGTCGATGCCTTGCAAGTTGTTGTCGGCAGCCGTCAGTCCCCTCATCCCAAATATTTTGTTGGCGAGGGAAAAGCCCAAGAAATAGCAGATACTGTGCAACAAGTCGGCGCGGACATTGTGATTTTTAATCACACTTTATCCGCGGCCCAAGAGCGCAACCTAGAGCAGCGATTTAAATGCCGAGTGTTAGACCGAACCGGATTGATCCTCGATATTTTTGCCCAGCGTGCGCGTACCCATGAGGGTAAGTTGCAAGTTGAGCTGGCTCAGTTACGCCACTTATCTACCCGGCTTGTGCGAGGCTGGACTCACCTTGAGCGTCAAAAAGGCGGGATTGGCTTGCGTGGCCCGGGTGAAACACAGTTAGAAACAGACCGTCGCTTAGTGCGTGATCGGGTGAAAGCGATTTTAAAGCGACTGGATAAGGTTGCGAAGCAGCGTGAGCAAGGGCGACGTGCGCGCGCGCGGGCGGAAGTGCCGACTGTGTCATTGGTCGGGTATACCAATGCGGGCAAATCGACCTTGTTTAATCGGATCACCGAAGCGGGGGTATATTCGGCCGATCAGCTGTTTGCCACCTTGGATCCGACATTGCGCCGTATTGAAGTGGACGACTTGGGTACCGCGATATTGGCGGATACCGTCGGCTTTATTCGTCACTTACCGCATGACTTGGTCGCGGCATTTAAAGCAACGCTTCAAGAAACGCAAGAAGCGAGCTTGCTACTACACGTGGTCGATGCCAGTGATGAACGCTTTGGTGACAACATTGAAGCGGTCAACAGTGTGTTGGATGAAATCGATGCGGCGGATGTGCCTCATCTTATCATTATGAACAAAATAGATAGTCTGGATCAGGCTGAGCCTCGTATTGAACGGGACGAAGAGGGCGTTCCGAAAGCAGTATGGGTGTCAGCGTTGTCTGGTCAAGGTATCGCGCTCATATTTGAAGCCCTTACCGAGCGTTTATCTGGCACCATGGTGCGGCATCAATTACGGCTGCCACCAAGTATGGCTGGGCGAATGCAAAGTAAATTTCACCAGATGCGATGCGTTATCAGTGAAGAGTACCAAGATGATGGGCATCTACTCGTCGATGTCAGGCTGCCGCAAACGGACTGGTATCGGTTAGAAAAAAGAGAAGGCAACCAGCTCGGCGACTTTATCGTCAGTGATTAGGCTGCTAGAGTAAAAAATTATCGTCAGATCAATTTGATGGAGTGCGCGAATGGCGTGGAATGAGCCAGGAAACAATGGCGGTCCCGACAAAGACCCCTGGGGGAATCGTGGAGGCCGTAATCAAGGGCCACCGGATCTTGATGAATTGTTTAACAAACTAAGCCGCAAATTGGGCGGCTTAGGTGGCCGCAAAGGTAAAGGACCATCGTTCGGCGGTGGTATGGCAGGGCTAGGCGTTCTCGCGCTGGTAGGTATCATTGTCTGGGGTATTTCCGGGTTCTATACCATCGGGGAAGCTCAGCGTGGTGTGGTGCTGCGGTTTGGTCAGTATGATCGTATCGTTCAACCGGGCCTGAACTGGAAGCCAACCTTTGTGGATACGGTCAGCACGGTGGATGTAGAGTCGATTCGTTCGCTCAATAGCTCTGGCCTGATGCTGACCAAAGATGAAAACGTGGTCAACGTGGAGATGGACGTTCAGTACCGCGTGATGGATCCACAGCAATATCTTTATAGCGTGACCAATGCAGATGACAGCTTGCGTCAAGCAACCGATTCAGCATTGCGTGCGGTCGTCGGTGACTCTTTGATGGATGACATCATCACTCGTGGCCGTCAAGAAGTGCGTGAGCGCACTCAGGTTGAGCTGAACGAAATCATCGACAAGTACGATATGGGCTTGTTGGTGGTGGATGTCAACTTCCAGTATGCGCGCCCACCGGAGCAGGTCAAAGACGCCTTTGATGATGCGATTGCAGCGCGAGAGGATGAGGCCCGCTTTATCCGTGAAGCCGAAGCGTATCGTAATGATGTGTTGCCGAAAGCAACGGGTCGTGCTGAAACGCTGAAAAAAGCGGCATTGGGTTACAAAGAGCGTACCGTTAACGAAGCAGAGGGTGAAGTCTCTCAATTTGAGAAACTCTTGCCTGAGTATCGTGATGCACCCCGTGTGACGCGTAACCGGCTATACATCCAGACCATGGAAGAAGTGTACAGCAATACGAGTAAGGTGATGGTGGATTCGCAAAGCGGAAACAGCAACCTCATGTATCTCCCACTGGATAAGCTAATGGGAGGCGCAGCCGTCGGCGCTAACCAGCGTAAAGAAACGTCGAGCAGCCAATATGGTATTGAGCTTGAGCAAAGCTCTCAGCCTCAACAGCAAGAGTCGGCGCCGCGTTCTGGTTCATCACGAGAAGGGAGATACTAAGCATGCGTAAGATGATGATCCCAGTTGTCGTCCTAGCGGCAGTGGTCTTTTTGATGTCGATCTTCGTGGTGAGTGAAGGTGAGCGTAGCATTGTGATCCGTTTTGGACGTGTGCTTAAAGCGGATAACGACGTGGCGAAAATCTACCAGCCCGGTCTGCACTTCAAACTGCCGTTATTTGATCGCGTTAAGACCTTGGATGCGCGTATTCAAACCATGGATGATCGCGCTGACCGCTTTGTTACCGCGGAGAAAAAAGACGTTATTATCGACTCTTACGTCAAATGGCGTATTAAAGACTTTGGCCAGTACTATCTGTCCACAGGGGGCGGTAATAAATTGACGGCTGAATCTCTGTTGCAACGTCGTGTTGCCGATGGCCTGCGTGCCGAAATTGGTAACAAGACCATCAAAGAGATTGTGTCTGAAAAACGTGATCAAGTGATGAAAAGTGTCCTTGAGCGGGCGGCCAGCGAGGGTTCGCGTGATTTAGGGATTGAGTTGATTGACTTGCGTATCAAGCGTATCAACCTACCGAGTGAAATCAGTGAGTCGATTTATGCGCGTATGCGTGCTGAGCGTGAGGCCGTCGCCCGTCGCCATCGTGCACAGGGTCGCGAGCAAGCGGAAATCATTCGTGCGCAAGCGGAGCTAGAAGTGGCGACGATTCTGTCCAAAGCAGAACGTCAAGCGCGGATCACTCGTGGTGAAGCTGATGCAGAAGTGGCGAAGCTATTTGCCAGCGCTTTCAAAAAAGAGCCTGAGTTTTATAGCTTTGTTCGCTCGCTACAAGCGTATCGTAAGAGCTTTAACAGCAAGAGCGATATGCTCGTCGTGGATCCGAAGAGTGATTTCTTCAAATACATGAAGCAACCTGAAGCGATAGAAAAGTAAATCGTTAGATGGGTAGCGACGCATAAAAGACAAGGCTCTGGCCTTGTCTTTTTTTATGTCGTCATCCCCTATTTTCGACGTAGGAGGTAAGAATGACTAGCCTGTGGGGCGCGCTAGCGCTGGTATTAGTGGTTGAGGGGTTAGGGCCGATGTTACTGCCGAAACAGTGGCGACAGATGGTCATGGCTTTGGGTGAACAATCTGACACCCAGTTGCGGCGTATTGGTGGCTGCTTAGTGGTGATTGGGAGTGTGCTGGCTTACCAGCTTTTAACCTAGCATTCAGCCACCTGGCACCGAGCAGACAAGTGAAAATGTCAATACGGTTAAAAAATGACTGCAACCGAGTTTTTAAGGTGCTAGAATCCATTTTTAACTAGCTGCATATCGAAGAAGATGGGTAATAACGTAGTCGTTCTCGGCACCCAATGGGGTGACGAAGGTAAGGGAAAGATCGTTGATCTTTTGACTGAAGATGCAAAATACGTGGTTCGCTACCAAGGCGGTCACAACGCAGGTCATACTCTTGTCATTGACGGTGAAAAGACCGTCCTACACTTGATTCCTTCTGGTATCCTCCGCAACAACGTTAAATGCATTATCGGCAATGGTGTGGTGCTGTCCCCGGACGCCTTGCTGAAAGAAATGGGTGAGCTGGAAGCACGTGGCGTGCCTGTGCGTGAGCGCCTATTCCTGTCAGAAGCGTGTCCACTGATCCTGCCTTATCACATTGCGCTTGACGCAGCACGTGAGCAAGCACGCGGTAAGAAAGCTATCGGTACCACAGGCCGTGGTATTGGTCCTGCGTACGAAGACAAGGTCGCCCGTCGTGGCCTACGCGTTGGCGATTTGTTCGACAAAGAAGCCTTTGCTGAAAAGCTTAAAGAAGTGATGGAGTTCCATAACTTCCAGCTTGAGCATTTCTACAAAACCGAGCCAGTAAGCTACGAAGAGACCTTGGCGAAAGTCATGGAGCAAGCGGACATCCTCACCGGCATGGTGATGGACGTGACTCAAGAGCTGGATGATGCCCGCAAGCGTGGTGACAAAATCATGTTTGAAGGCGCGCAAGGCACTTTGCTTGATATCGACCACGGCACCTATCCGTATGTGACCTCCTCAAACACTACCGCTGGCGGTGTAGCAGCGGGCTCAGGCTTTGGTCCTCGTCATCTTGGCTATGTGTTGGGGATTGCTAAAGCTTACTGCACCCGTGTAGGGGCAGGCCCATTCCCAACTGAGCTGGATGATGAGATTGGCATGCACCTTGGTACCAAGGGCGCTGAATTCGGTGCCACCACTGGCCGTAAGCGTCGTTGTGGTTGGTTTGATGCGGTGGCCATGCGTCGTGCCGTACAGATTAACTCGGTATCAGGCTTCTGCTTAACCAAGCTTGACGTGATGGACGGCTTGGAAGAAATCAAAATTTGTACCGGTTACAAGATGGCAGACGGTTCAACCGTTGAGGTGTCTCCATTAGCTGCTGACGCGTATGAGAACATTGAGCCTATCTATGAAAGCATGCCGGGGTGGAGTGAAAACACCTTTGGGGTGAAGTCTCTGGATGAGCTTCCACAAGCTGCACTGAACTACATCAAGCGTATCGAAGAGCTGACTGGTGTGCCTATCGATGTGGTCTCGACCGGTCCAGACCGTAACGAAACCATTATCAAAGTGCATCCTTTTAATAGTTAAGCACGTAAGACGGTTCGATACCAAAAGCCAGCGTTGATCGCTGGCTTTTTTCATATTTTAGTGTGGCGTAGGAAGCCAAATCGCGTGAAAGCGGAAAAAACTTGCCGCCTTTGCTAAAGTCAGTATGCAAGGTGCCGATACAAAAAAGCACACGGCGAGCGTGCGCGTTGCTGTTGGGTTTCTTGGTTGAATAGCGAGTAGGCATGAAGTTTCGAACGCTGATTTTTTCACTTTCTTTGACGACAGCGACGCTGACGACAGCAACGGCCCATGCGGACGTCGGGGCGGCTGTGCCTTTATACGAAGAAAGTGAGCTTATCACGCTGTTTGAAACCAACTCTCACCTTGAGCGCGTCAAACAAGACGAATGCCAGCTCGTACAAGATATTGAAGCCCGTGCCACCCGTGTGGGCTCCCCTGCCTATGAATTTTTATATGGCGATATGCTGGCGTGGGGTGTGTGTGTTGAGCAAGACGCGGATCTCGGTGTTTACTATATGAAGCTGGCGGCTCAGCAAGGGCTACCCGCCGCATTGGAGCAAATTGGCCGTTACTACGCCAATGGCACACTGGTGCAGCAAGATCAGCACCGTGCGATCCCTTATTTACGTGAAGCTGCCTCGTTGGGGGATACGCGTGCCCGGATCCAGCTGGCAGAGTTGCTGGTGGACGATGTCGGTTCGCCGCTTGATTATGAAGACGCTTACCGCTGGTTATATCAAACCATCACCGCGGATTCTCGCACCCGTAATCGTATCGCACAGTTACGTTCAGCACTTGAGGCGCGGATGCCGCAAAACATTATCGCCCGTGCTAAACGGCGCACCAGCTACTGGTAGCCGTCGGTCTTGTCAGTAGGCGACTTTGCGCGCAAAATTCGTTACACTCTCTATACACATCTGTTCCCAATCTGATTTGATATGGCCAATGCGCCATGCTCCTCTCGTTGCCTGCAAGCAAGGCGCTGAAACAAAACGTCAAACTGCGATCATCGCGGCGCAATAGCGACAGTTTACAGATATAATGAAATCAACATACGCCAATAGGAAAAGGTCTATGTCGCAAGACACAGGTTCGACAAATAATACCCCGAGCAGCCTCGCAGCCGATCCTCACCAGGCACGCGAAGCGGAGAAATACGAGAATCCGGTCCCGAGCCGCGAGCATTTGCTGGAAGTTATCCGCAGCTTCAAGGCACCAGTGAGCCGCGATAATCTGTTTTCACATCTGGGCCTAGCTGGTGATGAGCAGTATGAAGGGCTACGTCGACGCCTGCGCGCCATGGAGCGTGATGGACAATTGGTGTTCACCCGTCGCCAATGCTATGCCTTACCCGAGCGGTTGGACTTGGTCAAAGGGACCGTGATTGGTCATCGTGACGGTTTTGGCTTTCTGCGTCCAGAAGGCAAAGGCAACCACGATGATTGGATGCTGCCGCATCATCAAATGCGGAGCGTGATGCATGGTGACGTGATTTTAGCCCAGGGTGTTGGCACCGATAAGCGTGGGCGCAAAGAAGCCCGTGTGGTTCGCGTGCTCGAAGCGCGCCAAGGCCAGATTGTAGGCCGTTACTTTGTGGAAGACGGTATGGGCTTTATGGTGCCCGATGATAGCCGTCTTGGTCAAGATATTGTGATCGACAAAGAACAAACCCAAGGTGCGCGTATGGGCAATGTGGTGGTGGTCGAGATCATGCAGCGGCCAACCCGCCAAACCAATCCTGTCGGTAAGATTGTCGAAGTGCTGGGCGAGAACATGGCGCCGGGCATGGAAATCGAGATTGCACTGCGCACCCATGATATTCCCCATCAATGGCCGGATGCTGTGCTCAAGCAAGTCAAAAACTTGAGTGAAGAGGTGCCAGAAAAAGCCAAAGAGGGGCGTGTCGATCTGCGTGATTTACCACTGGTGACCATCGATGGTGAAGATGCCCGCGACTTTGATGATGCGGTGTATTGTGAGCGTAAACGCTCTGGCGGCTGGCGCTTGTGGGTGGCGATTGCCGATGTCAGTTACTATGTGCGTCCTGACTCGGCGCTGGATAAAGAAGCGCAAAACCGCGGCAACTCGGTGTATTTCCCTAACCAAGTCGTGCCGATGTTGCCGGAAGTGCTTTCTAATGGCTTATGCTCGCTGAATCCGCAAGTCGACCGCCTGTGTATGGTGTGTGAGATGACGATTTCAGAATCAGGGGCGTTATCTGGTTACAAACATTACGAAGCGGTGATGAACTCCCACGCGCGTCTGACCTATACCAAGGTGTCCCATATCTTGGAAGGCGACGAGGAGCTGCGAGAGCGCTACCGTTCTCTGGTCCCGCACTTAGAAACCTTACACGATATGTATAAGGTGCTGAGCGATGCACGTCAGCAACGCGGGGCGATTGAATTCGAGACGGTGGAAACCCAGTTTATTTTCAACGCACAACGTAAAATCGACCGCATTGTGCCGGTGGAGCGTAATGATGCACACAAGATCATCGAAGAGTGTATGATCTTGGCCAACGTCGCGTCTGCCCGTTTTGTGGAAAAACACAAAGAGCCGGCGCTTTATCGTGTCCACGAAGCGCCCGGCGAAGAGCGCCTCAGCGGCTTTAAAGACTTTTTAGGCGAGTTAGGCTTGAGTCTCAGCGGTGGCCTCGAGCCGACGCCGAAAGATTACGCGGCGCTGATGCATGTGGTGCATGGTCGTGCTGACAGTGAACTGATTCAAACCATGCTGCTCCGCTCGATGAAGCAAGCGGTGTATCAAGCGGATAACCAAGGCCACTTTGGTTTGGCGCTCAAGCAATACGCGCACTTTACCTCGCCCATCCGTCGTTATCCGGATTTGCTGTTGCACCGTGCACTCAAATACTTGATTGCCAAGCAAGCGGGTAAAAACCAAGACCGTTGGACACCCACTGGCGGCTATCACTACTCGTTTGATGATATGGATGTGCTGGGTGAGCAATGCTCGAAAACAGAGCGACGTGCCGATGATGCCACCCGAGATGTATCGGACTGGCTCAAATGTGAGTACATGCAAGATCACGTTGGCGATGAGCTGGAAGGCGTGATTGCTAATGTCACTGGTTTTGGCTTCTTTGTTCGCCTTAATGAGCTACATATCGATGGTTTAGTCCATATTTCCAACCTCGATAATGATTACTATCGCTTTGATATGGTAGGGCAACGCTTGGTGGGCGAAGGGTCTGGCCGTGTGTTCCGACTCGGCGATCAGGTAACCGTGAAAGTCTTGGCGGTGAACTTGGATGAGCGACAAATCGACTTTGAGCTGGTAGGCTCTGAGCGCAAAGCTCGTCGCCCGGGTAAAACGGCTCGTGACAAACGTAAAAAAGGCCGAGCGGAGTCGAATAAAGACCCGCAAGCCCGTCGTGAGCGAACCTCGGTTCGCCAACAGCTTAAACGTGGTGCGGTGCCAAGTGTTGAAGAAGACAAGGCGCCTGCAGATAAAAACGGCAAAAAGCGTAAAGTGAAATCGCCTGCGGAAAAAGCGCGTAAGAAAAAGGCGAAGAAACAAAAAGCCAAAGCGGGTCAGAAAAAGAAGTAAACCATGAGTAATGAAGTAATTTACGGTATTCATGCCGTTAAAGCGATTTTAGCGACCGACCCTTCCCGCTTTATCGAAGTGATGGTGTTAAAAGGGCGCCAGGATGAACGTCTGGTACCTGTGCTAAATGAGATTGCGATGTTGGGGGTCAGCATCCAACAAGTGGGTCGCAAGGCCTTAGACGACAAAACCCAAGGTGCGTCGCACCAAGGGATAGTGGCACGTGTCAAAGCGGGCCGTCAGTACAACGAAAATGACTTGGAGGCGATTCTCACCAATACCGAGAACCCCTTGTTGCTGGTACTTGATGGTGTCACCGACCCCCACAACTTGGGGGCGTGCTTACGTACCGCGGATGCGGCGGGAGTCAGTGCGGTGATTGTCCCGAAAGACAAGTCCGCTCAGCTTAATGCCACGGCGCGAAAAGTGGCCTGTGGCGCCGCTGAAGTGGTGCCTTTGGTGCGCGTCACCAACTTAGCGCGAACCATGCGTGCGCTCAAAGAGCAGGGCGTGTGGTTTGTGGGCACCGCGGGTGAAGCCGATCATGATGTTTACGACACCAAATTGGTGGGGCCGCTCGCCTTAGTGATGGGCGCAGAAGGAGATGGTATGCGCCGTTTGACCCGTGAAACCTGTGATGAGCTGATCCGGATCCCAATGGCGGGCAGTGTGTCGAGCTTGAATGTGTCCGTGGCGACCGGCGTTTGCTTGTATGAAGCGGTGCGTCAGCGTCGTTAAGCACAGCGCCTCTTGCTCAACGTTGAAGAAAAACGCCCCAGCTTGGGGCGTTTTTTATTTGGGAGGAAGAGCAGCTCGTTACAGTAGTTGCCAGACTGCGGCGCTGCCCGGCTTGTCGCCTTGCGTCCACCACTTGGCTTGGTAGCGTTGGTTGTTATATTCAACTTCAGCGCCGCCGGAATAAGCGACGGTCGCTTGCCATTCACTGCTTTGGTTGGCTTGGCTATCCCCGACGCGTTCCCATGGGGCGCCTTGGTCTGGGCGCTGGCCTTTGGTCCACCACTTGGCGCGATACTCAACCCCTTGATATAGAACACGATCGCCGCCGACGTACACGGTGTTTTCATCCCACGCTGGCAAGCCACTGGCCGGCGTCACGGTTACTGTGAATTGCGCTTGCGTGGTTTTGTCGCCATCGCTGACCTCGACCGTGACCACATAGTCGCGATTCTCCGTCACGGTGGGCGCGGTCAGCGTGACCTGATCACCGGTGCCAGAAACGGCCAGATCGCCAGATGCACGGTAGGTGTAGCTGAGTGTATCGCCATCTGGGTCGTTTGCCTCAATCGTCACGCGGGTTTGCTCACCGCTTTTCAGGCTAACAGGGGCGATAGGTGCCACAGTAGGGGCTTGGTTTTCACCCGGTACCACCACCTTAATGATGGCGCTGGCCTCGGCATTGGCTTGGCCGTCCGATACCGTCACCGACAGGGAATAGTCGGTGCTGGTGCTCACATCGGGGGCGGTCACAGTGACCGAATCCGTGTCGCTATTAGTCAGGGTCAACGCTGTATCGCCTTGCCAGCGATAGGTCAGGGCATCGCCATCCCGATCACGCCCATTGGCGGCAATGGTTAACGACGCTCCGGGCGCCAGCGTATAGCTTTGCTGCGCAAGGGTGACGGTAGGAGCATTATTGGCGGGTGGTTGACCATCCTGTGCTAATCCCTCGTGCATCGCATTGAGGATATCGCCATTGTCGGCATCGATTTCCCAAGCAAACAAACCGGCGAAGTTGTGATTGCGCACATACTGGCCTTTGGCTTTGACCGAGCGTGGGTTGTCATAAGTGACGAGCTTACCGTTGTCTGGGTTCCAAACATAAGCCGCTTCGGCTTGCTCATCATAACCGGGTTGGAAGCCATTGATACCGTTCCCCGCGCTGCCGAGCATGGATTTGACGATGCCTTTGTAGTCAATCACACCGGCTTCCCAAATACCGTCTGCGGTGCTGCCTTTGATCGGGCCGTTACCGGGTGCGGTCATCGGGTTGCTAGGATCGGTCGCATTGGCAGGGAAAACGCCTTCCCAGCCACGGCCGTACATCGCGGTACCAATCACCATTTTTTCCGGTGGTACGCCGCTTTCTAGCAGTAATTGCACACCATTATCGAGCGTGTAGGCAGGGCCTTTACGAGGCTCGCCGTTATCATCGACGCCAGTACCATCACATTCACCCGCACTCATGTGGCTGCCGCAGTAAATGGCGGTTTGGTGACCGGTGACATTGTTCCATGCGCCGAAAAAGTCGTAGGTCATGGCAAAGATATAATCCATGTACGGCGCGCTGGCGCTGTAATCGACGTTGGCCACTTTGTCATAACCGGCACCGACGGCCGAGGTGAGTTGGTACTCACGGCCCGTGTCGGCCTCGAGCTCATCCAACATCGCGCGCAGCTCACGCATTAAGGCCGCGTAGGCTTGGCTGTCTTTATCTGGATTGCCTAAATCTGGATTGGCACCGCCACCGCCTGGGTACTCCCAGTCAATGTCGACCCCATCATAGAACTTCCAGGTTTGTAGGAACTCTTTCATCGAGGCAACAAAGACGTCACGGTTGGCTTTGTCGGTGAAATCATAGAAGGGGTCTGACAGGGTCCAGCCGCCCACAGATGGGAGGATTTTCAGATCCGGGTAGCGCTGCTTGAGCGCCATCATTTGCGCATAAGTGCCACCAATCGGATCTTTAGCTGGTGTGCCGGGCAGTTTTTTCTGAATCGCCGCCCAAGGGTCATGGATCACCACTTCGTAGTCTTTTGAGCCTTGGCAGGCGAGCTCTAGTGCGCGCAAGCTGTTGCCATTTTCGATGTCGCCCAATGACTCATTGGGGCCACAAATGGGGATAAAGCCATATAAGATGTGGGTGAGATTTCCCGCGGGCACCTGACTGACATCGAAGTTACGACCATAAATGCCCCATTCGACAAAGTATGCCCCCACCACGGTATCAGGCTGTTTGGGGTAGTCATTGTTGTTCGGGTCGACATTCATCGGCAGTGGGTCAAGGTGCACACCGTCGGTGTCTGCGATCACGATGGGTTTGGCGGCACTGGTCGCACACTGGCCATCCACGCCGCCTTCACACAAGGCGAGTTTAAGCTGGTGGCGGCCTCCTTTGTCATAGGGAAAAGTGACAATGCCAGATTTGGTTCCTGCCGGTAAGGTGCCTTGATTGACGACCTGATCGTCAAAGTACACCTTGTAGCTATCACCACCATCACCGGACCAGGCATTCCATTTAATTTCAATTTGGACTTCGTCCACGCGTTGTACCAGATCTTTGTACGATCCGCGGCCATATTCGTCGACTTCAACAAAAGAATAGTTTTGTGGCTTCCAGTCCAAGCTTGGGGTTGAGGGGGCCGCCACGGCGTGGCTGGCACCCAGCGCCCCAGCAATCGCCAGAGAGAGTAGGGTCATTGGCTTCATGTTTGCTCCTTATTGTGTCACGCGTTGCCAAACAAGGGCAGCGCCGGGTTGCTCGTTTCGTGTCCACCATTTTGCTTGGTAGATGTTGTCGCCGTAGCGCACGCGATCCTTGGCCACATAGACCTCAGAAGCGCTCCACGCGGGCAGGTTGCTGGTGGGTTCGTCGGTAGCCGGGATCACCGACAGGTTGAAGCTATAGCTATCGTGGTGGCTAAAGACTTGATTTTGCACCACGTCATCGGCATTAAACTGGATCTCACCGTGGCGCATCACCCCGATACGTAAGGGCTCGTTAGCCTGTTGTTCGATAAGGCTGGCCAGCGCGTGTGGCCAATTCGCCACATTTTGGTCCGTCAATGTGAGTGTGACATCTACTACTTCTTGGCCTTGGCGGTTGTGCAAGCGGGCACGTACGCGATCGCCCAAAGCTGCCATTTGTGGATGTGGGACAAAGTAGCCCAGCTCGTGCCATTGGGCTGGCGCTGTCTGACTGGGGGTGATAGTGATGTCGGCACAGTTGTAGAAGCCTTCACCGGCCGGATCAATGCGTTGCCAACGGCTATAGAGAATGGCGTCACCTTGACGATCGGCGGGCAGGGTCACGGTCATCTCGTAATAACGGTTTCCGTTATCGCCGATCACAATGGGCAGATCGCCAAAGGTGTCGATCTTCTCGAGATCATCCCACGTCAGCGCATCGGTCGCGCCGTTGTAGTCTGGCTTGGTGAGATAAATTTCCCAATAGCTTGGGTTGTGCGGTGTGGTGGCGCGAAAACGTACGTCAATTTGGCCATTGCCATCTGGGGTGACTTCGGTCCGTTGCCAATCCGGTGAGGGCAAACTGATCCCGGCTTTATTGGGATCTCCGGCACCACATAAGTTGCCATCGGTCACGGCCGCTTTCACCGCATCCATATTGCGGTAATCCGCCACCAATTGCGCTGATTCGTGGTGTTGCACAAACGGGTAGTGCCCCGACTCTAAGAACGCAGCGCGACAGGCAGCATTGGGAATACGTGACCCATCTGAAGGCCACCAATAGCCCCCTTGCTCATGGCAAATCGCTTGGCGTGCTTTGGGGCTGTCTAAATAGCCATGTGCCATCACCTGTGAACTGCTTGCGACCAGCGCAAGGGCCACGGCGGTACGGCAGGAAAACTGTGTGAACGAAGACTTGAACATAACGACTCCTTAACGGGGGCACGCAGCCCCCGCATTCAAGACCAGAAATGGATTAGAGGCTGCAGATTTGGCGCCAAGCTTGACCACCGGGTGCCGCTTGGGTCCACCACTTGGCTTCCCATACCGCATCTTGGTAGATAAGTTGGTCGCCACCGCTGGCATGGTTGCCCCCGTTAGGCCAGTTGGGATAGGTACTCAGGCTGGCAACATCGACGCCGGGACACTGAGACTCTCCGCCACTTTGGCTGGTGCTACCGGGTAGCGCAGGCGGAAGGCTTGGATACTCCTGCTTCACCGCATAGCGCTGGCCATCTTTTTCGATGGTGATATTGGTCGGGTTGGTGATCGGCATGTAGTACATCACCTGAGCATCCAAGGTTTCACCGGGCTTAAAGCTTTGCTCAATGCCGCCCCATTCGTTAATCAGGGTGATGGCAAAGCGATGGTGCGTAGCATCAAACCCGCCGATGTTGTTGCCACTGGCGTTGCTGCTATCACGGACCACTTCCATGCGTAGCTTTTTCTGAGCGTTCCAGTCAGATTTAAAAATGGCCGAGGTAGACACGGGCACATCAAAGCTGATGGTGGCGCCCGATAAGTCCAGATCCGAGTGGTTGGTAAAGCGGAACGTGGGGCGAATAGGATAGTTGTCATCGCCCACTGGGAAGTTCAGCGCGTCAAAGGTGACATCCACTTGCTCGCTTGGCACTTGGAAGTTGGCATCGCCACGTTGCAGTGAGTAGTCGCTGCCAGCTTGCTTAAAGGTTTGGTACGCCAGCGAAGTCAGGGTATCGCCCATAAAGTAGGCTTGACGCTGATCATCATAGCGATAATCCCCCGCCAGCTCCCAGAACATCACCCCGCCTAGACCTTTATTGATCACGTAGTCGACCTTTTCGGCCATCGAGGTTTCATCTTCCATCGATAGGAATACGCGTTTTTCTTCGTTCCAAACCCACGGCGCTTTGGCGATGTCATCGTAATAACGTTGATAGTTACCGGTGAGACGGTCGCTAGGATCTTGCTCAGGATCGAGTCCGTACTCCGCGGCGTAGGCCGGTAGTTTGCCGTCGAGCAGGTTTTTCACATGCCACAATGGGTTGGAGCCAGCAGGCACTTCGTTGCCGAGCTCGTCCACATCATGCCAAAGGTTATCAATGCCGATTGCACCGTTGCCGCATTTGTTTTTCTCACCGACACCGGTGCCGGCTGGGCACTCACTTTGGTTTGGCAGTGGCGCGCGTCCCCAAAGGCCTTTATCGCCGCCTTGTACGTCTTTAAAGCCGCGGGTGTAATACGGGATACCGATATTGATACGGCCGGGAGACATACCGCCCATAAAATAGGTTGCTGCCCAGTCGGTATTTAGATAACCAATTCCCTCGAACTCAGGGGTTTGGTAAACATTCCACTGTTTAAGCTCCGAGTCTTCGCCGGTGTCGTACAGCGGCGCTTGATGGCCAACATGATCATTCCATGCCCCATGTAGGTCATAGCTCATGATGTTGACGTAATCTAAGTATTGGGTGGTTTGGAAGGTTTCCATCCCGCGCAATAAGTAACCCGATGACGGAGCGGCGATGGTCAGCATATAGTGCTTGCCATCTTGTGCACTGGCTCTATCGAGCGCTTCACGTAGCGATTTCATCAGCACTTGGTAGGATTTATTCAAGTGCGCCCGACGTGGGTTAGAGTACTCGAAATCGTCCGGATGCCCCGAGTCTTTCATTGACGATGGGTATTCATAATCAATGTCTAGACCATCAAAGCCATACTGGCGCAAGAAGGCGACGGCACTGTCGGTGAAAGCCCTGATGCCTGCTTGGTTGACACTGCCATCGGCATTGGTGGTCATGGTGTAGAAACCGCCACTGTCGATACGCTCGCCGTTTTCACCGAAGTAGCCCCCAGTTTCGGCCCAGCCACCCACGGAGATCAGCGTTTTCACGTCGGGGTGCTGCTTTTTATACTTGTTGAGCAAGTTAAAGTGGCCTTTGTACGGCAGGGTTGGATCCATCTCTGCGCCGGCCACGCCCGGCCAGGTCATTTGGGTTGCTGGATTATCGGGGGCATTGGGATCGCCGATAGACAATTGGTTGTCCGCATTGACGTGAGCAAAGGCGTAGTTAATGTGGGTGATCTTGTCCCAAGGAATATCGCTGACTAAATAAGCGGGCTGGCCGTTGGCACCGTTTCGCCAGCTGGTGAAATAGCCGATAACACGGCGAGGGTGATCAGCGCCCATGTATTCAAGGCCGTTCTCGTCATACACCGAGCAATACGGCACGTCGACATCGGGGGTGGTGTATAAACCAGCCGGACGACAGGCATACTCATCGCCGCCGGTTTGGTCATCACCCACCACCTGTTGCAATGTTTGGGTATCGGTCGCGCCTTTGTCGTCGGTCACGGTGAGACTAAACGTAAAGCGCCCCGTTTGTTCGGCTTGCCAGTCAATGGTGGTCGCTTCTGCACCTTCATATAAGACAGTGTCGCCTTGTGAGAGTACGAATGAGGTCACTGTGCCATCCGTATCGGCCCCGGCGAGGGTGAAGGTGAGTGTGTCGCCAACCTCAACGGGTCCAGACGGTGACACGGTTAAGGTTGCGGTAGGGGCTTGGTTAACGCTGCCCGCGCACTGGCCGAGGATTTTCCATGCTTTCCACTCGCCAGACTGAGTGGCAGGATCGGCTTGCGTCCACCACCTTGCCTCATAGGCGGTATTGTCCGCTTTGACTTGATCCCCTTTGGTGTAGGTATTGCCATTCTGCCAATCGGGCAGAGGCTGGCAATCAACCGCAGCATGCACGCTGGGGCTAGTTAACGCGAGCCCCGCCAAACCTAGCGCGACGGCACGTGATGGCGTCATCAGTTTCATATTTTGCTCCCAAAATTTTTGAAGCGAATTTCATCAATACAGTTAGCGATTGATGCGTCCTTCCCTACGCTTTTTGCACTAAAAAACCGACTTTCAGGTCAAGTCTAGGCAACAAAGTGGTTATATTGGGCAATGAATGCCAAGAAATGGAGGCGAAGGTGTAATAATTTGAGCGCGGGTTCAGAAATTAATTATCGATAAAAAAGAAGTGCATCAATAGCGTGATGTCGGTTGAAAATTAAACAAACTTGACAGTTTGCAGGCTTGATTTCTTGATTTTTTTGCGATTTGTCATGCTTTTTCGGTCTATGTCACGGAGAATGTTATCAGTAGGTTGTTGTTTTGAGCGAATTAAGTGGTGCGCACATTCTATGTTGTAAAGGGGGAGGATAAGGCGCGTGTTCCGATAAGTAACGCAGCGAGGGCCTTTTGACGTTGTGGTGACACGGTGACAGAAAGAAAAGCGGATAAAGAGAAAATCTGTTTGCTTATGCCGCTGCAATTCTGTACTATCTCGCGCCTGATTCTCGGTCTTTTACTTTTCGTTCCTTGCTTCCGCTGGACGACCGAGCCAATTGTGGAAGCTGATTAATCCGTAAGGAGCAACTCAATGCGTCATTACGAAATCGTATTCATGGTGCACCCTGATCAAAGCGAGCAAGTTGCTGGCATGATCGAGCGTTACACTGCGTCTATCAAAGATGCAGGCGGTCAAATCCACCGTCTAGAAGACTGGGGCCGTCGTCAACTGGCTTACCCAATCAACAAGCTGCACAAAGCACACTATGTTCTGATGAACGTAGAAGCTGAGCAGGCTGTGATTGACGAGCTGGAAAGCATGTTCCGCTTCAACGACGCGGTGATCCGTAACATGATCATGCGTACCAAAGACGCTATCACTGAGCCATCTGTCATGATGAAGGCTAAAGAAGAGCGTACCGCTAAGCGTGAAGAGCGCCCAGAAGCGAAACCAGAAGCAAAAGCTGAAGCGCAAGCTGAAGGCGAAAACGCAGCTGAGTAATTGCTGTGATGACCAATCGGTTGGAGCTTGCTGGTGTTATCAGTAAAGGTCCGGTCCGTCGCCAAAGTCCTGCAGGAATTCCGCACTGTCACTTTGTGTTAGAGCACCGTTCCACGCAGGTTGAAGCTGACCTACCTCGACAAGTGTTTTGTCGCTTATCTGTGGTAGCCAGTGGGCAAGTGTCAACACAACAAACGCAAAATTTAGTTTTAGGCAGCCATATCAAGGTAAGCGGGTTTCTCGCCTACCAAACCAGCCGACAAGGCGAGGGTAAATGGGTATTGCATGCCGACAACATCATAGACATTTAGATCAGGAGATAAGCCCATGGCACGTTTCTTCCGTCGTCGTAAATTCTGCCGTTTCACTGCAGAAGGCGTTACAGAGATCGACTACAAAGATGTAGCGACTCTAAAAAATTACATTACCGAATCAGGTAAAATCGTACCTAGCCGTATCACTGGTACTCGTGCTAAGTATCAGCGTCAACTGGCTCGTGCTATCAAGCGCGCTCGTTACCTGGCCCTGCTGCCGTACACTGACAAGCATCAGTAATCGGAACTGTCCAAGTTAGAGAGGATTGAAGAATGCAAGTTATTCTACTTGATAAAATCGGTAACCTGGGTGGCCTAGGTGATCAGGTAACTGTTAAATCTGGTTATGCGCGTAACTTCCTTATCCCTCAGGGTAAAGCAGTTATGGCAACCAAAGCCAACATCGAACACTTTGAAGCACGTCGTGCTGAGCTAGAAGCGAAAGTTGCTGAGCAACTGGCAGCCGCTCAAGCGCGTGCAGAAAAAGTTGAAGCACTAGAAGCCGTTGAAATCGCGTCTAAAGCGGGTGATGAAGGTAAACTATTTGGTTCTATCGGTACCCGTGACATCGCTGATGCTGTGACTGCAGCAGGCGTTGAAATTGCGAAAAACGAAGTGCGTCTACCAGAGGGCGCATTGCGTCACACTGGTGAGTACGAAATCAGCGTACAGCTGCACTATGACGTGTTCGCAACCGTAAAAGTAAACGTTGTTGCTGCGTAATCGCGCATCAAAACGTTGATAAAAAGCCAGCCCTCGGGCTGGTTTTTTTATAGCCACTGATAGCGAAGGCCGACGGTTAGCACGCTGTCGTGGTGCTTCAATCCTGGAGGCACATCCGTCATATAGTTGTGTTTGCTGGTTATTTTTATCGAAAGCTTTTCGGTAATGGTAGAAGCCAGAGTGACGGCACCTTCCACGCTGGTATTACTGGCGCCCGAGATTACAATGCTTCTCCCCTCTAAGCTGACACTGTCGACCAGTTGCCACTCTCCTTTAGCCTGTGCACGAATCACCGGCTCGCGAACCGAGTAAGGCATGATGAGATCGTCATCGTCGATTTCATCAAGATTGGGACGCTGGTAGCGATACCCTGGCCCCACTTCCGTGCTGAGTTGGAAGGTGTCACTTTGCCACCATTGGTGGCCAAGCCCTGTGGCTAACATAAAGTCATCGTAATAGGGACCGTAGCGGTCAGCGACATAGGTAGCGTTTAGTAAGACATAGCTGCGCGCGCTAATACCACGGTTTGCTTGGGCTTCTAATTCTGTTTTACGTTTATCTTCCTCGCCATCTTTTTCCACTTGTAGCACGCTCGCGCTGGCTTGATAACGTGTTTGTTCGCCATCATATTGACCATTCACTTCCCCGTTGACTGTTTGTGAATCGGCATTGCCGCTTAACTGTTGCAGTCCTAACGACAAATCACTTTGCCAAGGGGATGACGTGGTCTCCGTGGCGTGGCTAAAAGGGATATATAATGTGGACATCACAAGGAAGAGGGACGGCACTTTCATCGTGAATCACCTGTTGACAATATCGCGCCTTATCCTAGGTGTCCTGGCCTCCTAGGCGGTCAAATTTAAGTTAAAATCTCGGGGACTTATTCAGCGTTTGGAAAAAAATGCTGCATGGGGCAGCGTCCTGCGAGGACAGCGGGTATAATGACCCCCAGTAGCAATAGGTGAGTTTTTATGGCAGACAATCGTAAACCCGCAAAAGATCAGCAAGTCGCTAACCTCAAAGTGCCCCCACACTCTATCGAAGCCGAGCAGTCTGTGTTGGGTGGTTTGATGTTGGATAACGAACGTTGGGACGCGGTTGCGGAAAAAGTGGTCGGCCATGACTTTTATAGTCGTCCGCACCGATTGATTTATGAGTCCACCAAGTCTTTGCTTGATGAAGGCAAGCCGCTTGACTTAATCACCTTATCTGAACACCTAGAAAAAACCGGTCATTTGGATGATGTGGGCGGTTTTGCCTATCTGGCTGAGTTGGCTAAAAATACGCCAAGTGCGGCGAATATTGTCGCTTATGCGGATATTGTCCGCGAACGAGCCATGGTTCGTAACCTGATCGGGGTAGCCAATGAAATTGCGGATGCCGGCTATGACACCCAAGGGCGCACGTCAGAAGATCTGCTCGATATGGCGGAGAGCAAGGTGTTTGCGATTGCTGAGTCACGAACCAGTGAGACCGAAGGGCCGCAACATATCGACTCGGTGCTCAGTAAAACCCTTGAGCGTATCGAAGAGCTTTTCAAAACCCCACAAGATGGAGTCACGGGCGTATCGACCGGCTTTACTGATCTGAACAAGAAAACGGCAGGTCTGCAGCCTTCTGATCTTGTGATCGTGGCGGCTCGTCCTTCAATGGGTAAAACCACCTTTGCGATGAACCTGTGTGAAAACGCGGCGATGGATCAAGAAAAGCCGGTACTCATTTTCTCGCTCGAGATGCCAGCTGAACAGCTGATGATGCGTATGTTGGCCTCGCTCTCACGGGTTGACCAAACCAAGATCCGTACCGGTCAGCTTGATGATGAAGACTGGGCGCGTATCTCGTCATCGATGGGGATCTTAATGCAGAAAAAGAACATGTACATCGATGACAGCTCCGGCCTGACGCCGACGGATGTGCGTTCACGCGCGCGCCGTGTTGCCCGTGAGCATGGTGGGGTGAGCATGATCATGGTCGACTATCTGCAGCTAATGCGTGTTCCTGGCTTGCAAGAGAATCGAACTCTTGAGATTGCCGAGATCTCCCGCTCCCTCAAAGCGCTCGCGAAAGAGCTGAATGTGCCTGTGGTGGCGCTATCACAGCTTAACCGTTCGTTGGAGCAACGGGCCGACAAACGCCCGGTTAACTCGGATTTGCGTGAATCGGGTGCCATTGAGCAGGATGCTGACTTGATCATGTTTATTTACCGCGACGAAGTCTATAACCCGGAAAGTGCGATGAAAGGGATTGCAGAAATCCTGATTGGTAAACAGCGTAACGGCCCGATTGGCTCAGTACGACTGACTTTCCAAGGGCAGTATTCGCGATTTGATAATTATGCAGGGCCGGCGTTTGATGACGAGTAATCCTTTTATCATGACGAATGCGGCCAAAGCCGTTATCGATCCGGAGGCGATGATACACAACATCCAGGTGATGCGTCGCCAAGCGCCCAATAGCAAAGTGATGACAGTGGTTAAATCGGATGGTTACGGCCATGGTTTGGTCTCAGTGGCCTCCACACTTGCGCCTTATAGCGATGCTTTTGGGGTGGCACGGATTGAAGAAGCACTGACGTTACGGCAGGCCGGTATATGCTTGCCTATTGTTTTGTTGGAAGGTTTTTATGAAGCCGACGAGCTGCCGCTATTGGTTGAACACCAACTGACCGCCACGGTGCACTGTGATGAGCAAGTCACCATGCTGACTAACGCGGCACTGAGTGAGCCGTTACCCGTGTGGTTAAAGGTCGACTCTGGGATGCATCGCTTAGGCTTTGAGCCTGAGCAAGTGCCAGACGCACTCTCTGCCTTGAAAGCGTGTGACAATGTGGCGCCGCAAATTGGCTTTCTCAGTCATTTCGGTTGCGCCGACGAGATGGATAATCCCATTACGCAAGCGCAAATAGACACCTTCACACAGGTGACAGAAGGACTGCCCGGTGAACGCTCACTGGCGGCGTCGTCGGGAACCTTGTTTTGGCCGCAAAGTCACTTTGATTGGGTGCGCCCTGGCATTTGCCTATATGGTATTTCGTCGCGGATTGAACTGACGGGTGAACAGCTGGGCTTGAAACCGGCGATGCGCTTAACCTCAAGGGTGATGGCCGTTCGCAAGCTAAAAGCCGGTGAGCCGGTAGGATATGGCGCGCGCTGGCGTAGCGAGCGCGATACGCTGATTGGTGTGATAGCCATCGGTTATGGTGATGGCTACCCACGACTGGCGCCCGATGGCACCCCTGTTTGGTTGAATGGCCGCGAAGTACCACTCGCTGGGCGGGTATCGATGGATATGATCACGGTCGATTTAGGGCCAGATGCCGCTGACAAAGTGGGGGATGAGGCGGTGTTATGGGGGCCTGAGCTTCCCGTCGAGCGCATTGCCCGCTTGGTCGATACCATCGGCTATGAGCTCGTGTGCCAAGTGACCGGCCGAGTGCCGCGCCAATACCTGACCACCACCTCTGAGCGGCGGGCGGCGGGTTAGGCCCTGCCCCCTTATCTAAACGCATGCTGGCCAGCGAGACTAGACGTTGGCTTGTGGTGCGCCTTGCAGGGTCACTACCAAGGTACGCATGCCGCCCTCATCGCGATGCTCGCCTAGATAAATCCCTTGCCACGTGCCTAAATTCAGCCGACCTTGGCTGATGGGCACCGTGACGCTTGCGCCTAACAATGACGCTTTGATATGCGCTGGCATGTCATCGTCCCCTTCGTAGGTGTGGCGATAATAAGGCGCACGCTCAGGCACTGAGTGATTAAAGTGCGTCTCCATATCTTGGCGCACGGTCGGGTCGGCGTTTTCATTGAGGGTTAAGCTCGCCGAGGTGTGCTTGATAAACACTTGCACCATACCTACATCCATGTCGCCCAACATGGGGAGCGCGTGCACGATCTCGTCGGTGATCAGGTGAAACCCGCGCGGCAGAGCACGCAGACGAACCTCAGTTTGATACCACATAAGCAATCCTTGTTGTGATCTTTATCGTATGCTGTTGGCTCACAGGCGATCCAACTATTCTATGATTGATCGCAACCTACTCACAGCGATTAGATGTGAGAATCGAGCCATGATTATGTAATATTACACCAATGACCGCTGCGTACAGCGTGGTGGTGCTGACGTTATACAGGATCCTTGCCTGCTGTGATACCCACAGCAGCACTCACAACGCGATTTGGATGACATGATGCTAAAGACAACGAATCCCACTCAGACCGTGGCGTGGCAATCACTGACCGCCCATTTTGAAGAAGCGCAGGACTACACACTGGCTGATCTGTTTGCTGATAACCCAGAGCGATTTGCCCACTTCTCAACGCAATTCGAAGACAGCATTCTGTTGGATTATTCCAAAAACTTGATCAGCGAAGAAACGCTGACCAAGTTATTGGCACTCGCCGACGAAACCGGGGTCGCTGAAGCGATTGAGTCAATGTTTAGCGGTGAGAAAATCAACCGTACAGAAGATCGCGCGGTTCTCCACACAGCACTACGTAATCGTAGCAACACGCCTGTGATGGTTGACGGCGAAGATGTGATGCCTAAGGTTAATGCGGTACTGACGCAGATGCAGTCTTTTTCCGAGCGCGTGATCAGTGGCGAATGGAAAGGTTACACTGGTAAAGCGATCACCGATGTGGTGAATATTGGTATCGGCGGATCAGACTTGGGTCCTTATATGGTCACTGAAGCGTTGGCGCCGTATAAGAATCACCTTAACCTGCACTTTGTCTCTAATGTCGATGGCACCCATATGGCTGAGACGTTAAAAGATCTTAACCCGGAAACCACCTTGTTCTTGGTGGCGTCAAAAACTTTTACCACCCAAGAAACCATGACCAACGCACACACGGCGCGTGACTGGTTTATGAATGCAGCAGGGGATGAGACCCAGGTGGCGAAGCATTTTGCCGCGCTATCAACCAATGCCGATGCCGTGGCAAATTTTGGTATTGATACCGCCAACATGTTCGAGTTCTGGGATTGGGTTGGCGGCCGCTACTCACTGTGGTCGGCGATTGGTCTATCTATCTGCTTGGGTGTAGGTTACGACAACTTTGTCGCGCTGCTTGATGGTGCGCACCAAATGGACAATCACTTCAAAACCGCGCCGATGGCACAGAACATGCCGGTTTTGTTGGCACTGATTGGTCTTTGGTACAACAACTTTCACGGGGCGGAATCAGAAGCTATTTTACCGTATGACCAATACATGCACCGTTTTGCGGCTTACTTCCAGCAAGGCAATATGGAATCAAACGGTAAGTATGTCGACCGCAATGGTCGCCCGGTTGACTACCAAACAGGGCCTATCATCTGGGGCGAGCCAGGCACGAATGGTCAGCACGCTTTCTACCAGCTGATCCACCAAGGCACCAAGTTGATCCCATGCGACTTCATTGCTCCTGTGCACAGTCATAATGCGATTGGCGATCATCACGCCAAATTGATGGCGAACTTCTTCGCCCAGACGGAAGCGCTAGCCTTTGGTAAGAGCCGTGAGCAAGTCGAAGCTGAGTTGACGCAAGCGGGCAAATCAGCCGAAGACGTGGCTGCGATTGCGCCATTTAAAGTGTTTGAAGGCAACCGTCCAACCAACTCGATTTTGGTGGAGAAAATTACCCCTTATACACTCGGCGCGCTGATTGCCATGTATGAGCACAAGATTTTCACCCAAGGAGTGATTTGGAATATCTTCAGCTTTGATCAGTGGGGCGTTGAGCTCGGTAAACAGCTGGCGAGTAACATTCTGCCTGAGCTCGGTGATGCGCAGCAGGTCGAAAGCCACGATAGCTCAACCAATGGCCTGATCAACGCGTTTAAACAGTGGCGCCAAGCCTAAACTGAGCGTAACCGTGATTGAGAAAGTCAAACGCCGCGATGGTTATCGCGGCGTTTTTATATTTTTGGGGTCCAACCATTGGAGGCCACCTAGTGAGCTGTCGCCTTTGGCACAGCGCATGATCGCTTGCGACGTATGTCCGTTTAGTGATCGAAGCAGATCTCAATAAAGGCAGTGCCGTGCGGGGACTTAAATGGCATGATGATCACAGGCCCATCGCTTTTGTGATTGATGGTATGGCCTTTGCCGGATACGACCACAGGGGTGGCCATCTCAAACTCGAAGCCCTTTTCTGACAAAATACGCTTCGCGCCACCTGTCACCATATTGGTGATCTCACCGACCATATCCGTCACTTCTTCATCAATCGACTCTGACCGCTCTCCAAGCATACGCTGCATGATTTCAAGCGCCATATCTTCATCAAAGGTGACGGAAAAGGAGCCCTTAGTCTGTGGGCCGACCATGCCAATTAACCCAGAAACGTCCCCTTTGGCGATCTCTGACTTTTTCAAGTGAGGCTTCTCTGGCTGGATTTCCAGCTGTGCCATCGTCTGTAGCACATTGATCAGTGAAGTAAGAAACGGGTTGACGAATTGTGCTTCCATAAAGAATGTCCGTCCTAATCAATTCAGTATTAGTGAGCTAGGCATTGTGCGCAGGTACCATGGGTTTCAATCACGTGATGTTGGACCTCAAACCCCATTGTTTGCGCCTTTTCACGCAACGCCTCAGAAAGCTCCTCAGTGTGACACTCTTCCACGGTGCCGCATTGATCACAGATGAGCAGTTGGGAGCAGTGCCCCTGGTGGCCAAGATGACAACAAGCGATATAGCTATTGGTTGACTCCACCTTATGCACAAACCCCTGCGCTAACAGAAAGTCTAGCGCACGATAAACCGTTGGTGGTTTGGCTTGTGGCTCTGTTTCACGCAGCTCGTCTAGCAGCTCATAGGCGCTGATCGCACGTGAATAGTTGGCGATAATCTCGTAAACGCGCGTCCGCTGCGGCGTTAATCGCACGCCGCGTTGCTCGCAAAGCTGCTGTGCGCGGTGCAGTAACCCAGTGGTGTTGGTCATAGCGCCTCAAAGTGCTAACAGTCAGTCAGTTATCTTACCATAGCTGTATAACATCGCACCCCACCTATCGTCATCCTATGCGCTTTGCCACAAGTGTAAATAGGTAGTCCAATATCACTTGATCGCGATCAGTTACCCTACAGTAATGATAGAAGTAAAAATAAAAACCAATCAGTCGATTTTTGAATCGGCTAACTGTTTTGTGCTGTCATGTCAGTATGATGACAGCGTGCCACAGGCATTAAAAACATACCTTTACATCCATAATAGGAGTATGTACCGATGAAAAAACTGTTAGCCCTCGCCGCCATGGCGTTCGCGTCTGTTTCAACGCAAGCGGCTGCCAATGAGTGTGAGTTAACTGTCACCACCGGCGATAAAATGGCCTACGACCAGTCATCGTTGTCCGTACCAGCAAGCTGCAGCGAAGTTACGCTAACGCTGGAGCATCAAGGCTCAATGCCTGTGACCTCTATGGGCCACAACTGGGTGCTGTCGGAAACGTCTAACCTGCAAGATATCGCCATGAAAGGCGCCGGTGCCGGCGCAGATAACGACTATCTGCCACAAGGCGACGATCGCATATTGGCACACACTAAGCTGATTGGCGGCGGCGAAAGCACCACCATCACCTTCTCAACCGAAGGTTTGCAAGGCAAAGACTTAACCTATTTCTGCTCATTCCCAGGCCACTGGACTGTGATGAAAGGCAAATTCACCATCGAATAAGTCTTGTCGCGAGAGAGCACCTCGTTCGGCTCTCTCGCTTGCCAAGGTCGTTGTGATTTGGCAACCTGTAAGTGGTATTTATGGTAAGTTATCAAACGTGAAGAAGTTTCAATACTATAGTTATAACATTGCGATAAACGCTATCCCTAAGTTTTTATATCGTAAGTTAGTAGACAGAGACTTCGATGAGCTTTATCGCCAACATCAGAATGATATCGATTATCGTGTCGCGTATTATAACCGCATGGTCCAACCATTTTCTTTTGCTCCTTCGCTGATTAAACACGCAACCGGTAACCTGAAACGAGATTGCGGCTCTGCCTATTTTCTCGATATGTTACGAGTTATGCGCCGTTTTCCAGATGGGTTATTTTTGCACTATATAGGTGGGGATGTCATCAATGTACCTACATGCCCTGCGTTCGTGAAAAGTCGCCCGATTCATGGTGATAACCAAAACGCTGTCCTGCTGAAACTCAATGCTATTCGTCATTTTCAATTTATTGATGATCCTGTGCCTTTTGTGCAAAAGCGGGACAGTATGGTATGGCGAGGACGATGCTTCAATGATAAGCGCCGCCAGCTTCTTCAGCGCTTTTACACGCATCCAACTATTGATGTCGGGGATACACGCCCCGCGAATGATACTGACCAAGCCTATCGAAAAGCCCCGCTGACACCGCAAGCGCAGCTACAGCATAAGTTTATTCTGAGTGTGGAAGGGAAAGATGTCGCGACCAATTTAAAATGGATCATGTCATCTAACTCGCTTTGCGTGTCACCACCAATGGAGTATGAAACCTGGTTTATGGAGGGACGATTAATTCCCGGGGTTCACTATGCTGAGGTCAACGCGGACTTTTCTAATCTCGAGGAGGTGATGGACTACTACCTTACTCACCCTCATGAAGCGGAGGCCATTATTAACAACGCCCATCAATGGGTAAATCAATTTCGCGACCGACAAAAAGAGGCGGTGATCAGCTACTTAGTGGCAGAGAAATACTTTCGGATTTCGCAACAGCGCTAGGAGACAAGGGTCGCCATCCACTTTAGGTCATTACAGCCGCGTTCGTATTCTCATCCGTTTCTATTTCAAACCCTTCACGTTCACCTGTTCTGCTTAAATCTTACCGGTGCAATGTGTATAATCCGCGTCCGCCTGTCGAAAATGACCGTCGTTCAACGTAATTGCAGAGATTCGAGACCATGACTACCCCCAGCAAAACCGCCGCCAGCCCTGATGTGACGCCAAAAACGGTGATGCAGCGTTTCTCTGTTGCGCCCATGTTGGATTGGACCGATCGCCACTGCCGGTATTTTCATCGCTTACTATCAGAACACACTTTGCTGTTTACTGAGATGGTCACCACAGGCGCGATCATTCATGGTAAGGCCGATTACCTTGCCTACAACGAACAGGAGCATCCGGTGGCGTTGCAGCTGGGGGGATCGGATCCGGCGGACTTGGCAACATGCGCCAAACTGGCGGCTGAGCGTGGTTATGATGAAATTAACCTCAACGTTGGTTGCCCGTCGGACCGGGTGCAAAACGGGCGTTTTGGGGCGTGCTTAATGGCTGAGCCTGAGCTGGTGGCGCAGTGTGTGGCTGCCATGCGCGAAGTGACCGATGTGCCTATTACGGTGAAAACCCGCATTGGTATTGATGAGCAAGACAGCTACGAATTTTTGACTGACTTTGTGGGTACCGTCAGTGAAAAGAGTGGTTGTGATATGTTTACCGTGCATGCACGTAAGGCGTGGCTAAAAGGGCTGAGTCCCAAAGAAAATCGGGAGATCCCGCCGCTGGATTACCCGCGTGTTTATCAGCTTAAAAAAGATTTTCCGCACCTCACACTTGCCATCAATGGCGGGGTGAAAAGCCTTGAGGAAGCGGAACAGCACCTAGCGCATCTTGATGGCGTGATGGTCGGCCGCCAAGCTTATCAGAGCCCGTTTATGTTGGCCGAGGTCGATCAGCGTTTATTTGGCAAGACAACCCCTCGCATTACACGTCGCCAAGCAGTCGAGGCGATGTTCCCATACATTGAACAGCAGCTCACTCAAGGGGCGCAACTCAACCATATTAGCCGCCATATGTTAGGTCTGTTCCAAAATATGCCAGGCGCGCGGCAATGGCGCCGCTATATCAGCGAGAATGCGCACAAGCCGGGCGCGGGTGTTGAGGTACTGACCACCGCAATGAGCCATATCCCTGAGCAATGGCTTGATGCCTGAACCGGTGAAAAGCACCAATTATTGGTTAAAATATAACCGCACCTTCATGAAGACCTGAAGGCAACGCTGTAATCTATTGAATTAATGATAAAATATAGAGTGACAAATTGGCCTGAAACCTGCAAAGTCTGTCTCGCTATCAAGACAAGGAGATCGCAATGATCGAAATACTCTTTCTGATTGGCTTTGCTGTTGTATTGTTTATGACAGGCGTAAGCATCATGGGCATGGTGCTGGCCATGCTGGCCGGCTTTGCCGTGATGATGCTGGCCGGGATGATAGGTACGCTGCTTAAGCTACTACCATGGCTTTTGGTGATCGCCTTGGTTGTGTGGCTTGTTAAACGCCAGCGTCGCAGCCGCAAAGGTGAGCCTGAAGTGATTATCAACGAAAAGCGCTGGACACGATTCCGTCGCCGTTAAGCGCACAAAATTTGCGCGTCGACACAGCAAACACACGCCGTTGCGGGTTTTTCTCTTCACCTCGGCACAAAGCTTGCTATTATTCTAAGCAATCGGCGACAAGGCATGGCTTTGCCGCCTCCGCGTGACGACCTTTTTTAATCGACAATGTGGAGAGTTTCATGAAAACCACTTCAATGACGCTTGCCGCCGCAGCGCTCACTGCGTTTTTGGCCATGCCCGCTCAGGCAGATACCTTGGCAGGCGGTAAAGTAGGGGCGGATGCCTGGTTTATGGATGCTGACGTCAATAATGTAGAAGCCGATGATGCGAGCACTGCTGGCTCTTATTACGCGGCGATTGAGCATCCGTTACCATTGATCCCCAATGCGAAAATCCGCCAAACCTCGGTGAGCGTGGATAACCCTGATGTTGATTTTGACCAAATTGACTTTGTTGCCTATTACGAGTTTCTCGATAACGATCTCGTGTCGGTCGATGCGGGCATTAATATGCAGCGTTTCCAATCCGGTAAGTTTCAAGGGCAAAGCTTTGACGAGTGGCAACCGAACATTTATGCCGATGCACGTGTAGGTCTAGTCGGCACGCCTTTATTTGTATTTGCCACCGTGAGCAAAGGCGAGTTTGATGGCACCAGCACCTTGGATGCCGAAGCGGGCTTGCAATATCAGTTAGGTTTAGTGGCCGCTGATTTGAACGTGCGAGGCGGTTATCGCATGATCGACCATGACTTCGACTACTTTGACAATAATGACGGAGAGCTTGATGTGACTGGCTTCTTTGTCGGTGCAGAGCTCGACTTTTAATCGGTTGAGCGTCAAGGCAACGAGTAAAAAGCCGCGCACATGCGCGGTTTTTTTATACCTGAAGATTCCGCCTATTCGCTTCTGTTGCCCATGTCTCACTGCGACTTTCGCCTAATACCCAGCCAATAAAAACTCTGCCACGCTTTTTGAGCAATAACGGCAAGGAGAGAGCAGTACGTGCTCCGCCATCTACTCAAACACGGAATAAGGAAAGAGTATGATCTACGCAAAACCAGGAACAGATGGGTCAGTGGTTAGCTTTAAGTCGCGTTATCAAAACTTTATCGGTGGTGAATGGGTGCCGCCGGTGAAAGGGCAGTATTTTGCCAATACGTCACCGTGCACTGGCGAAACCCTTGCTGAAGTGCCGCGCTCAAGTAGCGACGATGTGGATCTGGCATTGGATGCGGCGCATCGCGCGAAAGACGCATGGGGGAAAACCTCTGTCACTGATCGGGCCAATATTTTGTTAAAAATAGCGGATCGGATTGAAGCGAACCTCGAAATGCTCGCCGTGGCGGAAACCTGGGAAAACGGTAAAGCGGTACGTGAAACCTTGGCGGCGGATATTCCTCTCTGCGCCGATCATTTCCGTTACTTTGCCGGTTGTATTCGCGCTCAAGAGGGCACCGCGGCGGAGCTGGATGCAGGCACGGTGGCGTATCATATTTACGAGCCTTTAGGTGTTGTGGGGCAGATCATTCCGTGGAACTTCCCCTTACTGATGGCGTCATGGAAGCTTGCGCCGGCCTTGGCGGCGGGCAACTGCGTGGTACTCAAGCCGGCGGAGCAAACCCCGACGACCATCTTGCTATTGATGGAGTTGATTGGCGATCTGCTGCCTGCTGGTGTGGTTAACGTGGTCAATGGTTATGGCGCAGAGGCGGGCCAAGCGCTTGCGACGTCGTCTCGGATTGCCAAACTGGCGTTCACAGGCTCTACGCCAGTGGGTCATCACATTCTACGTTGCGCGGCAGAAAACCTCATTCCTTCAACCGTTGAGCTGGGCGGTAAATCCCCCAACATCTATTTTGAAGATGTGATGCAGCAAGAAGAAGCATATATCAATAAAGCGGTAGAAGGCCTGTTGCTTGGCTTTTTCAACCAAGGCGAAGTGTGCACCTGTCCGTCGCGCGCGCTGATCCAGGAAAGTATCTATGACGACTTTATCGCACGCGTGATTGAGCGCGCAGGCACGATAAAACAGGGTAACCCGCTCGACACCGAGACCCAGGTCGGGGCGCAAGCATCAGACGAACAGTTTGATAAGATCATGAGCTATTTGAAGGTCGGGCAAGAAGAGGGGGCGAAGGTATTAATTGGCGGTAGCCATCAGGATTTGGGCGGCGGCTATTATGTGCAGCCGACCCTACTGGAGGGCAATAATAATATGCGGGTTTTCCAAGAAGAGATCTTTGGGCCGGTGATTGGGGTGACCACCTTTAAAGATGAGGCGGAAGCTTTAGAGATTGCTAACCACACCGAGTACGGGTTGGGTGCAGGGCTTTGGACCCGTGATATGAACCGCGCCTATCGTGTCGGACGTGCGATTGAAGCAGGGCGGGTCTGGACAAACTGCTATCACCTTTATCCGGCGCATGCCGCCTTTGGCGGCTACAAAAAGTCAGGGATCGGGCGAGAGACACACAAAATGATGCTGGGTCACTATCAACAAACGAAGAACTTACTCGTTAGCTACGACATTGATCCATTGGGTTTCTTTTAATAGAGACCACCTCAATGCGGAGGCGGTGACAACATCGCCTCGGCTCATCAAGCCTCCTGCATGGCAGCTTTGCTTATCTGAGACTAAACTCAATAAGTGATCCAATTCAGTGGGCAAAGCATCATGACAGCCGAACAGCTACGTGCTTTATACCGTCAGCAGCTTTTGATTGAGGCGGTTGTTGAGCCTTCGTTAGATAGCGAGGGGTGGGTTGTTGAGTGTCGCCACACCGGTGGTGGTTTAATGGCGCTTACCAATGCTGAAGGGATTGAACAATGCTTTACCGATATTGACCAAGCGACGTTGAATGCGCTTGAGATTGGTTTTCAGCAAGTTCGTATTGCTGACTAACATTATGTTCCCGCTCAATGACACGCCGCTGCGCACCTACCTTACAAAAAGTTATAAAACATTCACATCTATTCTTTATTGTTATTAATTGGTGAGGGTACGCTAGCATTCACGCAATGTTAGCAAGGAATGTCGTCACCATGTTACTCAAGGATCTCTCCGGGTTAACCAGCCCGCTCAATGATCAGCAGATAGGCCAGTTGCAACAAGCCGTGGCGGAGTTGTCACCGCAGCAACTGGCCTGGATCAGTGGTTATTTTTGGGGGTTAAGCCAAACACCTGCTGGTGAAGCGGCGGCACCCAATGCTATGCCACAAGCCAGTTCTGCTCCCAACCATACACTAACCATTTTGTATGCGTCACAAACCGGCAATGCTAAAGGCGTGGCGGAGGCGCTGCATCAGGAAGCGGAAGCGGCTGGGATCCCGGCCAAATTGGTTGCAGCAGATAGCTACAAAGGCAAGCAACTGGGCAAAGAAACCCATCTTGTGATTGTTGCTTCCACCAATGGTGAAGGCGAGCCGCCCGATAACGCCATTGAGTTACATGAATTTTTGCAATCGAAAAAAGCCCCCAAACTGGATCATCTTCATTATGCCGTCTTGAGCTTGGGAGACTCGAGTTATGAGTACTTCTGCCAGACGGGGAAAGACTTTGATGCCTTTTTGCAAAAGCTTGGCGCCAAGCCGATGGTTGCCCGCCTTGATTGCGATGTGGATTATGAAGCCACGGCCAGTGCTTGGCGAGAGCAAACCTTAGCCGAGGTGAAGCAACAATTTAAGGCCAGTGGTGATGCGCAGGTAGTGCCGCTTCATCAAGCCACCGCGCAAGCAAAATACACCAAACAGTCGCCTTATACCGCTGAGCTACTCACCTGCCAGCGCATTACCGGACGAGGCTCAGATAAAGCGGTTTATCATGTTGAGCTGGATCTGGATGAATCCGGCATTGAATATCAGCCAGGCGATGCTTTGGGGGTGTGGTATCAAAATGATCCCGAACTGGTGGACAGCATCGTCGCCAAGGTGGGTCTGCGTGGCGATGAAACCGTCGATATCGACGGTGACAGCCTCTCGTTGCGAGACGCGCTAATTGCCCACTATGAGATCACCGCCTCTAACCCACAGCAGATCAGTGCGCTGGCAGCGTTATCGGAAAGCGACACACTCACCGCATTGACCGAAGACAAAGCCGCCTTGCGCGAGTTCGCGAATCGCACTCAGCTGATTGATGTGCTGGCACTGGCGGACGTCAACCTGAATGTCGAGCAATTTCAATCGATATTGCGTCGGCTCACGCCGCGTTTGTACTCGATCGCCTCTAGCCAAGCAGAAGTGGAAGATGAAGTACACCTCACCGTTGGGCTGGTGGCTTATCAGCATGAGAGCGGAGAATCACGCCAAGGCGGCGCCTCGAGCTTTCTCGCCCACCGCGCTGAAGCGGCCGAGACGGTTAAGGTGTTTGTTGAGCACAACGATAACTTCAAACTGCCAACCAGTGATGACACTCCCATCATTATGATTGGTCCCGGTACCGGTATCGCGCCGTTCCGCGCCTTCTTGCAAGAGCGAGAGCAACGAGAGGCAAAGGGTGATAACTGGTTGTTCTTTGGCGATCGCACCTTTACTGACGATTTCCTCTATCAGGTTGAATGGCAGCAATACCTTAAATCTGGCCTGCTGACGCGGATGGATGTGGCCTTTAGCCGCGATCAGGCTGAGAAAGTGTATGTCCAGCACCGGTTGCTCGCGCGTGCTGAGACAGTGTGGCAATGGCTATCAAATGGCGCTTACATCTATGTGTGTGGTGATGCCAACCAAATGGCGAAAGATGTCCATGAAGCCTTAATCGAGATTGCCCAGACACAGGGTCAACAAAGCCGTGAGCAAGCGGAAACCTTTATTAATGAATTGCGCAAAGATAAGCGCTATCAAAGGGATGTGTACTAATGAGTGAGCAGAAATTTGCGGGCGATACACTGGGCCCACTAGCTGATAACGAGCGTTTGAAAGAGCAAAGTGATTACTTGCGTGGCACCATTGATCAAGACTTGGATGATCCGATCACTGGCGGATTCACGGATGATAATTTCCAGCTGATCCGCTTCCATGGTATGTATCAGCAAGATGATCGCGATATCCGTGCCGAGCGACAAAAACAAAAACTGGAGCCTTTGCACAATGTGATGTTGCGTGCGCGGATGCCGGGCGGGATCATTACGCCCCAGCAATGGCTGGCGATTGATAAGTTTGCCCGTGAAAGCTCGCTCTATGGCAGTATTCGCCTGACCACCCGACAAACCTTTCAATTTCATGGTGTCCTTAAGCCTAACATCAAGCTCATGCACCAGACCTTGAATGAATATGGCATTGACTCGATTGCCACCGCTGGGGATGTGAACCGCAACGTATTGTGTACGTCCAACCCGGTGGAGTCAGAGCTCCATCAGCAAGCTTATGATTGGGCAAAGCGGATCAGCGAGCACTTGCTGCCTAAAACCCGCGCTTACGCAGAGATTTGGCTCGACGGTGAAAAAGTCGAAGGCAGCCAAGACAAAGAGCCGATTTTGGGTGAGCGTTATCTGCCACGTAAGTTCAAAACCACGGTGGTGATCCCGCCACAAAACGACGTGGATGTGCACGCCAACGATCTCAACTTTGTCGCCATTGCTGAGAACGGACAGCTTGTCGGCTTTAACGTCCTCGTTGGTGGTGGGCTGGCGATGACCCATGGTGATACCAACACCTACCCGCGTCGCGCGGATGACTTTGGCTTTATTCCGCTTGAGCATACACTGAAGATCGCGGAAGCCGTGGTCACCACACAACGTGATTGGGGAAACCGCTCAAACCGTAAAAATGCGAAAACCAAGTACACACTTGATCGCGTTGGTGCGGATGTGTTCAAAGCGGAGGTGGAAAAGCGCGCCGGCGTGAGTTTTGCGCCAAGCCGCCCGTATACCTTTACCGGACGCGGCGATCGCTTAGGCTGGACCAAAGGCATTGACGGTAAATACCACCTCGCCCTGTTTATCGAAAATGGTCGTTTGCGAGATACACCAGAAAAACCACTCAAAACCGGCATGGCGGAGATAGCTAAAGTTCATCAGGGCGATTTCCGCATGACCGCGAATCAAAACCTGATCATCGCGGGGATCCCGGAAGCGCAAAAAGACGAGATTGAGGCGTTAGCGCGCCGTTACCGTTTAATTGATGACGAACACAGTGTGCAGCGCACCAACTCGATGGCGTGTGTCTCCTTCCCAACGTGTCCACTGGCGATGGCTGAAGCCGAACGCTTCTTGCCGGACTTTGTCACGGAAGTGGAGAAAATTCAGCAAAAACATCAGGTGCAAGATGATCCGATTGTACTGCGTGTAACCGGTTGCCCGAACGGCTGTGGCCGCGCCATGTTGGCAGAAGTGGGTTTGGTGGGTAAAGCGCCGGGTCGTTATAACTTGCATTTAGGTGGGAATTGGGAAGGTACCCGGATCCCTAAGATGTACAAAGAGAACATCACCGATCGTCAGATCCTTGAAGAATTGGATCAGTTGATTGGTCGCTGGGCGACAGAGCGCGAAGCGGATGAGCACTTTGGTGATTTCTTGATCCGCCGCGAGGTGATTGCCCCCGTGCATGTATCTAAGAGGGATTTTTATGCCTGAAACCGTTCAACCTAACGCGACGTTAGCCTTAGCTGACATTGCCGCGATGAATAAAAGTCAGCAAGCCTTGGCATTGGCGGAGGTGAATGCCACCTTGGAGGCACTCTCGGCATCTGAGCGTGTCGCCTGGGCGTTAGAGCACCTTGAAGGGCAGTTTGTCCTCTCGTCGAGCTTTGGGGTGCAAGCGGCATTGATGCTGCATTTGGTCAGCCAGGTGAAGTCGGATATTCCAGTGATTTTAACCGACACGGGTTACTTGTTTGCAGAGACCTATCGGTTTATCGATACCTTAACCACAAGGTTGGATTTGGACTTACGGGTGTATCGCGCCGCACTTAGCCCCGCTTGGCAGGAAGCGCGTTATGGCCAACTGTGGGAGCAAGGGGTGGAGGGGATCACCCAATACAATCACATCAACAAAGTCGAGCCGATGAAGCGCGCGTTGCGAGAGCTAAACGCCGGCACCTGGTTGTCGGGATTGCGCCGGGGTCAATCAGACTCTCGCGCCAATCTGCCGATACTCAGTGTCCAGCATGGAGTATTTAAGTTCTTGCCCGTGATTGATTGGTCAAACCAAGCGGTGGACGACTACTTGCGCGAGCATGATTTGCCGTATCATCCCTTGCGAGACCAAGGCTATGTGTCGGTAGGGGATGTGCATACCACCCAGCGCTTGGAGCCAGGTATGCGAGATGAACAAACACGCTTTTTTGGCCTAAAACGCGAATGTGGATTGCACGAAGATGACTTGAATGATGGCGCTGGCATATAGCGTGTTGAGTCTTGTCTGCGACAACGCTTCTCTCAAACGTCACCCTAGGGTGGCGTTTTTTTGTTCAAACACGCGGAACTTGTCTATCTTTTTTATTGAGTGACTCGTCAGCCGTGAAGTGTTCTGTGATATAAACAGCGCGCATTGCCAGGAGGCATAAATAAAAGCGGTCAGCTTTTATTTAACACGTCACGGATGCTCCATTTATGTGACCAACAGTGAAGCTTATGAACAAAAAATTCTCTTTAGTGGCGCTTGCCGTCGCCGGTGTCGTTGCCCTTGGGGCACCCGCCGTCATGGATTACTCCTCGCCTACGCCGTCGACGCCTGATACCGGCAATCGTTATATGGGGCATGGCAACGGCTGGCTAGAAGTGAGCACCTCCACCTTTGGCGACAATATTCAACGTGTGCAGCAGAAAGTCAGCGAAGGCACCAAGATTTGTGTGGTCATGAAAGCCGATGCCTATGGCAATGGTATTGCTGGTCTTTTACCTACTGTGATTGCCAGTGGCATTGATTGTGTTGGCATTGCTAGCAATGAAGAAGCGCGGACCTTGCGTGAAGGCGGTTTTACCGGCGAGATCATGCGTGTGCGCACCGCGACCTTACAGGAAATGGAGAGCGCATTAGCATTGAATATGCAAGAGCTGATTGGGTCGGCAGAGCAAGCCGAACAAATGCGTCAGCTTGCCGAGAAACATGATATTACCATTCCAGTCCATATGGCGTTTAATGCCGGTGGAATGGGCCGCAATGGCATCGAGATGAACGAGGAGTCGGGTAAGCAAGTCGCGTTGGATATTGCCACTGACCCGCGTTTTAACGTGGTCGGTATCATGACGCACTTTCCTAACTACGAAGCCGATTATGTGCGCAGCAAGTTAGGACAATTTAAAACCAACAGTGAGTGGTTGATTGAACAGGCAGACTTGAAGCGTGAAGATGTCTTGCTGCATGCCGCGAACTCGTTTGTCACTTTAAACGTGCCAGAGGGTCATTTTGATATGGTTCGCCCTGGTGGGGCGCTGTATGGCGATCAGCCAACCAACCGGGAGTTTCCGCCCATCATGAGCTTTAAGACCAAGGTGGCCTCTGTGCATCATTTACCCGCGGGCAGCACGGTTGGTTATGACAGCACTTATACCTTGGAGCGTGATTCTATTCTGGCCAATTTACCGGTCGGCTATTCGGATGGTTTCCCCCGTAAAATGGGTAATGATGCCGATGTGCTCATTCAGGGGCATCGCGTGCCTGTTGTCGGCGTTGCGTCAATGAACACTATTATGGTTGATATTACTGATATTGCGGATCAAGTGGCCCCCAACGATGAGGTGGTGCTATTCGGTCAGCAAGGGGATAAAACCATTGGTGCGGTAGAGTATGAGACCAATGCGGATGTGATTTTCCCAGAAATCTATAGCTGGTGGGGCGCAGTGAACCCACGTGAATACGTGCAATAACGCCGGACTAAAAGACAAAAAGCGATGCCGAGGCATCGCTTTTTCATTCCTGATTTGGCGCTTGTATTCAATCAGCGATTACAGGATGTCGAGTAGCTCAACTTCAAAGACAAGGGCAGCAAACGGAGGAATGGCTGCGCCCGCACCACGCTCGCCATAGGCGAGATCTTGTGGCACATACAACTTCCACTTAGAGCCAACTGGCATCATTTGCAGGGCTTCAATCCAACCTTTAATCACGCCAGTCACCGGGAATTCAACCGGCTCACCACGTGTGACTGAGCTATCAAATACACTGCCGTCAATCAATTGACCATGGTAGTGAACACGCACCTGCTTATCGCTGGTTGGAATTTCACCGTCACCTTGTACCAGTACTTCGTACTGCAAACCTGAATCTGTCACGGTGACGCCTTCGCGCTTGGCATTGTCTGCCAAGAAGGCATCGCCTTCTGCTGCTTGTGCTTTTGCAGCCTCTTGACGAACTTCTTCCGCTTTTGTGTGAAGCTCACGCAATGCGTTATTGATGTCGTCAATTTCAATCTCTGGCATTTCGCCAGCCAGCGCGGTGCTGATGCCTTTTGCAATGGCATCAACATGTAAGCCTTCTAGGCCGCTACCGGCAAGCTGTTGGCCCATTTGTAGGCCGATGCCATAGCTCGCCTTCTGCTCGACAGTTTCCAGTTGTACGTCAGACATAACGTCTCTCTTTTTTGCGTCAATAAAGTGTGAAAGGATAACAGGTGATGGTTTCGTGGGTAAACTTTTGTGCCAATAAGGCGTCCAAGATGAGGACAAAACAACAAAACATGCGCGGAGTGGCAATGAAGTTAACAGCAATGCGTTCATACTGGAACAAACTGCGTGCTGGATGGCGAGAGAAACTCACAGCGGGATGGGAAAACCGTCCTAGCGTAAAAAGCCTACATGGTTTGACGGGGCTAAAGCAGGGTTGGCAACGCCTACCGGCTTTACACCGACGCCTATTGATGGTGCTTATCCCGACTGTATTGGTGTTGGCTGTGCTTCCTAGTCCCTCGCCCAAAGCCCCCTCGCCCCAAACTCGTCAACCCGTCGCCCTGAATACAGGGGCGAATGTATCGTCAGCGTCGCAAAATGATTCGTCAGTCGCGGCGTCAACCGCTGAGCCTGCGACTCAACAAGCTGAAAAAAAAGAAAATAGCCCTTGGGTGAGCCATCAAATTGAGCCCGGTGACACGCTGGCCAAAGTCTTTCGTCGCTACGATCTAGCGTTAACCGATCTGTATGCGATTGCCAATATTGAAGGTGAGGGAAAGCCGATTAGTCGCATCCAGCCAGGACAGTGGATCCGCTTTAAACGTACACAGAGTGGTGCGTTAGATATTCTGCAAATTGAAACCGAGAAAGGGCAATCGGTACTCTATTTCCGTTTGTCTGATGGCGGTTTTGCTCGCCAACGCTAGTCTTTTGACGCCACGAGCCCAACCGAAAGCACTGGTAACAGGGTGCTTTCGGTAGTCAACCTCTCTTTATCTCAGCCTTGTTCTGTCTTTTTTCTACTCGATGTGTGATTAAAGTCGCTGCCGGACGATTTTTGATCTACTTTTTATAAATCGGTCAATAGGGCCGAATACGCTACACCATTGGGGCGGAAAAGGGATAAGTTGCTGTTCAGGGCAAGAAAGCTTACACAATCAGCCATCATTGTATGACAGACTTTTTGCAAAAATAATGAGTCTTTCATCACACTTTGGTTATTTTTTGTGCTAGTATTCGTGCCGCTGTGTAGGACAGACACGCAAGCCCGCCTCAACATGGATGTCTAGGCATTAACACGCTAATCACTATTTTGTTGAGGACTCGCTTTTCCATGTTGAAAAATCTATCTATTGGTAAAAAGTTTACGGCGGCTTTTTCCCTGATTGGTATCGCTGTGGTGATCTTTGGGTTTTATATCTATACCCAAGTCAGCGGCATGCGCGATAATATGCTGAACTTTACGGACGATACCCTCCCTGCAGTGCTTGAGATCGAGCGACTCAATGAAGAGATAATACGTATTCGTCAAGATCAGTATGCGGTCCTCACCTTTAGTGATCCGGCAGAAAGACGTGAAATCTTGGGTGAAATCGATGTCATGAAGCGCGATTACAGCCGCGCGCTTGATGCCTATGAAGAAAGCCTTTGGTACGACAACGAGCGTGCTATTTTTACTCGTATTCAAAATCACTGGGACCAATACAATCAAGAGCTCAGTGCCTTTCCGGACAGAGTCGAAGCAGGGCAACTGACCGCGGCGCAAAAAATCCTATCTAAGTCGTTTGGCACCTTTGGCCAGTTGGATAAATCGCTTAAAGAAATGTCTGAGCTGACCCAAGGTTTTATTGACTCAAACCGCACCTCAATGCTGAATCAAGTGTCTACGGTGAGCATGACTATTATCGGGGTACTGCTTGCGGTGATCGCCTTTATGATTGTGGTAGCGGTGGTCTTCACCCGCGCGATCATTAATCCGCTACGTATGGTGATGGAGCAATCGTCTGCGATTGCCAAGGGCGACCTGACTTACCAGTTAGATCGTAGCCAGATTGGCAATGATGAAATGGGTAAATTGGCCGACTCCAGTATCGCCATGCAAGATAGCTTGCGTAGCTTGATTGAAGAAGTAATTGCCGCGGTAACCCAGCTAAGCAGTGCGGTCGAAGAAGTGAGTGCGGTATCGAGCCAAACCTCGACGGGGATGCAAAATCAGCAACACGAAGTGTCGCAAGTGGCGACCGCGATGGCGCAAATGAAAGCCACCGTGGCGGATGTAGCGCAGAACACCGAGAGCTCATCCACCGCGGCCAATGAAGCGAGTGAGCAGTCGCGCATGGGCGCACAAGACATTGATGGTATGGTGGCCTCGATTCGCAAAGTCGCCGAGGACATGCGTCAAACCGGCGATACTGTGAATGAATTGGATCAGCAGTCGAAACAAATCAACATGGTGGTGGATGTGATTCGTGATATCGCTGAGCAAACCAACTTGTTGGCCTTGAACGCAGCGATTGAAGCGGCACGTGCCGGAGAGTCGGGCCGTGGCTTTGCGGTGGTTGCCGATGAAGTGCGTACCCTCGCGGGCCGAACGCAAGATTCGACCGGTGAAATCACCACTATCATTGAGAAACTGCAGCAGTTTGCAACCCAAGCGCGCAACGCCACCACCCAAAGCTGTGAAAGCATTGAGCAATGTGTGGAGCAGGGCGATCAGGCGCAGCAATTGGTGCGTGGGATTGAAACCTCGGTTGAGAACATTGCTGATATGGGCATGCAGATCGCTAGTGCCTGTGGTGAGCAAGACTCAGTGGCGGATGAGCTCAGTCGCAATATCGAGCGCATCAATGATTCAGCACAAGAAGTGGCGGGTGGCGCCGATCAAACTGCGCAAGCCTGTAGCGAATTGAGCCAATTGGCGCAATCACTGCAAAGCACTATGCAGCGTTTCCGCCTGACAAAATAATCGCGAAACGATCGCGCACGCTTCATGACAATGAATCCCGCTCCTTGAGCGGGATTTTTTTGCTTAAACGGCAGACGTCTCACTGACTGATAAGCGCATATCGATATGTGGGATACCGTCTTCTAAGTAAACGTCGGAAAACGCGACAAAATCGTGCTTTTGGTAAAAGCGCTGTAGGTGTGCTTGAGCGCCTATTTCGATGTTTTGCGCGGGCCATTGCTGTTGGCATACTTGAATGGCTTGGCGGATCAGCTGATGACCCCATTGCCCATTGCGATGAGTGGGTGCAATGATCACGCGACCAATACTGCTCCCTGGGTAACTTGCCCCGGGAGCGAGAATACGGGCATAGGCGGCGAGCTCTCCATTCAGCCAGCCCATTAAATGCACGGTATCTGGCGCGGTATCGTGCGTGTCCAGCTCTGGATAGGCGCAGGCTTGCTCAACCACAAACACATCGACACGCAATTTCATCAGTGTGAATAAAGTGCGCGTATCCAGCGCGTCAAAGGTTGCCTGTTGCCATTCCATGTCATTTCCTCTTGATTGAACATAAAAAATACCGCAGACAGGCTGCGGTATTCAAAGGCTATTTATCTTTCAGCGTTAATTATTGGCGAGGTTGGCCTAAATCAACATGATAAACGGCAAATCCGACCTCATCTTTTCCTTCTCGCGTCATCGACCAGCGGCCTTTTTGCTCAATAAACTGCGCTGCTTGCTCACTCGGGGAGGTTTCAAAGCTCACCACGGCATCTCCCTTAATCGGGGCAATCGACCAGTTATTGTCAGCGCTAACGGTCACCTCACCTTCCTCTTCACTCACGCGACTGATGTAGTTGGCGACCACGGTGCGGTTTTCATCCGGCGCGGCAAAGGCAATATGATCGCTGCCGGTACCTGGGAACTTTGCCCCATACGCACGGTAGTTATTGGTCGCCACCAAGAAGGTTTGCTCGGGATCAACCGGCTCGCCTTGATAGGTGAGGTTGACGATCCGTGATGCCTCTGGGTTCACTTCATTACAATCGCCGTCGTAACGCGCGGGCTGGGTGACATCAATTTGGTATTCCACCCCATCAATCACGTCAAAGTTATAGGTGCGGAAACCGTCCCAGTTGATCAGCGATTGCGGCTGCGCTGCGTTTGGATCGATTTGATTAAACTGGCCGGCGCTGCACTCCAGCCATTGGGTGAGTTCGGCGCCAGAGACTTTCAGCGCCACCAAGGTATTCGGATATAGGTAAAGATCGGCGGCGTTGCGGAAGGTCAGTTGACCGGCTTCCACTTCCGTAAAGTTGCTCGGATCGTTTTTGCGTCCACCGGCCTTAAAGGGCGCAGCGGCAGAGACAACCGGAAGATCGGCCAAATCTGGGTCGCCTTGGATCATGCGCTCGACATAATCTTGTTGAGCGAGATTGACGATTTGTACGGTTGGGTCATCTTGTAGCAATGCCAAATAAGAGTACATCACATCATTGGCTTTGCCGATTGGTTGATTCACAAAATCTTGTGTGGCTTTATGATCGGCTTCTACCGCATCAAGCATCGCCTTATCGGCTTCAACCAATGCCTTGTTGTTGGCGCGGTCAAAAATGGGTCGCGCATGCGCGTTGCTATCAGTGACTTGCCATTGACCGTCCACTTGCTCGAGGGCGAGATCAATCACCCCCACGTGGCTGCCCCAGCGGCCAGCCATCACACTAGCGACGCCATTGATGGTGCCTTTTTCGATATCCGCGCCGGGAATATTGGCAAAGTCCTCGCCAGGGAATACCGCGTGCGAGTGACCAAAGGCAATGGCATCAATGCCGTCGACATCGGTGAGGTAATACACGGAATCTTCAGCCATCGCTTTATACGGCGCTTGGGAGATACCAGAGTGTGGGATTGCCACCACCACGTCAGCACCCTTGGCTTTCATCTCTGGGACGAGCTTTTCAGCGGTTTGTTTAATGTCTTTGGCGATCACTTTGCCTTCAAGGTTGGCTTTATCCCAAGTCATGATCTGCGGCGGCACAAAGCCGATGTAGCCGACTTTGATGGTATGGCTGTCACCGTCTTCATCTTTGAGTTGGTATTCTTTAATCAAATACGGGTCAAAGTAATGCTCGCCAGTCTCTGCATCGAACACGTTGGCGTTGATATACGGGAAGTTGGCGTCGTTAATCGACTCTTTTAAGAATGCTAAGCCGTAGTTGAATTCATGGTTACCGATGTTACCCACTTCATAATTGAGCAAGTTCATCGCTTTATATACCGGATGTACTTCTCCGGGTTTAATGCCTTTGCTGGCCATGTAGTCGCCCATCGGGCTGCCTTGAATCAGGTCACCATTATCCACCAATAGTGCGTTTTTTGCTTCATCACGCGCTTGTTTCACCACGGTGGCGGCGCGAACCAAGCCGATTTTTTGTGACGGTTTGTTTTTGTAGTAGTCATAATCCATCACGTTGGTGTGAATGTCGGTGGTTTCAATCACACGTAGGTTAATGGTGTCGGCAAAGGCACTGCCAGAGGCGGCAAATAAGCCGGCTACCACAGCAGTGGCGACAGCAGATGGCATCAAACGCATAACAAAGTCTCCAGTGAAAAATGTGCGTTAGTTATCAGGCAGATGAATTATGCCGTTTCTCATACCTAGAAAGCTGTGCGATTGATCGGCTTATTATCTTCGGCTGTCGCTCAACACCGATATCTTGCACGCTTTGCGATCTCAGTCATCGTTAATCCTTTCAGGCAAAGGCACTCCAGATCTTTTAATCACAAAAAAGAATAAAAAATGAATTTATAGAATTTCAGGTAATAGATGTGGGGCGATATAGTGGCGGTATTGTCATCAAGGGAATGCGCGATCATGGATTATCTCCCCCTCTTTGCTCAGCTCAAAAACCGTCCTTGCCTCGTGGTAGGTGGCGGCGAAGTCGCATGGCGCAAAACGCGCATGTTGCTCAAGGTGAGCGCGGCCGTCACTGTGGTTGCCCCTGACGTCGACCGTGAAATTGCGGAGGCGCAAGCGCAAGGGAAATTGACCGTCTTGCGCGAGGCGTTTCGTCCCGAGCATCTGGATGGAAAGATACTGGCGATTGCAGCGACTGACAACGCCCTCGTCAATGAGCTGGTCTCCACCGCTGCTGATAGCCGCAATATCTTAGTCAATGTCGTTGATGATACCCCTAAGTGCAGCTTTATTGTCCCTTCTTTGGTTGATCGCTCCCCGATCATTATTGCCATCTCATCGGGCGGCAAAGCGCCGGTATTGGCGCGGATGTTACGAGAAAAAATTGAAACTCTGGTGCCGCAACATATCGGCAAGATGGCGGCAATGGCGGGTGCGTTTCGCGACAAACTGAAAACGCGTATTCCGACCTTAACGGGCCGGCGCAAATTCTGGGAGGCCGCTTTTAGTGGGCGGTTTGCCGATTTAGTCGCGGCGGGCAAACACCAGCAAGCCGAGCAAGCGCTGGAACAGCTTAGTGGACAAATCACCACCCAAGGCGAAGTGGCGTTGATTGGCGCCGGGCCGGGGGATCCGGGTCTATTGACCTTGCGCGCGTTGCAGTTGATGCAGCAAGCCGATGTAGTGCTTTACGACTACTTGGTGGCTGAACCGATTATGGAGCTGTGCCGCCGAGATGCGGAGCTGATTTGTGTGGGCAAACGGGCGAGCTACCACAGTGTGAGCCAAGACGACATCAATCGCCTGTTGGTCGAGCATGCTCAAGCCGGAAAACGGGTGGTGCGCTTAAAAGGGGGCGATCCTTTCATGTTTGGCCGTGGCGGTGAGGAATTACAAACCCTTGCCAACGCCGGTGTCTCGTTTCAAGTGGTGCCCGGGATCACTGCAGCGGCGGGGGCGACGGCCTATGCCGGTATTCCGCTCACCCATCGCGATCATGCCCAGACCGCACTGTTTATTACCGGTCATTTGAAAAAAGAACAAGACACCTTGGAGTGGGCGACGTTAGCGCGCCCGCGTCAGACCTTGGTGATTTATATGGGATTGATGAAATCTGCCCATATTCAAAGCCAACTGATGGCTCACGGTCGATCGCCGGACACACCTGTGGCGGTGATTGAAAACGGCACGCGTCCGGAGCAGAAAGTCTTTACCGGTCAACTCAACAACTTACCGTCGCTGGCGGAACAAGCTGCGTCGCCCGCGCTTATTGTGGTGGGCGAAGTGGCGGCACTCGCCGGTCAGCTGACATGGTTTGGCGAGGGGCGCGCGGTAAGCGATGCCGACCCCACGCAAGCCCCCACCGCTGTGGTTAACTTCGCTTAAAGGATAGTTAGGATGGATGCAAAAACACTCACTCACCTCCAGCAGTTAGAAGCCGAGAGCATTCATATACTGCGGGAAGTCGCGGCGGAGTTTGATAACCCCGTGATGCTGTATTCGATTGGCAAAGACTCGTCAGTGATGCTGCATTTGGCGCGCAAAGCTTTTTACCCCGGAAAGATCCCGTTTCCGCTGCTGCATGTCGATACCGACTGGAAGTTTCGCGACATGATTGCCTTTCGCGATCGTACTGCCAAGGAGCTCGGGCTGGATCTGATTGTGCACAAAAACCCAGAAGGGATGGCTCAGGGGATCAATCCTTTTGATCACGGCTCCGACAAGCACACCGATATCATGAAAACCCAAGCGCTGAAGCAGGCGCTGGATCAGCATAAATTTGATGCGGCATTTGGCGGCGCGCGTCGGGACGAAGAAAAATCCCGCGCCAAAGAGCGTGTCTATTCGTTCCGTGATAAGAACCATCGCTGGGATCCGAAGAACCAACGGCCAGAGCTGTGGCGCAACTATAACGGTCAAGTGAACCCGGGCGAGAGCATTCGTGTTTTTCCGCTCTCTAACTGGACTGAGCTCGATATCTGGCAATACATCTATCTGGAAAATATCGACATTGTTCCGCTTTATTTAGCAGCCGAGCGCCCAGTGGTAGAGCGTGATGGCACCTTGTACATGGTGGATGATGCGCGGATGCCGATTGGGCCCGACGAAACCGTGACCCATAAATCGGTGCGTTTTCGCACCCTGGGCTGCTACCCATTGACCGGGGCAGTAGAGTCACACGCCAATACCTTGCCAGAGATCATCGAAGAGATGTTGGTCGCTACCTCGAGTGAGCGTCAAGGGCGGGCGATCGACCACGATCAGTCCGGGTCCATGGAGCGCAAGAAGCGTCAGGGTTATTTCTAAGGAGCAGTCATGAATCCAGCAATTCAACAACAGGTGGCCGATCTGGGTATTGAGGGTTACTTGCAACAGCACCAACACAAAAGTTTATTGCGCTTTTTGACCTGTGGCTCGGTCGATGACGGTAAATCGACCTTGATTGGCCGCTTGCTGCACGACTCGCAGCAGATCTATGAAGATCAGCTGGCTGCGGTCCATGCCGATAGCCAGCGTGTCGGCACCACGGGCGAGAAACCCGATCTGGCGCTACTGGTAGACGGCCTGCAAGCCGAGCGCGAGCAGGGGATCACCATTGATGTGGCGTACCGGTATTTCTCCACCTCCAAGCGCAAGTTTATCATCGCTGACACCCCCGGCCATGAGCAGTACACCCGTAATATGGCTACCGGCGCGTCGACCTGTGATGTGGCGGTGATCTTAATCGACGCGCGTCACGGCATCTTGGATCAGACCCGCCGCCATTCATACATCGCTAACTTGCTGGGTATTCAGCATTTTGTGGTAGCGGTGAACAAGATGGATTTGGTGGAATATAGCCAAGCTCGGTTTGATGAAATCCAAGAGCAATATTTGGCGTTTGCCGATCAGCTCAACCCCGGCTTGTCGGTGTCTATGGTGCCCTTGTCGGCACTGGAAGGCGACAATGTGGTCAATGCCAGTGACGCGATGGCGTGGTATCAAGGCGAGCCGCTGCTCAGCCAGCTAGAAGCCATCGACATTGAAAAATCGCGCGGGACGGGCGCATTCCGTTTTCCGGTGCAGTATGTCAATCGACCAGATCTGAACTTTCGCGGTTACGCCGGCACCCTTGCCAGTGGCGAGGTGCATGTGGGCGATGAGGTTAAGGTACTCCCTTCTGGGCTTACCGCGAAGGTCGCGCGCATCGTCACCTTTGACGGTGATCGTGAATTTGCCTTTAGCGGTCAAGCGGTCACCCTCACTTTGGATAGAGAAATTGATATTTCGCGCGGCGATCTCTTGGTGCGAGCGGACGATGACGTGGCGGTGGGGCAACGATTTGACGCCGACGTAGTGTGGATGACGCAAACCCCACTGGCACCGGGGCGCGAATACGAGATTAAGTTGGCCAGCAAGAAAACCTCGGCACAGGTTGAGGCGCTGTCCTATGGGGTGGATGTGAATACGCTTAACACCCATGACGCAGACACCTTGCCGCTCAATGGCATTGGTCGTTGCACCCTGACCCTGAGCGAAGCGGTGCCGCTGGATACCTATCACGATAGCCCGAATACCGGTGGCTTTATCCTGATTGATCGTCTCACCAATGTGACGGTCGGCGCGGGCATGATCCGTCATGTGGCGGAGACGCAGCCGCAAACCACCTCGTCGTTCTCAGCGTTTGAGCTTGAGTTAAACCAGCTGATCCGCAAGCACTTTCCGCATTGGCAAGCGCGGGATCTGCGTCAACTGGGATAAACGATGAGTTGGCAAGAAACCACGGTACTCACCTTGCTGGTGGCGATTGTCGCCGGCTTGGTGCTCACCCGCATAAAGCCTGTACTCTTGTTTGCGGGGGCCGCGTTTGTGGCGTTCCAAACCGGGCTCACCTCGGTTGAAGCGCTGACGGCGAACTTTACCGCGCCATCACTGCTTACCTTGGTATTGCTGATTTTGGTTTCTTGTGCGTTGGAGAAAACCCATCTGACCAGCTGGGTCGCCCGACAGGCGTCGCACGGCGCGCTACCCACCGTGATTGCCAAATTAGGCATATCGAGCGCGCTGCTATCGGCGCTGGTCAATAACACAGCGGTGGTGGTGTCGATGATTGGCGCGCTCAAGCGTAACCGACGTCACTCACCTTCGCAGCTTTTGATCCCATTGTCATATAGCGCCATTCTCGGTGGCACCCTAACGCTGATTGGCACGTCCACCAATCTCATTGTGAACAGCTTTGTTGAGCGGGCGGGTTTACCCAGTTTGGGCTTTTTCACCCCAACGTTCATCGGTGCCGCGGCACTGGTGGCGGGGCTGTTGGTGTTAATTCCGTTCAGCTATCGGTTGCCACGCCAGGATGGTGAACAAGAGGAAAGCTTGCCGTATGTACTTGAAGCACGACTAGCCGCCGACTCGCCCTTATGCGGTCGCAGTGTGGCCGACAATGGCTTGCGGGCACTACGCCGCTTGTACTTGGCCGAAATTCATCGTCAAGACGGGGTGATTGCGCCTGTGTGTCCGGATACGCCGTTATTGGCCGGTGACAAGTTGCAGTTTGCTGGTGATGTGGAAAGTGTTGCGACCTTACAAGAGATCCCAGGCTTGACCTTGTTCGGTCAGCATCACATTGATGGACAAAATTTGATTGAGGTGGTGGTGAGCCACAGCGCCAGCATTTGTGGCAAAACCCTCAAAGCCGCCCGTTTTCGCGAGACCTTTGATGCGGTGGTGGTCGCCATTCGCCGCGGCCATGAAAAACTCGACGGGGGACTGGGCAATATTCCTTTGCATGCCGGCGATACGCTGGTGTTGGTGCCGGGTAAAACCTTTCGCCAAGACAGCCAAGCGTTGCGGCGTGAATTCGTGCTCTTTAATGGCTTGGAAGCCAGTACCCGTATTTCCGAGCGTAAAAGTGTTGCGGTACTGGCAGGGTTTGTGGCGGTGATCGGCGCTGCCTTGCTGACCCCGGTTCCGCTGCTTAATGGCTTAGCCGCTTATTTGGTGGTGTTGCTGGTCACCGGCATTATCTCCTTGCACGATTTACAACGCCGCTTTCCGGTTGAAGTGGTGGTGATTGTCGGCGCGGCGCTGACGTTGGCACAACTGATGTTGGCGTCAGGGCTTTCAGCACGCTTTAGTGATTGGTTTATGGCGACTTTTAGCGCAGGGGGCGCGATAGGGGCACTGGTGGCGGTGTACTTGCTGACTTTGTTGCTAACCGAGCTTATCACTAACAATGCCGCGGCGGCGCTAGCTTTCCCGCTAGGCTATAGCTTGGCGCTAGGGTATGGAGTGGATCCTATGCCCTTTGTGATGGCGGTGCTGTTTGGCGCCAGTGCCAGTTTTATTTCCCCTTACGGGTATCAAACCAATTTATTGGTATACAGCGTGGGCAATTACCAGCTACGTGATTATTTGCGTCTGGGACTGCCATTATCTGTGGTGTATTCCGCGGTGGTGCTCACCCTGTTACCGATTGTTTTTCCTTTAACGCCGGTGGCCTCTTAATCATAGCGTGGCCAACGAAATTGCGGAGACTTTCATGACTGACACTGTATCTGCGCCAACCGATCCCAACGTGATTTGGCATCAGCATCATGTTGATCAAGCCCAGCGCAGCGAACAAAAACAGCAGCAACCTGTAGTGCTTTGGTTTACCGGCTTGTCTGGCTCGGGTAAATCGACCATCGCGGGCGCGCTAGAGGCGGCCTTGGTGGCCGAAGGGCACCATACCTATTTGCTGGATGGTGATAATATTCGTCATGGCTTATGTCGCGATCTGGGTTTTTCCGATCAAGACAGGCGCGAGAATATTCGCCGGATTGGTGAAGTGGCCAAGTTGATGACCGATGCGGGCCTGATTGTCTTGAGTGCTTTTATCTCACCGTTTCGTGCGGAGCGAGAGATGGTGCGCGAGCGTTTGCCAGAGGGGCAGTTTATCGAAGTCTTTGTCGATACGCCGCTGACAGTGTGTGAGCAGCGCGACCCCAAAGGGCTGTACAAAAAAGCGCGTGCCGGCGAGATCCCCGCCTTTACTGGCATATCGTCAGACTATGAGCCACCGCAAACACCGGCGGTCCATTTGACCGGTGATCACAGCGTCGCTGAGCATGTGGCGACCTGCCTTCGCATACTGCGTGAGCGCGGGGTGCTACGCACGTCGGATTAAGCGTGGGTGTTGACCGTATCACCCACATCGCTGTGCATCTCAAAGCCTTCGGCGAGCAACTCACAAATGGCGTGGTGGTAATCGGGATGCACGCGTTTACCGACCAGTTTTGCGAGCTCATGGCCGGTGGGACTAAAGCGGTAGTAATAAAGACGCATCCCTTTGTGTAATGGGGTGAGCATGTATTGGGTGTCTTGCAGTTTAAACGGCATCGCTGGCTGCATTTCAATCACGCCGGATTCGAGCTCAGTGCGCAGGATCAGCCCCAAGTCCATCAACAGCATTAAGTCGGTGTAAGACAATTGATAGTGACCCAGCGAGAGTTTATGAGGCGGCTCTGGGCGCAGCAGTTGCACCAAGCCTTGGCGGCGGCGAAAACCGGTGACTAGCTTTTTGGTGCTGTCTTGACCAAAGGTGCTGGATAATGCACAGGCGCGTTGCAGTGCTTGCGCTTCGCGCTGGGTCATGGTCTCGAGAATGGTCAGTGCTTTAATTGAGGTGCTGCCGGGGCGGAGCATTTCTTGTTTGAGGATCTTCGCCCACAACTGCTGCATCGCATGGCCGTGAATATTGCGTGCTAAATCGAAAAAACGCACTAGCCAATCTGGATCTGGGGTCTGAGCGGTTTCGCTATGACACTGGTCGTAGGTCAGAGCGATGATGGCTTCGAGATTGGCCTGCTGCTTTTGCATCACATGACGCTGGCGGTTGGCACTGCGGTGAGCGAGATCTTCCTGCTCAACCTCCTGCAGGCGCGCATCCACGTGGTACTCACTGGCAATCGCTTTCAGTCGTCCTTTACTGCCACGCAGATCCGCGTCTTCTTTGTAACTGTGATCTTGATGTTGCCGTTTGTCGGGATGGGCGTCGACGACCACGGGTTTGTCTTGCTCTGCCATGCGAGTCTCACACTGATTGTCAGCAAAATTTAATGCTGGCAAATATGTTAATTAAAGATTAAATTTGTTAACATTATGAGTGTTAACAATCAAGTGTAGGGATGCGTGTGCGCAAGCAAAAACTCAACCCCATCAATCTGCTGTTGATTGCCGTGTACATTGGCGCACTGGCGATCTTGTCTCATTATATTGTCTGACAACATCGGGTGCGCCGATCGGGCTCACTGATTGATAGGGACTTATCCGTCGTCGTAGTCAGTTAATTCGGTGCCTTGTAGCACATATCCCACTTCTGCCAAGTCATGACTGACATGCTCGGTTTTCAGTGTGCCCTCGACATACACCACATCCCATAGTTGTTGAATCGGCGCGCCGCCGGCAAACTTTACATAAACAATCTGATTAGGTGGCGGCGGTGGGACATGGATACAGGCGCCAAGAAAGGGCACCAATAGGAACTCCGTCACCACTTTATCGTCGCCTTCTAGAGGGATCACAAAGCCAGGGATTTTGACCTGGCTGTTGTTGAGCTCCGGGCGAACTGAGCCAACAAGACTTTGTGGATTCTCACTGTCGTGGCTGATTTCCGGCATCCCGCGGCTATCAAATTGGGCGCGTTCGTGCTCGGGGACCAAATCAATCCAATCTAGCGTGAGTGGCTCACTGCTTGCCCACGCCAGTGAGCTTAACAGGCCACAGAGTAAAGCGATAAGACCGAGCGTTATCCGTTTTTTCATCTGTTACACCTTAATTGTCATGCCATCGGCGAGCGCCTGTCGATAGGCCCGCCAGGCCGGGATCAAGCCCACGATAAAACCGGCGATTAACACACCTGCCATCAGTGATAGCTCATAAGAAGATGGCCAGTCGAGTGGCAAGAACAAGCCAAACTCACTGAGGATATAAGGCTGCGCCAGCGCCAGCCCGCCATAAAGCAGGAGCACACCAAAGACGATCCCTGCGACGGTGATCGCGACTGCCTCACTGACCAGAAGCAAAATAATATGCAAAGGACGCGCGCCCATCGCACGTAAAATTGCCATTTCTCGCCGACGTTCATTCAGGCTGGTAAGTAGGCTTGAAAGCATGCCCAAAAGCCCGGCGACGGCGACAAATCCGGAGATCACCAGCAGTGCTTGCTCGCCAACCCGCATCATACCCCAGAGTTCATGCAAGGCAATACCGGGCATAATCGCGGTGAGTGGCTCGCGTGGATAGGTATTAACCCAGCGCTGGACGGCAAAGGTTTTGATTTTGCTGTTTAGTCCCACCATCACTGCGGTCAGCTGCTCCGGTTGTAGCTCGCGTTGCTGCGCTTGCGCTTGGGTGAGACCTTGGCCGAGTCGTGCGCCACTTTCCCAGCCGACATGAATCGCTTCGATGGCTTCAAGCGACACATGCACACTGCGGTCGACGGGGGTGCCAGTGGGCGCTAAGATCCCGGTGACCGTAAAGGGTAAATTGTCATGCTGATTAAAGCCTTTGTCGGCCAGTCCATGGGCAATGATCAGACTATCGCCCATCTTGTATCCCAGCTCTTTCGCCACTTGGGCGCCAATCACGGTATCAAATAAGCCGGAAAACGGGCCGCCTTGGCGAAAGGCGAGTGGTTGTTTTTGACCATATTGATAATGAGCAAAGTAATCATTGGTGGTGCCGACCACGCGAAAGCCGCGATGAGAATCGCCCAGTGAAATGGGAATGGTCCAATTCACATCCGAGTGCTCACGAAGGCGCTGGTAACTGTCCCAGCCGATATTGTTGGTGGCGTTACCAATACGAAACACCGAGTAGAGCAGTAAATTAATGGGACCGGAGCGGGCACCGACAATTAAATCGGTATTGGAGATGGTGTTGGCAAAGCTGGCCTTAGCTTGGGTGCGCACCTTCTCCACCCCGAGTAAGAGCACCACGGCGATGGTGACAGTCAGCAAAGAGAGCAGGGCGGTGGCGCGGCGATTCTTGAGGCTTTGCCCTGCCAATCCTAGTAGTGAAATCATTGGTTGGCCTCCTCGCGGTGTATGGCGCGATTAAGCGCGGGAAGCGAGACATCGCGGTCAAACAAGGGCGCCAATTGGCTGTCATGGCTGACAAACAATAAGCTGCTATTAGCTTCACGGCATCGGTCTTGAAGTAATTGAATAAAGGTATTTCGGGTGTCTGCGTCGAGCGCAGAGGTGGGCTCGTCAGCGATAATCAATGCTGGTGCCCCAATTAATGCGCGAGCCGCTGCGACCCGCTGTTGCTGGCCGATACTTAGCGCAGTCACTGGCTGATGGTAACAGTGCGCGGGAAGACCAAGTTTATCGAGTAAATTGGCCGCCTCTTGGTGTGCAGGCTGGCTGAGTGCCTGACGCCGCGTGTGAGAAAAGCGCAGCGGGACGGTGACATTGTCAATCACCGATAAATAGGGCAGCAGATTAAATTGCTGAAAAATATAACCAATATGGTTAGCACGGAATTGATCCCTTTGGCGATCATTCAGTGCGGTTAGCGCTTGATGATTGACCGTCAGTGTTCCCGATTGTGGGGTATGAATGCCTGCAATCAGGCTCAGCAGGGTGGATTTCCCACTGCCACTGGGGCCTTTTAAAAATACATGCTCGCCATCATCGATCGCAAAGGTGTCGATATCTAAGATCGGTTGCGGCTGATCTGGCCACGTAAAACGCAGTTGTTCGATGGTTATCATGCCTGACAGGGGCGCTTAACGCGCCCCGCCTCCTTGTTCACTACCACTGGATGTGCGACTTGGCACGATTCAAGGTGTCTACCCAGACCTTATCATCAGTAAAGGCCTGAATTTTGATGGTTTCTGTGTTGGGGAACAGGCTAAACCAATCAGTTTGTAATTCGGTGAAGGCTTGCGGGTTTTGGCAAACGAATTGGTAGTTCGCTGATAAGGTGTTGTGGTTACCGTGATCATGCCCATGATGCTCATCGTGGCCGTGGTGCTCGTCGTGGTCATGGTGCTCATCGTGGCCGTGGTGCTCGTCGTGGCCGTGGTGCTCGTCGTGGCCGTGGTGCTCGTCGTGGCCGTGGTGCTCGTCGTGGTCATGGTGCTCATCGTGGCCGTGGTGCTCATCGTGGTCATGTTGCTCATCGTGGCCGTGGTGCTCGTCGTGGTCATGGTGCTCATCGTGGCCGTGATGCTCATCGTAGTCGCTAAAACTGCTGGTGACTTTGGCCTCGGCGAGCTGGCAATTTGCCTCTTTGGCTAGCTGGAAGCGTTTCCCACCATCACGCAGCAGTGCATAAGCATCTTCAAGTGTTTGCTGGTCGGCGGCATTTTTCGGGTGGTGCTCAAACCCAACCACATCATGGCCGGGTGCGGTCAGTTCAATCAGCACACGCTCACCGTCTTGGGCAAGGCTTGCGGTGACTTCACCGTGCACATGGGCATCGAACGACTGATAGTTGGCTTCGTCAGCAAGCGTGGCTGTGGACGCGGTTGCGATGGCCATGGCGATAACATTGGGTAAAAAACGGGTTTTCATTGGGTTCTCCTAGTGAATAAATGGGTTAACTGATTGCGGTATTTATCCAACTAGGTGGGTCGCGCGCCGAAAAGGCGATGGCGATGTGGTAAGCACGTGGTGGCTTAGAAAGGGTAATAATTGCGTTGACCACATAGGTGGGCGCAGGTGCTGTGACAGCATAAGCTAAGAGGGCGGGTGGCACCAAGTGGCAGGCGCTGCAGTGCTCACTGTGATGCGTTGGAGTGAAAGTATCGAGGTGATGATGCCCCCACAGCCCAGCTTGGCTGAGCAGCAAAACAAACAGCAGATGGACGATCAATCGCCGAAACATACCAACTTCCGCGCCATATAAGTAATGTGATAACATAACAATTATCATCATCAACGCCAAGTATTGAATGGCAGCGCGGGCTGTCCCCGCGCGCGGTTGTTATTGGTTGACCAGTTGGGTGACTAAGCTGACGACTTGATTCACTTCATCGGCACTTAATTTGCCTTCTTTGACAAAACGTACTGAGCCTTTGTCATCCAATACAGCAATTAACGAGCTTTCTTCTTTTAGGCGCCACGCTTCGGCAACACTGCCGTTTTCGTCGAGCACGATAGAAGACCAACTAAACTCGCGTTTACTGTCTTCGGCTGATGATTTCACAAAGCCACCGGTGCCCCACATGGCATCATCTTGGTTAATGATGGTGGTGGTTTGGTAGCGAGCGTCATCAAAGTCCGCGGCTGTGATGGCTTCCATTAACGGCGCGTTCATTTCCTTGGCACTGCTGCGTCCGGCGATAGCTTGGATCACGCGCACCTTGCCTGGCAATTGCTCGGTTTGCCAGTCTTGATAGACGATATCGTCGCCATTGAGGGTCAATTCGCCATGCTCGGCGACCTTGGCTGAAGGTAAAGGTGCACCATTTTGGATCGTGTGCGCCATACTGGTGCCAGAGAATAACGCAAATACGAGAGCAAGTAGGGTGGTTTTTTTCATTATTAATCATCCATGTTTGTGGTCACTATTTGGCATCAGGTGCCAAGTTATCTATGGTTACGCCAGACGGTGATTTGTGCCAAGTATCTAAGGTGAATCCGTGCGCAAGATCGGAATTTTATCCGGTGATCTTAAAAAGCCTTGGCTCGTCATCGATCAAATAAGGGAACTTTTGGTGTTGTGTTGCCTCTAACACTGTGTTGGTCACCTTGGCAAGGTGGCACTATGCTTGCTTAGCTTTGTACGCGGAGATGGTTAGATAATCTTCTGCTCTCCATGGTGGTAGCTCATATTTGCTGTGAACAGTGAATGAATCGGGTTACCGTTTCGGTCTGTTAATCAGACTTTGTTGAGAAAAAAGAAAGGGATCCTTATGCTTCGCATCTTTCGTCAATATCGACCAACCCAGATTGCGCGGTATGTGAAACGATTTTTTAAGGGCCGACTCTATATCGAAGGTGTAGGCGCGTTTGAGTTTGATGGTGGCCGTTTGCTGCCGCCGGGACACAGTGACAAACGAGCGTTATCGGTAATGACCGAGGTGAATAAAGAAATTAAAGCCATGGCCATTACCGCATAAACATCGCCACGCTGAAAAAACACGTCCAACCGGACGTGTTTTTTTATGCCTCACCCTTCAGCCATGGTTGATGATGAATGGCTGAGCACCAATGGCTTACTGCGGGGGGAAACAAACACCTGTGCCACCTAAGCCGCAGTAGCCTTGCGGATTTTTGTGCAAGTACTGCTGGTGGTCAGTTTCCGCGAAATAGTACGCGCCAGCGGGTGCGATCTCAGTGGTCACCGCATCTGGCTTACCCGCCTCTCTCAATGCCGCCTGATAGGTCGCCAGACTCGCCTCGACGCTGGCTTGGTCCGCTGGATCGCAATAGTAAATTGCGGAACGATATTGCGGGCCGACGTCATTGCCTTGACGCATGCCTTGGGTCGGATCGTGGTTTTCCCAGAACACTGCAAGTAGGGTGTCTAAACTCACCACTGACGGGTCAAAAATCACGTTAACGACTTCGGCATGGCCGGTTTGCCCTGTGCACACGTCTTGATAACGCGGATGCTGGGTGACGCCGCCACTGTATCCGACTGATGTCATGACTACCCCTGGCTGTTGCCACCACTTTCGCTCGGCCCCCCAAAAACAGCCCATACCAAAAATAACCTGTTTTTGACCGGCCGCTGGCGTGGCCGTGATAGGCTGATTAAATACCGCGTGCGGTTCGGTTGGAATAATAGGATCGGTGCGATCGGCTATCGCATTGTCAGGTTGGGTAAAGGAAGATTGCATCGACATAGGCATCCTTTGACTGCTGTGATGGAAAAGCGCAACGCGTGCTGCTTTGCGCGTTAATGGTTGGCGTTCAGTCATGGCTCCCGCACCTTGTTATCAACATGGTACTGGCATCCATCCCCGCTCAACACGTAATATGGCAAGATATCATCAATTTAGCCGGGCGACACCCGGGTAATGGATCTCACTGTATGAATATACGGCTACTCCCGCTATTCGCGATCGCTATCAGCTTGATGGCTAGCGTTGCTCGTGCGGATGTCGACATTGATATTGAAGGGCTAAACGGCATTGCACAAGACAACGTCGAGACCTATCTCGCGGCGATTGCCCCAGAAGAGCGAGATGGCTCCTACCGATTTATAGCCCGGGTCGAAAAAGATGTGCGCAAAGCGCTGCAAGCGGTGGGCTTTTATCAACCCAAGATCACCACGCGAATGGATGAAGACGCCACGCTGGAGGTCAAGGTTGACCCAGGTAAACCCGTTCGCTTGGCACAAGTGGATGTGGTGTTCAATGGCGAAGCTAATATGGATGATGACTTTCATGCTCTCATCGCCCAAGGGCCTCAGCCGGGCGCGAGGCTCAATCACAGTGATTACGAGACGCTAAAAAGCCAGATTCAAAGTTTGGCAGTGAAAAAGGGATATTTTGATGGTCGCTTTACGCAAACGCGATTAGAGGTTGCCCCTGATCGTCAGCAGGCCTTTATTCGGCTTCACTTTGCCAGCGGTAAGCGCTATCACTTTGGTGCGATTCGCTACCAAGGTGCGCAAATTCAGTTGCAGCGTCTCGACACTTTACGTGATTTTTCTCCGGGCGAGCCGTATCGCGTGTCGGTATTGGGCGAGTTTAACCAAGCTCTCGCGAATACCGGTTGGTTCGCCAGTGCCTTGGTGCAAGCGGACATGGAAGAAGCCGATGACAACGAAGTGCCGATCAAGGTGACGCTCACCCCTGAAGCACGCAACAAGTTTGAAACCGGGATTGGGTACTCCACCGACATTGGTCCGCGGTTCAAGTTTAACTGGCGAAAGCCTTGGTATAACTCACGCGGCCACAGTATCAACACATCACTGGCGATTTCTGAGCCCGAACAGACGCTAACCTCGACCTACAAGGTCCCCTTGGAGGATGTTTCCCGCGAGTATTATCAAGTGCAGTTAGGGTTACAAAATACCGATCAACGCGATACCTCCAGCCTCGAAGTGTCCACCTCTGTCTCTCGCCATTGGCTGTATGATACCGGCTGGCAACGCAGTGTCTCATTGCGCTGGCTATATGAAAACTACACCCAAGGGCAAGATGAAGACATCGTTAGCGTGGTGCTGCCTGGGATCAATTTCACTCGCACCCGCGCTCGCGGTGGGTTAATGCCGCATTGGGGAGACAAACAATCTATTACATTGGAAGCAGCTGATCCGGTTTGGCTGTCCGACATCAGCTTGGTGCGCTTACAAGGGCGGAGTGCGTGGATTCGTAGTCTCAATAAAAACCATCGCGGCTTATTACGCGTTGATGGCGGCGCTTTGATTTCTGAAGAATTTAGTGAAGCGCCACCATCGTTGCGTTTTTTCGCCGGGGGCGACAACAGCATTCGTGGCTATGCCTACGAAACTGTTTCCCCGCGTGACGATAGCGGTCAGCTCAGTGGCGCGCGCTATATGTTAACCGGTACGTTAGAGTATCAATATCGCCTCGGCGGCAACTGGTGGTGGGCGTTATTTACCGATGGCGGTGATGCGTGGACCAGTCATTTATCGTGGAAGCGTGCGGCCGGTACCGGTATTCGCTGGTCATCGCCGGTCGGCCCGATTCGTCTTGATGTCGCACATGGCTTTGATAATGACGATGATGATTTTCGTGTACACCTTACCTTGGGGCCTGAGTTATGAGTCGCTGGTTCGTCAGGCTAACGTTTATTGCGTTAATTGCTCTTTTTTCATTGGTGGGGCTGGTGGCGGCCGCACTTTTTACTCCGGTGGGTCTGCAAGTGGGCCTGTGGGGCGCGCAGAAAGCCTTACCTGCGTTGTCGGTTGATGAGGCCGAAGGCAGCCTGCTGACCGGCTTTATGCTGCAAGGGGTGCGCTATAAGGATGCGCAGCTGCAACTGAACGCCAAACAGCTGAATCTTGTTATTGAAGGTAAGTGCTTACTGACGCCTGCGATTTGTATTGACCAATTGGCCGTCGAAGGGGTCAGGCTCGATATTGATTTGCCCGCGAATGAGGAGGATACATCGTCGGAAGACGTATCCACGTCGGCTATCCACGCGCCGTTGCCTATTCATGTCAATGCCTTTGCCTTTAACGAGGTGGCGATTCAGGTCGCTGGACAGTCGGTGAGTTGGCACCAACTGCAAGGTGGCGTGCATTTTGTGGGTGATACGTTAACTGTATCGCCGGCCGATTGGCAGCAGTTGGTGGTGAGTCTGCCGAGCAACACCGAGCCTCAACAAAATACCGACCAAGCGGTCGGCAAACCGGATAGCGCGGTGGCAAGCACACCATGGCACTACCCGGGCTTGGAGTTACCCACGGTGGCGCTGCCGCTGGCTATCGAGGTGGAGCAGCTTCGCTTGCAAGATACGCGGATTGAAGCGGGCACAGTACAAACCCTCTCAGCGTTATCTTTGGCGGGTAGCGTTCGAGGCAGTGCGGTAACCATTGATAGCTTCTCAGTGACCGCCCCCCAAGGCACGGCAAGCCTTGCAGGTGATATTACACTCGAGGGTGAGTACCCACTGACCTTGCAAACCCAGTTGACCACTCATCTCGCCCCCCTTCAAGGCCAAGCCTTATCACTGTCGGCTTCAGGAAGCCTGGCCGCGCTTGAGCTAAGCGCGAATGCGCGCGGTCCGGTGACAGCGACGCTGGAAGGAGAGGCAAACCTGCTGGCGGCGAACTTACCTTTTGCGATGCAATTGGATAGCGAGGCATTGACGTGGCCGCTTACGGGGGAAGCGATCGCGGCATTACGCGAGCTACAATTTCACGCCGATGGGGATTTGTCTGACTATCAGCTCGGCTTACAAACCGGTGTCGGCGGCCCTGAGGTGCCAACCACTCAGCTGAATCTTGCCGGCCAAGGCAGCCTGACGGCGCTGACCCTCTCGCAGCTGGAGGCCAACACGCTCGGCGGCAAGGTGGCTGGCCGTGCCAGCGTGGATTGGTCCAGCGTGCCTTTTTGGCAAGCTGAGTTAGGCTTTGCCAACATTCAACCTCAGCAGCAATGGCCAGAGGTGACGGGAGATTTAACCGGTGCAATCAGCCACCGTGGCCGCTTAACCGCCCAAGGCGGCTGGGATGTGTCGGTGCCCACGTTGGTGGTGCATGGCGAGTTGCAAAAACTGCCGCTAGCGGTCGCGGGCGCGCTCAATGCGCATGATCGCGATGGCGATGGTCAGCCGAGCGTGTCGACACCGGGATTGACGCTGTCACACGGCCCCAACCAAGTGACGGCGCAAGGGCAAGTGCGTGATGAGTGGCAAATGGGGCTCTCGGTCGATATTGCTGATTTGTCGCAATCCTTGCCCATGCTCACTGGTGTGATCCGCGGAGATGCGCGACTGAGCGGGCCGTTTGCGCAGCCAACCGCAAAGTTGGCGATTCATGCTAAGCAGCTGCGTTGGCAAGATGTGCGCATTAATCAGCTGACGGTAGACGGCAATCTTGCCGTAAAAGACCGCTTAGGCGGTGATCTGACGGTATCGGTATTGGGCGGGCGCTATCAAACCGCGCGTTTAGATAACCTCGATTTAGCCGTGCGCGGTGATGAAGCCGCCCATCAGCTGGATTTGCGCTGGCAAGGTGCTCCAGCTTCTGGCGCGCTGCGCATTGAGGGTGCATTGACGCGAGACACCGGCTGGCAAGGAAAATTACTCGATACATCGGTGAGCGTGGAAGATCTTGGCGACATCGTGCAGCAAAGTGCAGCACCGATTACGCTCGGTTTCGCCGATATGCAAACTGAGGTTGGCGAGCATTGTTGGCAGTGGCAAGCGACCTCTTTGTGCTTATCGCAACCGGCGACAATCGGTGCGCAAGGGGAGGTGGTTGCCAAGATTGAAGGCTTTGAAGCCGCGCAAATCGCTGCCTTCTTACCGCCGGAATGGCAACTTGATACACGTGCCAATGCCGCGGTTCATGCACGCTGGCAGCCTGACGCCTCGCCCGATGTGCAAGCCTCGATTGATATCGCGGATGGTGATGTGCGCCAGCAGGCCGACACACCACTGGTGATTGGCTGGCAGCATGCCAATCTCAATGCGCGTTGGCATCAGGATAAATTGCAAGGCGCGATGGCGCTGACATTGTCCGAAGGAGGCACCCTAGCCTCGGCCTTTACCTTGACCGATCTGTTGGCGCCAAGTCGCGCCTTATTGGGGGAGGTGACGGTCAATGACGTTCAACTCGCGACACTCGAACCTTTGCTGGGTAGCGATCAGCAAGCAGATATTAATGGTGAAGTGAACGCTAACTTGCGGATGGAGGGGCCGCTGACCTTGCCGAATGTGTACGGCGGGCTGACGATTGACGCGTTGCGAGTCAAAGGCTTGGCTTCACCTGTCGATGTGAACGATGGGCGGTTAGCACTCACGGTGGATGGTAAGCAAGGCAAGGTAGAAGGCGAGCTGGTGACGCCGGATGGTGTGCTGGCACTTAACGGCGATGGGCAATGGCCCAGCATGGACGACTGGCGCTTTGGCTTAAACGTGGCGGGGGATACCTTACGCGTCAACGTGCCGCCCATGGTGCGGCTGGATGTGGCACCTGATCTTACGGTATCGGCAACGCCGCATGATATGACTATTCGGGGCGATATTCGTGTGCCTTGGGGGCGGATTGAAGTCGAGAATCTGCCCGAGTCTGCGATCACGGTCTCGGATGATACGGTCCTGCTGAAAGAGAACTATGTGCCAGAGGATATTGAGCAAAGTGAATCTGTGCCCTTTAATTTACAGACTGATGTGCGACTGGAGCTGGGGCAAGATGTGCAATTAGCAGCGTTCGGACTGAAATCGCGTTTGGCAGGAGCGCTTAACATCAAAAACAATCAGCAAGGTGCCTTAATTGTGGGGAATGTGAGCCTGCTGGACGGTACTTACCGCTCGTTTGGCCAAGACTTGCTGATTAAAAAGGGCGAGATCTTATTCAATGGCCCCGCTGATCAGCCGTATTTGCAGGTGGAAGCGATTCGAAATCCTGAACGCATCGAAGGGGATGTCACAGCAGGGATCCGTTTAACGGGGCCCGCCGATGACCCGGTTGCTGATGTGTTTATGGATCCGGCAGGCTCGCAGGCAAACGCCCTGTCTTATTTGTTACGTGGCCGCGCGCTTGATGCCGGCGCCGGTGATGCCAATATGACCTCGATGCTGATTGGCTTGGGCTTAGCGCAAAGTGGCAAGCTAGTGGGTGAAATTGGTCAAGCGTTCGGTGTGGAAGAACTCACTCTTGATACCGCTGGTGCTGGTGATGAGCAGAAAGTAGAAGTATCGGGTTATATCCTGCCCGATCTAGAGGTGAAATACGGTGTGGGGATCTTCGATGCGATAGGGGTGTTTACGGTGCGCTACCGATTGATGCAAGACCTTTATCTCGAAGCGGTCTCTGGGGTGGATCAAGCGGTGGATTTGCTCTATCAGTTTGAGATCAAATAGAAAAAAGCCCGCGAAGGCTCGCGGGCTTATGTGTCATTGACGCGGAGGATTACTGCTTTGCGCGCTCAAATGATGACAGGATTTCGTCTTTTGCCGCCTGGGCATCTTCCCAGCCATCCACTTTCACCCACTTGCCTGCTTCTAGCTCTTTATAGCGCTCGAAGAAGTGCGTGATTTGGGCTTTTAGCAGCTCAGGTAGGTCGTTCACGTCTTTCACGTGATCGTACTCTTTGGTTAGCTTGCTGTGCGGTACGGCGATCACTTTCGCATCTTCACCCGACTCGTCGGTCATTTTCAGCACGCCAACAGGGCGGCAGCGGATCACTGAGCCTGGTACCAATGGGAAGGGAGTGGGTACCAGCACGTCGACAGGGTCACCGTCCAACGACAAGGTGTGGTTCACATAGCCATAGTTACATGGGTAGAACATAGGCGTTGCCATGAAACGGTCAACGAAAACGGCGCCGCTGTCTTTATCGACTTCATACTTGATAGGATCGGCGTTAGCTGGGATCTCAATCACCACATAAATATCTTCAGGCAGCTCTTTGCCCGCAGGGACCTGGTTCAGGCTCATGGGATGTCCTTTTGTTTAATGAAAAAGTGTGTGCCAATTATAACCGCCAAGCGTGAAAATAACAGAGGCGACCGTGTTGGCCGCCTCTTTATCATGGAAGACTGTCGTTAGGCGTCTGTTTTGCGCTTATTCGTCGTCATGATCCGGATAAGCGTCGAGATACTCCTCGACTTTATCGACCATATTGCTCGAGCCAACAAAGAATGGGACGCGCTGATGGAGCTCATTCGGAGCGATGTCCATGATTCGCTGGGTGCCATCGGTTGCTTTGCCGCCGGCTTGCTCGATAATAAACGCCATCGGGTTGCACTCATACAGCAAGCGCAGTTTGCCATTGGGGTAGGCGAGCGTGCTGGGGTAGAGGTAAATGCCGCCCTTTAGCAGGTTACGGTGAAAGTCAGCGACCAAGGAGCCAATATAACGCGACGTGTAAGGACGTTTCTCTTGTGGGACGTTTTCTTGACAGTATTTGATATATTTTTTGACGCCTTGCGGGAACTTGATGTAGTTCCCTTCGTTAATCGAGTAGATATTGCCGTCTTTAGGAATGGTCATGTTTTCGTGAGACAGGCAAAACAGGCCGAGGGATGGGTCATAAGTGAAACCATGCACACCATCACCGGTGGTGTAAACCAACATGGTCGATGAGCCGTAAATGATATAGCCGGCAGCGACTTGGCGGTGACCGGGCTGGAGAAAATCTTCTTCGGTGGGCGGTGTCCCCACAGGCGAGACGCGGTGGTAAATGGAGAAAATGGTGCCAACAGAGACGTTAACATCAATGTTAGAGGAGCCATCAAGTGGGTCAATCAACACCACATATTTGGCATTACGGTTAAGCTGTTTATTAAAAATAACCGCGTCATCTTCTTCTTCACTGGCCACGCCACACACTTGGTCGCGCGCTTCCATCGCGGCTTTAAATTTTTCGTTGGCATAGACGTCGAGTTTTTGCTGCTCTTCGCCTTGTGCGTTTTCCGTCCCAATCGCGCCGGCAATGTCGACTAAGCCGGCTTTGTTGATTTCACGGTTAACAATTTTGGCGGCCAGACGAATCGAGGCGAGAAGAGAAGATAAATCGCCGCTAGCATGCGGAAACGCGTGTTGCTTCTCAACAATGTACTCGCCGAGGGTCTTAATGTCGGGCATTCTCAATCCTTAATGATGATGAACTGTCTTTCTTGTGCAATCGGATACATGGGCAGTGGGCTGCCTCTTCAAATCGCCGCTATTCTAGCTTTCGTGACTTTTTAATCGTACTGAAGAAATGAATCAGGCGAGGGAAGTGTGATCGCGACATAAAAACCATGTCAGATGCGCGCAAGCGATAAGACCCAAGCGTTAATCCGAGGCATAATAAACGCCTGCGCCAAACGGCAGGGCAATCAACAATACAGTGAAGGCTATGCATATTCATATTTTAGGCATCTGCGGGACTTTTATGGGTGGCGCAGCCATGCTGGCAAAACAACTTGGGCACACGGTGACGGGCTCTGATAGCCATGTTTACCCACCGATGAGCACACTACTGGAGTCTCAGGGAATCGATATTATCGAAGGCTATGACCCTGCCCAATTATCGCCTGCACCTGACTTAGTGGTTATTGGCAATGCCATGAGCCGAGGCAACCCTTGTGTTGAGGCGGTCCTCAATCAAGGGTTGCCTTATACTTCTGGCCCGCAATGGCTGCACGACTTTTTACTGCAAGAACGCTGGGTGCTGGCGGTATCTGGCACTCACGGAAAAACCACCACCGCGAGTATGCTGGCGTGGATTTTAGAAGACTGTGGTTATCAACCTGGCTTTTTGATTGGTGGGGTGGCGAGTAACTTTAACGCGTCGGCGCGATTAGGCGATAGCCCGTTTTTCGTGGTGGAAGCCGATGAATATGACAGTGCGTTTTTCGATAAGCGCTCTAAGTTTATTCATTACCAACCGAAAACTTTGGTGATCAACAATCTTGAGTTCGATCATGCTGATATTTTTGATGATCTGGCGGCGATCCAGAAGCAATTCCACCATGTGGTGCGTACCGTGCCAGGAATTGGGCAAATTATCGCTCCGTCAGACGATGCTAATGTCACGGATACCCTCGCCATGGGCTGTTGGAGTGAGTGTATTTATGCGGGGCCGGATGGCCAGTGGCAAAGCGTGAAAAAAGATTCGGCTGGCAGTCAATTTGACGTGTACTTTGCCGGTGAACTCGTGGGGACGGTGAGCTGGGATTTAGTCGGTGATCACAATGTGCGTAATGCGTTGATGGCCATCGCGGCAGCGCGTCATGTGGGGGTGACACCTGATTTGGCCTGCCAATCGCTCGAACGATTTATCAATACCAAGCGTCGGCTTGAGTGGCGCGGTGAGCAAGCCGGCGTCACTGTGTATGACGATTTTGCCCATCACCCAACGGCGATTCGATTAACCCTTGAGGGGGTGCGCGCGAAAGTAGGCAGTGGCCGTATTTTGGCGGTGTTAGAACCACGTTCCAATACCATGAAGCAAGGGGTTCACAAGGATACACTAGCGGCGTCGTTGGCCGGTGCGGACACGGTGTTCTTATATCAACCGCAAGGGCTAGATTGGTCGCTTGAAGCGGTGGTGGACAACTGCACGCAGCCGGCGCATATACATGACGATATTGATGCACTGGTAACTGCCCTGACTAAGCACGCCCAAGCAGGCGATACCGTGTTGGTGATGAGCAACGGCGGCTTTGGTGGCATTCATGACAAGCTGCTAACAGCTCTGGCGAGTAAGGAGGCGGTTTATGGCGGATAAACGAATAACCTTGGCGTGGACAGGCGCATCCGGTGCGCCCTACGGTCTACGTTTGCTCGAGTGCTTACTCGCACAAGATTATCAGGTTTTCTTATTGATCTCGTCGGCCGCACGTGTGGTGTTGGCGACCGAGCATGGGCTGAAGTTGCCCGCCGGGCCGGATGCGGCGAAAAAGGTGTTAGTGGAACACTTACAATGTCACACCGATAAGCTGGTGGTGTGTGGCAAAGAGGATTGGTTTTCGCCGGTCGCCTCGGGATCGGCAGCGCCCAAGCAAATGGTGGTGTGCCCCTGCTCGGCAGGTTCGTTATCGTCCATTGCCCATGGTTTGTCTGATAACCTTATCGAACGCGCGGCGGATGTGGTACTTAAAGAGCGCGGACAGTTGCTCTTGGTGGTGCGCGAGACCCCGTTTTCAACACTGCATTTAGAAAACATGCACAAGCTGTCGCAGATGGGGGTAACGATTATGCCTGCCGCGCCAGGCTTTTATCACCAGCCCCAGTCGATCGATGATTTAGTGGACTTTATGGTGGCGCGCATTTTAGATCACTTGGGGGCCGAACAAACCTTGGTGCCTCGCTGGGGCTATGACCAACGCCAGCGGTGAACAATGCTCAGGCACGCATCGACGTGCCTGAACCCTATGGTTAAGGTTTTAACACCATTACATGGACACTGGCACCTTCGAGCACTTTGGCTGCAACTGAGCCCAGCATCATTTTATTGACGCGTGAACGCTTATGGCTTGGCATCACAATCAGATCGCAGCCGATGCGCTCTGCCGTTTTAATGATCCCCTTGTAGGGCTTACCTTCTTCAACCGACACCTGACAGGCCACGTTTTCGGGGACATATTTATCCGCAAATCCTTGTAAATTGCGCTTCATGTCGCGTTTCATTTTATTGGCGGCTTCTTCAGGGAAGTAAGAGGCGACCATCGAATTGTGAATGCCGGGCAGCACAGTGAGCAGGTGTATTTTGGCCCCTGACTGGCTGGCGAGCCAAACGGCGTGATCCACGGCGGTATCTGCAAAGCTTTCGTCGTTCAAATCAACGGGAACCAATATATGTTTATACATAGCGATATCCTTTGCGCTTATAAAAGAAAGGGGCACGTGTTACCCACGTCCCCCTGTTATTAGGCTTGGCGAATACGGCGGCGTTGATTCCACCCCAACAATGCTAAGAGCAAGAGAGTAGGGACAAACACCCACTCTTTCCATGGCCGGACATTATCAACCGTCACCGTTTTGATTTGCCAGTCAAAATCGATGCCCGCTTTGTCAGCGTCACTGCCAAACTGGATCATATCCACCAACAACTTGTCATCTTCCTCACGAAGCATTAAGCCTGTGTCGTTAATGCGGGCTTCACCGCTTTCAAGGCTATGATCCACGGGCAGAACCACGTGTTTGGAGACTTGCTCACCAAAGAAGTTTTCCCCTTCCACTTCAAGCTGCAGCGGTTTTCCTTCTGGTAGCTGCTCCGCTACACGGGTGATCTCTGTGCCTGGGAAGCTGGTGGTCGGTGGATACACTTCGTCCCACCAAAACCCTGGGCGGAAGAGGGAGAAGGTGATTAACAACAGCAGTGCGGTTTCCCACCATTTGTTCTTGGTCATCCACCAACCTTGTGTCGCGGCAGAAAAAGCCAGCATGGCTATTGTCGCCGACACAATGGTCAAAATCAGGTGGAAGGGGCCATCGAGATCGAGCAACAACAACTGAGTGTTGAAGATAAACATAAATGGCAGGATGGCGGTGCGAATATCGTAGGTGAAACCTTGCACACCGGTGCGGATGGGGTCGGATTTAGCGATCGCTGCCGCCGCAAAGGCAGCCAGCCCCACCGGGGGCGTGTCATCGGCAAGGATACCAAAGTAGAACACGAATAAGTGTACCGCGATCAGTGGAATAATTAGCCCCTGCTGTGCGCCCAAGGTAACAATGACCGGCGCCATCAGGGTGGAGACCACGATATAGTTGGCGGTAGTCGGCAGTCCCATCCCTAATAGCAAGCTGATCACCGCGGTGAACAGCAGCATCAGGAAGATGTTACCGCCGGAGATGAACTCGACGAAGTCTGTCATTACCAAGCCGATACCAGTGAGTGTCACCGTACCCACCACGATCCCGGCCGCTGCGGTGGCGACACCGATACCGATCATGTTGCGCGCACCAGTAACAAAGGCCTCAGCTAAGTCTGTCACCCCGTCGCGGATCTCTTCTTTAAAGTTGGTACGCTGGTTGAAGTAGGCAATCAGCGGGCGCTGGGTGAGAATGATAAAAATCATAAACACCGTCGCCCAAAATGCAGACAGGCCTGGTGAGAAGCGCTCGACGGTCAAGCACCATACCAATACGCCGATTGGCAGCAGGTAGTACAAGCCTGAACGCACGGTGGGGCCCGGCTCTGGCACTTCGGACAAATCGGCCGCCGCGGGGTCTTCCGCTGCTTGCGATTTATACTGGGCGGAGTAGCGTACTAAAAGTACATAAGCCACCAAGGTGAGGATACCGATGACCACGGTTGCCATAGCGCCAAACACATCCTTGGTCCAACCAATGCCGTAGTAAACCGCAGCACTGAGCACCAGCAAGCCGACAAATACCGTCATGAACGAGAACAGTTTTTGTAATACCGTGCTGGTATGGCGGCGTGGTAAGCCTTCCATACCGGCTTTACAAGCCTCTAGGTGCACGATGTAAATTAGCGCAATATAAGAGATCAGTGCAGGGAGTAGCGCGGCTTTAATCACCTCGACGTAGGAAATCCCCACGTATTCCACCATCAAGAATGCGGCAGCGCCCATAATCGGCGGAGTCAGCTGGCCATTGGTCGACGCGGCAACCTCCACCGCCCCGGCTTTATGGCTCGGGAAACCCACGCGTTTCATCAGTGGAATGGTGAAAGTCCCGGTGGTGACGACGTTGGCAATCGATGAGCCCGAGACCAAGCCTGAGAGGCCAGAGGCCACGACCGCGGCTTTCGCAGGACCGCCGCGCATATGGCCTAATAGTGAGAAGGCCACTTTAATAAAATAGCCACCGGCGCCGGCACGGTCGAGGAGTGCGCCGAAGAGCACAAACAGAAAGACGAAAGAGGTGGACACCCCCAGTGCTACGCCAAAGACGCCTTCAGTCGTCAGCCACAAGTGTGACATGGCTTTGTTCAAGCTTGCCCCTTTGTGAGCGATGACATCCGGCATGTAGGGGCCGGCAAAGGTATAGAGTAAGAAGACACCAGCCACCACCATCAATGGGGGGCCAAGGGCGCGGCGTGTTGCTTCCAACATCAGAATCATGCCGATGGCGGCAACCGTGATATCAAACGAGGTGTAAGCACCAGCGCGATCAGCAAGCTGATTGTAAAAAAGGAAGAGATAACCTGCGGCTAAACTGCCTACGAGCGCAAAAACCCAATCGAGCAAGGGAACGCGATCACGGGGTGAGGTTTTACGCGCGGGATAAGCGGTATAAGCCAAAAACATTGCGAACGCTAAATGGAGCGAACGTGCTTCGGTATTATTGAGTACGCCAAAGTCGAGCGCAAAAGGTAGCGGTGACGCATACCAAAGCTGAAAAAGGGACCAGCAAAGTGGTACCAGCCAAAGAATACGTCCTGATAGTCCATGCGGTGATCGTGCGCCTGTGTCTGCTTGCGCCACCATGTCTTGCACATCAGGAGACGATTGATGTGTCTTCGTCATGCAGTTTGTCCTTATTATCATATGCACCGCTGATGCGGCTACAGTGTCCCGAGAAATGCATACCCGGCTGCGTCACTCTCCATGAGCGACTCGCCTGTCTGCAGCCCACTGCTACGTTCGCAGTATAATTGACGTTTAACGAAAGCGTGAACAGTGTGTGGCAGCTAAAAGCAGATAGTAACAGAGGGGTATCAAAAAATTAAAACGATGTTATCGCTTTTGCTTTCGTTGTGGCGACTCAAAAGTAAGACAGGGCAGGTAGGCAGCGGCTTCACGCTGCCTGATAAAGGAATCAATAATGATATTCAAAGAGATCACACACGGCCTCAAATAAGGCTTCTGTGCTGGTACCGCGGGTGGGTGTGATAAAGATGGTGTCGTCTCCAGCCACTGCTCCTAGGATACCTTCAGCCTTGCCCAGAGAGTCAAGTAGGCGAGCGATGAGTTGCGCCGCCCCTGGCCCCGTATGGATCACCACCACAGCCTCATTATAGTCAATTTCCATCACCAGCTCGCGCAAGGCGCTGCCAGTGGTTGGGACACCGAGTTCAATCGGTAAGCAATAGACCATTTCCATTTTGGCGTTGCGGGTACGCACAGCGCCGAACTTGGTCAACATGCGTGATACTTTCGACTGGTTGATGCCCTCAAATCCTTGAGCACGTAGGGCTTCGACAATCTCACCCTGAGAACTGAACTTTTCTTCTTTGAGGATCGCTTTAAACGCTCGAACCAATTGGTCTTGTTTTTCTGAGTTACGCATGACGGCAGACTCGCAATGACAAACGAGTGGCTATTTTGCATATACATGCAACGAGGGGCAATCACTGAGGGTGTAAAATGGCGACAATATCACTGTTGCTGACCAGACACCCCGCGACAACGAAAGGGTGGGGGAAAGGGAGAGCGAAAAAATGAGAGCTTAGGCTGATCATCACCGCCTGAGGCTTGAGTGGGGGTAGGGGCGGGCATATGATGAAGCAACAGTTCGCACCATTGATGGGCGATTTGTGCCCGAACAGAAGCCGGACCGGATCCGGACTATAAGAAATATCGAAAGGAGAACGACATGAAAGTTGCTGTGATTGGCGCCGCGGGAGGCATTGGTCAGGCTCTAGCCCTACTGCTAAAAAACAATTTACCAGCCGGTTCCGACCTGGCTTTGTATGATATCGCTCCTGTTACGCCAGGTGTGGCGGTTGACCTCAGTCATATCCCCACGCCGGTCACCATCAAAGGCTACAGCGGCGAAGACCCAACGCCAGCACTTGATGGGGCTGATGTGGTATTAATCTCTGCGGGGGTGGCCCGTAAGCCGGGTATGGATCGCTCTGACTTGTTCAATGTAAATGCCGGGATTGTTAAGTCATTGGCGGAAAAAATCGCCGATGTCTGTCCAAAAGCCTGCGTAGGCATTATCACTAACCCAGTGAACACCACGGTGGCGATTGCCGCGGATGTGCTGAAAGCCAAGGGCGTGTATGACAAAAACAAACTGTTTGGCGTGACCACGCTGGATGTGATCCGCTCTGAAGCCTTTATCGGTGAGCTGAAAGGCATGGATCCACGCGAAGTGTCTATTCCTGTTATCGGTGGCCACTCGGGCGTGACCATTCTGCCGCTATTGTCGCAAGTAAAAGGGGTGACGTTTAGCCAAGAAGAGGTTGAAGCCTTGACCCCACGCATTCAAAACGCTGGCACCGAAGTGGTGGAAGCCAAAGCCGGTGGTGGTTCTGCGACCTTGTCGATGGGTCAGGCTGCATGCCGTTTTGGTCTATCGCTGGTCCGTGCCCTGCAAGGCGAACAAAACGTGGTGGAATGCGCGTACGTTGAAGGCAGTGGCGAGCATGCCCGTTTCTTTGCTCAACCTGTACGTCTAGGCAAAGAAGGGGTCGACGAGATCCTAAGCATCGGTGAGCTCAGTGCGTATGAGCAACAAGCGATGGACAAGATGCTAGAAACGTTGCGTAAAGATATTAAAATGGGCGAAGAGTTCGCGGCAAAATAGTGGGCAATTCGACATTGGTGAGAGAAGCGGCGCAACAGCGCCGCTTTTTATTTTGGCTAGGGGCTTATATTGAGCTAGGTGTTGCGGTCAACCGCTAAATGCGCCAACGCCACTAAGGCGTGTTTATACGGGGTATCTGGCAGCGTATCGAGCGCACGGATCGCTTTTTCTGATTCCTGCTCGGCACGTTTTCGCGTATAGGCGAGAGAGCCGCAGGCGTCCATACAGGCCAGAATCGCCTCGAGTTTATCGCGGCCATTGCCTTTTTCGATGGCGGTACGGATCATCGCCGACTCTGCCTCAGACCCATGTTGCATGGCGTGCAACAAAGGCAATGTTGGTTTGCCTTCGGCGAGATCATCGCCCGTTTGCTTACCCATTTCATCGTCAGCGCTGGTGTAGTCAATCACATCATCAATTAACTGGAACGCCGTCCCGAGGTAACGGCCATAGTCTTGAAGGGCTTTCTCCGTCTCCGCGTCCGCCTCGTTAAGAATCGCGCCAATCTGGGTGGCTGATTCAAACAAGCGCGCCGTTTTAGAGTAGATCACCTGCATGTAACTGGTTTCTGTGGTATCAGGGTCGTTACAATTCATCAATTGCAGCACTTCCCCCTCAGCGATCACATTGGTAGCCTCACTCATTAAGTCCAGAATGCGTAACGAGCGCAGGCTGGTCATCATTTGAAACGAGCGGGTATAAATGTAGTCACCGACTAACACACTGGCCGCATTACCAAACAAGGCATTGGCCGTTGCGTTACCGCGACGCAAATCGGATTCATCGACCACGTCATCATGGAGCAAGGTGGCGGTGTGAATAAACTCAATAAACGCGGCGGCGGTGGTATGTTTGTCACCGTGATAACCAAGCGCACGCGCCGCTAATACAGCGAGCATCGGGCGCAGTCGTTTACCACCGCTATTGACGATGTAAAAGCCGAGCTGATTGATTAGCGCGACATCAGAGTTTAGCTGGGCGAGGATCTTTTGATCGACCTGCGCCATGTCGTCACTAATTAAGGCTTGGATTGATTTGAAATCCATGAATATATCCGGGCGTTGTCCTAGTTACTTGCCTGCCGAGCTAACGAAATAAATCACAACTCACTAGCAGCAAGAGGCGAAATATTGCATGTTAATACGTTCAGAATGGCGTGAAACCTTCGTCAGTATCGGCACCAGAGCGGGTATTTAGCTTCGCATAGTACACCAGATAACAGGCGACGAGATAGCGCTCACACAGGGAAAATGTGCGGGAATTAATGCTGAGCACCTTTTCACCAATTTTCTTGCTTTCCCCTCTTGCCTCAAATCAATTTCTGCCGTAGAATTCGCGCCCTATTGATGAATTATATGCGCACCCCTTGTTGCTCAATAATGCAGCAGGCCGTGCGGAAATGCGGAGTAAAACATGTACGCAGTTTTCCAAAGTGGTGGTAAGCAACACCGAGTAAGCGAAGGCCAGACTATTCGCTTGGAAAAGCTAGACGTTGAAACTGGCGCAAGTGTAGAACTTGACAAAGTATTGCTAGTGGCAAACGGCGAAGACGTTAAAGTTGGCGCGCCTTTTGTTAGCGGTGCAAAAGTAACAGCAGAAGTTGTTACTCACGGTCGCGGCGATAAAGTGAATATCGTTAAGTTCCGTCGTCGTAAACATTCTCGCAAGCACATGGGCCACCGTCAGTGGTTCACTGAAGTCAAAATCACTGGCATCAGCGCTTAAGAGTAGGAGAGAGAAGAGATGGCACACAAAAAAGCTGGCGGTTCTACTAAAAACGGCCGCGATTCAGAAAGTAAACGCCTAGGTGTTAAACGCTTTGGTGGTGAGTCTGTACTAGCAGGTAACATCATCGTTCGTCAACGTGGTACTAAATTCCACGCAGGCAATAACGTAGGTTGCGGTAAAGACCACACTCTATTCGCTCTGTCTGATGGCAAAGTGAAATTTGAGACCAAAGGTCGTCATAACCGTAAATTCGTTACTATCGAAGCTGAATAAGCTTCAACGCCAAGCGAATTTTTGAAGCCCTGCCTTTTGGCGGGGCTTTTTATTGTGTCTGGTGATCACCGGTCAGTGAGCGTCTGATCAAAGCAGCACAGAAAAGCGGTCAAAACAGAAAAATGATCCTAAGATCGATAAGATCGCCATTCACTAATCTGGGATAAAACTAATTGCAATAAACGTGCGTTTTAGCGATTGGTGCGGAGAAGTTAGCATGAAGTTTGTAGATGAAGCGATTATTCGCGTCGATGCCGGAGACGGGGGCAATGGCACCGTTAGCTTCCGGCGGGAAAAATATGTCCCTAAAGGGGGCCCAGATGGCGGTGATGGCGGCGATGGTGGTGACGTCTATCTGCTGGCCGACGAAAACCTGAATACCCTGATCGATTACCAGTTTGAGCGCTTTCATTCTGCGGCTCGTGGCGAAAACGGTCGCGGTGGCAACTGTACCGGTAAACGGGGCGACGACTTGGTGCTGAATGTTCCGGTGGGCACGCGCGCCATCGATGAAGATACCGGTGAAGTGATTGCCGATTTAACCGAGCATGGCATGCAGGTAATGGTGGCCAAAGGCGGGTTTCACGGCTTAGGCAATACCCGATTTAAGTCGTCTATCAACCGCGCCCCACGACAAAAAACCATGGGAACCAAAGGCGAAGTTCGTCAGCTGCGTTTGGAGTTGTTGCTGTTGGCTGATGTGGGGATGTTGGGCTTGCCGAATGCGGGTAAATCCACCTTTATTCGTGCGGTATCCGCGGCGAAACCGAAAGTGGCTGATTATCCTTTTACCACCTTAGTACCTAGCCTTGGGGTGGTCCGTGTAGCGGCTGACAAGAGCTTTGTGGTGGCCGATATTCCAGGCCTGATTGAAGGTGCGGCGGACGGCGCTGGGTTGGGCATCCGCTTCTTGAAGCACCTAGAGCGTTGCCGCGTCTTATTGCACATGATTGACTTGCTGCCCGTGGATGGTACCGATCCGGTCGATAACGCGTTCACCATTATTGATGAGCTGAACCAATACAGCGAAAAGCTGGCGGATAAACCGCGTTGGTTGGTGTTTAATAAAGTGGATTTGATGCCGGAAGACGAGGCGCAGGCGCAGATTGACCGCGTGCTTGAGGCATTGGCGTGGGATGACAAATACTATGCGATATCTGCGATTAATAAAGCGAACGTCCAACCGCTTATTTACGATCTGATGGCGTCGATTGAAGCGCTACCCGCGCCGAAACCTGAAGTTGAGCCGGAAGATGAGACAGTGGCGTTTAAGTGGGATGATCACCACGAACAGCAGCTCAATCAAAGTGATGACGACGATGATTGGGACGACTGGAACGAAGACGACTACGATGTCGAGATCATCTACAAGCCTTAATCTTATAAAGCCGTTACTGTTGTAGCGGCTTTTTTTATCTCCGACATGGCGATAATCTGAGCACAACTTTATTTGCATCAAAGACCGAGATGACGCTGTGGTGAATACTGCGAGTAGATAAGTGCAACGAAGAGGGATTTTTGAGGTGGGAAAGCGGTTAACCGAACCAGAGCAACGGGCCATATCGCGTCTGGTGATTGAAGTCGGCCAGCGGCTATTACAGCATGGTGCGGAAAGTAAACTCGTCAGTGATGTGAGCATCCGTTTAGGGCGGGCGCTAGGGCTCGATAGCGTTGAACTGGCGTTATCGGCGAGCTCCTTAGTGGTCACCACACTCAGTCAAGGTCACTGCATTACCACCGCCAGACGTTGTCCCGATCGCGGGATTAATATGAAAGTGGTGACCGATATCCAGCGCACGGTCATTTTGGCCGAGAAAGGGATCCTCGACGCCTTGGCGGTACGTAAGCGCTTGAGCCGGATTGAGCCCTTTCGTTACCCACCTTGGCTCGTGGTGGGGATGATAGGGTTATCGTGTGCGGCCTTTAGTCGTTTAGCGGGCGGTGATGCGGTGGTGTTTGCACTCACGTTTATCGCCTCTGCCACCGGTATGCGGGTACGCCAGTTGATAGCTCACCGTCAATTTAATCCGCTTCTCACTTTCGCGGTCACCGCCATGGTCACCACCTTGATATCCAGTGTGGGGACCATAATGCATTGGGGCAATGAACCCTTCCTCATCATGGCCTCATCAGTCTTAATGTTGGTACCTGGCTACCCGTTGATAAATGCGGTATCAGACATGGTCAAAGGCTTTGTCGATATGGGTATCGCACGCTGGACGATGGCATCCTTGCTCACCTTGGCAACAGCATTAGGCATTGTCGGTGCTATGAGTCTCGTGGGGGCGTGGGGATGGTTATGAGTTTATTGCTCGCCTTACTGGAAGATATGTTTTTTGCTATGATCCCTGCGGTGGGGTTTGCATTAGTGTTCAATGTACCGGTTAAGGCGCTCAAATACTGTGCTTATGGCGGTGCCGTGGGGCATGGCTTACGCTTTTTACTGATGGAGTCTGGTGTCGCGATTGAATGGGCCACGCTGGCAGGGGCGACCACGATTGGCTTTTTAGGTGTGTACTGGTCGCAGCGCTTTTTGGCGCATCCCAAGGTGTTTACCGTGGCAGCGATCATCCCGATGATCCCCGGCGTTTACGCGTTTAAAGCGATGATTGCGTTGGTAACCATCAACAATCAAGGCTATAGCCCTGCTTTATGGGCGAGCCTTATCGAAAACCTCACCACAGCTGGCTTTATTCTCTCGGCATTGGCCATTGGTCTTGCGATGCCCGGGTTATTGTTTTATCGTCGCCGACCAGTGATTTAAGGAAAAAGGCACCTAGAATGCGCATCAGTTTAGTTGCTGCGATGGCAAACGATCGAGTGATTGGCAAGAATAACCAAATGCCGTGGCATTTGCCGGCGGATTTAGCGTGGTTTAAACGCACCACCCTTGGTCACCCTGTGGTGATGGGGCGTAAAACCTTTGAGTCGATTGGTCGTCCGCTGCCCAAACGACCGAACATTGTGATCAGCCGCGACCCTGATTTTCAGCCAGAGGGCGTCACAGTGGTGAGCTCGCCAGAGCAAGCGCTTGAAACCGTGGTCGAGTATGAGGAGGTCATGGTGATTGGTGGCGGTACCATTTATCAGGCATTTTTGCCCCGTGCTGACCGTTTGTACCTGACCTTTATCGATCTCGACGTCGACGGCGACACCCGCTTCCCGCAGTGGGGAGAAGGATGGGTGAAAACAGAGGTTGGCGCCCATCCTGTGGATGAAAAAAACGCCTACCCCGTCACTTTTACTGTCTGGGATCGTGCCTAAGTGGCGCTATTTTCTGCCGCTAACGTAAAGCAGGCTTTATCTTCCCAACGAAGGAGCGTGAGCTTACCGCCCCATACGCACCCAGTATCTAGCCCATAAAGCTTGGGCTGGATGGTGCCATTTAACGCCGCCCAATGGCCAAACACCACCGACTGATCAAGCGGCTGGCGCGCCGGCACCTCAAACCAAGGTAACAAACCACTGTCCTCGGCCTGGTTGGGCGGCAATTTGCATTGCATATCAAGGCGGCCATCTGGGAAACAAAAACGCATGCGGGTAAAGCTATTGATGATATAGCGATAGCGGTCAAGCCCGGTGAGTGTTGGATCCCACTGTTCGGGGCTGTCGGCATACATGTTTTCTAGCAACCAGCGCTGATCATCACTGCGCAATATCGCTTCTACCTCGCGTGCACAGGCGACTGCTGTCTTTTTATCCCATTGCGGGCTAACCCCGGCATGGGTGAGTAAAAAGCCACCGTCTGGCGCGGAGACATCCATCAGAAGCGGTTGCTGAGAAAGCCAGCCGAGGAGTTGCTCCCTATCTGGCGCATCGAGAATGGGCTGGGTGTTGTCTTTGGCTTTGACCGGTTTTATGCCATGGGCAACGGCCAGTAAATGTAAGTCATGGTTACCCAAGACAACCTGAGCTGCGTCACCGAGCTGATAAAAGTAACGTAATACGCTAAGGGAATCTGGCCCACGTGCGACCAAATCCCCAACTGAGTACAAAGTGTCTTTATCTGGGGAAAACCCGACTTGGGTGAGAAGCGCATCTAATGTGCGCTCACAGCCATGGATATCCCCGACAAGATAGGTCGCCATATGCCTCCCTGCTGGGGTTAGTGGAGAATGTTTGGCAGCGCGAGACGAAACGGTGCGATGTCGACTTTAAATGACTGATCGTCTTGACCTTGCATGGTATAAAAACCTTGCATCACACCCACAGGGGTCTCGATGATGGTGCCACTGGTGTAGGTGTATTTTTCCCCCGCGGCAATCTTGGGTTGCTCGCCGACAACGCCTTCTCCTTCTATTTCTAGCTCTTTACCATTGGCATCGGTAATGAGCCATTTTCTGCGCATAAGTTGCGCAGGGGCATCGCCGCGGTTTTCAATGGTGACGGTGTAAGAGAAGACAAAACGCTCATTGTCAGGCTCTGATTGGTCTTCCACGTATTGGGTCGCGACGTGAATCTCGAATTGCGATTGTTCAGTGGCTTGCAAATCAAGGCTCCTGTTTATGATGAGTGATTGGCGTCCAACCAGTTAGCTAAGCGGGAGAACTGCGCCAAAGTCATGTGCTCAGGACGTAAGCTGGGGTCGATACCGAGCTCGGTCAAGGTGTCCGTGCTGACTAATGATTTAAAACAGTTACGTATGGTTTTGCGACGCTGATTAAAACCTTCACGACACACGCGCTCCAACCATGACAAATTGGTGACTGGGTGTGGCAGGGTTTTGTGTGGCACCAGACGGACAACGGCAGAGTCCACTTTCGGTGCGGGTTTAAAGGCACTCGGTGGCACTTCCAATACAGGGATGACTTGGCAGTAGTATTGTGCCATCACAGTGAGACGCCCATATGCTTTGGTGCCCGGGCCCGCAGCCAGACGGTTAACCACCTCTTTTTGCAACATAAAGTGCATATCTTGCACTTGATCGGCAAACGAGAACAGATGGAACATTAACGGTGTAGAGACATTGTATGGCAGGTTACCAAAAATCCGCAGTGGACCTTGCTTGGCAAGCTCGGCAAAATCAAATGCCATGGCATCGGCCTCATGGACCGTGAGTTTGCGTCCCATAAATGGATGACTGCGTAGGCGTGCGGCAAGATCACGGTCAAGCTCAACCACGTTTAAGTGATCAACTTGCTCAGTGACGGGCTCGGTGAGCGCGCCGAGGCCTGGGCCAATCTCAACCAGATTCTCGCCGGATTGGGGATTAATGGCTGACACTATCCCATCGATGACATATGGGTCGTTTAGGAAGTTTTGTCCGAAACGTTTTCTGGCACGGTGGCCTTGATGGACTTTATCGCTCATGCTTGCTATCTACTAATTCAATGGCGTGGGAGATGGCCGTCCGCAGGCTTCCTGTATCCGCCGTACCGGTACCCGCTAAATCCAGTGCAGTACCATGATCTACTGATGTTCTGACAAAAGGCAGACCCAGGGTAATATTCACTGAGCGCCCAAATCCTTTGAATTTTAACACAGGTAAGCCCTGGTCGTGATACATCGCCAGCACCGCGTCTGCATCTTGCAGGTATTTTTCCTGGAAAAGCGTGTCTGCAGGTAAAGGACCGACTAAATCCATCCCTTGTTGGCGCAGATCATCCAGCGCCGGCTCAATGGTGTCGATTTCTTCTGTTCCTAAACAGCCCCCTTCACCAGCATGCGGATTCAGGCCGCACACATAAATACGAGGATGTGTGATGGCAAACTTTTCGCGTAAGTCTTGATGCAAAATGCCGATAACGTCGTGCAAGCGCTCACGGGTGATGGCCTTGGAGACATAGGCCAATGGAATATGGGTGGTGACCAAGGCGACGCGTAGCCCCTCAGTGGCGAGCATCATCACGACTTGATTGACATTGGCGTGTTGGGCGAAAAACTCGGTGTGGCCACTAAAAGAGACCCCAGCACGGTTGATGATCCCTTTATGAACCGGACCGGTGACAATCGCGGCAAACTCGCCGCTCATGTTTCCTTCCGCGGCGCGGGTGAGGGTATCAAGTACATAGCGGCCGTTAGCCTCATCCAGTTGCCCGGGCGTCACCGGCGCGCCAATCGGCGTCTCTGCGACAATGAGCTCGCCCGCCTTGTGTGCTTGCGGCTCAGTGCGGGGATCGTAGTCGCGTAAGCTGATGGCTAGCCCTAACTGCTTGGCGCGCTCAGCCAGCATCTGCTTATTGGCGACGGCGACAAGCTGATGAGGCCAGGCATGAAGCGCCATGGCCAAGACAAGATCAGGCCCGATGCCTGCAGGCTCTCCGGGCGTAATCGCGATACGCTCAGCTGTCATCGGTGAGCACCTCGACGTAAGCCCCTGCGCGTAGCTCTTGCAGCCAGGCCTGCGCTTCTTCGTTGAATTTTCTATTGAACAGCATGCGGTAAGCGCGATTTTTCACTGCCGCATCGGTTTTATCCACTTCACGACGATCAGTGACTTCGACAATATGCCAGCCATGTACGGTTTTAAACGGCTCGCTGACTTGTCCTTCTGGCAGGGCATCGACTTTGGCTTTGAAGGCAGGCACATAGGCATCTGTGGTTGACCAACCTAGATCCCCCCCATTGACTGCCGAGCCTGGATCGTCGCTGTACTGCTTGGCGAGATCGGCAAAACTTTGCTCACCACGTCGGATTTGGTTCGTCAGTTGGTTGAGCTCTTTCTCCGCGCCTTTATCACTCAATACGATCGATGGTTTGATCAGGATATGACGCGCTTTCACTTCGGTGACCGCGACCGTTTCTAGCCCTTGTACATCGTCAATTTTGAGAATATGGAAGCCAACGCCGCTTCTAAAGGGGCCGATGATCGCCCCTTTACCTTGGTTGGTGATCTGGTCGGCGAAAATGGTCGGCATTTCTTCTCGTCGCAACCAGCCCCAATCACCGCCGTCGAGCGCTTTGGGCCCTTTGGAATATTCCATCGCCAGTTCAGCGACATTCCCGTCATGGCGTAGAGTATCGACTAAGCGATGAGCTTGCTGTTTCACGCTTTCACGCTCAGCCTTGCTAGCATCGTCGTCTAACTTGAGCTGAATATGCGAAAGTTTGTATTTCACTTTTTGCATTTTTTGCTCGTTTAGTTGGCTAGCGAGCGTCTCGACTTCTTGCGGTAAAATACTAATACGGCGACGTACTTGCGCATTACGTGCTTCGGAAATGGTGAGCTCACGACGCACTTGTTCACGGTATTGTGCCCACGCGACACCTTGCTCAGCCATTTTTTCACGCAGGGCTTGTACGCTAACCGATTGCTCCTTAGCAATGTTTTCAATTGCTTGTTGCAATTGGCTGTCGTCTATCTGAATCCCTAAACGTTTAGCCTCTTGCAGCTGCAGCTCCTCAATAATCAGCCGCTCACGCATCTGCTCTTCAAGCACCTCTTGCGGCGGCAATTCGCGATCGCTGTTGGCAGCATTAAGGGTAACGGTACGACGCATCGCCGTCATATCACTTTTTAACACCACGCCGTCATTGACGACCGCAATCACGCGATCGAGTGCTTTCGGCGCGGCTTGTGTTAAAGGGGTCAGCAACACTAAAACGCCAGTGATGAGGGCGTGACTCCATTTGTTCATGCTTTGTCCACTTCTTTTCATAGGTTCAACAGTCCAGACCACAATATGGCGGGTTAGTTCTTAAGGGCAAAAGGATTACGATAACCCAAGGCGTTACCCGAGTCTGTACTGAAGTTAAAGCCACTGTCAGCTCCCAGTCCCAATAGGCTAAACGAGAGGGTCACGTTGTTGTCGTATTCTGGGTCTGTATTAATATCCGAGCGCGAGAGTAAGTACTCGTTATAGCTCAGGCCGACCACCCAACAATCCGAGCGATAGGTCAGGCTAAACTGATTTTCTAGCATCACGTCTTGAGTCAGATCGCGCCAGTATTGGCCTTTAAAACTGAGGCCTCCCCACAGTGGGAAGCCTGTGACCACACCGGCTTGGGATAGGCCGTCATCGGTGAGTGCGCTGATATCGCGGTTAGGCAAGGTAGACTCAATGTATTCTTGGGCCACATAGCGATAACTGGTTTGCGCGTAGAATTGTTGGCGGCGATACTCGGCAATCACGTTACCAAATTGCATTTCACTGAGGTTGCTGTCGTACTGCATTGATGCCCGTAAAAACAGGTAGTCATCAATATTCGCTTCCCCTTCGAGCGCCCAAGATGAATAGTCAAAGGTTTCTGCGTCTTGGTTTGACGGCTGATCAAAGTAATAAATTTGCCCGAACGACAGGTTGAGTCGCTCTTTATAGCCACCGTCGTAAAAACGAGTGGTCGCCCCGTAAGTCAGCTGGTTAGCCGGGTTAACATAATCAATGCTGCTAAATTGATTGCCGCGGAACAAACCATAGTAGTCGGTTTGTAAGCGTGCGGTATCGTAGCCACCACCACTGAAGTTGACGGGGTTATAAATATCCCCTTGCTCTACGTCTTTGATGTACAAGTATTGCACTTGAGGTTCGATCGTTTGGCTAAAGTGCCCCCCCATCGCCCAAAAGTTACGCTCTAGAACCACGCCGGAATGCAAGCGCACGGTTGGGATTTTACGCTCCACCGACTTACTCAAGGTCGCCGTCGACTCGGCATCTGGCATGGCATTGTCAAAGCGCTGATCGTAATGGGTGTAGAGCATGCTGGCTTCGGCCGTGGCATTAAACCAAGGGCGTGTGAAGGGCATGGTCAAGGTCGGGGCGAGATGTGTGCGCGTTGCTTCTGGTTTATTCGGGTCGTCGTTAGCAAACACACTAAATTGTGCCGGTACGCTGATATCCAACCATGGCAGCACTTGCGGCGCGTAGTAGTTAAAATCGACTTGCGGCATCAAACGATACACGCTGGTATTTTCTGTGAGCGGTTGGAAATCTCTCACGCGCACGGTGCTGTTCCAATCTAAGCCGCGGTAGCTGACTTCACCGGTTTGCAGCAAGGTATTGTCTTCCCGTTTACCCACGTCCGAGTCAATGTTTTGGAAGTAGGTGATGTCACTGACCTTGCTGTAATCGGCTTGGTAGCGCCAGTGACCCTGTACGCCGCTGTGCGTCCAGTTAAAGCCCCAGCGTGCGTCAAGATCTGGGTTACGCTGATCATCAGGCAGATATTCTGAGTACAAAGCGCCTGAGCCGAGTGGGGTTAAATAACGCACCTTAGTATTGAGCTGCACACCCCGTTCCGACATGTATTTGGGCGTGATCGTGGCGTCAAGTTGCGGATGGATGTTCCAATAAAATGGCGTTTCCATCTCGATACCATCGCGATCACTCCAAGAGACTGATGGGTATAAAAAGCCCGTTAGCCGGCCATCTTCAACGGGCACCCGCAGGTATGGCAGATAAAAGATCGGCACATTCATCACCTCAAACCGAGGGTGATAAAGGTCAGCAAATAAGCTACTGTCTTCTTTTTCTATTTTCGAGGCAGAAAAGCGCCAGCTTTTGTCTTCGTCCGGACAGGTGGTATAGGTGCCATCTTCCAGCTCATAGAAGGTGGTACCGTTTTTAAATACCCGCTTGGCTTCCCCTCGCCCTGGCGTACACAGCATCTTGTACTGCGCATTATTGAGTGTGGTGTCTTCGTTTTCTAAATTGGCTTGTAAATAGTCCGATGTCACCATCATCTGGCCGTCATTGAACACCACATCACCTTGAGCGGTGACGATCCGTTCTGGATCGCGCAAGGTCGCGGTATCTGCCGTCATTTTACGATGACCTTGGGTCACCTCGACATTACCGTTGTAGATGGCTTTTTCATTGGTTTGCGCTTCCGCGCGATCGGCCACCACGCGAATAGGCGCATTGTTCACATCTTGGGTTTGCTCACTCGCTGGAATACAGCGCGCCTCGCTATCAGGACAAGGTTCGTTGGATGATTCCGCATTAGCAAAAACAAGGGCTGGGCCATAAAGCGCCAGGCTAATCATGGTGGCTAAAAAGCTACGTGCAGTCGGTGACATTGAAGAAGACATTCCTGTTTTATCTGATTGCGTGGTGTACACGAAGGCAACGCATCAGTATGCTTTGGCTGCAAAATGCGATTATCATAAATCAATTTACGCCCGGCATCACCTGTAAATGTTCAGGGTGTGAAACTAGCAATGAGACCATGGCATGCGACTAAATGGCAAGGTAATTGGTGCAATTCTCGGCACATTGTTGGGAGGCCCAATCGGTTTTCTTCTTGGCCTTTTCTTGGGTCATCAGTTTGATAAAGCGAAACAGCGCGCGCGTTTCGGCGGTTTTGGTGCCCAAGGCCCACAAGCACAACGTGTTTTTTTTCACGGTACCTTTGCCGTGATGGGACATATCGCCAAAGCCAAAGGGCAGGTGACACAGGATGAAATTCGTCTCGCCAGCTTATTTATGGACAGAATGCAGCTGCAAGGTGAAGCCAGGCAGTTGGCTCAGCAGGCATTCCGTGAGGGGAAAGACAGTGATTTTCCGCTGGATGAAACCCTCAACGGCATTCGTGCTTTGAGCCAAGGGCAGCGTGATTTGTCGCGTGTCTTTCTGGAAATGCAAATACAAGCGGCGTTTGCTGACGGCGAGCTACATCCTAAAGAGCGCGAACTACTCTATATGATTGCTGAGAAACTGGGTTTTTCGCCGCAGCAACTGGAGCAACGGTTACGGATGCAAGAAGCCGCGTTTCGCTTTAGCCAAGGTTATCAAGGCGGCTGGCAGCATCAAACCGATGGGCCGGGCGCACCACCACGGCAAAGTGAGATTGATGATGCCTATGATGTGCTGGGTGTTGATGCGTCGGCTTCCTCTCAGGAGGTGAAAAAAGCCTACCGTAAGCTGATGAATGAGCATCATCCCGATAAATTGATGGCAAAAGGCTTGCCGCCAGAAATGATGGAGCTTGCCAAAGAAAAGGCGCAAGAAATTCAAAAAGCCTACGACGTGGTGAAAAAAGCCCGCGATATGTAGCGGGCTTGTGCGCTAGTCAACCAGTGTATGTTGCGGCGAACCGCTTAAAAAGCCATCAATGTTATCCACCAGTTGGTTGGCGAGACGGTTAACCGCTTCATCTGCGCCCCATGCGATATGAGGGGTGACCAGCAGGTTAGGCAATGATGCGGCGATCAGCGGGTGAGTGTTAGGTGCCGGCTCTTCACTCAGCACATCCAATCCAGCACCGCCAATTTGACCCGTTTCTAGCACGTGTAGCAGCGCGGTCTCGTTGACTAAGCCGCCACGTCCGGTGTTGATCAATATGGCATGCTCTGGCATCAACGCCAGCGTGTCTTGGTCGATAAGATGATGGGTGTTATCGGTGAGTGGGCAATGTAAGGAGAGCACATCTGCTTGGCATAGCACGTGTTCAAAAGGCAGATAACCAGGCCGGCATGCCTGTGCACCACGGTGCTCGGCGAAAACCACCTTCATTCCTACTGCGCGCGCAAGTTGTGCGACGGCCTCGCCCAATGCACCTTTTCCAATGATCCCCAATGTACTGCCGGCCACACTGCCAATAGGGTGGGTGAAAAAGCAGAACTGTCCTTGCTTTTGCCATTCGCCATTTTGGACATCTTGGTGGTAGCCGAGGAGCTGGCGCTTGAGGGCAAAAATCATGGCAATGACATGCTCAGGCACCGACTGAGTGGCATAGCCTTGCACATTGCATACTTGTACACCATGCGCTTGGCAGGCCGCCAAGTCGACATTGTTTACCCCTGTTGCGGCCACCGCAATCAGTTTGAGTTTCGGACAGGCGGTAAGCACCGTTTCATCGATCACCACCTTGTTGGTAATGGCGATATCAGCATCTTGTAAGCGCGCGATCACATCGCTGGGTTGCGTTTCACCGTAGGCTTGCCAGTGATGTGGATGCTGGGGCGTGGGCAGGACAATATGCGCTGGGATAGTGTTGCGGTCGAGAAAGACGATATTGACGGGGTCGTGTTGAGCCATGTTGATCTCCGAGTCTCAATCCATGGCTCTAGGGTGCGAGATATCGCGATGTTGTGCAATGGTTTCAGCTAGCTGGCCTGTGAATCCGTCGTTGTATTCGCAAGTGGTACGGCCAATTGATACTCATTGGCCAAGCGGTTGTCGGGCATCGTGGGGTAAAAATCACAGGGAGCCTGAAAATGGAGCGTTTCACCGGTGGCCGGATGCAGCAGGCTGAGTTCGGCAGCATGGAGGTGCAGTCGATGGGTATAGGCGAGCGCATCCGGGCAGGCATAAAATTCATCGCCGACAATGCTGTGCCCTATAGACTGCATATGCACACGCAGTTGGTGCGAGCGTCCCGTCAACGGGTACAGGGCCATCAAGCAGGTAGATGGTGAGGCTTGCAAGCAACGGTAGTGGGTTTGTGATGGCTTGCCATGTTCAAAGCACACTTTCTGACGCGGGCGGTTGGGCCAGTCACAAATCAGCGGCAAGTCAATGATGCCGTCATGGCTGTCGGGTTGTCCCCACACTTCCGCATAATAGAGTTTGGTGGGGATGCGGTCGCGAAACTGCGCTTTAAGGTTGCGCTCTGCTTCTTTATGGGCGGCAAAGGCCATCACCCCTGAGGTGGACATGTCTAAGCGGTGAACCAGCTCGGCGGAGGGAAACGCGGCTTTCACGCGCGACCATGCGCTGTCGTAATGCTCGGGATTGCGACCAGGGTTGGCCAGCAGACCACTGGGTTTGTTGATCACCACCAGATCCGCATCTTGATAGAGGATGTCTAACCAAGGGTCTGTCGGTGGATGGTATTCAGTCATTGCCATAGGGTTTATCGGGGCCGCCGGGCCCCGTCTCATTTTGGTTTATTGGTGGCTAACCACAACAAGGCGCAGCGCATCGAGTTCAATTTGTGCGTGCTGAATATGGTGCGACAAGGTGCTTATCTGCTCGCGTAATGCGTCTAGCTCATCATCACGAATATTCGGATTGACCGTTTTCAGCGCCTCTAAACGCGCTAAGGCTTGTTGGAGCTCGGTTTCCATTTCTTGGAGCGCCCGGGTTTGGATCTCACCGAGGGCTTTTTCTGCCAGTGGCTCACTGCTCTCAATCAGTTTGTGGATTTGGCTTTGTACTGAGTTGACCATTTTACTGCCGAGGTGACGGTTAACAGGGCTCAGTTGACGATGGAAGCTTTCAAACTCGACGTTGGCGGACAGATCATTGCCATTGGCATCAAGCAACAGTCGCACGGGTGTTTGCGGTAAAAAGCGGTGGATACCGCTCGATTTCGGAGCTTGGGCGTCAATGGTGTAGATAAGCTCGACAAACAGCGTGCCGACCGGCAGTGACTTGTTTTTAAGCAGTGATACCGCGGTGGTGCCGATGTTTTCGCTCAGCAGCAAATCAATGCCGCCGCGAACAATGGGGTGCTCCCAAGACACAAACTGGACATCTTCGCGACTCAATGCGGTATCGCGGTCAAAGGTGATGGTACAGCCATCGGTAGGTAGCCCTGGGTAGCTGGGCACCATCATGTGTTCAGACGGTTTGACCACCAAGGCATTTTCTCCTTTGTCATCTTGATTGACACCGATAGTATCAAACAGCCCCAAGGTAAAGGTGACTAAGTTGGTATCGCCATCCTGCTCAGCAATGGTGTTTGCCAGTTGGTTGGCGGCTTCCCCACCGTGAGAGTGCATTTCTAGCAGTTTATCGCGGCCTTGCTCCATTTCCGCTTTTAGCTGTTGGTTCATGGTGGCACTGTCGTGAATAAGGGTCGTCAGCGCATCATCTTGTTGGTTGGCGGCCAACAAGGCCAGGAGGGTCTCGCCGTATTGTTCAAACACCGCTCGGCCCGTGGGGCAAGTATCTTCAAACGCGTCCAAGCCTTCGTGATACCAGCGCGCCAAAATGGTTTGCGCGGTGCCTTCAAGGTACGGGACATGAATGGCAATATCTTGCGTCTGGCCAATACGGTCAAGACGGCCAATACGCTGCTCGAGTAAGTCGGGATTCATCGGTAAGTCGAACATTACCAGCTGATGGGCAAACTGGAAGTTGCGCCCCTCAGAGCCAATTTCCGAGCAGATCAAGACCTGGGCGCCCCCTTCTTCTTGGGCAAAGTAAGCGGCGGCTTTGTCACGCTCAACAATCGACATGCCTTCATGGAATACGGTACCGCGAATGCCTTCGCGCTCACGCAGTGCTTGCTCCAGAGTCAGTGCGGTTTGCGCCCGCGAGCAAATAATCAGCACCTTCTCGCTGCGATGGGCCTTTAAGTAATCCAGCAGCCAGTCAATACGCGGATCAAAGCCCCACCAGCTCGCGCTATCCCCTTCAAACTGTTGATAGATATCTTCTGGGTACAGGTTTTGCACGGCCTTTTGTTCGCTTGAGCCGGTGCTACCCATCATGCCAGCGACTCGCATGGCAGTTTGATACTGACTGGGTAGCGCGAGTGGGTGCATATGCAGGTGGCGGCTGGGGAAGCCACTGATTGCCGCCCGGGTATTGCGAAATAACACACGCCCGGTGCCGTGACGGTCCATAAGATCATCAATCAATTGTTGGCGCGCCTGAGCGTTCTCTTCTGCGTTATCACTGTGCACTTGGGCTAAACGTGCTGACAGATCTTCGTGTTGCAATAGCTGACGTATCCCAGCTTGTGCCGCGTCGGTCAGTGGGGTATCACTCAGCAGCGCTTCAACGGCCTCAGCCACGGGCGCGTATTGTTGTGCTTCTTCGACAAAGACGTCGTAATCATAGAAACGGTCGGGGTCGAGCAGGCGCAAGCGAGCAAAATGGCTTTGTTGGCCCAGTTGCTCAGGCGTGGCGGTAAGTAGCAACACGCCCGGCGTATGTTCGGCAATGCTCTCAACGATTTGATATTCTCGACTCGGTGCCTCCGGCGTCCAAGTCAAGTGATGGGCTTCGTCAACCACCAGTAGATCCCAATGGGTATCACACACTTGTTCCACCCGGCGGCGGTTTTTGCGCAGAAACTCGAGTGAGCACAATACCAACTGTTGGGTATCAAAGGGGTTGGGGGAGTCGGCAAAAGCCTCGACACAGCGCTCTTCATCGAAAATGGAGAAATGCAGATTAAAGCGGCGCATCATCTCCACCAGCCACTGGTGCTGCAGGGTTTCGGGTACCACAATCAGCACACGTTCCGCACGGCCAGCCAGCACCTGCTGGTGGATAATCATTCCTGCCTCAATGGTTTTCCCCAACCCCACTTCGTCGGCGAGCAGCACGCGTGGTGCATGACGACGACCGACTTCATGGGCAATATAAAGCTGATGGGGGATCAGGCCAGCACGCATACCCGTCAAGCCGCGTAGCGGGCTGCGCAATTGCTGATATTGGTTGGTCAGGGCGCGATAACGCAGGGCAAAACGGTCCATACGATCGAGTTGGCCTGCAAACAGTTTGTCTTGCGGCTTGTTAAAGCGAATTTGGTGGCTGAGTAAGATCTCACGCAGTACGACCTCATCTTCCCCTGTGTCGGAACGCTGGCCGTAATAGGTCAATACCCCATCGTTTTCCTCAACGCGTGAGACGGTCATGGTCCAGCCTTCGTGACTTTCCACCTCATCGCCGGGATTGAACATCACCCGAGTCACGGGCGCATCATGGCTGGCGTACAGCCGTGTTTCATCACTAGCAGGAAACATTAGGGTCACGGTACGGCCATCAACGGACACCACAGTGCCGAGTCCAAGATCATGTTCCGTATCACTGATCCAACGTTGTCCAAGCGCAAATGACATAGGGGAAAACCTCTGAATTAACTCGATTGTCGAAAGACGCGACGCCATTCAATACAGCGTCGTTTAAATACTCTGCTATTCAGTGTGGCACTGAAAAAATTGGCCGCCAATAGTACTCGAACTTGTGAGGAGGGTCACGATGAAACTCAACGAATCGCATCAAAGGTCACGCTGACATACAAACGTCATTAATGGGCGGCAAAGATAAAAGCGTGAGCTGGCGCAGTAAAACAAGTTGGGCGCATCCCAACGGCCAGGTCTACGCTTATTTTAAGCGCTGTCACCGACAGTGAACTGCCGACACAGGAGGTGCCTATGGGCGACGCCGACCGGAAGCTGTTTGTACTTGATACTAATATTCTCCTCCACGAGCCTTTCTCGATTTACTCTTTCCAAGAACACGATGTCGTGATCCCCATGACTGTCCTCGAAGAACTTGACCGCATCAAAGACAGCAAGCGCGATGTCTCACGGGATGCGCGTGTGGCGATCCGCGCCTTGGAAGATATTTTTAAAGAGGCTACTCCTGACGAAATTGGCGAGGGTATTGCCGTTGGCAAAGGGGATGCCACTGGCACGGTATCGATTCTCGCTGATTTTGAGATCAAAGAAACGGTCCATGCCTTCGCGGATAAAGCGGGTGATAACCGAATACTCAATGCGGTGTTATATCTACAAACCAAACGCTCGCCACGTAAAGTGGTGTTGGTGACCAAAGACATCAATATGCGTCTGCGCGCCAAAGGGGCGGGGGTGATGCATGTGGAGGATTATCGCACCGACCAGTTGATTGATGATGTACGATTGTTGACCAAGGGTTTCCACCAATTTGAAGGTAGCTTTTGGGATAAAGTGGGGGAGTGCAATAGTCAAGCCTATGGCACAGAGACCTTACATACGTTGCCCTCCGAGCTCCTCGATACCCCGTTTGTTAATCAATACCTGTTGGATGACAGTGACGATTTTGCTGCGCGAGTGCAAGCCATTGATGGCGATAAAGCGGTGATTAAAGATCTGAGCCGAGAGCGATTAATGCATCGCGCCGCTTGGGATGTGAAACCGAAAAATATCTACCAAGGCATGGCAATGGATGCGTTGCTGGATCCGAGCATTGACTTGGCGATCCTCACCGGTCCGGCGGGCTGTGGTAAAACCATTCTGGCGATGGCAGCGGCCCTTGAACAAGTGGTCGAAAAAGGGATGTATGACAAGATTATCGTGACCCGCAATACCCCAGATATTGGCGAGTCGATCGGCTTTTTACCGGGCACTGAAGAAGAGAAAATGTTGCCTTGGCTTGGGGCCGTCACCGACACGCTAGAAGCGTTGCACATGCATGACGAGTGCACTGATGGTTCGATGCGGTACATCATGGAGAAAGCCAATCTACAGTTTAAATCGATTAACTTTATGCGTGGTCGTTCGATTCAAAACGCGTTTGTCATTTTGGATGAGTGCCAAAACCTGACTGCCTCTCAGCTTAAAACCATTATCACCCGATGTGGGGAGGGTACCAAGCTGGTGTGCTCGGGGAACTTAGCGCAAATTGATTCTTCGTATTTAACCCCAGTGACATCAGGGCTGACTTACATTGTCGAGCGGTTTAAAAACTTTGAAGGCAGTGCGTGCGTATACCTCAACGGCGTGGTGCGTAGTCGGTTGGCTGAATTTGCCGAAGAGAATTTGTAGTGGGTATCAGGTGGTGGTCATCAAGCCGCCACCTTTCTCCATGAGCTAAAACAATTCAACATCGTCCTCGGCGACAAAGGTTTTTATCACCCCAGATTGCAGTAAGTCATCATAAAAAGCGACTTGGTTACGGCCGTTTTGTTTGGCGTGATAGAGCGCTTGATCCGCATTGCCTAAGATGGTGCTGGTACTGAGTTGTCCACGTTCAATTCGTGTCGCGCCCATGGAAATAGTCACGGTCTGAGCGGCACCAAAATCTCGAGCGTTGACATTAGCAATAAAGGTGTTGGCTTTTTGCTCTGCCATCGCCCGCGAGCAGGGCTGAAACAGCACCACAAATTCATCGCCGCCATACCGGAACAAGGTGTCTTGTGACGAGAAGGTCTGGCGCATCAATGAAGCCAGTAACAAGATGACCTCGTCACCAAATACATGACCAAAGTTATCATTGATTTGCTTAAAGTGATCAACATCGAAAATACACACCCAAGGAACCAGGGCGCTGCCATTTTCGCTGGCAGGGGAAGGCTCACTTTGCGCTAAGCGATCACAAATAAGATCCAGCTTTTTAGAGAGGACTTTGCGATTAAATAAGCTGGTGAAACTATCACGTTCACTGGCCATGATAATCTGCTGATAGTTTTCATAAATACGCGTTAGTCCAGCGACGAGTGCGCGTTGGTCCTTGCTAAGGCTTTTGGCGCGACCGCATAAAACCCCGCTGACACCTTCTTCTTTCTCGTAATAAATGGGAACGGCAATCAATACATGATCATTGGCGTAGTGTTGAGTGACCGCTTGTGTCGCCAGGCACTCATCAAGCAGGGCATCAATTTGATGAATGTTTTCTTGCTGAAAAGCACTATTGTCGTTGGTGCCGAGTACGGTAAAGGCAGGCTGCATGTCACCGCAGTAATCGAGCAGCACCACCTCGCTAATTGGGGTGAGTTCGGTAATTGAGGTCAGCAAGCTTTTGGTGATCGCGTCGACTTCTGTTTTAGCGGTGAAATCGACAATGGAATCGAGGATTTTTATGCTGCTGGCGGCCACTGGGCGCCTCCTTGGAATCTTCCGTGTTTTCCTTAGTATAGAAGTCAATCCAAGTGGCGCCACCCATCACTCTTCGTCCGTCTTGCCCATATAACCTTGCATTATCGCGGGTGGGGTCTCGAGGGTTTCGACAGGACAATGCAGGCGGACTTGCCCGTTATCCAAATAAAGAAACTCAGAGGCGATGGCTTGGGCGTCTTCGGGATGGTGAGTCACCATCACCACCGTTGTGCCTTGCTCTTGGGCGGTACGCTTGACCAGTGCCAGCATGTCTTTTTTTAGCGCGGGATCGAGTGCGGAGAAGGGCTCATCAAGCAGCAATAAAGGTTGGTTGCGTGCGATGCTTCTACCCAGTGCGATACGTTGTCGTTGCCCGCCTGACAATTGGCCGGGCAGGCGAGAGAGATAGTCGCTTAAGCCGACCGATTGCGCTGCCTGTTCAATGTTTTCCCGTTGGGTAGCGGTGAGTTTCAGTGATGGTGATAAGCCAATCGCCATATTGTCGAACACCGACAAATGGGTAAAGACATTATGCTCTTGGAACAAGATAGACAGTGGCCGCTGGTGGGCGGGGGTTGTTGTCACTGGCTTACCATCAATAGCAATCTCGCCACTATCAGGGGCAATCAACCCGGCAATCAGTGATAGTAAGGTGCTTTTGCCTGCCCCGCTGGGCCCGAGCACGGCCACAATCTCTCCAGGGGCGATATGGGCATCAAAGGTCATCCAATCTTGTTGGTAACTATACTGAACATCGGAAATCGTTAACATGCGTGTCTCCATTGGATAAGGCGCGTCAGTAGGGCATAACACCCCAAGCTGGTGAGCAGTAACAGCATCGCCGCGGCGGCGCCCGCTTCCATTTGGTAACTGCCCATTAAGCGAAACAAATACAGGGGCAGGGTTTGAAAGTTTTGACTACCAAATAAGGAGATGGCACTGAGATCGCCCATGGATAACACAAAACTCACCGCGACACCGCGCGCAATAGGTGCACGTAAACAGTCCCACTCAATCAGACGTAAACGCGTGATGCCTCTGACGCCTAAGGTGGCGCACAAGTTATGGTATGACTGAGCGAGCTGGAAGGCGGGGGCACTCAAGACCTTGATAAGATAAGGCAGCGCCATCAGGGCGTTCACTGTCATTACCAGCCACAGCGCTAAGCTGAATACGTTACTAAACTGGCGAAACAGCAAAAAAAGCCCAGTACTGAGCACGATACTTGGCACTACCAGGATGATGGCACCGAGCGTTTCTATCCCATCCGCCTGTTTTTTTCGTCCATGTAAGCGCCAGTGCCGACTGGCTAAGATCACCGCCACGGCTAACACAAAAGCAAAGGTGGTGGCGCCCGTGGCAATGAACAGCGAGTGCAGAGTTGCTTGCCACAATGCGCTATCGCCGAGCACCGCTAATGCGCTGGGGTTCAATCCGCGTGCAATCACCACGCCGAGAGGCGGTAACACCAGTAGTAAAACGAGGCCAATCCAAAGGCCGTCCCAACACTTGGCCGCACGGCTATCCAAAGATGCAGGAAGCGGCAGCACTTCACTGGGTGTGCTCGGCAGCGGGCGCGTCAAGGTTTGCACGGTAAATGCGATGGCCCCGCATAGCAGCATTTGCCACAGCGCGAGGACAGCACCCGTTTGTAAATCGAAATCAAAATGAATGGCTTGGTAAATGGCCAGCTCGATGGTCGTCGCTTTCGGCCCGCCGCCCAGTGCCATGACAGTCGCGAAGCTGGTAAAGCACAACATAAATACTAGCCCCACGATATGAGGCAAGCTTTGGCGTAGATACGGCCATTCTAGGTGCTTAAAACGTTGCCAGCCTTTGAGCCCTAGCTGGGTAGCAAGACGGCGTTGATCGGCTGGGATCCCCTCTAAGGCTTGCACCATTAATTGGGCGGAAAAAGGGAGATTAAAAAACACATGGGCGAGTAAAATGCCACTTAAGCCATAAATAGAAAACGGCATAGCCGCATCGAAGTGCGCGAAAGCTTGTGCAATCCAGCCACTACGGCCATAGATAGCAACCAGTCCAAATACTCCCACCAAGACCGGCAGCACCAAGGTCATGGCGAATAACTTCAGCAGCCATGCCTTTGCTGGAAATTGTCGGCGAGACAGCGCATGAGCGACTGGCACTGCTAGCCCAACGCTAAGTACGACGGATAAAGCGGCCTGTTTAAAACTAAAGTAGGTGACATGACGCAAGTAGGTATCTTGCCATAAGGAGGCAAGTGACAAATCGTGGCTGTGAGAGAATAACGCCCAGAGTGCGCTGCCAATCAAAGCCACGACCAAGCTGGCCGCAATACTGCCCGGCCAGGTTCGAGAAGGGTTGAGCATCTTGGCTATTCAACCAGCGCGGTTTGCCAGTCACGCACCCATTGCTGGCGATTGCCCATCACTTCATCAGGCTGATACAGCAAGCTCTCTTGCGGTTTGTCCAAGGTGTAGAAGACATCAGGCAAGTTGACATCGGTGACCGGATACATCCACTGAGTGGTTGGGATCACCGACTGTGCCGCATCACTGAGCATAAATTGTAAAAACGCATCCGCACGTTCCGGCTGATCGGTATAGGCTGATTTAGCGGCGACTTCGATTTGCATATAGTGCCCCTCTTCAAACATAGCGGCGGCAAAGCGATCGTCTTCATCGGCCACTAAGTGGTAAGCCGGCGAGGTGGTGTAAGAGAGCACCATGTCCGCTTCTTTATTGAGGAACATGTTGTAAGCTTCGGTCCAGCCTTTGGTCACAGTGATCGTGTTATCGGCAAGATCGCGCCATGCTTGTTGATTATTATCGCCGTACACTTTTTGGATCCAAAGCATTAGCCCCTGGCCGACCGTTGATACGCGCGGATCTTGGTAAATCACACTGATGTCATCGCGCTCCTCAATCAAGGCTTTGAGGCTTTTGGGTGGGTCGAGCAAACGAGTAGTGTCATACACAAAGGCAAAATAGCCGTAATCGTAAGGGATAAAGTATTTGTTATCCCACCCGCCAGGCACTTGCAGGCGCTCGGTATTGACCGCGTGCTCGGCAACAATCCCACTGCGCTCGGCTTCTTTCATTAAGTTGGTATCCATACCGAGTACGATATCGGCTTGGGTGGTTTCTCCTTCAATGCGCAGGCGATTAAGTAAGGCGGCCCCATCGTCGAGAGACACAAACTCAAGTTGGCAATCGCATTGCTGTTCAAATTTCGCTTTAATTTTAGGCCCCGGCCCCCATTCAGCAATAAAGGAGTCATAGGTATAGACAGTAAGCGGGTCCGCGGCGCGGGCGCCGAGTGATAATAGCGATAAAGAAACCAGAGTGAGAACAGAGGTAAAAACTTTCACAGCACGCTCCTAAGTTGGGCGTGGGTGTTGAGGCAAGTTGATGGCAACATCAAGTCTCAATCCCTACGCCAGTGTTAGCTGGATCAGGTTCGATGGGTCTAGCGCAGTGCGCAATCTCAGCCGTGAGGCTCCCCAATGAGTACGGTGGTATTGTACTGATTGGCTTAGGGTTAACCAAGCCTTTTAGTTGCCGAGTTGGTTAAGGTCCCAGTTGTAGTCGTATTCCAATGTTGCCTCTTGTGGCAATGGAATATCGCGATACTGGTTTATGTGAGCGATCACGCCCTGCTTATCGCCACCAAAGTCAGCTTCAAACCATTCATAAATTGAGGAAAGTTGCCATTTTTCCCCTTGCTGACTCACGCCTTTATCACTGTTAATGAAGGTATAGGCGGCGTGCTCGAGCTGTGCATCAAGTGCACTTGCTTGAAAGGCTTGTGGCTGAAGATTAGGGCAGCCAAGGCTGGCACAGTTGACCGCATAGTGGGTACGCGGGTCCTGCCAAAGCGGGCGTAAAATCCGGTGTTCGATATCGTTTAAAGTGAGCGGCTCGCCAGCGACGGTAACCACTTCATCATCCCAAGGGCCAAAGCTAAATAGCCCACCGAGTTTGGTGATGGAACGGACCGGGTACTCGGCGATAATCAGTTTTACCGTGACCGCATTATAGAGGTTAACCCAATACGCGTATTGCTCGTCTTTGGTCAGGGTACGTGGGTCGCGCGCGGTGAGCATACCAATGTAATGGTCGAGGGTTGCTTTGTCGTTATCCGTGACGGCGGCATAGTTAAATAAGGTGTGCTGCCCCTGAGATTGCAAATACTTATCGAGTAACACTTGCCAGCTGTGATGGGTAAACGTGGCTTGGCTGTCAGGGTTATGGGCATCCCACATTGCCCAGTAATCCGCTTTGGGCGCGGCTTGGCTGATGAGCGGAAACACTAACCAGAGCAGAATTATCAAATGTTTTTGCATTGCCAGTCCTTAATGCGATCAAACCTTCTTTGAGACTAGACCAAGCGAGTCAGCGGTTGTTTTCATTGAGGATGGAAAAAATGGGTTGAAGCGCCAATAAGTACGGGTAATACCGCGCTTATTGGCGTTCTTGGAGGGCGTATTACACCAAAAAGTCTGGTATTTGTTTTTCAAAGCGTGAGATATCGGCTTCGTGCTGCAACGTCAGACCGATGCTATCTAACCCTTCCAACAGGCAATGACGGCGAAAATCATCCATCTGGAAGGCAAAGCAGTGTTCACCGGCTCGAATGGTTTGGGCGGGCAAATCCAGGGTTACCGTCGCGCCTTCATTTTCGGCTACATACGCAAATAAAGCATCGATTTGGGCTTCTTCAAGGGTCACCGGCACCATTTGGTTATTGATGCAGTTGCCATAGAAAATATCGGCAAAACTGGGGGCGATAATCACTTTAAACCCGTAATCATCCAGCGCCCAAGGCGCATGCTCGCGGGATGAGCCACAGCCAAAATTCTCGCGGGTGAGCAAGACGCTCGCGCCTTGGTAACGTGCTTGGTTAAGCACGAACTCGGGGTTCGGTTGCTGGCCCGCATCGTCTAAAAAGCGCCAATCGTGAAACAGGTGCTGCCCAAAGCCGGTGCGGGTGACTTTTTGCAAAAACTGCTTAGGAATGATCGCATCGGTATCGACGTTTGCCGCATCCAACGGGGCAACAATGCCGGTATGAGTGTGTATGCCTGACATAAGGCCTCCTTATATTTGGTTAACGTCGATAAAATGGCCCGCAATCGCCGCCGCTGCGGCCATGGCTGGGCTGACCAAGTGGGTGCGGCCTTCACGGCCTTGACGCCCTTCAAAGTTGCGGTTACTGGTGGAGGCGCAGCGCTCTTTGGGGCCTAAGCGATCATTATTCATCGCCAAACACATCGAACAGCCGGGTAAACGCCATTCAAAGCCAGCGTCACGGAAAATGACATCCAGCCCTTCTTGCTCCGCCTGTGCCCGCACTTGCTCGGAGCCCGGCACTACCATGGCATGTACACCCTCTGCCACGCGTCGTCCTTTGGCGACCGCGGCGGCTGCGCGCATGTCTTCAATCCGTGAGTTGGTGCAAGAGCCAATAAAGACTTTATCGATACGGATTTGGTTGATGGCTTGGCCGGGTGTCAGCCCCATATATTTTAATGCGCGTTCTGCCGAGTGACGTTCAATCGGATCGTTCATTGTCTCTGGAGCAGGCACGGTATCATGCACACTGACCACTTGGCCGGGGTTGGTGCCCCAGGTCACTTGATGGTGAATTTGACTGCCATCGAGGGTGACCACGCGATCAAACTGCGCATCGGCGTCCGAATGCAAGGTTTGCCAATAGGCGATTGCCTGCTGCCATTGCTCGCCTTTCGGGGCAAATTTCTTGTCTTTTAAATAGGCAAAGGTGGTGTCATCCGGGGCGATCAGGCCAGCTTTGGCGCCTAATTCGATTGCCATGTTGCACACCGTCATTCGCCCTTCCATCGACAAGTCGGTGATTGCGTCCCCGCAAAACTCCACCACATGCCCGGTGCCGCCGGCATGACCGACCTTGCCAATAATGGCTAGGACAATATCTTTGGCAGTGATCCCGGGGGCGGTTTTGCCCGTGACTTCAATTTTCATCGTGCGGGCGCGGGATTGCTTGAGCGTTTGGGTGGCCAGCACGTGCTCGACCTCAGAGGTACCAATGCCAAAGGCCAGTGCACCAAAAGCACCGTGGGTTGCGGTGTGAGAGTCACCACAGACGATGGTGGTGCCGGGCAGGGTAATACCAAGTTCGGGGCCCATCACATGCACAATGCCTTGGTAAGGGTGATTCAAGTCATACAGAGTGACACCGAACTCTTCGCAGTTTTTGGCCAGTGTTTCCATTTGGATACGCGCCATTTCCCCTGACGCGTTAATGTCTTTGGTTTCGGTGGAGACATTGTGATCCATGGTGGCGAAGGTTTTACTCACTTGGCGCACCGGACGCCCTTTTTCCCGCAGACCATCAAAGGCTTGTGGTGAGGTCACTTCGTGCACCAAATGGCGGTCGATATACAGCAGCGGCGCTTCGCCGGGCTGCTCGGTGACAATATGGGCTTGATGAATTTTTTCGTACAAGGTCTTGGCGCCTTGCTGGGTGTTTGCATTCGACATAGCTCGTATCCTTACGGGTAATTATTCTGCGCCTTGGCGGATATAGGCGGCGATACGATCGCCCATTTGTTCGGTACTGAGGGCAGGATGGTTGCCCGCCAGATCAGCGGTCAGCTCACCGGCCGCCAGTGCTTGGCTGACCGCATGCTCAATCGCACAGGCCGCGTCTTCTTCGCCTAACGAGTAGCGTAACATTAGCGCGGCGGAGAGAATTTGCGCCACTGGGTTGGCGATATTTTTACCCGCAATATCGGGGGCAGAGCCGCCGGCGGGTTCATACAAACCAAATTTACTCGCGTTCAAGCTCGCAGATGGCAGCATGCCCATTGAGCCGGTGATCATTGCGCACTCATCGGAGATGATGTCACCGAAAATATTCGAGCACAGCATCACATCAAATTGCGATGGGTCTTTAATCAGCTGCATGGTGGCGTTGTCGATATACATATGGCTCAAGTGGACATCCGGATAGTCCTTGGCCACCTCTTCCACCACTTCACGCCATAGCATTGAGCTTTGCAGTACATTGGCTTTATCGATTGAGCACACTTGCTTATTACGCAACTGAGCCGATTGGAAGGCAATGCGGGCGATACGCTCAATTTCATAGCGATGATAAACTTCCGTATCAAACGCTTTTTCCTCGCGGCCTTCACCTTCACGTCCTTTGGGCTCACCAAAGTAAATCCCACCGGTTAGCTCTCGCACCACCACGATGTTAAAGCCTTTGTCGGCAATGTCGGCGCGCAGCGGGCAAAAGCCTTCGAGACCAGTGTGGATTTGTGCCGGACGCAAGTTACAGAACAGCCCAAAGTGTTTGCGCAATGGCAGCAAGGCACCGCGTTCCGGTTGCTCGGTTGGCGGTAAATGCTCCCACTTTGGGCCGCCCACTGAACCAAATAAAATCGCATCGGCTTTTTCACACCCAGCCAAGGTTTGTGTGGGCAGCGGCGAGCCATGGGCATCAATCGCGGCACCGCCCACAGGATAGTGGTGACGTTCCAAAGTGAGTGAGAATCGCTCGCTAACCGCATCAAGCACCTTCTCGGCTTGCGTCATGACTTCGGGGCCGATACCGTCACCGGGTAAAATAGCAATCTGATGTGCGCTGGCCATGGTTATACTGTCTCCTGTTTTAAGTGGGATTGTTCCTTAATCTGGGCGATTTTGTCGGCGCGATAAATGGCATTGATCACATGCAGTAGCGCTTCACCTGAGGCTTCGATAATGTCGGTCGACACCCCGGTGCCGTGATATTTACGGCCCTTGTAGTTAGCAATGATGTCGGCTTGGCCGAGACCATCTTCTCCTTCCCCTTTGGCGGTCAGATCGAATTTATCCAGTTCAATGTCATAGCCGGTGATCCGATAGATGCACTGATAAAGGGCATCGACGGGGCCGTTACCAATTGCCGCCTCGCGTTTCTCTTCGTCGCCACATTGCAACTTGATGCTGGTGGTCGCCATTAGGCTGCCCGATTGCACGCCTAAATAGTTCAGCTTGTAGAAGTCGTCCTCTTCTTTGAGGTTGTTGAAGAACATCAAGGCTTCTAAGTCGTAATCGAACACCTGACCTTTACGATCTGCCAGCTGCAAGAAAGATTGATACAAGGAGTCTAAATCGTAACCTTGTTGGTCGTAGCCAAGGTTATCCATGTGGCTTTTCACCGCGGCACGGCCGGAACGGCTGGTCAGATTAAGCGCCTTTTTGCCCAAACCAATCGACTCTGGGGTCATGATTTCGTAGGTGTTTTTGTTTTTCAGCATGCCATCTTGGTGGATGCCGGAGGAGTGGCTAAAGGCATTGGCTCCGACCACCGCTTTATTGGGTTGGATTGGCATGTTGCAAAGCTGACTAACTAACTTGCTGGTGCGGGCAATTTCGGTGTGGTTCAATCCTGTTTCTACGCCTAACAAGTCAGCGCGGGTTTTCAAGATCATCGCAATCTCTTCCAGCGCGCAGTTCCCCGCACGTTCACCGATGCCATTGATAGTACCTTCCACTTGGCGAGCGCCTGCTTGAACCGCGGCAATAGAGTTGGCGACCGACATCCCTAAGTCATCATGACAATGGACAGAGATCACGGCTTTGTCGATATTCGGCACGCGGTTAAACAAGGTCGCAATGATATCGCCGAATTCACTCGGCACTGTGTAACCCACCGTATCTGGGATATTGACGGTGGTCGCACCGGCATCAATCGCCGCTTCGACCATACGGCACAGATTATCTATCGGGGTGCGCCCGGCATCTTCGCAGGAAAACTCCACATCGTCCGTGTATTGGCGTGCATGCTTAACGGCGCGTACCCCCATCTCGACCACGTCATCGTAGCTGCGGCGAAGCTTATCTTTGACATGGATGGTTGAGGTGGACAAGAAAGTGTGGATACGAAAGGCGTCAGCGGCTTTGAGGGATTCGGCGGCCACATCTATGTCTTTAGGAACCGCGCGAGACAAGGCACAGACGCGTGCATGTTGCATGTGCTCGGCAATGGTGCGCACGGATTCAAAATCGCCCGGTGAGGAGACCGGAAAACCGGCTTCAATAATGTCTATCTTCAAGCGGTCCAAGGCTTGGGCGATCTGCAATTTCTCTTTGACGGTTAAACTTGCTGACAGCGCCTGCTCGCCGTCGCGTAAGGTGGTATCAAACAGAATGACTTGGCTGTTCTCGCTCATGGGTGACTCCCTGTTGTGTTTGCTTGGCCGCTTTGAAGGGCTCTTTAATTGGCGCTTGATGTTATTTTGGCGACGTTAGATACAAAAAAACCCGCGTCTGGCGCGGGTTTTTGAGATTTGGCATTCACTGTTTTCTGCCCAAAACCTACCCGCGCGACTGGGTCACGATAAGGAGGAGGATGAGGCGTAGGTGAAACAGTGTCATGCTGATGTCCGTCAGTAAATATTCTGTTACCAGAAATAACAGAGCGATGGGGAAAGCGTCAATCTGAAAAAAACAAAACCCGTTTTCTGCGCAATATAACGGTAAAAAACTGGTTGATTAAACTGGTTTTAAAACTAAAAGTTAGATTTTTGTGCTACGCTCTGGCGCGGCTTTGTCCAGTCTTCATTATTTTTACTTGTCCCAACGTACCTGAGCTCAAGCGGCGACGTAAATTCATCGAGATGACCCAATAACGTCACCGACCTGTCATACCGGCTGACTAGAGTTTAACCATCAGCTCGCCGCATTGGGAGGCAGGATGAGAAGCTTTACCGCGATTAAACGCTTCGACCACACGGTGTCGACACTGTGTTTATCTCACCGCTTTAGCGCTGGCACAGCGAAAATAGCCCGTACCGTTTCCCGATCAGGTGACGGGCCACTCTATCTGGTGATTGGCTTTACTGCATGGTGGCTTCATGAGGCGGTCGGGCTCTGGTTTTTGCTCACAGGATTGATGGCTTTTGCCATCGAACTCCCGATCTATTGGGTGCTTAAACGCAGCTTTCGGCGCGCACGTCCTTCGCAGTTACCTGCCTTTATCACGCCTTCCGATCTTTACAGTATGCCATCAGGCCACACGGCCGCCGCTTTTCTCATGGCCTCATTGCTGAGCACCTTTTTTCCTTCGTTAACCCTTTTGGTGTTCATCTGGGCCAGCCTAATCGGTATTTCGCGCGTGTTACTGGGCGTGCACTTTGTGAGCGATATCGTGGTTGGCGCTGGGTTAGGGCTGCTGTGCGCGACGTTGGCACACAGTATCACTTTCGATCTTTACGGAATAACAGGTATTTAATGAAGCTTTTATACGGTGTTCAGGGAACCGGTAACGGGCATATATCGCGAGCCCGCGCCATGGCTTGTGCCTTAGCAGGATATGATGTCGAGGTCGATTTTGTTTTTTCGGGGCGGCCAGCCGAGCGTTATTTTGATATGGCGCCATTTGGTGACTATCGCACGTTTACCGGCATGAGCTTTGTCAGCCGTGATGGCAAAATTGATATGTTAGCCACCGCGCGACACAATCGTTTTACACAGCTACGACGCGATATTCGCCAGCTTGATGTATCAGGTTACGATAAGGTTATCTCTGATTTTGAACCCATCAGTGCGTGGGCGGCGCGCCGGCAAGGGGTGCCATCGGTGGCGATCAGCCACCAAGCGGCGTTTTCTCACGCGGTGCCCAAACATGGAGAAACGCTGATCAATCGCATGATCATGCGTTATTTTGCGCCAACCGACTATGCCATTGGCTTGCATTGGTATCACTTTAACCAACCGATCTTACCCCCAATTATTGATACCACTCCGGTGGATAAAGCGGTGGCATCGTCCACTGCGGAGAGGGCGGTGCTGGTGTATCTCCCCTTTGAATCTTTATCTTCAGTCAGTGAGCTGCTGTTGCGCTTTAGCCAACCTTTTATCTGCTTTCACCCCGAGGTTAATGCCCCCTACCAACGTGAAAACCTTACGCTAATGCCCTTAGGCAAAGAAAGCTTTCACACGGCACTGCATCAGTGCCAGGGTGTGATCGCAAATGGGGGATTTGAGCTTCCATCGGAGGCATTAAGTTTAGGGAAAAAGCTCCTTTTAAAGCCATTGTCTGGTCAGTTTGAACAGTTGAGTAATGTCGCAACACTTTCTCAGCTTGGGCTAGCACACAGTATGGATAGCTTGAATGCGAGCGCGGTACGTGAATGGCTGCAGGCACCGGCGGTGGGCGCGATTGGGTACCCAGATGTTGCTCAAGCATTGGCGGAGTGGCTGGTAAAAGGAGAGTTAAGTCAGACACGTAGCCTGTTTCACCATCTATGGGCTCAGGTTGACTATCCAGAAACGGTTGAGGAGTCGATTTTGGACTTTAATCGCTCATCAATGCGCATGGATCCACACCCACTCAGGTTGCAACGCTTGATTCGGTAGTGCGATGTGCGGCGCGCGCCGATAAGCTGCTTCCACAAGGCTGAATCACGTTTTTACATTTTTGCTAGAGCATTCACTCAATTTCTCTTGAGTTTGATGGTGCGCTCGGTAAACTCGCTGTCATTATTGAGCGTACATGTGTTCGCCAAACGGCGAGCCAAGAGAGACTCCGTGAACACCCAAAACCATATCGTCACGCGCATTCGCGATCAGATTGCCGCCCAAAATGAACGCGAAGCAATCCGCTTCCAACAAGACACGCAATGGATAAGCATTAGTTGGCGCCAGCTAGGCGAACGCATCGATCAGCTGTCACGCTGCTTACTCAACGCTGGCTGTCAGGTGCAGCAAACCGTCGCCATTTTTGCGCCGAACAGCGAAAAATGGGCAATGTTGGACTATGCCGCGTTGCAAATTCGCGCCGTACCTGTGCCGATTTACGCAACTAGCACCGCCCAGCAAGCCGCACACATTATCAATGATGCAGACGTACAGTGGATTTTTGCCGGTGACGAACAACTGGAGAGCGCGGTTACTGCCCTTGAACACTGCCCTAACGTCAAAGGGGTGGTTGCCCTAAGTCAAGAGACGGCGGTTCCCGTACATCCCAAGGTGTGGGATTGGGCCAGCTGGCTATTGCAAGACGATCGCGGCTATCAAGCCGAGTTAGACGCGCGCATTGACGCACGATGCATGGACGATCTGACCACCTTGATTTATACCTCCGGCACTACGGGCGATCCGAAAGGGGTGATGCTGGATTATGCCAATGTGGCGGCGCAGTTGGATGTGCACGATCAAGTATTGGCATTAAGCCCTGATGATGTCTCTTTGGCCTTTTTGCCACTTTCTCATGTGTTTGAGCGCGCATGGAGCTATTACGTCCTTCACCGCGGGGCGGTCAATTGCTATCTCTCCAACCCGCTTCAGGTGCGTGATGCATTGGCCGAGGTCAAACCGACGGTAATGTGTGCAGTACCGCGTTTTTATGAAAAAATCCATGGCGCTATCCACGACAAACTCAGTCGGGCCACAGGGATCAAACCCCATTTATTCCGTTGGGCGCTGCGCCAAGGCGAGCGTCATGCTGCGCAATTACGCACCGGCCAGTCTCCGTCTTGGTGTCAGCAATGGCAATTGGCGTTGGCCGACAAGCTGGTGCTCAGTAAGTTACGTGCGCTACTAGGTGGCAAGATGCGTTTGATGCCATGCGGTGGGGCGCGTCTTGACCCCGAAATCGGCGCGTTTTTCCACGCGATAGGCATTAACGTCAAGCTCGGTTATGGCATGACCGAAACCACCGCCACGGTTTCTTGCTGGGACGATACCCGCTTTGATCCCCAATCGATTGGCCATCCGATGCCAGGGGCAGAGGTGCGAATTGGGACGGACGATGAAATTCAAGTCCGTGGGCCGATGGTAATGCGGGGTTACTTTAATCAGCCTGATGCGACTGCCGCCACCTTTACCGAGGATGGCTTTTTGAAAACCGGCGATGCGGGGTATCTTGATGCCAAGGGCAACGTATTTATCACTGACCGAATCAAAGAGTTGATGAAAACCTCAGGCGGTAAGTACATCGCACCACAGCGGGTGGAAGGCGCTTTGGTGCGCGATCATTTTATCGATCAGATTGCGGTGGTGGCCGAGGCGCGTCATTTTGTATCGGCCTTGATTGTGCCTTGCTTCGATGCCTTAGAAGAGTGGGCGCGGGCGGCCAATATCGAATATCAAAATCGCAAAGAGCTGCTAAAACACGCCGATGTCGTGGCCTTGTTTGAAAAGCGTTTGCAGAGCTTACAACATGAATTGGCCAAATTTGAGCAAGTCAAACGCTTTACCTTGTTGCCACAGGGCTTTTGCATGCACAGTGGCGAGCTCACGCCGACCATGAAACTGCGCCGCAAAGTGATCCTTTCACGTTACCAACATCACATTGACACCATGTATCAACGTTAGTCCTGGTGCATCAAAGCGGGGGAAGGTTTCTCATGGCTGAGAATCTTCCTTTGTTTTCGTTATTTGTATGCCTTTTCCCCCTTTTTCCTCCCCACGCCTGAATAGCAAATCTGGCAAAGTGTCGATTTTATAGTGGATGTTTCCAATTTCTTCCCCCGTAGTCAGCGTAAACCAGCAACATTCACTCAACATTTAGATTAAAAATGTAAATACTGATTAGCTAATAGACAGTTTTGCAAATAAAACGTTACATTGATTGCAGCTTCATCCGAAGCAGGCCAAGTGACAATCTAACGCCGCCTTACCGCCAGTATTTGGTTCAGATGTCCGCGTGGTGAGTGACCACCAGTACATCCAAGAGTAAGGGGCAGGATTAGGCTAAAAGTAAGTCCTAACTATGCAAACAGGGAGGCGTAGAGTGGAAATGTTATCCGGTGCCGAGATGATCGTGCGCTCCATGATCGATCAAGGCGTAAAACATATTTTTGGCTATCCAGGCGGGTCGGTACTGGATATTTACGACGCATTACACGAAAAAAGTGATATCGACCATGTGTTGGTGCGCCACGAACAAGCCGCGGTACACATGGCCGATGGTTATGCGCGTGCCACGGGGGAAGTGGGCGTGGTTCTGGTCACGTCAGGCCCAGGGGCAACCAATGCCATTACCGGCATTGCCACCGCGTATATGGACTCGATCCCCATGGTGGTGTTTTCTGGCCAAGTCATGAGCGGCCTGATTGGTAATGATGCCTTCCAAGAGTGTGACATGGTGGGGATCTCCCGCCCGGTGGTCAAACACAGCTTTTTAGTCCAGCGCGCCGAAGATATTCCTAATATTGTAAAAAAAGCTTTTTATCTTGCCGCGACAGGACGTCCTGGCCCTGTGGTGGTGGACATCCCCAAAGACATGCTGAATCCGGCGCAAAAGCATCCGTATCAGTATCCTGACAGTGTGCGTATGCGCTCTTACAACCCGACCACGTCAGGGCACAAAGGTCAGATCAAACGTGGCTTAAAAGCGCTACTGGCAGCGAAAAAGCCGGTGCTATACGTCGGTGGTGGGGCCATCATGGCCGACTGCGGCGAGCAAATTCGCCAGTTGTCAGAAAGTCTAAACATCCCCGTCGTTAGCACCTTGATGGGGCTGGGGGCGTTTCCCGGCACCCATGATCACGCGCTAGGGATGCTGGGCATGCATGGCACCTACGAAGCGAACATGGCGATGCACCAAGCCGATCTGATTTTTGGTATTGGTGTTCGTTTTGACGATCGTACCACCAACAATCTAGAAAAATACTGCCCCGATGCCACCATCATGCACATTGATGTGGATCCTTCCAGCATTTCTAAAACTGTGGCCGCAGATATTCCCATCGTCGGCTCGGCGGATGCGGTATTAAATAGCATGCTCAAATTGCTGGTGGAGCAAGGTGGCAATAACGACAGCGATGCGATCAGCACCTGGTGGCACAATATTCAGATTTGGCGTGAGCGCCAATGTTTGCAATATGTCGCTGATCCTGAGCGGATTAAACCCCAGCAAGTGATTGAAACCTTGTATCGCCTCACCCATGGCGAGGCGTATGTGACCTCAGACGTCGGCCAGCATCAAATGTTTGCGGCACTCTATTATCCGTTTGATAAACCACGTCGTTGGATTAACTCCGGCGGCTTGGGCACCATGGGCTTTGGGCTACCCGCCGCCATGGGGGTGAAGTTTGCGCTGCCGGACGCGCAGGTGGTGTGTGTCACCGGTGATGGCAGTATTCAAATGAACATTCAGGAGCTGTCGACGGCATTGCAATACGACATTCCGGTGGTGATCGTCAACCTCAACAACCGTTTCCTCGGGATGGTCAAACAATGGCAGGACATGATTTATCAAGGCCGCCATTCGCACTCTTATATGGACTCGGTGCCGGACTTTGCTGCGATCACAGAGGCTTATGGTCATGTGGGGATGCGCATCAATCATCCTTCCGAGCTGGAAGCGGGCTTAGAGGCAGCCTTGGCGATGAAAGATCGCTTGGTCTTTGTCGATATCAATGTTGATGAAACCGAGCACGTTTATCCGATGCAGGTACGCGGTGGGGCGATGAATGAAATGTGGTTGAGCAAAACGGAGAGAACCTAATGCGCAGTATTGTATCGGTTTTAATGGAAAACGAACCAGGTGCCTTGTCGCGCGTGGTGGGCTTATTCTCTCAGCGTGGCTACAACATTGAATCACTCACGGTGTCACCGACGGATGACGCAACCTTATCGCGCTTGAATATCACCACCTCGGTGGTGAGCGACGCGGACCGCGAGCAAATCGAAAAGCACCTGCACAAGCTGATTGATGTGCTGAAAGTAAGCAATGTGACTGAAAGCGATCATATTGAGCGCGAGCTGGCGTTGGTGAAGGTGAAAGCCAGCGGCTTTGCCCGCGCGGAGGTAAAACGCACCGCCGATATTTTCCGCGGTCAGATTGTGGATGTGACGCACTCGCTCTACACCGTGCAGTTGACGGGTGACAGTGACAAGTTAGATGCCTTTATTCGCGCGGTCGGTGAGATCACTGAGATCATTGAGGTGGCACGCAGCGGTGTGGTTGGCATCGCACGCGGTGAGCGAGCGTTGCGTCAGTAACCAAAGCCACTGGCCGTTGTAAGAAAAATGGCACGCCAAGGCGTGCCATTTTTGTGCGTGTTAGTCGGGGTTAATCAAGTACACCAAGGCTTCATAGGGTGCCAGTTGCATTTCTGGCATTAAAGGCTTGGCTTCTGGGTAATTATGGCTGACCAAGTCTGCGTTCGGGGCCGGGGCGAGAGGCAAGGTCGCCGTGACCGGTTCGCCATAAAAATTACACACCACCACCAGTTGGCTGTCGCCATTGTCGCGACGATAGGCGAGCAGTTGTGGGTGATCAGGCAACAAGTCCTGATAATCGCCTTCACGGATCACGGGTAAGGTTTTACGCAGGGAAATCAGCTTTTTGTAGTGATAGAACACCGAGTCTTTATCCGCCAGTGCGGTGTCGACATTGACGTCAACATAGTTAGGCGCAGGCGTTAGCCACGGTGTACCTGTGGTAAAACCGGCGTTTGCTGAACTGTCCCACTGCATAGGCGTGCGTGAATTATCACGCGAGCGTGCCGCCAGAATGGCCAGCACTTCCCCTTCTGGCATGCCTTGGTCGCACAGCAGACGGTGCATGTTGCGACTCTCAACGTCTTGATAGTCATCGATACGCTGGTAGCCAGGGTTAGTCATGCCAATTTCTTCCCCTTGATACACGTAAGGCGTGCCTTGCTGCATATGAATCGCAGTGGCAAGCATTTTAGCGGACGCGACCCGATAGTGGCGGTCATCACCAAAGCGGCTGACCACACGCGGCTGGTCGTGGTTACACCAAAACAGTGCGCCCCAACCTTGATTATGCAGGCCGTGTTGCCAAGTGCGGAAAAGCTGTTTTAGGGCCAAGAAGTCAAACGGCGCCAGTCGCCACTTCTCGCCGCCCGGATAATCGACTTTTAAGTGGTGGAAGTTAAACACCATGGAGAGCTCTTTGCCATCCGGCGCAGAGTATTGCTGACAGTGCTCCAGAGTGGTTGAAGACATCTCGCCCACGGTGACGCTGCCGTAATGCTGAAAAATATCCCGGCTGATCTCTTGCAAGTACTCGTGGACGCGGGGACCATCGGTATAAAAACGGCGACCATCGCCTTGATGATCGTTGGGAAAGGACTGATCTTTGGAGATCAAATTGATCACATCGAGGCGAAAGCCATCCACGCCTTTCTTGGCCCAAAAGGCCATTACGTCTTTGACGGCTGCCCGCACCTCAGGGTTTTCCCAGTTAAGATCGGCCTGTTCGGTGGCAAATAGGTGGAGGTAATACTGGCCGGTGGGTTCGTGCCATTGCCACGCGCTACCACCAAATTTTGATTGCCAGTTGTTAGGAACACCGCCGTTAACCGGATCTTTCCAGATGTAGTAATCGCGATAGGGACTGTCTTTACCAGTCAGCGCGGATTGGAACCAGGGATGCTCGGTCGAGGTGTGGTTAATCACAATATCCATGATGATGCGGATATCGCGCTTATGCGCCTCGGCGAGCAGGGTGTCGAAGTCGTCCATGGTGCCTAGGCTGGGGTCAATCGCGTAATAATCGGCAATGTCGTAGCCGTTATCGACTTGTGGTGATACATAAATGGGGGTTAGCCATAATGCATCGATGCCCAAGGTCGAAAAATAGTCCAGTTTTTCGATAATGCCCGGCAGATCACCTGTCCCTGTTTGTGTGGTATCACGGAAGCTTTTCGGGTAAATCTGATAGATGGTGGCCGTTTTCCACCAGGGATGTGCGTGCATAATGTCTCTCTTAACGCTAAAAAAGCGGGGAGCGTACTCCCCGCGGACGGAATGGGAATTAGACGACCGCCAATTTGCCTTTGCTGGCCTGGCGGCGATACATAAAGGCGGTGAGTGCGATTGGCACCAAGATGGCGATTAACATCGCGACTGCGTAAACACCCCAGAATTGTGGCTGGATAGATAAGATGCCTGGTAGACCCCCGACACCAATACCGTTGGCCATCACACCGGAAAGACCACACACAATGGCGGCCAGCGCTGAGCCAACCATCGCGCACAGCATTGGGAATTTGTAACGTAGGTTAATCCCGTACATGGCCGGCTCTGTCACGCCAAGGTAGGCGGAAATCGCCGCAGGTACAGAGATTTCACGTTCGTTTTCTTTCTTGCTGACCCAAATAATGCCAACCACCGCCGAGGCTTGTGCAATGTTGGACAGGGCAATCAGCGGCCAAATAGGCGTGCCGCCCATTTCCTGCATCAGCTGCAGGTCCACCGCGTTGGTGGTGTGGTGAACACCGGTAATCACTAAAGGTGCATAGAGGAAGCCAAATAGCGCTGCACCGATAAAGGCGAAATCACCGGTCATCGCCGTGCGAGCCAAGAAGGCGACGCCGTTGCCGATTTCACGCCCAAAGGGACCGATAAGGGTGTGCGCCAGTACCACTGAGGTGAGCAGCGCGACAAACGGCACCACCACAAGATAAAGGTAATCTGGAATAATACGTTTTAACTGGGTTTCAATAAATGCCAGTGCCATCCCCGCAAACATGGCTGGGATCACCTGTGCTTGGTAGCCGACTTTTTCAATTGAGAACCAGCCAAAGTCCCACACTTCGGGCATCTCTTTACCGATAAGGTAAGCGTTCATCAACTGTGGCGATACTAGGGTAATACCTAGCACGATACCCAAAATGGGTGTGCCGCCCATTTTCCTCACCGTCGCCCAACATACGCCGACAGGCAGGAAGTGGAAGATGGCTTCGCCAAGCAGCCATAAGAAGCCGTGAGCGGTGGCCCAAAACTCACTGATTTCGGTCAGGGTTTTGCCATCGAACATGCGGATATCGCCGATCACATTACGGAAGCCGAGGATTAGACCACCGGTGATAATCGCGGGTAAAAGGGGAACAAAAATTTCCGCGAGGTGTGAGATGGCACGCTCAGTCAGGCTCATATTTTGGCGCGCGGCTTGTTTGGCCTCGTCTTTTGACTGGCCTTCCACCCCGGTTTGTTCTTCTAGTAGGGCGTACACCTGGTCGACATTGGTGCCGATCACCACCTGAAATTGACCGGCGCTGGTAAAGCAGCCTTTGACCATGGGGAGCGCTTCAATCGCGGCCACGTCCGCTTTTTCCGGATCGTTTAGCACGAATCGTAAACGGGTGAGGCAGTGGCTAACGGTGGCGATGTTGTCTTTGCCGCCAATATGCGTGACCAATTGGTCAATGGCTTTTTTATCTATCTGGCTCATAAGCAATCCTGTATTGCTGTAGGGTATTCATTGGTAACGTTCCCACTGATTATGGATCGTACTAATCCAATTATCAGTGGAATCGTTCCCATTGTTTGAAAACCATCACACAGAAATTTGTAACTGCCTGATTTTTGGTGTTGGTTGAAGGTTAGGGTGTCACCAGGTGGCAAGGTTGTGTCCAGTGGCTAACCACGGGATCGTCGTCATCCAGCTGCTTGAGTAGCAAGTCGGCTGCATGTTGCCCTGCTTGGTGGTAACCTAGCTCCACACTGACGGCGCGTGGAAACATAAAGCGTAGCATGTCGTGATTGCCAATGCCGCCAATAGCGATATCTTCTCGCCCAAGTGTTTGTAGGCGTTTCGCGACCCCTAGAGCGAGGGTATCGGACGCACAAACAATGGCATCGGTCTGTGTATTGATGAGGCTATCTGTGGCGTTGTAGGCGGCATGTAAGCTCATCTCACAGCGGTGTAGTCGTGGTGAGATCTGGTGGGTTTGGCAAAAATGCTGGTAGGCATCAGAGCGGGCGAGACCTGTGGTTTCATCTCGCTCATCAATCCCTAAGAAAGCAATATGCCGACACCCTTGATGATAAAAGTGATCCATCACTTGTGCGACCGCGCCTTGGTTGTCGTAGCTGACGCTAACGTATTGATCACTATCGACGGCTAGCACAACACAGTTAGGGGCGAATGGCGCTAGCGCGTTGAGATCACAGCCAGAAAAACCAAAAAAGATAATACCGTCGACATTACGGCGTTTCAGCACATCGAGGTGAGCTTGTGCTTTTTGTTGTGAGAATTGGCTTTCCATGATGGCGGCGTCATAGCCTTTGGCATACAAGGTATTGAGCAGGCCAGTCAGTGCAGTGTTTTCTGAATTGGAGCTGAGTTTCGCCACGATCACCCCCACGACGCCACTGCGTTGTGCACGCATCGCACGTGCGGATTTAGAGGGCATAAAGCCATGCTGATCGATCACGGCTTGTACTTTCTCGCGTGTGCTGTCTTTGACCCGTGGATCATCGTTTAGCACACGAGATACGGTTGATTTTCCCACCCCGGCTAAGCGGGCGATATCCAAAATGGTCAATGCTTTTGTCATCTTGCTCTCTGCAGTCACACTAAATCAGCAGCTTAGTCGCCGCCTGTTGGGGGGTGATGATAACAGGCGTGATTGGCGCTTGCGATTTATTGATTAATTTGTAAACTATTGCCTGATTTTTGAACAGACTTCCCGCTTTAGACTGAAATGATGATGAGTCACCCATTACTACAAACAATCAATAAGTGCCTAGTACGCGTTACCACCCTGACCTTAGCGGTGATGGCCGTCAAGTTTAGTGCCATCTATTTGGTACCGTTAGCGGTATTGATAAAAACCCACTTCAAAGAAATTGTCCACTGGTAAAGGTGCCGATCCTGTCTCCGACCATGGTATTTAGTCCCAACCAATAGTGTTGATAAGCGCGGCTGTGAGCTTGTGGTCGCGCAGAGACAAGCCCGCGCAATACTGGCATTAAGCGCTGCCAACTGGTTGCAAATTCAAAGCCGATATCAGGATGAGTGAGGTAGCGTAAATGCTGGGCGACAAGCGGCTGTATTGCGTCTGCGAGATACGGGTTGATCCCGGCAAAGAGCGTGCAATGAAGCTGCTGATGCCAGTGCGCCACGGCCGCGACGTCACGATAATCCTTGGCTGGCAGATTCTGTAGGCTGTGCAGTAAACCCAGTAGGGTCAATGAGGTCGGCTCATCCAACCGAGGTGGCAGCCTATCCATGAAAGCGCCAACCATTGCCTGTATGCCAGACGCGAGAGGTTGCCAGTCTGCCTGACTTAAGGGCATTAACTGGTATCCGAGTTGGGGTTGGTAGCTGATGCGTCCCGCCATGGCGAGTAAATGCAAGCCATCACGTGCCGTTGCTGTGGTTAAACCAAGTTGTTCGCATAAGGTGGCGACGGTGAGTGAATAATTGCCGTGCGCATTCGGTGTTAATGTGAGCTGGCGGGTTAATACTGCTGCCCAAATATGCGCCATGGCTTCTTGTGCTTTGGTTGGTTTCATTGCGCTTCCTGCTGTGCCTTCTTTTATCATGCCACTGAACGGGTGATAAAAAAACGCCCCGAACGAGTCGGGGCGTGATGGTTTGTAAAAACCGCTTAGGTCTGCAGTAAACGTCTTATTACAGAACGTGCACTGAGGCGGTGTTGGTGGTACCAGACGGCACGAGTGCGCCTGAGACCATGACCACGATATCGCCTTTGTTCGCTAAGCCTGACTCTAGCGCGATGGTTTTACCACGACGGTAGAACTCATCGGTGCTATCGATGCTTTCGATCATCACAGGTGTCACCCCTTTGGTCAGACACAAGTGAGCGGCTGTTTTCGGATTAGTGGTGACCGCAACAATGTTTGCGGTTGGGAAGTACTTACGCACTGAGCGCGCTGACTTACCTGCTTCAGTCGCAACCACAATCAACGGGGCACTGAGCTTTTGAGAGGTATCGACCGCGCCTTTACAGACCGCTTCGGTGATACGTAGGCGGTCGCTATCAAGGCGAGAGCCTAAGGCTGGAGACATTTGACGGTCTGTGCGCTCACAGATTTGTGCCATAATGCTCACCGCTTCTAATGGATACTTCCCTTTCGCTGATTCACCTGACAGCATCACCGCATCGGTGCCGTCCATGATGGCGTTGGCCACGTCACCTGCTTCTGCGCGGGTTGGGCGTGGGTTTTTGATCATCGAATCGAGCATTTGTGTCGCCGTGATAACCATCTTGCGTGCACGGTTACATTTTTCGATCATCATCTTCTGCGCGAAGATCACTTCTTCAACGGGGATCTCTACACCGAGGTCACCACGAGCAACCATGATGCCGTCAGATGCTTCCAAGATAGCGTCAAAGTTGTCGACACCTTCTTGGTTCTCAATTTTAGAGATGATCTTGATGTCGCTACCGCCGTTTTGCGCCAATAGCTCGCGGATTTCTTCTACGTCTTCTTTCTTACGAATAAATGAGGCAGCAACAAAATCAACGCCTTGCTCGCAACCAAATTTCAGATCCGATTTATCTTTTTCAGCCAGCGCAGGCAAGCTGACAGAAACGCCTGGCAGGTTAACGCCTTTGTTTTCGCCGAGCTCACCGTTGTTGAGTACTTTACAAACCACTTCTTTTTCAGTCGTTTCTAGTACTTCCATCTCAAGTAGACCATCATCAACCAGTACTGTATCACCCGCTTTTAAATCTTGCGGCAGACCAGCGTAGGTCACGGCGACGCGTTCTTTATTGCCCACAACAGAGGTATCTGTGGTGAATGTAAAGGTTTGACCGGCTTCCAGTAGCACATCGTCGCCACCTTCCAGTTTTACCGTACGGATCTCAGGACCTTTGGTATCCAGCAAGATAGCGGCTTGTTTGCCGGTTTGCTTCATCACATTACGCAAGTTGGCGATACGCGTACCATGCTCTTGGTAATCACCATGTGAGAAGTTAAGGCGCATGACATTCATGCCAGCTTCAACAAGCTGAGTAAGCATCTCTTCAGATTCGGTTTTTGGGCCAATCGTACATACGATTTTGGTCTTTTTCATCGACACATTTCTCCGGTCAAAAATTGAAACATAAGCCTGATGCTTTCTCACAACACACCGAAAAGTGTAATTTTACCACGCACTTTTACTACTTAAGTGGCTGTGAAAGCGAATTTTTTGCATTTTGCAATGACGTTACCGCAGCCAGGGTTGCTGTGGTGACGTCACTGTTTATCGATCGTGAGTATAGATTGTCTGCGGTGATCTGTGTTGATCACGGGCAATAAAGGCTTCATTGACAATAAAGCACTCAATAGTGCTCCTGTCTCATGAGTCTTCCCTTCCTTTGGGGCGCGTAAATTTACCACAGCTGACGATTTAAATCATTACAACCCGATGACAGCACACTGGTGAATCAAGATATTTTTATCATGATTACGCTTTCTGTTGATGTTTCCACCTTTACCATACGACGTATTCCTTTTTGCTGCTTTTATCGGCCATCAGTGGCCATTTGCATGCTTTCTGATGTGATCTAGCTTCCAATTTGAACTGGATCATGCTTTTTTATTAAGTCTTTTGCGTTCCCTTAGAATTTATCTACCATCAAGACTCTTTGAATGGACTGTCTAATAATGTTTGCGCGCACTTTTCGACTTTTGACAGGGATGCTGCTCCTGGCCTGCACGTATGTGAGTACGTTTGCATGGGCTGACGACGCCTATCTGTCAGAAGAAAAAGACATTTTAGTCGCCACTCATTCTTCGGTCTGGAAGCCTTACAGCTACTTGTCTGATGATGGCCAACCAAAAGGCTTGTTGGTCGACTTCTGGCAAGCCTACGGCCAATATAATCATGAGCCCGTACAATTTGTGTTACTCGATTGGGCCGACACGCTCGCTTATATGAAAGAAGGCGGTAACCGTGTTCATGCGGGGTTATTGAAGTCCACCGAACGCGAGGACTACCTCGATTTTGTTGCGCCTATTTTTAATATTGATGGTTCGTTATACATCCGCAATGAAGCGCGCGGCACCAAAACAGATACGCTTGTCGGCGGTAAGGCAGTCGGTGTTGTTGCAGGCAGTTATGAGTCAAGCTATCTCAACGAGCATTATCCGGACGTTGAACAACAGACTTACGCCAATAATGAGCGGTTATTTGACGCCGCTTTCAGTGGTGAGATTGATGCGCTAGTGGCGGATAGCCAAGTCGCTAATTTTTATATGCTCACCTTTGATAAGCCATTGACGTTTGTCGCAGAGCAAATCCTTTACACACGCCCGATTTATGCGGCGGTGCCCAAAGGCAACCAAGCCTTGCTCGCGCAAGTTCGCGAGGGAATGAGTAACATACCGGCGGAAGAGCTGTTACGCATCAAGCAAAAGTGGATCAATACCGAGCGCGTCGAGGCTTACCCGGCTTGGCTTATTCCCAGTATCGTGTTGTCGGTGCTGTTAGGCGCGGTGACCTATATCTTTATTCTGAAACGCATGGTGTATAAACGCACGGTCGCATTACGCCGAGCGAATGCACGTTTGCGAGAGTTTGCTAATACCGATCCTTTGACGCAGTTATTAAATCGCCGTGGACTCGAAACCTACTTTACCCGCTTAAAACCCAAGCTGAGCCGCCAGCAGGAAGTAGGATTAATTTTGATTGACCTTGACCATTTCAAGCAGGTCAATGATACCTATGGACATATGCAAGGCGATAAGGTGCTGGTACATCTGGCGAGCTATTTAAAGCGATATGTTAAAAAAGGGGCCGCTGCGCGTTTAGGCGGAGAAGAGTTTTGCATCTTATGCCCGACCCAAGATTTAGATGCCTTAATTGAAATGGCTAACCACATTCGCTGCGATATTGCGGACACGGTGTTTGAATTTGGCGGCGCCGATATTCGTGTCACTGTGAGCATTGGTGCCATTGTTTCCAGTGATGTGGTGGAGGAGATAAAGCAGCTAGAGCTAGATGCGTTGATCCATGCCGCTGATCTTCTCATGTATCGCGCGAAAGACCGTGGCCGCAACCAAGTGATGCTCGCTTCTTCGCAATCCGTTAATACCCCCATCGTCGAAATATAATACCGTTTACTGTCGGGTAAAGTGGGTAATACTTTACGCTGGGGAAAGCGCCTACTTATTCCCTAGCCGCAATGGCTAATGATTGCACCCCATACGTCCCGAAGCTGCTGCGGTGTCACGCATGTCTTTTTCTCTTTGATGCACCACCCTCCTCTTTTCTACTTTTTTTGTTTTCTTTCCTTGCAGCGTTTTTATCAGTAAATATACTGTATATATATACAGGTATTTTAATGATGAAAACACTCGACCAATTAGCCCAACAACACGGCCTATGGCGCGCCAGTCAGCGCCCGTTAATGGCGGAATTACCCGATAAAAAAGCGACCGGTTATAGCGCCTTTGATCAGTGCCTTGGCGGGCTTCCGTCTCCAGGTGTGACGGATATCATCAGTGACTATGGCGTCGGTGAGTTGCGGCTGGTGTTACCGGCGTTGTATCACGCGAGCGGCCAGCAGGTGGTGTGGATCCGGCCACCGGTTGGACTCAACGCAGCGATGCTACATCAGCAAGGCTATTCCACAGACAACACCTTGTTGGTGTCCCCCAAAAGCGATCAAGATGCGCTGTGGGCCGCTGAGCAAGCGGCGCGCAGTGGCGCGTGTCAGGCGGTAGTGTTATGGCCATCTTCGCTCACGGTTGGGCAAGTGAAGCGCCTAAAACTGGCGGCCGAACATGGCCAATGTGCGGTGGTTCTGTTGCGCCGTCAGCAGACGTACTCATTGACCTTGCCGGTTGATTTAAGCGTGGCGCTGGCGCCTTCCGCATGTGGCGTAACGGTCACGGTGCGCTATTGTCGCGGCCAATGGCCACCGGCTCCGTTTACCCTCGATTGGCGTACGCAATGGCCCGCGTTGGTGACCTGGCCGAGCAATGCAGAGAATTTGCTTGCCTTTCCCTCACGACAACAGCGGGAGCAAGCGTAATGTCATTGTGGCTGTATCTGCATTGCCCGAGCTTGCTGTTAGATAGTCTTTATGCGCCGTCATCGGCGCAAGCAGTGGGACTGGTCAGCGAGCAAGAAGGCCGTTTAGTGCAGCTCTCTGTAGCAGCGAACGCGCAAGGCCTAAATATCGGTATGGGGTTAGGGGCGGCGGCGCTTATTTGTCATCAGCTCGCAGTCTATCCTTATTGTGCGGTGAAAGAGCAGTCCGCGCTTGAGCAGCTCGCCACACAGCTTTATCCACTAGTCGCAGAAATCAGCCTCAATCCCCCTAAAGGTTTATGGCTACACGTGTCACCGATGTTGGCCTTATATCAGGGTTTTCCCCCGCTATGGCAGGCCGTGACTCAAACGCTGGTGGAAAGTGGTATTCGTTATCAGGCCGGGGTGGGCGAAACGCCGCGAGCCGCCGAGCTTATGGCGTATGGCCATACGGGCAAGATCAGTACCGACCCCGAGCACTTACAGGCGGCTTTGCAGCAACTGCCGTTGGCTGCAGCCCCTTTACCAGAGGCGGTAAAAACCCAGTTTACGCGTCTGGGCCTCTCTCAGTTAGGTGAGCTTATCGCCTTGCCCACCGCTTCGCTGACGCGACGTTTTCCGCGCTCTGTGGTGGATTATCTTGCTGAAGTGCGTGGCGATAAGCCGACGCCGCTGCGTTATTTTCAGCCACCGCTGCAATTTTTTCAGCAACGGGTTTTATTGTTTGAGCTCAGTGAGCAAGCCCATTTATTGCCCATTATCGAGAATCTCGTCTCGGCACTGTGCCGTTTTCTTGAGCAGCGTAGTGCCTGCACCCCCGCGCTAACGTTGGGCTTTAGCTTGCGTGATGGATGTGAAGAAACCTTGCCGGTGATGGCCGCGCATGGCGAGAAAGACGTCGAGCGCTGGATGGCATTGGTGCGTTTACGGCTGACGTCATGGCAAGTGAGCCAGCCAGTGACGGCAGTGAGTGTGTGCGCCACGCAAATTGATTGCCACCAGCCTGGACAAACCGATCTCTTTAGCGCGCAGCAAGGCGAGCAAAACCGCGATGAGTTGGTCGCGACACTGGCAGCCCGACTAGGGGAAGAGTCGGTCATGCGGTTGGCGTATGTGGATCATCACCGTCCCGAGGCGGCCAGCCAACATGTCCCTCATCATCATAGCGCCACGCCGACGGCCTCGGCACCTACGCGCCCACGTCCAAGTTTATTGTTGCCGCAACCCACACCACTGATTGGTAAGGTCACCTTACGTGAAGGGCCGGAGCGGATTGTCACGGGCTGGTGGGAAGGCGTGCCTATCCAGCGCGATTACTTTATTGCCCAAAACGCCCAGCAACAATGGCTGTGGGTGTTTCGCACGCCAGAAAAAACCTGGTTTTTACACGGCTGGTTTAGTTAGACGGTGAAGCGATGAGTACGTATGCCGAGCTGGTATGTTGCAGCAATTTCTCCTTTCTTGAGGGCGCCTCACACCCGGAAGAGCTGGTGGCGCAAGCGGCAGCATTGGGCTATCAAGCGCTTGCGATCACTGATGAATGCTCGGTCGCAGGAGTGGTGCGTGCGTATCAAGCCCAGCGTGATTATCCGCAGCTTTCGCTGATCATTGGCAGTCGCTTTCGCCTGCATGCGTTAGATGTTGTTCTACTGTGTCCCACCCAAGCGGCTTACCAAGAGCTGTGTCGGATTATCACCAATGCGCGGCGGCGCAGTCAAAAAGGCGACTACCAGCTGAGCGAGTGGGACTTGATGTCGGTGCGTCATGGCTTGGTGCTATGGCTACCTCATGGCGCGGAGAGCGATCATCACTGGGCGACGTGGCTGCTGCGTTATCATGGCGAGCGCTTGTATCTGGCCGTGCGGCGCGATCTAGCGGATAACGACCATCCGTATCTGGCACACTGTCGCATGCTGGCAAGCCAGTATGAGCTTCGCGTGACCGCGTGTGGTGATGTGTTGATGCATCACCCTGAGCGGCTGGCGTTACATCATACCTTAACGGCGATTCGGCATCGCCAGCCTGTCGCTGAATTGGGAAGGACGTTATTACCCAATGCAGAGCGCGCCTTACGCCCGCTGTCTAAACTACGCTCTCTATTCCCCCCTGAGTGGCTGGCGGAAAGTGCCCACATTGCCGATCAGTGTCAGTTTTCCTTGGCGAGCCTCAAATACAGCTACCCCAAAGAAGTGGTGCCGACTGGCGAGCCTGCGATGGCCTATCTGCGTGAGGCGGTCAAGCAAGGCGCACAGCAGCGTTTCCCCAAGGGGGTGCCCCGTGACGTGGGAGTCATCATTGAAAAAGAGCTCGCGCTTATCGAGGCGCTCGATTATCCGTATTACTTTTTGACCATTTACGATCTGGTGCGCTTTGCCCAATCGCGTGGGATCTTATACCAAGGGCGCGGATCGGCGGCGAACTCGGTAGTGTGTTATTGCTTAGGGATCACCGCGGTGGATCCATGCAAAGTCGATGTGCTGTTTGAGCGCTTTATTAGCAAAGAGCGCGACGAGCCGCCGGATATTGATGTGGACTTTGAGCACCAGCGCCGTGAAGAAGTGATCCAGTATTTGTATCAAAAATATGGCCGAGAGCGGACCGCCTTGGCGGCAACCGTGATCCGTTATCGGCTGAAAAGCGCATTACGCGATGTGGGCAAAGCGTTAGCGATCCCCGCTAGCCAGATTGATTTTTTTATTCAAAACCTCAATCGGCGCGATAAAACCCAGCCTTGGACGCAGCAACTTCAGCAGTTGGGGCTGGATCCTAAAAGCGCGAAAAGCCAACAATGGCTGTCGCTTACCCAGACATTGATCGGCTTTCCGCGCCACCTTTCTCAGCATGTCGGCGGCTTTGTGATTGCGGATGGCCCTTTGTATGAGTTGGTGCCGGTGGAAAATGCGGCGATGGCAGAGCGGACGGTGATCCAGTGGGATAAAGACGATCTGGAAACGCTGCATCTGATGAAAGTCGACGTACTGGCGCTGGGTATGCTCACTGCGATTCGACGTACCTTTGATTTGATTGCCCAAACCGGTGGCCCTCGCTTGAGTTTGGCGGCGATCACCCAACAAGGCGACGATCCGGCGGTGTTTGCGCGTATTCAGAAAGCCGATACCGTGGGAGTGTTTCAAATTGAGTCGCGAGCACAAATGAGTATGCTGCCGCGGCTCAAACCGGCTTGTTATTATGATTTGGTAATCCAAATTGCCATTGTCCGCCCGGGGCCGATTCAAGGTGACATGGTGCATCCGTATCTAAAGCGCCGTGATGGGGAAGAAGCGGTGAGCTACCCGTCCAAAGCGGTTGAGCAAGTGCTGGCGCGCACGCTTGGGGTGCCCATTTTTCAAGAGCAGGTGATCAAGCTGGCGATGGTGGCGGCCGGCTTTTCCGGTGGGGAAGCGGATCAGCTGCGTCGCGCGATGGCCGCTTGGAAAAAAAAGGGCGGACTGGCGCCGTTTCGCGACAAATTGATCGCTGGGATGACCGCGCGAGGCTATCGCGCCGACTTTGCCGAGCAGCTTTACCGGCAAATCTGTGGGTTTGGTGATTATGGCTTTCCTGAGAGCCACTCGGCTTCGTTTGCGGTTTTGGCCTATGTATCAGCGTGGCTAAAGCATTATTATCCCGCCGCGTTTTATACCGGCTTGCTCAATAGCCAGCCGATGGGGTTTTACTCACCGTCACAATTGATGCAAGACGCCACGTGCCACCAAGTGCCTGTGTTGCCGGTTTGTGTGCAGCACTCAGGGGCGGATCATCGCTTAGAAAAGGTCGACGATCAGTGGGGCGTGCGGCTAGGATTGCGATTAGTCAAAGGGTTGAGTGCGGCGGCAATAGACCGATTGCTGGCCCATCGCCCGGAGGCAGGCTTTGCGTCTTTATCGGCACTGCAAGAAATTAACCTTGACCGTGATGCCTATCAAGCCCTAGCCAGTAGCGGTGCATTGGCGACGCTGGCTGGCAATCGCTATCAGGCGCGCTGGGCGCTGATGGATCAGCAGCGGCAACTACCGCTACTGGCCGCCAGTGACGATGAGGTTGCGTTGCCTCACTCGCCTTCCCAGTGGCAGAACGTGATTGAAGATTACGCAGCCTTGGGGCTGTCGCTCACTGACCATCCCATTCGTTTGATGGCTCAAGCCGGCACGTTGGGGCGTTTTACCCGTGGTGTTGAGTTATCACAGTGTGCGCCACAAAGCTGGGTGGCGGTAGCGGGTGTGGTGACGGGCAAGCAATCCCCCGGTACGGCCAGTGGCGTAACCTTTGTCACCTTGGAAGACGATACGGGCAATATCAATGTGGTGGTTTGGGCGGGGACGGCACGGGCGCAATCCCGTGCTTTTATGCAAGCCAAGGTGTTGAAAGTGCATGGCATTGTCGAGCGGCAAGGCGAGGTGGTGCACGTGATTGCCGGTAAGTTGATTGACCTGACTCCGACGCTCACCACCTTGTCGGTGGCCGCGCGTGAATTCCGTTAACGCGACGCGCTAACTGCATCGGGGCAGGCGGGCGCCGGACACGCGGCTACCGCTTGAATACGCTGACGATGCAGCTCATCACGAATCGCCGCCCCTTTAAAGCCTGCGTCGACAATTGGCTTAACCTCTACCTGTTGCGCGCAAGCAAAGCGCTCGCGTAAGGCGTCGGCTTGTGGATAGTAATAATTTTCACGTCCCTTGCGGCCACGCACATCGGCCAAACACGCCAAGGCCAATTGCTCGACCCGCTCGGGTTTGCGCCACGCATCGATCTGATTAAATAGTGCAACCCAATGCTCAGGGCTGAGTTGATCGCACTTATGAATCTTGGAGTGGTGCGCACTGACCACCAAGGCCAAATCCCGATAGGCGTTGGGGATACGTAGTCGCTCGCACAGCTCTTTGATAACGGGCAGTCCGCGATCACCGTGGCCGCGATGGCCGGGCAAGATGGAGGCAGGGGTGAGGGCTTTACCGAGATCATGGACTTGTGCGGCAAAGCGGATGCTTTTGTCATCGGTCAATGAGGCGGCATAACGGCTGACCATTTCCGTGTGGATGCCGGTATCGATTTCAGGGTGCCAGTTGGCTGGATTCGGCACGCCGTACAGGGCGTCGATTTCAGGAAGCACCACCGCAAGGGCACCACAATCGCGCAGTACAGCAAGAAACACATCGGGACAATCACTACCGAGCGCTTTTTCCCACTCGCGCCAAACCCGCTCAGGGGTGAGGTGGGCGAGCTCGCCCTTGGCGACCATCGTTTTCATCAGCGCTAAGGTATCATCGGCAATGGTAAAGCCGAGTGGCGCAAAACGGGCGGCAAATCGTGCCACGCGCAGTACCCGTAATGGGTCTTCGCTAAAGGCGGGCGAGACATGGCGTAGAATGCGGTTATGTAAATCTTGCTGACCGCCATACGGGTCAATCAAGCTGCCCTCTTCATCTTGGGCGATGGCGTTGATGGTGAGATCGCGGCGCTGAAGGTCCGCTTCCAGTGAGATATCTGGCGAGAAGTCGCAAATAAACCCGGTGTAGCCCTGGCCTGATTTTCGTTCAGTGCGGGCGAGGGCGTGTTCTTCGTGTGTGGTGGGGTGTAAAAAGACGGGGAAATCTTGGCCGACTTGCTGGTAGCCGGCTGCTTGCATTTGTTTGACGGTGGCACCGACCACTACCCAGTCTTTATCTGTGACCGGCAAGCCTAATAGCGCATCACGTACAGCACCGCCGACAAGATAATGTTCCACACCAAACTCCTTAATGACAAAGAGAAGACACAATCACGTTTGTGTCGCGAATGGGTTTAAGTATACATAGAGCCTAGCAGCACGCCCACCGTGTGCTTAAAAGGCCGCTATCAGGATCGCAATAAAAAAGGCTGCCAATGCAGCCTTTCATTCACGATTATGCCCAGCCGTCGCGGCGACGTTTTTTACGTGGGATAAGATGTGGCAGCACCAAGCCAAACAGTAAGCCACCGCCGGCTACCATGCCGCCGTAGGTGAACCAACGCATCAGAAGATCATCTTTTTGGGTATCTATTTTGGCGCGTAAAGCACGGATTTCGCTTTGCGCATCAATCAGTTTTTTATTGAGTTCGCTGCTGTGTGCTTCCAGCTTCTCGATCTGCGCGTTGCGCTGTTTAAGGGATTCAGCCAAGCCTTTTTGTTGTGCTTTAGCATCATCTTTTGCACTGGCCAGCGCGGACTTTACCTTTTTCAGCTCTGATTCTAGCGCCGGCACGCGTTCTTTTAAGCCAGGTTGTGTGGTCACGTAGTCACTTTTTACCCAGCCTTTACGGCCACGGCTATCAACTACTTGGGTATAGCCCTCATCGCGATTGCGTTTTAGCACAGTGACTTTATCACCCGCATCGACACTGCCGATAATACGATATTGTGTGCCCGGGCCTGAGTGCATATAAGTGAACAAATCATCAGAAATATAGTTTTCTGCCATCGCTCGAGGCGCGGCAACGAGAACGAACAGCAATACGAGAGCAGAATACAGGTGTTTCACGTCTGGGGTCCTTTGCATAATTTCAGTGTGGGACACATCGGCTTTGCTGGGCATAGTGCCATAGGCGTAAAAGAAAGGGGAGCCATGCCCCCCTTTTTTTGACTGTGATTTGACATCACCGGCGCTTGTTACGCAAATAGCGAGGTCATCACTTGGTAAAAGATCACAGCCAACAAGGCCCCCGCGGGTAAGGTGATCAGCCATGAGGCAACAATATTACGCACCACACCCAAGTTGAGTGCGGCAATACCGCGGGCAAAGCCAACGCCCAAAACGCCGCCGACTAAGGTTTGTGTGGTTGAAATAGGGAGGCCAGTGCCAGAGGCGAGCACAACCGTACTTGCGGTCGCCAGTTGCGCGGCAAAACCACGACTTGGGGTAAGCTCAGTAATGCCCGAGCCCACAGTCGCCATGACTCTGTGTCCCATGGTGGCAAGGCCGAGTACAATCCCCGCGCCACCCATCGGTAAGATCCACCAGGCGATTTGTGCTTTTTCCGCTACAGCACCGAGGTTTTGTACCGTGGCCACGATGGCCGATAGCGGACCAATGGCATTGGCCACGTCATTCGAACCATGTGCGAAGGCCATCGCACAGGCGGTGACCACCATCAATAGGCTAAATATCCGCTCAACCCCCTGAAACCCTTGATTTTCATCGCCGCGATACTTTCTAGAAATGTAATAAACACCAAAAAACATCACCATGGCAGAGAGCACGATGGAGGCGCTCACGGACTCTAAGGTCGTGAGGTGGAGGCCAACATGTTTGAGACCTTTTTTGATGGTGACCATCGCGATAATAAACGCGGTGAGAAACATATAAAGCGGCACGAAACGTTTGGCATTAAGCACAGGGCGGTCGGTATCAAAAATCAGTCGTTGTGCACTTAAGAATATAAAGTAAGCGAACAAGCCAGAGATAAAAGGGGTGATAATCCAACTGCCAACGATGCCTTGCACCGTATGCCAATCGACTGCATCTGCGCCAACCGATAGGCAGGCAAAACCAATAATCGCACCAATGATAGAGTGGGTGGTGGAGACGGGCCAACCCATGAATGAGGCAAGTAATAGCCAGGAGCCAGCCGCCAGTAGCGCGGACATCATGCCAAAGACTAATTCCAACGGCTGATCAGCATAAAAACTGGTGTCAATCACACCTTTGCGAATGGTGTCTGTGACCTCACCACCGGCTAAATATGCGCCGGCGAATTCAAAAATCATGGCAACAATAATGGCTTGTTTCACGGTCAGCGCTTTAGAGCCGACCGACGTGCCCATTGCATTGGCGACGTCGTTGGCGCCGATACCAATTGCCATTAAAAAACCAAAAGCCGCGGCGACCATGATCAGTATGGTCCCGTGATTCATCAGGATTTCCATTGTAATACCTTGTTGTTACATCACTCGGTTAGGAACGGGAAAGCATGACCTCTAAGCGCGCACCCACACGTTGCGCCTGGTCAGCAATTTCACCGACCCACTCGAGGATTTTGTACAAGAACATGACGTCAACAGGGTTGTACTCCTGCTCAACGGCCATTAATGCTTGGCGAAGTTGGATTTGCATAGAATCGGTATCGTCTTCAATCACATCCAACTGATGAATCATTTCGGCGACTAAGGTGACTTCGCGCCCTTTAAAGCCAGTCTCAAGTAGCTCTTCAAGCTCGTTGATCACGCGGCGTGCTTGCGCGGCAGCATCTAAGCATCGCTGCACATAGGCGATAAAGGCATCATTCATTGAGGGGGGCATACGAAGCTGACGGCCTATCACGCGGCCGGCAATATCTTTGGCTAAGTTTGCCAGCTTGTCTTGCTGGGTGAGGAGCTCGAGCATGTCCGTGCGATCGACGGGCATAAAGAGACCTCGTGGTAACTTAAGCCGGATATTGCGCTTTAGGGTATCAGCATCTTTCTCAATATCTGAGATTTGCTGACGGAGTTGATTTGCCTTATCCCAATCTTGTTGCTCGCAAGCATGAAAAAAGGGGATCAGTAACTCACAACAATCGTTTACACGATTTACGTGACGCTGCAGTGGTTTAATAGGGCTTTTTGCAAATAGCCCAACAATTGTATTGACTGGCATAGCCGTAATCTACCTGGTTGCCTCGAGCCCAGAGGGCAAAAAAGAGAGGCGAAAAGTTCAACGATGGTATATCGGAGCGGCGATGGTAGCGCAGAACATAGGCTAAAGAAATAGCTTTTGTGATCTCTGCCTCAGTGCGCGTGATCAAGCCTGGTAGTGATAGCGCTTGCCGACAGGATCAATTGTTCATATCCTTGTCAGGCAATTGGCTATAGGTAACCGTATGGACACTGAGATAGAGCTCAAATTTTTTGTCTCTTCTGACTTTTCTCATCGCATTCGCGATAAAATTGTCAGTGTAAAACAGCTACAGCAAAGCCAGCGTGAGCTGGGAAACATCTACTTCGATACGCCAGATTTTACCCTACGTAAATACGATATCGGTTTGCGGGTACGTCGTTTTGATGGTGTGTACATTCAAACCCTCAAAACGGCAGGTCGGGTCGTGGCTGGGCTGCATCAGCGCCCAGAATACAACGCCGAGCTTAACGGACCTGAACCTGATCTTTCTTTGATCCCAGTCGATGCATGGCCCGATGATCTGGATGTTGATGCACTGAGCCAAGCTCTCCAGCCGTTGTTTTCCACCGATTTTGTGCGTCAGCAATGGCTGTTAGCAACGGATGACGGTAGCCAAATCGAATTGGCGAGCGATCAAGGCGAGGTCTCTACCGAAGCCGGCGACAAGGATGTGATTTCTGAGGTGGAGCTGGAGCTGATTTCCGGGCAAACCGATGCCTTGTTCTCGCTGGCACGCAGCCTGGCGGATGAAGGTGGCTTACGCCTCGGAAATTTGAGCAAGGCGGCGCGTGGCTACCGCCTAGCAACCGGCTATCAGGGTGATCCGGTTAAAGCCTTATCCATCGTTAAACTCGGCGCTGATGATAGCCAAGAAAAAGCCCTGATTCGGATCCTCGAGCATGCGTTGAATCACTGGCATTATCACGAGCAAATCTACATTGAGCGTGAGTCCCTTGAGGCGTTACAAGAAATTCGCTATGCCGTCTTGTTGATCCGACAGGCGTTTGTCTTATTCGGCAGTGTGGTGCCGCGCCGAGCAAGCAGTTTACTCCGTCAAGAGCTGCAATGGTTTGAGGGTGAACTGGCGTGGCTCGATGATGCTCGGACGAATGCCCGGCTGTGTGAAGACAAAGGCCAATATCTGCGTAAATTAAACGCGCGAAAAACCTTGGTGAAAAGCTTGAAGGTCGAACAAGCGAGGTTGCCTGAACGAGAGGACATTGTCGCGCTGCTACATACATCGCGGTATTGCAATTTACTGCTCGATTTAAGTCGCTGGATCCTCTCGAAAGGTTGGCAACCGTTTTTAGATGATAAAGCGGCGGATAAGCTTGCCCAACCGATTCAACGTTTGGCCGACAAAGCACTGCCAGAGTCTTGGCACGAGTTGCTTGACGCATTTGATGAAACTAAACCACTGACGCGGCACGACTACTTTGACCAATACCCTCGCTTGCAACGCAATTTGTTGCTAGGCACTTGCTTGGCCTCTTTGTATGACAAAAGTCGGCGTAAAGCCTTCCGCTTGCCTTGGCTCGATATGTTGCAAGGCATTGAAGAGCTTCGCTTGCTCGAGCCGGTGCGTGAGCGAGTGGTCGAGATTGACGATGAAGAGGATAAAAAACAAGCAGAGAAGTGGTTGGCACGTAAAGAAGAGTCACTGTTTCATGCGATGACGCAAAGCCGTCAAACGGGATTGCGTCTTACTCCTTATTGGCAAGAGTAAGCGAACGAGAGTGATAAAAAGCAGCCTGGAGGTTGCTTTTTTTATGTGTGCCTTTATGCGGTTACCTTGCTTGAGTATCCAGTTTCAATGTCTGAGGCGATTCGATAAAACCGCCTCTAGGATCAATATATTTGGCACTTTTTTACGTTATAAACAGGCAAGGTGCGTGATGATAATTTGATTAACTTATCATTATGGGCATTGTTTATGGGCAAATTTCACAAATACGGTAAACAAGGATTCAGTGAGGGTGACGTTTGCCGATATAACATCACTCAGTATTAATAATCGCCCGTTTGGCAGTCAGTTGGCTTAATAACGGACATGGAGCTTTCAGGATTATGGCTAAACATAACTTTTATGCGTGGGAAAAACCCGTTACCAATCTGCGCTTGATCCCAAAACTCGTGATTCTCATGGTCTTTAGTACCATTATTCTGGTCGGTAAGCAGATGTGGGATGCGAACACGTTTCGCCAGTCCGTGATTGAGTTCACCCTGAATCAGACCCAAGAATTAGCGCGATCCAGCGCGGCAATGACAGGCACCCTCATCGATCAGCCGGATGGGGAACGCTTGATGCGAGAGGCGGTGGATACCATGAACGCCGAATTCAGCGAAGGGGCGTATTTATATTTGGTCAATGGCACCACTCGCCAGGTCTGGTCTCACCCTTCAATGCGCCAGTTTGACGCGTTGCGCGTGCCGGATGAAAGCACCGGAACCGATGTCGCTGACTTGTTTCTCAATCAGTCAGGCGCGTTTAGCTATACCGTTTATGACGGTGGCCGTCATGGCTATGCCGTGCCCGTAGGCGGCAGCGATTGGTGGCTCGTGGCATCACAACCGACGTCTGAGGCGCAGGCGTATTACCAAGATTATATGATTCAGGTCGCGTGGCAAACCGCGCTGATGATTGTCTCTTTCATGGTTATTTTGCTGGGCGGCTCCAATATTATGCTGCGGCAAATTAATTATCTTACCGATAGAATTCGGGCGCTCGCCAACCGTGATCTCAGTGAACCGATTGAGATGAATAGCCGGGACGAGTTTGGTGATTTAGCGCGTGAGCTGGAAAGATCGCGTCAGCAATTGGTGGATGTGATTAACGCGCAGCGCCAAGCGTCGGATGATCTTTCTTCTCTGGCTGAGATTATGACGATCAGCATGTCGGAAACCAAAGAGTCATCGCAAGAGCAATTCTCTGAGATGGATCAGCTTGCCTCGGCGATGAGTGAGATGAGTGCGACCGTGCAAACCGTCGCTGAGCATACTCGAGAGGCGGCCAAAGCGACCGAAACCTCTAGCCAACAGGCGAACAGTGGCCAAGAGCACGTGAGCAGTACCATCAAAACCATCAATGAGCTGTCCAATGACATCAGCGAGTCATCCCAGGTCGTGGGGCAGGTCGATGCCCAGGTGGAGAAAATCGGTACTGTCGTGGTCACCATTCAAGGAATTTCAGAGCAAACCAATCTACTGGCACTCAATGCCGCGATAGAAGCCGCACGCGCGGGCGATACGGGGCGTGGTTTTGCAGTGGTGGCGGATGAAGTACGCAAGCTGGCGCAACACACCCAAGAAGCCACGGTGGAAATTCAAGATATGATCACCCAGTTGCAGCAAAGTGCGCAAAAAGCGGTGGGTTTGATGGATCGCAGTGTTTCCGAGGCCAAGACAGGCGTCGAGTCAGTGAGCCAGGCTGGCGGAGAGCTTGAGCAAATCGTCACGCAAATCCAATCGCTTAATGACATGAACTTCCAAATCGCGTCATCGGCGGAACAACAAGCGTCAGTAGCCGGTGAGATGAACCAAAACCTCACCAATGTTAAAGATTTGGTCCAGGCATCGGTGACAGTGGCGTCTGAGCTGCATGAAACGGCAGAGATGGTTGAACAAAGTGCACAATCACTCAAAGATAAAATTGAGGCCTTTAAAGTCTAACCACGTTTGAGGTTTTATCCGTAATCAACAACGGCTCGCTGCATCGGTGAGCCGTTTTTGTTAGTGTCGATACAGGACGATAGCAAAAGGACTGCCCATGGTACTCTCTGACTCTCTTGCCGCTTGCTTGCATCAGCACTGGATACGATTAAATGAAATTGCCCCTGAGGCCGTGCCGCAGTGGCAAGGCACGGCGCGTGAGCAACTCGAGCAGGCTTTAGCGTGTAGCGAGTTTGTCGCCAAGGCATTAACCCAAACCTCTGGACTTCTCGACTGGCTGTATCAGCATCGCCAGCAAGCCTCGCGTGAGCAGACATACCAAGCTGAGTTGAGTCAGGCGTTGGAAGCGGTGACGGATGAGAGCGAGTTTCACCGTCAACTCCGTCAGCACCGCCAGCGTGAGCTCGTATGGATTGCGTGGCAGGAAATCCAAAATCAATGGCCGGTTGAGCAAGGTTTACAGCATCTATCAGCCCTTGCGGAAGCGCAAATATTATCAGCTTATCAATGGCTCTATCAGCGCGGCTGTCACGACTGGGGCACACCCATGAGCCCCGAGGGGGAGCCGCAGCCGATGCTGATTTTGGGCATGGGCAAACTTGGTGGTGGCGAGCTCAACTTCTCTTCAGACATCGACCTGATCTTTACTTACCCTGAGGCGGGAGAAACCCAGGGCGCGAGAAAAAGCATCGCCAATGCCCAGTTCTTTACCCGGCTAGGGCAGCGCTTGATCAAAGCGCTTGATCAACCCACGGTGGACGGTTTTTGTTATCGGGTTGATATGCGTCTTCGTCCCTTTGGGGATAGTGGCCCTTTAGTGATGAGCTTTTCCGCACTCGAAGATTACTACCAAGAACAAGGGCGTGATTGGGAGCGCTATGCGATGGTGAAAGCGCGCGTCATGGGGAAAGAGCAGTATGACTGCTATCAAACGTTACGGCAGATGCTACGCCCGTTTGTCTTCCGTCGTTACATCGATTTTAGTGCCATTCAAGCGTTGCGGCGGATGAAACAGTTAATCCAACGAGAGGTACGTCGGCGTGGCTTAACGGATAATATTAAGCTTGGTGCGGGGGGGATTCGTGAGATTGAATTTATTGCTCAGTCGTTTCAGCTTATTCGTGGCGGCCGAGAGCCCAGTTTGCGCCAACGTGGCTTGCTCGACACCTTAGATGCGATTGCGGAACTGGAATTATTGCCTACCGCTGAGGTAAGCCAATTAAAGGCTGCGTATTGCTATTTGCGTCGAGTTGAAAACCTCCTACAAGCCATTGATGACAACCAAACGCAGACCCTGCCCGATAACGACCTTGATCGTGAGCGGCTTTGTCACGCCATGGGGGTCAATGACTGGACGCGCTTACAGGCCGACATCACCCAGCATATGCAAGCGGTTAATCAGGTGTTTTCCGGCTTGATTGGCGAAGATGAGCAAGAAACAGACACGGACGTCGATACTGAGTATCACGATCTATGGGCGATGGCGCGCGATGTAGAAAACGCCCACTTGATCTTAGCAGGCTTAGATTTACCGGACACCAATATTGCTGAGCAGTTATTAGCGTTTAAACAAGAGCTGGCTAAGCGCACTGTGGGCCCTCGAGGACGTGAGGTGCTAAACCGTTTGATGCCCGTCATGTTAAGTAAGCTACTGACGTTACCGCAACCACAGCAGGTGCTGCCACATATCACCCACCTGTTACTCAATATCTCGACGCGCACCACCTACTTAGAGCTGTTGGATGAGCACCCCGGGGCGATTGATCAGCTGTTACGACTTTGTACGGCCAGCCCGATGGTGGCAGAAAAGTTGGCGCGCTACCCTTTGCTACTGGATGAGCTGCTTGATTTAACCCATTTGTACCAACCCTTGGCGCCGGATGCCTATCGCAGCGAATTACGCGATTATCTTGCTCGTATCCCCGTTGAGGATATGGAGCAACAAATGGAGGCGGTGCGTCAGTTTAAGCAAGTTCAGTTATTAAAAATTGCCGCGGCGGATATCGCCGGTGTGCTACCTGTGATGCGCGTCAGTGATCACTTGACTTACTTGGCCGAAGCGATTGTGGAGGCGGTGGTCAATCAGGCTTGGCACCAAATGGTGGAAAAATATGGCCAACCAACACACTTGGGCGAGCGCGAGGGGCGTGGCTTTGCGGTGATTGGCTACGGCAAGTTAGGCGGATGGGAGCTGGGTTATAATTCTGACCTCGATGTGGTTTTTCTCCATGACTGCCCCGCGGATATTGAGACTGACGGTCGTAAAGTGATTGATGGTCGGCAGTTTTATCTGCGTCTTGCTCAGCGTATCGTCCATCTTTTCTCTACGCGTACTCCCTCTGGGGTGCTGTATGACATTGACACACGCCTTCGCCCTTCCGGCACCTCCGGGATGCTGGTGAGCACGCTCGAAGCTTATGCTGATTACCAACAAAAAGAGGCGTGGACATGGGAGCACCAAGCACTGGTGCGTGCACGCATGATATATGGTGATCCTAAGCTAGAGTCCGGCTTTACCCAGGTCCGTCATCGCATTCTCACCACGCCACGAGACATCGATACGCTGCGAGAGCAAGTCAGTGGCATGCGTGAAAAAATGCGTCAGCATAAAGCGACAGGACAAAAAGATACCTTCTCCATCAAACAAGACGCCGGTGGGATCACTGATATCGAGTTCTTGGCGCAATACTTAGTGCTCGGCAACAGTGCCAGTCAACCGGCGCTTACCCGATATAGCGATAACGCGCGTATTTTTGAGCAAGCCGGAGAGCTGGGAGTGATGCCACTGACGCAGGCGGCGGAATTAAAGTCGGCCTATACCCGGATGCGCAATGCGCTCCACCGGAGCCACCTAGCTGGTGAAAGTGGGCAGGTGGAGGCTGATGCCTTTATCGATGAGCGTGAAATCGTGCAGCAAGCCTGGCAACAGTGGTTTGATGGGCAAGCAGACTCGCAGCGTAAGGCGCAATAATGAGGCCGCGATTGGCGGCCTATATAGGGCTAGATTCCCTCGTATAAGGAAGACTCACCCTCTGGGCGGGTTTTAAAACGCCGATGCAACCACATATATTGCTCTGGAGCGCGTAGGATCAGTCGTTCAACCGCTTGGTTAGTGATCACCGCTGCGGCATGCGCTTCTTTAGGGAAATCCGTTATCGGTGGGTCGATTTTAACGCGGTATTGGCCAAGCCGTCGTTCTCTCACCACAGAAAATGGTACCACGGTGGCGTGGCCGGCATGGGTCAGCAAACTGGTGCCTGTGGTGGTACAAGCTTGTTTGACCGCAAACAGTGGTGCGAATGTGGAGCGGCGGCGACCATAATCGTGATCGGGTGCATACCACATGCGATGACCCTCTTTGAGGTAATGGATCATCGACTTAACGTCTTTGCGATCGACGCCAATATTGCGCTTCATCCGGCCACGGAACTGAAACCAGTCATACACAGGGTTGGTATTGGGGCGATACACCCCCACGCCAGGCGTTTGTTCGCTTAAGCCGCGCGCGCCAATCTCTAAATTTAGAGAGTGCACGGCAATTAAAAGCACCCCTTTGCCTTGTTGTTCAAGCTCAAGCAGGGTGTCTAATCCTTCAATGGTGACATGCTTGTTGATTCGCCATTTGGGCCAAAACCACGCCATACCAGTCTCGAACAAGGCAAGGCCGGCGTTGGCAAAATTTTCTTTCACCATCGCAGCGCGGTTAGCGGGCGTCATCTCTGGAAAGCACAGCGCTAGGTTACGATCGGCAATTTTAACGCGGCGTTTCATTAGTGTATGCATCAAGTGACCCAAGCTGCGGCCCATATAAAATTGGACGCGATAAGGCAGCCAGCTAGCCAGATACATTAACCCGACGCCGAGCCAGGTATGAAGATAGCGAGGGTGAAGAAACCCAATGCGAAAAGTGGGGGCTGAAAAATCGCTCATAGCGTTAATGACTCATGAAAACCAAACCAGAAAGAGCCGTGAGGCCCGCGCTATTGTAGAGTAAATTCTTGGCGCTGTCCTGCGCGAGTGTGTGCGGTGAGTGTTGAGATTGTGCGCAGCATACGCCTGTGAGCCCCCCATTTAGCCTATGGCTATGCTACTATCGCTCGGTAACGACAGTATTCGGAGATCCAGATGAAACTCAGCCTTCCTGATTATAGCCAAGCCAATGTTCTGGTCGTCGGCGATGTGATGCTCGATCGCTATTGGTATGGACCGACGGGACGCATTTCTCCAGAAGCGCCCGTGCCTGTAGTGAAGATCAATCAAACGGAAGAGCGCCCAGGTGGCGCCGCGAACGTGGCGATGAATATCGCAGCCTTAGGTGGGCATACCCAGCTGATTGGTCTGACCGGGAAGGATGAACAGGCTGATGCGCTCACACAAACCCTCGACTCGCTAAATGTTAACTGTGATTTTGTGGCGCTAGACTCGCATCCCACTATTACTAAGCTTCGGGTAATGAGCCGTAACCAGCAGTTGATTCGTCTGGATTTTGAAGAGGGTTTTGCGGGTGTGGATGTGGCACCCATGCTGGCTAAAGTCGAGGCGGCACTGCCCAAGGCGCAGGCGATGATCTTATCGGACTATGCCAAAGGGGCATTAGCCGAGGTGCAAACATTGATTCAGGCCGCCAAACAAGCGGATGTCACCACCTTGGTTGACCCTAAAGGCACGGATTTTGAGCGATATCGAGGGGCGAGCTTACTGACGCCAAATATGGCAGAGTTTGAAGCGGTGGCAGGCACAGTGACGGACGATCAAAGCTTGGAAGAAAAAGGCCTGGCGTTGATCAAGCAATACGAGCTTGGTGCGTTGTTGGTCACCCGCAGTGAACATGGGATGACATTGCTGCGCCCTGATGCCGCGCCGCTGAACTTGCCAACGCTTGCCAAAGAAGTGTACGACGTCACAGGGGCGGGGGATACCGTGATATCGGTATTGGCGGCATCATTGGCCGCGGGCAAACCGATAGAGCAAGCCTGTGCGCTGGCTAACGCTGCGGCCGGCGTGGTAGTGGGTAAGTTGGGTACCTCAACCCTCTCTACTATTGAGCTGACCGAAGCGGTACACGGCTCGCACGAGTCTGGTTTTGGCGTAACAACCGAAGCGCAGCTGATTGATGCGGTGCACGTCGCCCAAGGGCGAGGTGAGAAAGTGGTGATGACCAATGGCTGCTTTGATATTTTGCACGCAGGCCATGTGGCGTACCTCAATGAAGCAGCCAAACTGGGCGATCGCCTGATTGTTGCCGTCAACACGGATGCATCAGTCCAAGCGCTGAAAGGGCCCGGCCGTCCGGTCAATCCAACCGATCGACGGATGGCGGTGCTGGCAGGGCTGGGCGCGGTCGATTGGGTGGTTCCTTTTGGCGAAGAAACGCCTGCGCGCCTGATTGGCGAAGTCTTGCCCGATTTGCTCGTTAAAGGCGGTGATTATCAGGTCAACGAGATTGCTGGTGCCGAGGCGGTGCTCGCCAACGGGGGAGAGGTCAAAGTGCTTAATTTTGAAGATGGCTGCTCTACCACAGAAATCATTGAGTCGATTCGGCGTGGTCAATAGCGCCTTGCCCTTTCAACTCATGACAATAAAAAAGGTGCCCGTCGGCACCTTTTTGCATACTAAAGCCTCAAGCGTGAATCACTCTTGCTTAACCAGCCCTTGGTTAATATCGAGCAAGTCTTGCTCAGACAAGGTGCCCATGGCTTGGTGTAAACGTAAACGGCTTAGAATATAGTCGTAGCGCGCATTGGAGAGGTTGCGGTTGGCATCGTAAAGGCGACGCGTAGCATCCAACACATCGACAATGGTACGAGTACCCACTTCAAAACCTGCTTCAGTGGCTTCTAGCGCTGAGCGTGCAGAGACCACGGTTTGCTCATAGGCACGCAGCGCACCAATTGAGGCATTGATGTCGTTATAGAAAGCGCGCACATCTTTTACCGTGCTGCGGTATTTGGCTTCAAGACTTTGTGACGCGGCCACATACTCATGCTGCGCCTTTTCCACATTGGCCGAGGTGCTGCCGCCGGTGAACAGTGGCAAGCTAAAATCGAGGCTGGCAGTGCCTTGGTTGTAATCAGAGGAATAAACATCGCTGTGCTGATTATCGCTATCCGTCATCCCGTATTGTGCGCTGAAGGTCAGCGTGGGCAGGTGACCGGTTTTGGCCAGCTTAATCTGCTCTTTGGCGGTATCACGGGCAATGCGGTTGGCGAGTAACTCGAGATTTTTCTCTTCGGCGACTTTGACCAGTGCTGCCGGTTGCTGCTGCGGGTTACTGGCACTAAAGCGGTCAGTGTCGAGCACACGCAAGTCATGTGGGGCTTGGCCGGTGATCTCACGCAAGCCCTCATAGCTGTTGGTGAGCGCATTTTCGGCCAAAATTTCATCGGCCAGTACGGCATCGTATTGCGCTTGGGCGTCATGCACATCGGTAATCGCCGAAAGGCCCACTTCAAAACGTTGCTTGGTTTGCTCAAGCTGACGGCCCACGGCCGCTTTTTCTGCCTGAATAAACTCAAGCTTGTCCATGGCGCGCAACACGTCAAAATAGGCTTGTGCCACGCGTAGCATTAATCCTTGCTGCTGCGCCGCATAGGTCGCATCTAGCTGGCGCGCCTGCATTTCACTGATATCCAAGTTGACCCAGCTATCACGTTTGAAAAGCTGTTGGCTTAAGCTGATATCGGCGCTGGTGGTGTCGACGTCACGCTGATCGTCGCTGTCATTGCGGGTAATGGCGTATCCCGCATTTAAGGCTATTTGCGGTAGCAAGGTGCCACGAGTGGCATCCACAGCAGAAAACGCTGCGTCGCGCTCGGCGGCCGCTTGATTAAGAGTGGGATCGCTTTGCTTCGCTTGTTGATAAATTTGGGCGAGATCATCGGCAAGGGCTGCACTGCTTACGCTGCCGAGTGCCAAGCTTAACGCCAAAGGGAGCAATTTTTTCATAGATGGAATCCCTGAATCTGTGCGATTAGATAAATAGACGGTCACTAGCTTACCGCAATTATGCTTGCGTGAAACTGACAATTTGTTAGGACATTGAGTGTAAACTATCCAATTTGCAAATGGGACTGAAAAATAGTTGTAACTTTTATCAAAAAAGTTAAGTTTATGGTTTGCTAGAAAGACGCGCGTTGCCGCTCGGCACAGGCCAGTGGGTATAGGCGTGACTCAGCATTTCAATTCGTCAGCTCGTGTCATCGAGGATAAGGAGCCCGCATGTCAGACTATCCGCCTGGACAATTCGATCGCGACGATATTGTGATCGAGGATATTTCTTCGCTTTATCAAGGTTTCTTTTCCATTCAGCGCTATCAGTTTCGTCATCGCTTGTTTGAAGGCGGCTGGAGTGGCTCTGTGGTGCGGGAGTTGTTTGAACGTGGCCATGCGGTGGCTGTTTTACCCTATGATCCCGTACGTGATGAAGTGGTGATGCTTGAGCAAATCCGCGTGGGGGCGATGGCAGCAGGCGCGACACCATGGCAACTCGAAATTGTGGCTGGGATGATAGACAAAGACCAATCCCCCGAGCAGGTTGCCCACCGTGAAGCGCGGGAAGAAGCGGGGCTATTACTGCATCAAATGGAGCGTGTTACCCGTTATTTATCCAGCTCTGGTGGCTGTTCTGAACAGTTGGATGTGTTTGTCGCAATTGTTGATGCCTCGGAAGCGGAAGGCGTGCACGGCCTCGACAGTGAAAATGAAGACATTTTGGTGCATCGATTATCTCGCCAACACGCCTATCAAAAGGTGGTTGATGGTGAGATTGAAAACGCCGCCTCAATCATTGCGTTGCAATGGTTGGAACTCAATGCCAGTCGCTTGCGTCAAAGCTATAATGAACAAAACAGTAAATAGACAGTAGGTGTGTGTGAAAACAGAATATCGTGTCGACTTACCAGCGATGATGCGCTTGTATGAAACCAACTACGCCAAACTTGTCCGTTTGATGCCCAAGCGTGACGAGGTGGGACAGGTGTGTCGATACGATATCCAAGGGCAGGAATATGCTTTGGTCGTGCGTGAGTCAACCCGCTATACCACCTTACTGGATATTGCTCAGTTGAGCCCAGGCGCCGCGCCGGATTACTTACGTGCTAACCTGACAGTGCGCTTGTATCACGATGCACGGGTCGCGGAAGTGTGTACCACGCAGCAGATTTCACGCTTAAAACCACGTTATGATTACCCGAATCCGCGCATGCATCAGCGCGACGAAAAACATCAGGTTAATGCATTTTTATCGGATTGGCTTGGCCACTGCCTACGCCGTGGCGTGGTGGCGTCTGATCCTATGTATAAATCATCGTTAAACTAAACCAGCAAAGGTATTTTCAACGTTGCAGTCTTGCCAGATAGATAACGCCGACGGCGATTGTATTCGTCTTTTGCAAATCACCGACACACACCTGTTCGCGAGTGAGCAGGGTAGCTTGCTGGGTATTAATACGCTTCGCAGCTACCATGCGGTGCTGGATGCCATCAGTGCCACTGACCCGACTTTCGACGCCATTATTGCCACGGGGGATCTGTCTCAAGATCACTCCGCTTTATCGTATCGCCGTTTTGTCGACGGTATCGCCCGGTGGTCACAGCCTTGCTTTTGGCTACCGGGTAATCATGATTATCAGCCAGAAATGAGCGCGGTATTACAGTCAAATACCCTTCGTTCTTGCTCGCAAGTTCTGTTGGGGGAGCATTGGCAAATGGTGCTGCTCGACAGTCAGGTGGCTGGTGTACCGCACGGCGAATTATCACAAGCGCAACTGAACCTTTTGGATACACACTTAAGCGCGCATCCTGAGCGCCATGCATTGGTGTTGCTGCACCATCATCCGTTGGATGCAGGAAGCACTTGGTTGGATCAGCATAAATTGGCAAACCGAGAGGCATTCTGGCAAGTGATGGCGCGTCATCCTCAAGCGAAAATTGTGGTGTGTGGGCATATTCATCAGGCCTTGGATGTGCGTTATCAAGGTGCGCGTGTGATGGCGGCGCCCTCCACCTGTATCCAGTTTATGCCAGACTCACACGACTTTGCGCTCGATAACCAAAACCCAGGTTGGCGCTGGCTTGAGCTGTATGCCGACGGGCGCGTAGAAACGCAAGTGGCGCGTGTAACCGGTCAGCACTTTCGGCCAGACTTCGACTCCAGCGGATATTAATCATGCCATCAGCGTTGCTTTATCTTCATGGCTTCAACAGCTCGCCGCAATCGTTAAAGGCGAGACAGATGCAAGACTATTGCGCCCAGCATCGTCCTGATATTGAGGTGTTGGTGCCACAACTGCCTAGTCATTCTGAGCCAACCGTGCAGTTACTGAATGAACTGATCACGCGCTTTAGCGAAACCCATCAGCTGGGTTTGGTGGGAAGTTCGTTAGGAGGCTTTTTAGCCACCTGGCTGAGTGAGCGTTATCAACTGCCCGCTGTACTGGTTAACCCCGCGGTTCGCCCTTACGAACTCTTGCAAGACTATGTTGGGGAACAGGTTAATCCTTACACCCAAGAACGCTACACCCTCGAGGCTGCCGATATCAACGCCTTGCGTGAGATTGATGTGCCGGTCTTATCTCATCCTGAGCAATTTTGGTTATTGCAACAGGAAGGTGATGAAGTGCTGGACTATCGCCAAGCAGTGGCAAAATTCAGTGCCAGTCAACAAACGGTTGAGCCGGGAGGCGATCATAGCTTTGTCGGCTTTGAACGTTACTGTGGGGATATTCTCCAATTTCTTGGTATCTAGCGCGCCATCAGGCTAGAGGCATTGAAACAGAGGCACACAGACGCAAGCTCGTGCTATCTTAGCCGCTACGTCACAGCAGACGGATAGCAGCTCACAGAAACTTGTGGCAATCTGGCGCCGCGCTTGACAAGCGGATCCCCCTTGCTGACCATGTCATCACATTTATTAAGCCAATCGATTATGACAGAACAAAACTATAACGCAGGATCGATAGAAGTCCTCAATGGGCTCGAGCCCGTGCGCCGACGCCCCGGTATGTACACAGATACCAGTCGCCCTAACCATCTTGGGCAGGAAGTCATCGATAACAGTGTCGATGAAGCGTTAGCCGGCCATGCCAGCAAGATTGATGTGATTCTCCATGCCGACCAATCACTGGAAGTGATTGATGATGGTCGTGGTATGCCGGTTGATATTCACCCTGAAGAGGGCGTCTCTGGGGTTGAGCTGATTTTATGCAAACTGCATGCGGGCGGTAAGTTCTCCAACAAAAGCTACCAATTTAGCGGTGGTTTACACGGGGTGGGTATCTCCGTAGTGAATGCGCTGTCTCATCGGGTAGAGATTACCGTTAAGCGCGATGGTCAAGTGTATGATATTGCCTTTGAAAACGGCGACAAAGTACAAGATTTAACCGTAACGGGCACCTGTGGTCGTCGCAACCGTGGCACGCGCGTTCACTTTTGGCCAGATGGCCAATTTTTTGATTCTGACAAGTTTTCACTGGCCCGTCTTAAAACCATCTTAAAAGCCAAGGCAGTGCTGTGCCCGGGACTGACGGTCAATCTCACTGATAAAAACACCGATGAGACCACATCCTGGTGTTACCAGGATGGGTTGAAAGACTACCTCGCTGACAGTGTCAAAGGCTATGAAGTTCTGCCGGAAACACCTTTTATCGGCGAATTCAGTGGCCAGACCGAAGCCGCGGATTGGGCGGTTATTTGGTTGCCAGAAGGGGGCGAGCTAACGACAGAAAGCTATGTCAACCTGATCCCAACGGCACAAGGTGGCACGCATGTAAATGGCTTGCGCCAAGGGATGCTGGAAGCGATGCGTGAATTCTGTGAGTTCCGTAACCTTCTCCCTCGCGGTGTAAAGCTGACCGCCGATGATATTTGGGAGCGCTGTGCGTACGTGCTGTCGGTTAAGATTCAAGACCCACAGTTTGCGGGGCAAACCAAAGAGCGCTTGTCCTCTCGCCAATGTGCGGCGTTTGTGTCTGGGGTGGTCAAAGATGCCTTTAGCCTGTGGCTGAACGAGCGCCCACACCTTGCTGAGCGTTTGGCGGAAGTGTGTATTGCCAGTGCCCATCGCCGCATGCGTGCCGCGAAGAAGGTGGTGCGTAAGAAAGTGGCATCAGGCCCAGCGCTACCCGGCAAACTCACTGACTGTGCGATGCAAGATTCAAGTCGTACCGAGCTATTTTTGGTCGAGGGGGACTCAGCGGGTGGCTCAGCTAAGCAGGCTCGGGATCGCGAATTTCAAGCGGTGATGCCGCTTCGAGGTAAGATCCTCAATACATGGGAAGTCTCCGCAGACCAAGTCTTGGCCTCCCAAGAAGTACATGATATCTCTGTGGCGCTGGGTATTGACCCTGATTCTGGGGACTTGGGTAATCTTCGTTACGATAAAATCTGCATCCTCGCCGATGCGGACTCCGATGGCTTACATATTGCGACCTTGCTATGTGCACTTTTTATGCAACACTTTAGAGCCTTGGTTCAGGCTGGCCATGTGTATGTGGCAATGCCGCCGCTTTACCGCATTGATTGTGGCAAGGAGGTCTTTTATGCCTTGGATGAAGATGAAAAAGCAGGGATCCTTGAGCGTTTGAGCAATAAACGCGGCAAAATCAATGTGCAACGCTTTAAAGGTTTGGGGGAAATGAACCCGTTACAGCTGCGTGAAACCACCATGGATCCCAATACTCGTCGCCTGGTTCAGCTCACTATTGATGATGATGAGCAGACGCAGCAACTGATGGATATGCTGCTGGGTAAAAAACGGGCAGAGGATCGCCGCCATTGGCTGCAGCAAAAAGGCGATATGGCCGAGCTTATCGATATCTAAATCACTATAACGGGATCTTATTCGCATGACAGAGGTGACTTATGATGGGGTAGAGCAACTTGCTCTGCGCCAGTTCACTGAGGACGCATACCTCAATTACTCGATGTACGTCATCATGGATCGCGCACTGCCGTTTATCGGCGATGGCTTAAAGCCAGTGCAGCGCCGGATCATTTACGCGATGTCAGAGCTGGGGCTATCCGCCACGGCAAAATATAAAAAATCGGCGCGTACTGTCGGGGATGTACTGGGTAAATACCATCCTCATGGCGACTCGGCGTGTTACGAGGCCATGGTATTGATGGCTCAGCCGTTTTCCTATCGTTATCCGCTGGTGGATGGTCAGGGCAACTGGGGCGCACCTGACGATCCTAAATCGTTTGCGGCGATGCGTTACACGGAATCACGCTTATCACGCTTCTCAGAAGTGTTGCTGCAAGAACTCGGGCAAGGGACGGTTGAATGGGGGCCTAATTTTGATGGCACCATGAAAGAGCCTAAAACCTTGCCGGCACGCTTACCGCATATTCTCCTCAATGGGATCACCGGGATTGCGGTAGGGATGGCAACGGATATCCCGCCACACAATGCGCGTGAGCTTGCCAACGCCTTGGCCGCAATGATCGATAAGCCGAGCTTGGACTTAGACGGTGTACTGGAGCATGTACAGGGGCCTGACTACCCTACCGAAGCGGAAGTGATCACGCCGAAGTCAGATTTGAAAAAGCTCTATGCTAGCGGACGGGGCTCTATCAAAATGCGCGCGCTTTGGCATAAAGAAAGCAATGAAATTGTGATTACTGCGCTGCCTCATCAAGTATCGGGCGCTAAGCTGCTAGAGCAAATCGCCAATCAAATGCGGGCGAAAAAGCTGCCGATGGTAGACGATCTCCGTGATGAGTCGGATCATGAAAACCCCACCCGGATTGTGATTGTGCCGCGCTCTAACCGTGTCGATTGTGATCAACTGATGGATCACTTGTTCGCCTCGACCGATCTAGAGAAGAACTACCGCGTTAACCTTAATATGATTGGCCTTGATGGACGCCCACAAGTTAAGGGGTTACATGGCATTTTATCTGAGTGGTTAACGTTCCGTCGCCAGACGGTGAGACGCCGCCTCGAGCACCGGTTAGAAAAAGTCCTCGCCCGCCTGCATATTCTAGAAGGCTTACTGGCCGCTTACCTAAACATTGACGAGGTAATTGAAATCATCCGCAGTGAGGATGAGCCTAAAGCCGAGCTGATTGCACGTTTTGGTTTGAGCGAGAAACAGGCAGAAGCGATCCTTGAGATCAAATTACGCCAGTTAGCCAAGCTTGAGGAAATCAAGATCCGTGGTGAGCAAGATGAATTGAGCCAAGAGCGCGATAAGCTAGAGAAGTTGCTCGGCTCAGATCGTCGCTTGAATACCTTAATCAAAAAAGAAATCCTCGCGGATGCGGAAAAATACGGGGACGACCGTCGTTCACCGCTGGTTGAGCGAGCGGAGGCCAAAGCGTTAACCGAGCGTGACTTAGTCCCCAGCGAACCCATCACTGTGGTGCTCTCAGATAAAGGGTGGATCCGCCATGCCAAAGGGCATGATGTGGATGCCACTGGCCTTAATTACAAAGCAGGCGACAATTTCCTCGACGCGGCACCGGGTAAAAGTAACCAACCCGCGGTTTTCCTGGGGTCTGATGGTCGCAGCTATGCCATAGAGTCGCACACCTTGCCATCCGCGCGCAGCCAAGGTGAGCCGATTACCGGGCGAATTAATATCACCCCAGGCTCGTCTATTCGTCATGTATTAATGGCGGATGAGGGGCAGCTCACCTTGGTGGCCTCGGACGCCGGTTATGGTTTTGTGTGCAAGCAAGCGGATATGCTCTCCAAAAACCGCAGCGGTAAAGCCTTATTGACGGTTCCAGATCAAGCCGAAGTGATGCCTCCGCGCCAGGTGGGTGATTTGGAAAGCGATTTGATTGTCGCGATTTCCAATGAAGGCCGCATGCTGGTGTTCCCGGTCCATGAGCTTCCGCAACTGAGTAAAGGGAAAGGGAATAAGATCATTAATATTCCTGGCGCACGCGCCAAGTCACGTGAAGAGGTGTTAAGCCAACTGTATGTGGTGCCGGCCAATGCCGGGGTGACCTTGCACGCAGGGAAGCGCAAACTGACCTTAAAACCGGATGATCTCACTCATTATCGTGGCGAGCGAGGTCGACGAGGCAGTATGCTGCCGCGTGGTCTCCAGCGCGTCGATCAAATCGAAATCCTGCCCGAACACTAAGTCGCTACCGCCCCTGAACCCAGGGGCGGTGTGGGTGCATTTTTGCGCTGAATCGGTATACTGACTCGCCTTTCACGCCTGCTCTTTGGAGAGAGAAATGATTTTTGTCGTGCGACTGCTGGCTTTATTGATTGTCGCTGTTTTGCTGTTTGTTTTTGGTGGTTTGTATTGCTTGTTAAGCCCTCGCAACCCTCGTAATTGCTACCATATCAGTAAGTGGTTTGGACGCCTCTCTGGTTTGTTCGGGATTAGCCTTGAACTGCGCTTCGCAGAAGGGGCACCTCGTGAGCCTGGCGCTAGCGTGTGTATCGCCAACCACCAAAGCAATTGGGATATGGTAACCTTATCGAATGCGTTGATGCCTGGCGCGGTCACCGTGGGTAAGAAAAGCCTGTTATGGATCCCCATTTTTGGTCAGCTCTATTGGCTCACGGGCAATGTATTGATTGATCGTGCCAATCGCAGTAAAGCCATGGGAACCATTGCGCAGGTCACAGAGAAAATCCGAGCCAAACAGTTGAGCGTATGGTTATTTCCCGAAGGAACACGTTCACGCGGGCGCGGACTATTGCCCTTTAAAACCGGCGCATTTCATGCGGCGATCGGTGCGAACGTCCCCTTGATTCCCATTGTATGTAGCTCGACGCATCACCTAAAAGCGAACCGCTGGAACAACGGCCATGTGATTGTTGAAGTGATGGCGCCAATTTCGTCAACAGGCTACGATAAAGACAATGTCCGTGACCTCGCGAAGCATTGCCACCAGGTGATGAAAAGCAAGCTCGAACAACTTGATGCAGAAGTGGCGGAGCGCAACCAAGGCGTTCGCTAATTGAGGATAGGTTTATGACTTCAACCCAGCGCCACCATGTGGTTTTGGTCTCACCGAGCGGTGAACCTCAAGGGATCGCTGAAAAGTTGGAGGCCCATCAGCAAGGATGGCTGCACATGGCCTTCTCAGTGATGTTGTTTCGTTGCAATGAGCAGGGTGAGCGTGAGTACTTGCTACAGCGTCGCGCGTTCGATAAGTATCACAGTGGTGGATTGTGGACCAATACATGCTGCTCGCACCCTAAACAAGATGAACCGGTTGCGGCGGCGGCAAAACGGCGCCTGTATGAAGAGTTAGGGATAGCGCGCCCGCTTGATTTTACCATGGGACCTTGGTTTGAATACCGTGCCGAGTTGGATAACGGCTTGATAGAGCATGAATTGGATCAAGTCATCGCCTGTGAAGTCAACCATGTCGACATGATCCCTAACCCAGATGAGGTAGCAGACTGCCGCTGGTGGTCTGAAGATGAAGTCAAGCAGGCGATGGTGGACGCCCCCGAGCGCTTCACCGCTTGGTTTGCTGACGTTTTATCACGTATCGATGTGATGGCGCGCTGTTGATAAGTGTGCGCTATGCCATCACGACATAAAAAAGCGGCGCCTGGAGGCGCCGCTTTTGCATTAGCTCTTCGCTGGAAGTAGCTTTTTGCTGAAATAGCTTTTCGTTGCCGTCGCTTACCAATTAGGCTTGGCGTACCGCAATCGCTTCAATTTCGATATCAACGTCTTTGGGCAGGCGTGCGACCTCAACGCATGAACGAGCAGGGTAGTTTTCCACACCGTGTTCATCAAAGAACGCACCATACACTTTGTTGACATCCGCAAAGTCTTCCATGTTTTTGACAAACACGGTGAGCTTAACAATATCATTCACTTTAAGCCCAGCAGCTTCTACCACCGCTTTGACGTTGTCGAGAGACTGACGTGTTTGTGCGGTGATTTCAGGAGAGATCTGGCCAGTCACTGGGTTGACGGGGATTTGGCCTGAGGTCAGCACCATGTTGCCAAGGTCAACGCCTTGCGAATACGGACCGATAGCTTCTGGCGCCTGCTCGGTTTGCAGTACTTGGGTCATTGTCTGTTCCTTTGTTATAAAAAGCGACACCTATAGTCTGCAACGGTTAGCTTGCCACGTAAAGCCGTTTACTCAGGGGCAAGGCGGTCTCGAACCACTTGCTCGCAGGCGGCAAGCTCATTGAGCTGGCGTGGTGCGACCAGGACAGTATCGTTCCCGCCTACCGTTCCTAAGATCAAAGGATGTCGGTGCAAGTCGAGTAAGCGAGCGATCAACTGGGCGCCCCCAGGGTGGGTTTTCACTACCACCATGGCTTGGCTACAGGTGATGTCATCGATTTGTGAGCCGACAGAAGACACCGCGTAGACAGGCTCCATGTCTCCGCTAAGTGCGTAGACTTTTTGCCCATGCGCATTGGGTACTTTGGCGACCCCGAGCTTGGATAATAGGCGTGAAACGGTCGACTGGCTGACATCAAGATAGCCGAGTTGAACCAATTTCTGGCGAACGGCATCTTGGGTGGTAAAGCTTTGCGTTTGCAGCAGGTGTCGACACGCAGAGAGGATATCGTCCTCCGGTGTGGTCGTTTCTACCGATAGAATTGCATCATTAACCACGGGCAACCCCTTATAATAAACGGCATTTCACGTCAATATCAGCGCATAAAGCTAATAATGCGTGATTCAATCGCATATGCTATCAGTTGCTTTTGAATGAAACTTTGATGGGTGTCACTGGGTGGTGTCAATATTGAGAAGTAGGGCGCCACTCGGCGCCCTCGCTCAGGTGGCATTAATCGCCAAGGGTGGCGACCATCACCGCTTTGATGGTGTGGAGACGGTTTTCTGCTTCATCAAACACAATTGAGCAGTCTGACTCAAACACATCTTCTGTGACTTCTAGGCCTTTTAACCCATACTTTTCTTCGATTTCTGCCCCCACTGTGGTTTCGTTATTGTGGAAGGCAGGAAGACAGTGCATGAATTTCACGTGCGGGTTGCCAGTGGCTTTCACGACATCCATATTGACTTGATAGGGCTTCATGAGCGCAACGCGTTCATCCCACGCTTCTTTAGACTCACCCATCGACACCCAGACGTCGGTATACAAGAAGTCACAATCTTTCACGCCTTCTTGTACCTCTTCGGTCAGCGTAATGCGTGCGCCGGTTTTTTCGGCGATAGCACGACACTGTGCGACTAGCTCTTCTTCTGGCCAGAATGCTTTCGGAGCCACTAAGCGGATGTCCATCCCCATTTTAGCGGCACCCACCATCAGAGAGTTCCCCATGTTGTTTCGGGCATCGCCTAAGTAAGCAAAGCGCATTTCGTGTAGTTGCTTGCCGCGTCCATGCTCGAGCATGGTCATCAAGTCCGCTAAAATTTGGGTGGGGTGGAACTCTGTGGTTAATCCATTCCAGACAGGTACCCCTGCGAACTCACCCAGCTCTTCCACAATGTCTTGGCCAAAGCCGCGGTATTCAATGCCGTCATACATCCGACCCAATACGCGTGCGGTGTCCTTCATCGATTCCTTATGGCCAATTTGTGACCCCGTTGGGCCGATGTAGCTCACTTGGCCGCCTTGATCAAAAACAGCGGTTTCAAAGGCACAGCGGGTGCGTGTTGACGCTTTTTCAAAGATAAGGGCGATGTTTTTGCCTTTTAGACGGGGCGTTTCGTAGCCATTGTATTTCGCTTTTTTCAGCTCAATGGCCATATCGATAAAGTGTTGGATCTCACGAGGAGTGAAGTCCAGTAATTTTAGGAAGTTACGGTTGCGTAGATTAAAAGCCATAGTGGGCAATCCTCTTTGTTATTGGTCTCAGGCCTGTGCAGGGGTAGGCTGGCCGTGAGAAATATTGTTGTTATTGACTGAGTGTGGACGAATACGTGTGCCAGCTTGGCCTGCCAAGATAGCAAGGCCATCTTCGAGGGCGCCAATACCTACTAGCTTGCCGCCTTGGCGAATAAACTCGCAGGAGGCATCGATTTTTGGCCCCATAGAGCCAGCATCGAAGGTATATTGGCTGAGATCATCGGGCGTTGTGTCGGCAAGTGCGCGTTGACTTGGCTCACCATAATCGAGGTAAACCGCTTCGGCATCGGTCAAAATAAGCAGCGCATCGGCATTGATTTGACGGGCGAGGAAGGCGGCAGACATATCTTTATCAATGACAGCCTCGATGCCTTTTAGCTGGGTCCCTTCTTGGATCACAGGGATACCGCCCCCTCCCGTACAAATCACTAAGTGCCCTTGGTCGATGAGGCTCGCGATAGCGTCGTCTTCGACAATCCCAGTAGGTTGTGGGCTGGGCACAACACGGCGATAATATTGGCCGTCCGGTTTAATATCCCAGCCATACTTTTCGGCCAATTGGGCGGCCTCTTGTTGGTCATATACCGGGCCTATTGGCTTGGTGGGATTCGCAAACGCAGGATCGTTAGGATCGACCGTCATCTGGGTCAGCATGCAAGACACGTGTTGGTCTGGCGCTAAGTTATGCAACTCTTGCATCAGCATATAGCCAATCATGCCTTGGGTTTCTGAACCTAGCACGTCCAAAGGATAAGGTGTCACGGATTTGTATTCGAGCCCCTGCAGGGCCAGTAAACCAACTTGAGGGCCATTACCGTGGACGAGCACCACGTTGTATTGTTCGCCGATAGCCGCAATGGTTCTGGCCGCTTTGGCGATATTGGCACGTTGAATGTCGGCTTCTAAAGGTTCGCCTCGACGAAGCAGGGCGTTGCCTCCGAGTGCCACGACGACAGTGGGTTTTTTCATAGTCTTACTCTCTACAGTCGGTGGGGGCTGAGCCAGGTGCCCAGCCCGCTCGGGGATTAAATGCCATCACGATGAATCGGGCAGCTCATGCAGCGTGCGCCACCGCGGCCGCGACCCAGCTCATCACCCGGAATGGATAGAACAGTGATCCCAGCTTTGTCGTATTTCTCATTGGTATAAGTGTTACGCTCGTAGCCGACGACGACACCTGGGCGCACGGTCAAGACATTGTTGGCGTCATTCCATTGTTCACGTTCCGCTTCGAAGCTATCGCCGCCGGTAGTGATCAGGTTCAGTGGGCCGACATCGAGGGCTTTTTCGATGGCGGTGAGGAAGTAATCTTCTTCGCGTACATTGAGATGGCCGCTACGGTCACCGGTCAGACTCCAGCATTTGATGTCTTTGCGAATCACTTCGGGGTACACCGAGAAAGTATCTTCACGCATATGGGTCATCACGGTATCTAGGTGCATGCAAGAGCGATGTTTTGGCAGCTCCATGGCAATTACTTGCTTGGCTTGTCCATGTTTGAACAGGCTGGACGCGAGGTTTTCCACCCCTTGTGGCGTGGTGCGTTCAGACATGCCAATCAATACCACGCCTTTCCCTAGGACAGTGACATCGCCGCCTTCAATGGTGGCATTGTCGTAGTCGATGTTTTGTGCACCAAAGTAGGTAATAAAGTCGCCGTTCGCAAAGCGAGGATGCCATTTGTAGATCGCACGCAAGTGGTTTGTTTCACGCTTACGCGCCGGTTTGGCCATGGGGTTAATCGACACACCACCATATAACCAGCACGAGGTATCACGTGTGAATAAGTGGTTAGGCAGGGGGTCAATGATAAAGTCCGATGGGGCATGCATCGCTTGTAACATGGAGGTCGTTGTAATCGGTAGCTCGGAGTACGCCAGCCCTCCTAAGAACATTGATGCGAGCTCGTGGTGAGGGAGATCATTGAGATAGCAGCGAATATCGTTCGCAAATGACGGACCAAAGGTATAGTCCGAGATCTTAAGGTTCATTAGCCAGGCTTTGGCTTCGGGTACATCCAGCGTCTCGGCAAGCAGGTTTTGCAGCAATAGCACCTCAACGCCCTGATCGCGTAGTGTTTGAGCGAATTTGTCATGCTCTTCACCCGCACGTTCAACTGACAGAACATCGTCGAAAAGTAAGTCATGACAGTTCGAGGGGGTGAGGTGGGTTAAAGCACGCTCGGGGCGGTGCAACATCACGGTGCGTAATTGACCAATTTCAGAGCCGACATAGAAGTTGTTCATCTTTCTTTCTCCGTATATCTCTGCTTGGCTTTTTATCGGAAGGGAAATAAAAAGTGCAGGTTTTTTATTGGGTACAAATTTATTCTAACGCGGTGAGCCGGTTGAACTTGAAGTTAGATCACATTGAAACCATTGCCTCTATTTCGTGGTTTTTACTCTGTGTTAATGGTATTTATGGCAGCATTAAAAAATGGTTTTTAATACTTAGTCACTTTTATTGCGTGCTTAGCGGTATTATTTTTATAGTGCTAGGTTTTTAGCGGTGCATATGTATTTTTTATGCCTTTTATGTTTTATTTTTATTTCACCTTATGCGCATTAAATGCATGATTATCTTTAGTGGTGTTTATATTTAACAAATGCCGAGCGATTTTTGTTTCTATTTGTGATGACGATCGGTATTAAATCGCTTTGTGTTAATAATGTAATAGAGGTGTGAATGGGTAGGGAAGTGTGCAGTTATAGCAGGGGACGTGAGAGAAATAAAAAAGCGCACTGCTTGATAGCAATGCGCTCTACGCTTAGTTGATGTCTGATGTTATAACATGACGCCAAGGCTAAGCATGGCCATGATCATAATGGTAAGAATGCCAAGCAACGGCGCGACCCATTTTATCCATTTCGCATAAGGCACGCGGGCAATGGCCAAGCCACCCATCACCACGCCGGAGGTAGGTGTAACGAGATTGACGAGCCCCGAAGCTGATTGATAGGCCGTTACTACCAATTCACGCCCAACGTTAGCAAAGTCGGCCAATGGCGCCATAATTGGCATGGTGAGCACTGCCAAGCCAGATGAAGAAGGCACCAAGAATGACAGTAACACTTCCAGCCAATACATCACGTTAATAAAGACGAAAGACGATAAACCGCTGACTAAGCTCTCGGCACTATTAAGGATGGTGTCGGTAATCATGCCTTTATCCATAATCACCACGATCCCGCGGGCAATGCCGATGATTAGCGCCACACCGAGTAGGTCTCTCGCCCCATCAATGAAGCTGGTGGTGATTTCCTCTTCGCTCATGCGTGCAATCAGGCCAATGATGATGGCAGCCCCCAGGAAGACGGCTGAAATCTCTGCCATCCACCAATCAAGAGATGAAACACCATATATCATCACGGCAAAGGCACCGGCAAAGATAGTCAGTATCACTTTGCGTGTGGCCGTAAAATCAAGGCTTTGGTTGTCGTCGTGCTCGCCCAGGAAGTGTTTTTTATTACTATCATACTGGTCATAAACGATCGATTGGCTCTGATCGGCTTGTACTTTGCGCGCATAGCGCATGACATAGACAACACAAATAAGCCAGCCAATGACTAAGATCGCAAGACGCAGGAGGATACCATCAGTGAAAGGGATCCCTGCGGCATTGGCTGCAATCACAGTCGCGAACGGATTGATGGTTGAGCCTAACGTACCTATCCCTGCCCCAAGCAGTACTGTGGCCGCTGCGACTACAGGGTCAAAGCGTGCAGCCATCATCACAGGCACAAGTAGCGTATAAAAAGGCAAGGACTCTTCCGCCATGCCATAAATGGTGCCCCCGGCGGCAAATAAGCCCATCAAAATGGGGATCATCCACTCTTCGCGTCCCTCTAGACGCTTGGTGACGCGTTCAATCCCCGCATCAATGGCACCTGTTTTGGTGACCAACCCTAAAAAGCCACCAATGATCAGAATGAACAGCGAGACATCAATGGCGGCCGCTTCATACGTTTGGTGGTTATAAAAACCGTCAATGGGAGCCAGCAGGACATCGACAATGCCTTGAGGGTTACTGTCAACCTGTTCGTAAGTCCCTGAGATAGGAACGTCTCGACCGAGCTCTTCATTATACTCTCGTTCATACTGACCGGCGGGCACCACCCAGCTCAGGGCGGCGACGACGGCGATAAGAATGAATAGAATGGTATAGGCGGACGGGAACTTTAAGTTCGAGAACCAGCCTTTTTTTTCGGGAACACTGTGAGTACTCATACTTTCTCCTCATACCTCTTATTAGCATCTATAGTGCGCTACACGTATTGAGGTAATTCCGTTAATTTCACGTTATTTATTATTTTTATGCCGTGGTACATGGCTTTGCATTCATTGTAAAAGTGGTTCCCTTTTCACTTCTTAGTGATATCTCACAAAAGAAGAGGTGGTTAATGGAGCACCAAAAAGGTGAACTCCATAAAACTGAATGTGGTGTTGTTATTTATGCGTAGTTATTATTTTCTCTTTTTGTGTGGCTTGGGTTTTTATTGATTAAATGATGTTGGGCTCGCTTCCTCTACGGTGCTGAAAGCTGAGTTAATGATGAATTTATGTGCGAGCTTTGATTATTTAGTCAATCAGTCGCTTTACGTGTGATGAATAAAACCTAAAGAATAACGGATAGGTGAATAGGTAGAAATCAACCCATTTATTGTCTTATGTCAATTTATAACGGTGAGCCGATAGGTAGGGGAGGGCACGCAGCAGGTGCCCAGTCGAGAGAGGTGATTAGTCTTTTTTGTTCTTAGTGGGCTTGGGAAGCACAATCATGTCGCATTCGGCGAAGTGGTCTTGAAATGCACGGTTATTAATGTCGAAAAGAACAACCAGATTCCCGAGGCCAAAGCAGGCAGTGGCCAAACGAATAATGGCTTGAGTGGGACGAATGTTGCTGCCATCGGTATTTTGTAACCTAAGCCGCCACGCGCGCATGCCCAGCGTTTGTCCGGCTTTACACCAAAAGTAGCCATAAAAACCACCGATGACACAGGCCAGATACGCAGTATAAAGTGGATTGACTATCGGGTGATGGGTTAAGAAATCACTGATGTCTTGGTAAGGGGCAATCGACATGCCTAGCACTTGTGCTAGGGCGAGTATTGCCATCATTCCCCCTCCGGCGAGCATGAGCAAAGCCGCCACGACGAGGAGATCATAAAGCCAAGCGGCTAAACGCCGGAAAAAGCCTGCGGTTGGGCAAGCGATAGAAGAAGTTTGCATTTGATTGTTCACACCCCAGTACTCAATTCGGTGCTAGCCTAGCATAGACCGGCAGACAGTGAGTAAGCTTATACCTCGGTTTTGCGATGTCTTTTGGGGACAAATTCAGCACCAATGTGGCTGAATGGCTTGAATTGGTTAAAAATAGTGCGAACGAACGGATTTTTATTTTTATTACTTGCACTCCAAAGGTCGGTACGTATAATTGCCCCCACTTGCCGAGATGGCGGAATTGGTAGACGCAGCGGATTCAAAATCCGCCGCCTTAACGGGTGTGAGGGTTCAAGTCCCTCTCTCGGCACCAAATCCCAAAAAAGCCCCAGTCAAAAGACTGGGGCTTTTTTCGTTGTGGGTAAGGATTAGCGCTGATCAGGTCACACTCCGCTACATTCCATCCCGCCAATTGTTACTTGCCAAGGTATGATCGCCGTCTGGGCAATAACAGGGAGTAGCAGTGTGCAAATGCGTTATCGAGACATTGCCAGCTGGATCGAAACACAAATTCAGCAGCGTGTTTGGCAAGTCGGTGATCGGATCCCTTCGGTGAGGGAGATGAGTCGGCTTCAACACGTTAGCCCAATGACGGTAATGAGAGCTTATGAGCAATTAGAAGCCGATGGTTGGGTTGAGGCGCGTCCGCGCTCTGGCTTTTTTGTGCGGCCTCATTATAACAAGCTCGCGGTGGATGCATTGGCACGACCACAAGCGCAATCTCAGTGGCTCGACACCCACCAGGATGTGCTTGATGTGATCAGTGCTAGCCATAAAGGCGCGTACTACCCATTTGGTTCAGCTTTTCCTGATCCTCAGTTATTTCCCATGCAAGCGCTTGGCCGCGCGATGGCGCGAGTGCTGCGTCAATCCTCTCATCCCGATCACTTCACGATTTTACCGCCGGGCGATATCGGCCTACGTCGACAGATTGCACAGCGTTATCTCCGCCAAGGAATTAAAGTCAGTATTGATGAAATCATTATTACTAATGGGGCAATAGAGGCATTGAGTCTGTCTTTAGCGGCAGTGACGAAGCCAGGAGATAAGGTGATTATTGAAGCCCCCGCGTTCTACGGGGTGCTGCAGACACTCGAACGTTTACAGCTTAAAGCCGTTCCCGTCGCGGTTGATCCTGAAACAGGGGTCGATATCCATGCACTGGAACATGCCTTAGCGTCCCACTCGATCAGTGCGTGTTGGTTGATGAGCAACTTCCATAATCCCACGGGCGCGTCGATACCAGCGCATCGCAGGCCAGATGTGGTCAGCATACTCGCTGCGTATCAAGTGCCATTGATAGAGGATGATGTCTATGGCGAGCTGTTTTTCTCAGAGGCAAGGCCGATGCCGCTTAAAGCCTACGATACGCAGGGTAGTGTGCTGCACTGTGGCTCGTTTTCGAAACAACTCGCACCGGGTTTTCGGGTTGGCTGGATAGCGGCAGGCTGTTATGCGATGCAAATAGAGAAGCGCCAGTCTGTATCGAGTTTGGCAGTCGGCGCACCTAACCAATTGGCGATTGCCGATTATTTAAAGCAAGGTGGGTATGACTCGCACCTACGGCGATTACGCGAAACATTGTCTTCCCGCCATGAGGTGATACGTACAAGGCTAAAAGCACTTTTACCTCCCTCTACAGTGATGAGTCAGCCTACAGGCGGCTATTTTTTGTGGATCATGCTCGATAAGGGCATCGATACGCGCGACCTCTTTCAAGCACTCAGGCCTTATGGCGTGACAATCGCACCGGGTGCACTATTTGCCAGTGACGGACGCTTTAATCACTGCTTTCGACTGAACGTCTCGATTGTGGGAAGGCAAAATGCCGAAGGGGTCAATGATAGTCAGAGCTTGGAGGGGCTCACACAGATTGCGAGCTCGATCTCAGCTTTATCTGTGCACTCAACTGTCACAGCCGAATACTGAACTATCTGTACTAATCTACCGTGCGTCTCCCTCGATAAACTCAACACGTACACAACATTGAGGGGGAAAAGGATGAAATCAGAATTGAGTATGATGGTCGTCGCGATAATCTGCGCGGCTTTATTGATCCTTGGCCATGTCATCATCATAGAGACACTTGCCTATTATACGTGGGCACAATGGACAGCCGGTGCGATACCTTTTGTACTCCTGCTGATGGCGTGGGGCTCTGTACGTTACTGCCGAGCTAAAGAACGCGCGGAAGAAAAACAGCATTCGCACTAAGAGTGATTGAAAATAAGAACGGGTGAAGACCAGCCACTTTCCGTTCTTGCTGACTAAAAAAGCGCCTTTTGTCTACTTTTGTTTGTTTTGTGAACAAACGAGTAGCAAGGCGCATTTTTTTTATGTTTAGGGGTTGCGGGAAAAACTGAGATCTCTATACTGCGCTTCCTGTTGACGGGGCAACGAGACGCAAGTCACGAAATGCCAACCACTCAGTCAACACGCTCTTTAACAATTTGACCTATGCAATCTGTGTGGGCACTCGTTGAGAATAGACAAAAAAATTTATTCGATGAACTGAGTGACCAAACGACAACTTTTACAGTTGTTCGGCACAGTCAATTCGTT
>NZ_SATA01000007.1:0-173434 GCF_009377995.1 Salinivibrio sp. VGrn1
GTAGATGAAACGGCCGACGAGGACGCTGATGACGAACCGCAAGCAGAGTTAAACGAAGACGATGCTCTAGCGGACGAGCCAGCTGAGCCAGAGGCGACTCGCGAGGCAGATGAAACGGCTGACGAGGGCGCTGACGACGAGCCGCAAGCAGAGTTAAATGAGGACGATGCACCGGCGGACGAGCCAGCTGCGCCAGAGGCTACCGGCGAGGCAGATGAAACGGCTGACGACGAGCTGCAAGCCGAGTTAAACGAAGACGACGCACCGGCGGACGAATCGGCTAAGCCAGAGGCGACTCGCGAGGTAGATGAAACGGCCGACGAGGACGCTGATGACGAACCGCAAGCAGAGTTAAACGAAGACGATGCTCTAGCGGACGAGCCAGCTGAGCCAGAGGCGACTCGCGAGGCAGATGAAACGGCTGACGAGGACGCTGATGACGAGCTGCAAGCCGAGTTAAACGAAGACGACGCTCCAGCGGCCGAATCGGGTGACGGCGTTGACAGCAATGATGCCTCTACGGATGACGGTGACAATCTCGATGACATTAGCGAAGAAGACTTACTTGATTTAACCAGCCTACCTGAGTACGACGAAGAAGCGGCATTGGCAGACGCTGAACCGGTTGACGAGCAAGAGCAAGCGGATTTAGATAGCGTGCCAGAGCCAGAGCCAGAGCCAGAGCCAGAGCCAGAGCCAGAGCCAGAGCCAGAGCCAGAGCCAGAGCCAGAGCCAGAGCCAGAGCCAGAGCCAGAGCCAAGCAATGAGCGTGACTATGAGTTTGACTCCTTCTCACTTGATGAGTTGGGCGAGTTTGGCGAGGATGACGCACTAAGCGCTGCGCTTGAAGAGCAGCGCGAGCTAGAATCTTATTTAGATGAGCAGCAAGAGGGTGACGCCGCCAAGGAAACGGAAACGCCTGAGCGTGATGAGCGAGATATCAGTGATCTCGACGATGACGATCACCAAGTGGGTGGCTTAAACATGGAGGCACTGCTCTCCGAGTCAGACGATGACACGCCACTGGACCTTTCCTCACTGTCCGATGAAGAAGCGGCAGTGTGGCAGGCTGATAATGAACCTGAGCCTGAAGCAGAGAGTGAAGACTGGAGTCAGCAACCCGCAATAGATCCTGCCTCACTGGAAACCTTTGAACTCGAAGAAGCCTTAGACGAGGATCTACTGGGTGAGGGGGAAGCAGAAAGTGAGCTGATTGGTGAAGAGCAAGAAGAAGATGACTACATCAGCATTGAAGAGCTTATGCGAGATGATGGTTCTACGCCAGATATCGATCCTGATAAAGCGGAAATGAACCTGAATGTGGGTTTAGATGAGTTTCCTGATGTGTTAGAAGATATTAGTGCCATTGATGTGGACGGTGATACTGCAAGTACTGAAGCATCAACGAATCTTGACCTCGCCAAAGCGTATTTGGAAATGAACGATGTCGATGGGGCGATTTCTTTGCTCGAAAAAGTGATGCAATCGGGCAACAAGACCTTGCAGCAAGAAGCGCGTCAGTTGTTAGAACAGCTGAGGTAGTGAAAAAACAGGTAGCGAGAGCTGCCTGTTTCTTTATGACGGCAGTGATGGCGAAGCACGCGCTTTTAACCTGCAACTCGAAGGCTTTATGGGTATAATGCGGCGCCTTATTGACGAGTAACGAGAAGGCAGGGCATGAGATTCGCGTTAGGCATTGAGTATGATGGTGCTCAGTTTTACGGTTGGCAGAGGCAACGAGAAGTCACCAGTGTGCAGGAACACCTCGAGCGTGCTTTATCGACGGTTGCCAATCACCCTGTTGCCGTACAGTGTGCGGGACGTACCGACTCTGGCGTGCATGGAACAGGACAAGTGGTGCACTTTGACACTGACAATCAACGTCCTTTAAAAGCTTGGACGATGGGTGTCAATGCGAATTTACCGGATCCGATTGCAGTGCGATGGGCTAAGCCCGTGACAGACGAGTTTCATGCCCGTTTTAGTGCCACTGCGCGACGCTATCGTTATGTCATTTATAATCATCCCTTGCGCCCGGCGATCTTAGCCAAGGGAGTCAGTCATTATCACGCTGAACTTGATGAAACCTTAATGCACCGAGCCGGTCAGTATCTACTTGGGGAGAATGATTTTTCCTCATTCCGTGCCGCTCAGTGTCAATCGAAATCCCCTTGGCGGAATTTGATGCATTTATCGGTCAACCGTCAAGGGCGCTTTATCGTGATTGATATTAAAGCCAATGCGTTTGTGCATCATATGGTGCGCAACATCGTGGGGAGTTTAATGGCGGTCGGTCGTCAAGAGCAGCCTCCTGAGTGGGTGGCTTGGCTGCTGGCACAAAAAGATCGAACCCAGGCTGCTGCGACCGCGAAAGCTGAAGGCTTGTATTTGGTTGAGGTGGACTACCCCGAAACATTTGGGTTGCCTCGCTCACCCATTGGCCCCTTGTTTTTGCCGGATTAGGTGATTGTGTCGGCAAGTACGCTGTACGCATACAGCACGGAGACAGAATAGGTAGTACCAGTTTTTTATCCCAAGTCTGACGGACTTGTGATTTAATTCGGTCTAATTTGTTACGAATCCAAGATAGCTGTCCGTTCGCGAGAGTTATCACTAAGTAAAGGTTGTCCATGAGCTGGCTAGAAAAAATATTAACCAAAAGTAATATTGGTTCATCACGCAAGGCGTCGATTCCAGAAGGTGTGTGGACCAAGTGTACGTCGTGTGATCAAGTCCTCTATCACGCTGATGTCGAGCGTAACTTGGAAGTCTGTCCAAAGTGTGAACACCATATGCGCATGCCAGCACGCCGCCGGCTCGACGTGTTTTTGGATAAAGACGGGCGTGAAGAGATTGCCAGTGAGCTTGAACCTAAAGATGTGTTGAAGTTTCGCGATTCGAAAAAGTACAAAGATCGCTTAGTGTCGGCGCAAAAAGCGAGTGGTGAAAAAGACGCCCTTGTGGTCATGAAAGGCAGCGTGTTTGATGTACCCGTGGTGGCCTGTGCCTTTGAATTTAAATTCATGGGCGGCTCGATGGGGGCCGTTGTGGGCGCTCGCTTTGTTAAAGCGGTGGATGCTGCGATCGAAAACAACTGCGGTTTGGTGTGTTTTTCTGCCAGTGGCGGTGCGCGTATGCAGGAAGCGCTAATGTCACTGATGCAAATGGCAAAAACAAGTGCCGCATTGGAACGCCTTTCTCGCCACAACCTGCCGTTTATCTCGGTATTAACTGATCCGACATACGGTGGTGTGACGGCAAGTTTTGCCATGTTAGGTGATATCAATGTGGCCGAGCCTAAAGCGATTATCGGTTTCGCGGGGCGTCGAGTCATTGAACAGACCGTGCGTGAGAACCTCCCTGAAGATTTCCAAACTAGTGAGTTCTTGCTTGAGCATGGCGCGATTGACATGATTGTCGACCGCCGAGAAATGCGTCAACGCTTAGCGGGTCTGCTTGCCAAATTGAATAATCGTCACTCACCACTGGTGGTCGATGTAGAACAAGGCAAGCCTGATCTTGAGCCTGAAGCGGCACCGCCTTCTCAAGAGCAATAATTGACCGTGTCCCACGGCGCTATCCTTGGTATCATTTACCCATCATGGAGTAACTGACCAAGCCAATGTCTGAACAACAACACCCAACAGCCACGTCCTATTTAACGACGTGGCTGTCTTATCTCGAAAGCATCCATACCAGTGCCATCGATCTTGGCCTTGAACGCGTCGCGGCAGTGGCCGAAAAAGCGCAACTGACTAAGCCAGCGCCGACAGTGATTACTGTCGCGGGAACCAATGGTAAAGGCACAACCTGTGCGCTGCTAGAATCGATTTTGCAGCATGCGGGTTATCGCACAGGTGTCTATAGCTCCCCGCATCTCATTCACTATAATGAGCGAGTACGCATTAATGGCAAATGGCTCGACGATGCTGCGCACAGTAAAGCGTTCGCGACGATTGAAAAAGTGCGTGGTGAGACCAGCCTGAGCTTTTTCGAGTTCGGCACCTTGGCTGCATTGCAGCTGTTCAAGCAGCACGCATTGGACGTCGTGATTTTAGAAGTTGGCCTTGGTGGACGCCTTGATGCTACCAATGTGGTTGAGCATGACGTATCGGTGATCACCAGCCTTGCGCTCGATCACTGTGATTGGTTAGGTGATGATATTAACCAAATCGGCCACGAAAAAGCAGGTATCTTCCGAGCGGATAAACCTGCTGTTTGCGGTCAGCCTTCTCCACCGGCGAGCGTGGCTGCACACGCTGACAGTATTGGCGCCGAGCTACACCAGCTGGGTTATCAATATCACTATACGCTCACTGATGATACCTGGTGTTGGGCGGCAGGGGCGTTTGAACTGACTGCGTTGCCTATCCCTGCAATACCATTACAAAATGCCGCCACTGCATTGATGGCTTTGGGCGTTGCCGATTTGGAGATTGCAGACACGCACATCTCTGACGGGTTAGCCTCGGTGTCGGTACCGGGGCGAATGCAGGTTGTCGCCAAGGCGCCTTACACTGTGTTTGACGTTGCTCATAATCCGCACGCGGCCGCTTATTTGGCAGAGAAGTTGGCTGAGTGCAAAGCGGAACGCGGCGGGCACGTGCATGCGGTGGTGGCCATGTTATCCGATAAAGACATGGCGGGTACCTTAGCCTGCCTGGACGGTATCGTGGATCACTGGTATCCCGCATCGTTATCTGTGCCCCGAGGCGCCCCCGCCGACAGCTTGCCTGTATCGGCATCACAACAGTTTGCGTCACCCAGCGAGGCCTATCAGCAGGCGTTAAAACACGCTGAACCTGCGCGAGACTGTGTGGTCGTATTTGGGTCGTTTCATACCGTTGGACAGGTAATGAGCGAGCTTAACTAAAACGGAGTCATTGTGGCCAGTAAGTTACAAAAAAGAATCGTTGGTACCTTGGTGTTGGTGTCTATCGGTGTGATAGTGCTGCCAGATGTGCTTGATGGCAAAAAAGAGCATTATCAAGAGAGCTATGAGAGTATCCCGCTACGGGATGATTTTGACAGTGAGGTGAGCCAAACACCGATTCAAGCACCACAAGTGGTTGAGGTCGAGGCGCCAGACACCAAGGTTAAAGAGCATCAAACAAACGCAACGGACAGCGAGCCTGCGTCTAAACCGGTGTCTAGTGAAACAGCCTCTTCGTCAGTCAGTGACCAAAAAGGGGCGTGGATGATCCGGCTCGGTACCTTTCGCAACCAAGACAACGCACGACGTTTGGTCAAACAATTACGCGAAAAAGGTTACCAAGCACATATCTTACCCAAAGACATTCAGCCAGATGACTTAGCCAAGGTGGTCGTAGGGCCTCACGTCTCCAAATCGGCGCTAGAATCGCAACTGACTGATTTGCAATCTTTGACAGGATTGAAGGGTCAATTGCGTAAATTTGACCCACTCACCCAATAAGAAAACGTTTGCGTGAGCATTTTTTCTGTTAGAATGCGCACGTCTCGAGCAAGTGAATACGATGAATTGGATTGATTACCTCATTATTGGCGTCATTGGTTTTTCGGCGCTAGTTAGTGTGATTCGAGGCTTTGTTAAAGAAGCATTGTCATTGGTGATATGGTTTGGTGCGTTTTTTATCGCCAGTCAGTTTTATACGCAACTGGCGGTTTACCTGACCAATATCGAAGATGCCGTTATTCGTAATGGTAGCGCAATAGCCTTGTTGTTCATTGCCACCTTAATTGTGGGGGCGGTGGTCAATTATGTGATTGCTCAGTTGGTAGAGAAAACCGGGTTGTCTGGTACCGATAGGGTGCTGGGTATGGTGTTTGGGAGTGTGCGTGGTGTACTCATTATTGCCGCGATGCTCTTCTTTCTGGATGCCTTTACGTCGGTGGCTCACACCCAAGCATGGGGGCAGTCGCAACTTATTCCTAACTTTGCGGTAGTGATTGAATGGTTTTTCCACTATCTCGAGAACAGTTCCAGTTTCTTACCTGAGATCGCCGGATCTTAGGATGATATTCGCGTAACAAGGAATCGCTGACATGTGTGGTATTGTTGGAATCGTTGGTAACACCCCGGTCAATCAGTCCATTTATGATGCACTGACGGTGCTACAACACCGGGGACAGGATGCAGCCGGGATTGTCACTATTGACGACAATCGTTTCCGGCTTAGAAAAGCCAATGGCCTCGTAAAGGATGTGTTTCAACTTAAGCATATGCAGCGCTTACAAGGCCAAGTTGGCATTGGGCATGTGCGTTATCCAACCGCGGGGAGTTCGAGTGCGTCAGAAGCGCAGCCTTTTTATGTGAATTCTCCTTACGGTATTACCCTGGCGCACAATGGCAACCTCACCAACGCGCAAGACTTGCGTCAGTCGCTATTCGAGAAAGATCGTCGCCACCTTAATACCACCTCTGATTCTGAAATCCTTCTTAATGTCCTTGCCCACCAGTTATCAACCGCGACATCGCATCCATTAACGGTTGACGATATGTTTGCCGCGGTAGCGTCAGTGCATCGACAAGTGTCGGGGGCTTATGCGGTCGTGGCCATGGTCATTGGCCACGGTGTGATAGCGTTTCGTGATCCTAAGGGCATTCGGCCACTTTGTTTAGGTAAACGCGATACGGAGGCCGGCACTGAATACATGGTGGCGTCGGAGACAGTGGCGTTGGATGCGGTCGGGTTTGATTTTGTCCGTGATGTGGCACCCGGTGAAGCTATCTATATCACGCTGGATGGACAACTGCATACCAGTCAATGTGCGGATGCGCCGAGTTTAAACCCCTGCATCTTTGAATTTGTCTACTTCTCTCGCCCGGACTCCTTTATAGATAAGGTTTCCGTATACGGTGCACGCATCCGTATGGGACAAAAACTGGGGGCTAAAATCCAACGAGAGTGGGATGATGTTGATATTGATGTGGTGATCCCCATTCCAGAGACCTCCTGTGACATCGCCTTGGAGATTGCCCAAGTGCTCGGTAAGCCTTACCGCCAAGGCTTTGTCAAAAACCGTTATGTCGGTCGGACCTTTATTATGCCCGGGCAACAAATGCGTCGGAAATCGGTGCGCCGTAAACTCAATGCTATTCGTTCTGAATTTAAAGACAAACGCGTTCTGTTAGTCGATGATTCGATAGTCCGCGGCACCACCTCGGAGCAAATTATCGAAATGGCGCGCGAGGCCGGGGCAAAAGAAGTGTATATGGCATCAGCCGCCCCCGAAGTGCGTTTTCCTAACGTCTATGGCATCGACATGCCCAGCGTTAACGAGCTGATCGCCCATGGTCGTGAAGTCGATGAAATTGGTCAATTGATTGGTGCGGATGGCTTGGTCTACCAAGATCTTTCTGACTTGGTGACAGCGGTTGGCGAAGCGAACCCGGCTATTGAGCGCTTTGAGACGTCCGTATTCAGCGGTGAATACGTCACTCAGGATGTCGATCAAGCTTACCTCGAGTATATACAAAGTTTGCGGAACGACGATGCGAAAACGGTACGCGAGCAGCAGCAAGAGCTGGCTAACTTAGAGATACATAACGAGGATTAATTGAAAACGCCGCGATATCTATCGCGGCGTTTTTCAGTGTTAGCCCGTTGAGTGTATGTCGATTAATGGGTAAAGACTGGGCCCATGCCGACATTCCAAAGGATGACAGAGGCAGCAAGGATCGCGACCAGCAGTACTAACCCGCAAGTGACGACAGAGCTCGCATAGATAAACCCTCGTTCTTCAGGGATCTCCATCAATATCGGTACCCCCGTGTAGAGGAGGTAGACAGAGTAGGCAATGCCAATCAAGCCGACGATCATCACAAACCACACCACCGGGTAGAGCGTGGCCAGTCCTACCATAAAAATGGGCGTCGCGGTATAGGCGGCCAGTTCAAGACACTGAGTGTAAGTTGGGGCAGAACCGAACGTGCGACTCATCCACAATGTGAGATAGGCCAACGCGGCCACACCAACCAATAACGCGAGATACATGGCACTGGCGATGAACAGTGCGCTTTGCGGGGTCATAAAGATGGGATCCCCTGCGCCGATCTGCCAGCCAATATGGACGCTCGCGTAATAGGCACAAACAGGCGGGATTAACCCAAGTAACAACGCGTGACCAATGCTGTTTGAGGCGGCCTCGTGCCGCTCGCCAATCGCTTTCCATTCCTTTTTGGGATGGGTATATAACCCCAATAAATGACTCAATATCATAGTAACCCCGCTCGTTATTCCCTCAGTGAAGTCAGGTGCAACGGTCGGCGCACGACGCCTCAAGTAAAACGTCTTCTCTGCTGGCGTGCGGAGACAGATGCCGTATACACTCTTCTTTAATAAGGAATAGTTGTTGGTGTCTCAATTGGCAAGTTTTCCTCCCGACAAAAAATCGCCTTGCTGCGCTTTTCTGACTGGCTCGATATTAAGACAATACCGATATACATTCTTGTGATAGACATCATGTATTAATTGTTATAAGTCTTACTTTTAATACAGAGTAGCGTACTCTTATAGTGTCATTGATTTTCAAGCCTTTTTTATGCTGCCGATAAATGGCTTTGACGATTCACCTGCTTGAATGCTAAGAAAATTATTATTTTAAACAGCTGTTTATAGAGCGCTACTGAATTAAATCTCATTAGCGGTCACAGGTGTGTCTGAATTCAACTACGATTAGTGCAGTGAGAATGAAAACAGCCGCTGCTTTGCAGTCCTGGAGGAGAGCGTCGTGTTGCATAATAAAGAGATCTTAATCGTTGAAGATGATCCCGTCTTCAGTCGGATGATTGCGTCTTTTCTCGAAAGAGAGGGAGCGGTAGTACGTGAGGTTGAAAATGGTTTAGAAGGGTTGCAAGCGCTAAGACAGTCGATTCCTGACCTATTGATCAGTGACCTGTCGATGCCAGTGATGACAGGCTTAGAATTCGTTGAGGAGGTGAGCCTTGAATATCCAATGCTACCTATGATCGTGATCTCTGGCACCGGGGGGATGGCTGATGTCGCCCAAGCGCTTCGCTTTGGGGTGAAAGACTTTCTGATCAAACCGATTGAAGATATTAATGTGGTTAAAAAAGCCATCGAGACGGTGGTTGATGATGCGAACGACGATGTTCACGCCAGCGATGATTTTAGTCAGCAATGGTTTAAAGTGAGCGAGGATACGGATCGCGGGGCATCAGAGACAGAGCTCAAGTGGCACCTTGATGCCTTACGCCATAACCCAGGCAGCGCACGTGAGTTATTAATGGGGCTGATGCCAGAGCCCGATTCGCAACAAGGTGCTTGGCGTCTTTCTTACCATTCACTGCAATCGGCAGATGCCAACCCCATTGTATTGGATTATGCTTGGTTGATGGGCGGGAAAATGGCCTTTTATGTGGTCGACTCTGCCTCCGCAGAGGAAGACGGCACCGCGACCACCTTGATGATCCGTGCGTTTTTTAATGATTTTGTCCGCTCAGGTGATGTCAATGAAAGAGGATTTCTCACCTTGGTAAAACGGATCGAGGATGCGATTCGAGCCTCAGCCTACACATCGCCGGTTCGTGCGATGTTCGGTGTATTAAACACCACCGATAATCAGCTTGATATTTTACCGGCGGGGATAAAAGCCACGGTCGATAGCTGTGGAGCGACAAGCCTTGTTCACAGTGATCATTGGTTGGGGCGCGATGCGTTCTCGAGCCAATTTCAAAGCGTCGATCTTCAATCAGGTGATGCGCGTGTGTCGCTGAATGAAGTTGGCTTGAACAGTTTTAGCGTCGATATTCAAAAAATCGCCTAACGATTCAGCGGTACCATGTCGAATCGTTAACCCTAAGCAAAGGTGAGTGGCTTTGATTGGCGCTCGCCTTTGTTGCTGTGTGGGCCTAACATCCGTATACTCTCGTCGCTCTGGACAGGCTGCCACTGTCGATAGACATCAGGGACAGAACGACATGAAACATTGGTATTTACTTTATTGTAAGCGCGCGGAACAGCAACGCGCAGAGCAAAATTTGAAGCGCCAAGGCGTTGATTGTTACTACCCGACCGTGACGGTGGAAAAGTTGCGTCGAGGCAAGTGTCAGCAAGTTGAAGAGCCACTCTTCCCCAACTATGTGTTTGCCTGCTTTGATCCCGACCTTGTGCAGTACACAAGTGTTCGCTCCACGCGTGGTGTGGTTGATTTCGTTCGCCAAGGTGCGTACCCGGTCAAGGTCGACTTGGCGTTGATCCAACAGCTGATGACGATGGAAGATTGTGACGAACAACGTGACGCACTCTACCAAGGCTTCAAGCCTGGACAGTCGGTGATGATTGAGCAGGGGCAGTTTGCTGGAGCGGAAGCGATCTTCAAAGAAAAAGACGGCGAGAAACGCTGCATTTTGCTGATAAATATACTTAGCAAGCAAACTGAACTTTGTATCAATAACTCCGATATCAGCGCCTCCAGTTAACACGCTCTCCCGGTTTGGCTGCTACACTCATCAAGGTATAGCTTTGAATGAGGGAGGCAGTCGTTGGAGTCGGTGCTTATCGTTGAAGACAGCCGGTCGTTTCGCATGCTGGCTGAACAACAGGTGAGAAAAGCGGGTTTTGCCACTGTGACCTGTACCTGCCTAGCAGAAACGAGGGATGTGCTAGATCACCACACAACCTTTCTCTGTGCGATCCTCGACTATAATTTGCCGGATGCTCACCACGGCGAAGTCATCGATCTCTGTTTAGCCGTCGGGCTTAAAGTGGTTGTCCTCACCGCCTCGCAAACAGAGAAAACGCGTGATGAGATACTATCAAAGCCCGTTATCGATTATATCCCCAAAGACAGTAGTCATTGTATTGATGCGGTTTGCCGACTCGTTAAGCGATTGGCTGACAATCAAGGGCACCGTGTGCTGGTGGTTGATGACTCTGCCTCGATACGTAAACGCATCTCTGCGTTGTTAGCGCGTCAGTATCTAACCGTATTGGAAGCTGAAAATGGTGAGCAGGCACTTGACGTGCTGGAAAAAACGCCAGATATATCGCTGATTATCACTGATTACGAAATGCCGAAAATGGATGGCCTTCAGCTTGTGTATGCGCTTCGTAAGAAAGATACCGAGTGCTCACAGGCAATCATAGGCTTGTCTGGACATAATGATAGTGCGCTAACGGCACGTTTTCTCAAAGCAGGGGCGAACGATTATCTGCCCAAACCGTTTAATCAGGAAGAGTTCTTCTGCCGCGTGCATAGCTGTTTGAATGCGATTGATACCGAATGGCGGTTATTTCTCTTGGCGAATACAGATTTTCTCACGCAGCTTTGGAATCGACGCTATTTTTTTGAGCGGGGTGACCAGCTTGCAAATGAAGCGCGTAAGCATTTGGCGATTATTGATATTGATTACTTTAAACGTATCAATGATGACTTTGGTCATCATATCGGTGACGATGTGTTGGTTGAGGTCGCGCAAATGCTGGCAGACGCGTTTCCGGAAGACACGGTCGCCCGATTGGGAGGAGAAGAGTTTTGTGTATTATCGCTTCGTGATTTGACGGTGTTTCAGCAATCGCTAGACTCTTATCGCCAATCATTCGCCGAACGCCCCGTACGAGTGTCAGATCAGACGCTGAAAGTAACGGTGAGCATTGGCGTGGACTCTCAAGCGGCCTCTCTCTCACGCCTTTTACACACTGCAGATCAAGCCTTGTATCAGGCAAAAGCATCTGGCCGGAATCAAATGGTGGTGCATCAAGGGTAAATGTCTATTTTGTCTAAAAAGTGACACGAAATAACGCATAAAGTGTGCGATCGGTTGTTGGTGTTGCGTCAAATATCTGCGAGATGTGTGTCATTGTTGAGAAATTTGCGCAATTTCTGTCTACACGCACTCAATTGCCCTTACCCTGTACCGCTTCTTGCCCCGTTGCGTGCATTGTCGCGCAAAATTAACGTGAAGACGTGGTGCGTTGCAGATGGAATATAAAGTGTTGGTTGTGGAAGATAGTCGACCTTTCAGGCGGTTACTTGAAGCCGAGATACGAAAGGCCGGATACATCCCATGTATAGCAAACTCAATCGAACAAGCAGAGACGATCCTCAACCAAGAGACCGACTTTCTTTGTGCTATCCTCGACTACTGCCTGCCTGATGGGCAGGACGGTGAAATCATTGACGTATGTTTGTCGTTGGACATAAAAGTGATTGTACTCACTGCGATGATGGATGCTCGGACTCGGGAACGTGTGCTAGCCAAAACCGTGATTGATTACATCCCCAAAGATAGTCCCTCGTGCGTGTCATCGATAGCGCCGTTACTCAACCGCCTAGAAAAGAACCATCAGCACCATGTGTTAGTTGTGGATGATTCGCTGACAGCCCGTCGTTACGTGCGCAGCTTATTAGAGCGGCAATACCTCAATGTCCTTGAGGCCCAAAATGGCCAAGAGGCATTGGCTATGGTGCGGCGCGATAAGCGAATTTCTTTGGTGATTACCGATTACACCATGCCAGAAATGGATGGAGTGAGTGTGGTTAAGGCATTACGCAAACTGAAAACAGACGGCCAGTTGGCGATTATAGGCTTATCGGGTGAGGAAGATCCCAGCTTAACGGCGCGGTTTTTAAAAGCGGGTGCGAATGACTTTTTGGCCAAACCGTTTAACCAAGAGGAATTTTATTGTCGCTTGCACAGCACACTGAATGCGCTCGATACCGAGCGTCGCCTATTCAATATGGCCAATACGGATTATTTAACCCAAGTGTGGAATCGACGTTACTTTTTCGAGCACCCTCACACACGCTCACACAAGGGACCGAGGAGTTTGGCGCTGGTCGACGTCGATCATTTTAAAAAGATCAATGATCAATTTGGGCATCATATCGGCGATATTACGCTGATTGAGCTGGCAAAGATGATGAAACGCTATTTTCCGGAGGACATGGTCGCTCGCTTCGGTGGGGAGGAATTCTGTATCCTCTACGGCAATGACGAGCAGAGCTTTGTGCGCCGGCTTGAGGCGATGCGAGAAGAATTGGAAAAGACCGTTTGGTCACCCTATGATAAGGCGTTTTCAATCACCATCAGTATAGGGATGGTCCATGCCGATGCCCGTATTGATGAACTTGTTCAGCGCGCAGATAGGTGTTTGTACCAAGCCAAGGCAGGGGGACGAAATCAGCTCATCCAAGATGGACAAACGGATTTAGTATCCTGAAAAAAAAAGAGGGCCAGTTTGACCCTCTCTCATGCTAGTGACCATCGTGGTATTGCTCACAGGCCATGAGCGTATTTTCAATCAAGGTCGCGACAGTCATGGGGCCCACGCCACCTGGGACAGGGGTAATATGGCTAGCCTTTTCATAGGCAAGCTCATATTCGATGTCGCCGATAAGCTTGCCGTTTTCCATGCGGTTAATGCCCACATCAATCACAATGGCGCCGGGCTTGATCCAATCGCCAGGAATAAACTTAGGCTTACCGACCGCCACAACCAGCACATCGGCTTGTCGAACATGGGCTTCTAAATCCTGGGTAAACCGGTGGCACGTTGTGGTTGTACAGCCCGCCAATAGCAGTTCTAACGTCATCGGGCGGCCAACAATATTGGAGGCACCCACGATCACCGCATGTTTACCACGAAGAGGGACATTGTAGCGGTCTAGGAGGGTAATAATCCCTTTTGGTGTGCAAGAACGCAGGGTTGGCATGCGTTGACACAAGCGACCGACATTGTAGGGATGAAACCCATCGACATCTTTGTCTGGGCGGATGCGCTCCAATACGGACGTGGCATCAATCCCTGCAGGTAAGGGCAGTTGGACGAGAATGCCATCAATGCTGTCATCCGCATTTAAGGTGTCAATGAGTGAGAGTAACTCTTGTTGAGAGCACGAAGCCGGGAGGTCGTAAGACCTTGACACAAAACCGACTTCATCGCAGACACGACGTTTACTGCCAACATAAACCTGGGAGGCAGGATCGTCTCCGACCAGAATTACCGCCAATCCGGGGGCTCTACGTCCCGCTTGAGTGCGAGCGGAAACGCGGGCGGCAACCTCTCGACGCACGGTTTGCGCGATCAGCTTTCCATCAATGAGTTGTGCGGCCATAACTATCCTTCGGCTAAAGCAATGTTGGCAATAGTGTGACAAAAAACGCACCTAAAAGCTATTACGCAAACGTTTGCTAATGCAGTTTAATGAGGGGGAAGGCAAAAAAAAGCACTCAGCCGATCATGCTCGCACGATGCTTGACGAAACTGAAACACGAAAAGCATCAATTTCGCGTTCTCGCCTCACCGCGTCGCATGAATACATAGCCAGTAAATGATGTGGTTTTGAGCAACCACGTCAAGATTTTAGGGAAAAGCGTTGACGACGCCTAACGTCGCTTTATAATCCACGCTGCGTAAAGACAGTGCGCCCTTAGCTCAGTTGGATAGAGCAACGGCCTTCTAAGCCGTGGGTCACAGGTTCGAATCCTGTAGGGCGCGCCATTCTGCTTTTTTCCCTGTTTGTCTCACCGAACTGCTCTGAAAATAACCAAACACACATAAAACCGTAAAAAGTGTGATCCCACGCGGTTGAATTGTGAGATATCACCCCAATTTTGATATTGAAACGCCATCGGTCGCCCCTTGTCTCGACTCAGTTGACGGGTGCCGCTATAATAGCGCGTCTTAATTTTCAGTCTCGGATGAGATAGCTCGATACGCCATTTGCGTGTATCCGGATTCGCAGGGGCTATGACGGATTCATAGCTCAGATGATGCCACCAGTAAAACTGGTAAACATCACTCAGTACCCCTGAGTAAATTTGAGGTTAAATTTATAATGCAAGTTACCGTTGAAACCACCGAAGGCCTTAAGCGCCAAATGACCATCACAGTGCCTGCTGCCAACATCGATGACGCAGTCACTAAAGAGCTACGCAATATCGCTAAGAATCGTCGTTTTGATGGTTTCCGTAAAGGTAAAGTTCCATTGAAGATGGTGTCACGCATGTACGGTGACACAGTACGCCAAGACGTGCTGGGCGAAGTGATGCAGCGTCACTTCATCGAAGCCATGATTCAAGAAAAAGTGAACCCAGCAGGGGCGCCAAGCTTTACACCCGTTGAAAACGAAGCGGGTAAAGATTTGGTCTTTAAAGCTGACTTTGAAGTGTACCCAGAGGTTGAGCTTCAAGGCCTAGATGCTATCAGCGTTGAGAAGCCAAAAGCAGACGTTCAAGAAAGTGATGTGGACGAGATGCTTGATACCCTGCGCAAGCAACAAGCGAGCTGGGTAGAAGCAGACGGTGAAGCGAAAGACAACAGCCGTGTCACCTTAGACTTTGTGGGTACCATCGACGGTGAAGAGTTTGAAGGCGGTAAAGCTGAAGGCTTCCAACTAGAAATGGGCCAAGGTCGTATGATCCCAGGCTTTGAAGACGGCCTAGTGGGTAAAAAAGCGGGTGAAGAATTCACTATCGATGTGAACTTCCCAGACGACTACCACGCTGAGAACCTAAAAGGTAAAGCGGCGCAGTTTGCGATTAAACTGCACAAGGTGGAAGAGCAAGAGCTACCTGAGCTGACAGAAGAGTTTGTACAGCGCTTTGGTATTGCCGATGGCAGCGTAGAAGGCCTGAAAGCGGAAGTGCGTAAAAACATGGATCGCGAGCTCAAGCAAGCGATCAAGAACAAGGTGAAAGAGCAGGTACTTGACGGCTTGGTTGAGCAAAACCAAATCGACGTACCGTCTGCGCTGATTGAGCAAGAAATTGGCACCTTGCGTCAGCAAGCGGCACAACGCTTTGGCGGCAACATGGATAGCGCTTCTCAGCTACCACGTGAGCTGTTCGAAGAGCAAGCTAAACGCCGTGTAAGCGTCGGTCTTCTGCTTGGGGAAGTGATCAAGTCAGAAGAGCTTGAAGCTGATGATGAGCGTGTTAAAGCACTGATCGAAGAAATGGCATCTGCGTATGAAGATCCAGCAGAAGTTGTCGCTTACTACGAGAAAGACGAGAAGCTGATGGAAAACATGCGCAACGTCGCGCTAGAAGAGCAAGCGATTGATGCGCTACTGGCAAAAGCCACTGTCACCGAAGCTGAAGTCGGCTTTAGTGACTTGATGAACGCTTCTCAGCAAGCTTAATCAAGGTTAAAAAACGTTTGTGTCGCATTGACACTGCGTAAATGGATTTGCTTACAATGGCCCTAATGACTTGTCATTTGGGCCATTTTTTCCATCTACTGCGTCGCTATATTGGCCGCTTAACCGTCAAGAGTGCGAGACGTTTTAGCCATAAAAAACCTCGCTGGATCATTAAGCTGCGTGCATCGATTTAAGATTTTAGTGACCTGTTACAGCGTTTTGTGCTAAACCTTGGTTAAGGCAAGAGTTATAACGAATTCGATTAGGGATATTACGCTATGAGCCAACAACACAATAATGCCATGCCGCCAATTATGGACGCCCTTGTTCCTATGGTGGTGGAACAAACCTCGCGCGGCGAGCGCTCTTACGATATATACTCTCGCCTGCTAAAAGAACGCATCATCTTCCTCACTGGGCAAGTGGAAGATCAAATGGCAAATTTGATTGTGGCGCAGATGCTGTTCTTAGAGTCAGAAAACCCAGAAAAAGACATTTATTTGTACATCAACTCGCCAGGTGGCGTGGTCACGGCAGGCATGGCGATCTATGACACCATGCAGTTTATCAAGCCTGATGTCAGCACCCTGTGTACGGGCCAAGCGTGCTCAATGGGATCGTTCCTGTTGGCGGGTGGAGCCAAAGGCAAACGTTATTGCCTACCGAATTCACGGGTCATGATTCACCAGCCGCTGGGGGGCTTCCAAGGCCAAGCGTCTGACATTGAAATTCATGCCCAAGAAATGATCAAAACCAAGCACCGCCTCAACACCCTGTTGGCTGAGCACACAGGCCAGCCGATGGAAGTGATTGAACGTGACACCGACCGTGATAACTTCATGGCGGCACAGGAAGCGGTGGACTATGGCTTGGTTGACGCCGTATTAAGTCAACGAGACTAAACCCAACATGCCTTAGGGCGTTGAAATCAAGCAAGCTGCGTGAACAAGCGCAAAGCTTGTCAGTGGTTGGGTCGGAAAAAGTGGCCGATTTGTTGTAAACTCAACATAAGGCAACGACGGGCAAAGGCCCCAAAGAGGTTAGCGAATGACAGACAAGCGAAAAGACGGTGGAAGCGGAAAGCTGCTTTACTGCTCATTCTGTGGTAAGAGCCAACACGAAGTTCGTAAGTTAATTGCCGGGCCATCGGTCTACATTTGTGATGAGTGTGTTGACCTGTGTAATGACATTATCCGTGAAGAAATTAAAGAAGTGATGCCAAAGCGCGAGGGAGATAGCTTACCCGCGCCGAGTGAAATTCGTGCACACCTTGACGATTATGTCATTGGCCAAGAGCAAGCGAAAAAAGTGCTCTCGGTTGCAGTCTACAACCACTACAAACGCTTGCGAAACGGTGACAAAAGCGCAGATGGCGTGGAGCTGGGCAAGAGTAACATCTTGCTGATCGGCCCTACCGGTAGTGGTAAAACATTACTGGCCGAAACGCTTGCGCGCTTTTTGGATGTGCCATTTACCATGGCAGACGCCACCACATTGACCGAGGCCGGTTATGTCGGTGAAGACGTGGAAAACATTATCCAGAAGCTGTTGCAAAAGTGCGATTATGATGTCGCCAAAGCGGAGCGTGGTATCGTCTATATCGATGAGATTGACAAGGTCTCTCGTAAATCCGACAACCCGTCTATTACCCGAGACGTTTCTGGGGAAGGGGTGCAACAAGCACTGCTTAAATTGGTAGAAGGAACAGTCGCGTCGATTCCTCCTCAGGGAGGACGTAAGCATCCACAGCAGGAATTTTTGCAAGTAGACACGTCGAAAATCCTGTTTATCTGTGGCGGTGCGTTTGCGGGGCTCGATAAAGTGGTTGAGCAGCGTGTCGATACAGGCTCTGGCATTGGCTTTGGTGCGCAGGTTAAAGGCGCCACGGACCGTTCAGCCGATGAGTTCTTCGGCAAAGTTGAGCCCGAGGACATGGTGAAGTATGGCCTGATCCCTGAATTTATTGGCCGTCTACCCGTCACCGCGGTGTTGAGAGAGCTTGACGAAGATGCCTTAGTGCAAATTCTGCGCGAGCCGAAAAACGCGTTGACCAAGCAGTATGGCGCGTTGCTTGAACTCGACGGGGTGGAGCTGGAGTTTCGAGACGACGCACTGCGTGCTATCGCCAAAAAAGCGATGGAGCGTAAAACGGGTGCACGTGGCCTACGCTCGATTGTCGAAGCTGTGTTGTTGGATACCATGTACGACTTACCGTCAATGAAAGACGTGAGCAAAGTGGTGATTGACGATTCAGTGATCCGAGGCGAATCTGCACCTCTACTGATGTATGAACACACGGATAACCAAGCGGCGGGTGGCGAGTAATATCGTTACACAAGGTTATCAGTGATATAGAAAAAGGGAGTGACAACTCCCTTTTTTATTTTCTGACGGTTGAGCCGTTGAAACCTGTCCAACAGACCCCATATACTCATAATCAGATTGAACGGAAGAGAGAAGCATATGAACTTGGAGCGTTCCGAGCGCATTGACATTCCGGTGCTGCCACTTCGGGATGTGGTGGTTTATCCTCACATGGTGATCCCGCTTTTTGTGGGAAGGGAAAAGTCGATACGCTGCCTTGAAGCGGCGATGGACAACGACAAACAGATTCTACTGGTTGCGCAAAAAGATGCCGCCACTGATGATCCAAGTATCTCAGATTTATACACCGTTGGGACGGTGGCAACCATTCTCCAGCTTCTTAAACTTCCAGATGGCACGGTGAAAGTGCTGGTTGAAGGGATGCAGCGTGCGCGCATCGATCAGTTTAGTGAAGATGATTTCTTCACTGCGCAGGCCGAGTATTTGACCACGCCAAGCTTGGATGAGCGTGAGCAGGAAGTGTTGGTTCGCACGGCGATCAGCCAGTTTGAAGGCTTTATCAAGCTCAACAAAAAGATCCCGCCAGAAGTACTGACATCCTTAAATGGCATTGAAGAGGCGGCGCGTCTTGCTGATACCATTGCTGCCCACATGCCGCTTAAGCTTGAAGACAAGCAAAACGTGTTGGAAATCGTTGATATTTCCGAGCGTCTCGAATACCTGATGACCATGATGGAGTCTGAGATTGACTTGCTTCAGGTTGAGAAGCGCATTCGTGGACGCGTTAAAAAGCAAATGGAAAAGAGCCAGCGCGAGTACTACCTCAATGAGCAAATGAAAGCCATTCAGAAGGAGCTGGGTGAGCTGGATGATGCGCCGGACGAGTTTGAAGCGCTGAAGCAGAAAATCGAAGAATCAAAAATGCCGCAGGAGGCGCGGGAAAAAACCGAGCAAGAACTGCAAAAGCTGAAAATGATGTCTCCGATGTCGGCGGAAGCCACCGTGGTACGCAGCTATATCGATTGGATGATTAGTGTGCCATGGGCAAAACGCTCAAAAGTGAAAAAGAATTTAGCCCGCGCGGAAGAAGTGCTCAATGCCGACCACTATGGCCTTGAGCGCGTCAAAGACCGTATTTTGGAATACCTCGCGGTACAAAATCGGATGAAGAAGCTGAAAGGCCCGATTCTTTGCTTAGTGGGACCGCCAGGGGTGGGTAAAACCTCGCTAGGGCAGTCTATTGCTCGCGCCACTGGGCGTAAATATACCCGTATGGCGTTGGGTGGCGTACGTGATGAAGCGGAAATCCGTGGCCATCGTCGCACCTATATCGGCTCATTGCCTGGCAAGCTTATCCAGAAGATGTCGAAAGTGGGCGTCCGTAACCCGCTGTTCCTGCTCGATGAAATCGATAAGGTGTCGTCTGACATGCGTGGCGATCCCTCATCGGCGCTGCTTGAGGTGCTTGATCCTGAGCAAAACAATGCGTTTAACGATCATTATCTAGAGGTTGACTACGATCTCTCGGATGTGATGTTCGTGGCCACATCTAACTCGATGAATATCCCCGGCCCACTGCTGGATCGGATGGAAGTGATCCGCCTGTCTGGTTACACCGAGGACGAGAAGCTCAACATTGCTAAGCAGCATTTGATTGACAAGCAAGTGGCTCGTAATGGCTTGAAACCGCATGAGATCACGATTGAAGACTCGGCCATTGTCGGCATTATTCGTTACTACACACGCGAAGCGGGCGTGCGTAACCTTGAGCGCGAGATTTCTAAACTTTGTCGCAAGACGGTCAAAGAAATTCTGCTTAATAGCGAGCTCAAGCAAGTGACGGTGACGGATGAGAACTTGCAAGATTACTTAGGCGTCCGCCGCTTTGATTATGGTAAAGCGGATGAGCAAAACCGGGTTGGCCAAGTGACTGGGCTTGCTTGGACCGAAGTGGGTGGCGACTTGCTCACTATCGAGACCGAAGCGATGCCAGGTAAAGGCAAACTGACGCACACAGGCTCGCTGGGCGATGTGATGCAAGAGTCGGTGCAAGCGGCGATGACCGTGGTGCGTAGCCGTGCTGACAAACTGGGTATCAATAGCGACTTTTACGAGAAGCGTGATATTCATGTCCACGTCCCTGAAGGCGCTACCCCGAAAGACGGACCGAGCGCAGGTATCGCGATGTGTACCGCGTTAGTTTCAAGCTTAACCGGTAACTCCGTGCGTTCCGATGTGGCAATGACCGGCGAGATCACCTTACGTGGTGAAGTGCTCCCGATTGGTGGCTTGAAAGAAAAACTATTGGCTGCGCGTCGTGGGGGTATCAAAACCGTTGTCATTCCAAAAGAGAACGAGCGCGATCTGGAGGACATTCCTGCCAACGTCAAAGAGGACTTATCTATCCATCCAGTGCGCTGGATTGATGAGGTTTTAACCATTGCGCTAGAGAATAATCCGCTCGGTATTGAGCTGGTTAACGCCGAAAAGAGTGACATGCAGCAAAATTAAGCAACGTAAAACGCTGACAGGCAGTAAAAGGCTTGTCAGCGTTTTTTTTGCTCGCTAACGTTGCTTTGACGCATTGCCTGCATGGGGCGGGCAAGCGCGCTTTCAACGTCTTTCGTCGACAAAGCGTCTGTTATTGAATACCGCAACATTGATAGGTTTGCGGAGATGTAATCTAAGGGGATGAAAAAGTGAATAAGTCGGAACTGATTGATCATATTGCAGAAGGTGCGGATATTTCTAAGGCCTCAGCGAACCGTGCATTGGATGCCTTCGTCGAGGCGGTGTCTGACACGTTGAAGTCAGGCGACCAGGTCGCGCTAGTGGGCTTTGGCACCTTCTCTGTACGCGAACGCGCTGCACGCAAGGGCCGTAACCCACAAACGGGCGCTGAAATTGATATCGCGGCGGCCAAAGTACCAGGCTTTAAAGCGGGTAAAGCGTTAAAAGACGCCGTTAACGAGTAATCCTCGTGACTCGCTGCCGAATTATTCGCGTTTGACGGGGCGCTAGAGCTGCAAAGCCACTAACAACCGCGTATAATTCGGCGCACAAGAGCGTAAAGGCGCATCACATGATGCGCCTTTTTAGTTGAAAGACAACCAGCCCAAACCAGTTGGAGTACCGGCCAGTTATGATGGAACGTATACGCGAAGGCACCAATAGTCTTGCGGTGAAGATCATTTTAAGCCTTATCATCTTTTCCTTTGCTTTTGCCGGTGTCGGCAGCTATCTGGCAGGCGGTTCCAACCCGCCCGCTGCAACCGTCGGTGATAAAGAAATCAGCCGTGCAGAGCTCGATCGAGCTTATCAAAACGAACGTGCTCGTATGCAGCAACAAGCCGGAGAGCAGTTTAACCAACTGCTGGGCAACCCAGAGTATGTGAAGCGTTTTCGTCAAAATATCTTAGATCGAATGATCAATGACTTGCTGTTAGAGCAGGCGGCTAGCGAACTCGGTTTGCGTGTGAGTGATGCGCAAGTCAAAGCGGCGATTAGAGCGATGCCACAGTTCCGTCAAGGCGGACAGTTTAATAACGATCGTTATCAGGCCGCTCTGCGCCAAACGGGCATGAGTGCCGATGAATTTGCCAACTATATGCGCACAGACTTAATGCGTCAGCAGCTGGTTAATGGCCTACAAGGCTCAGGCTTTGTCTTGCCCAGTGAGTTAGAGAATCTGTATCGCTTAGAGGCGCAAAGCCGCCAAGTGCGCACCATCACGCTCCCAGTGGCTGATTTTGCAGAGCAGGTATCGCTAACGGACGACGAGCTGGAAGCATACTATCAAGCTAACCGAGACGATTATATCCAGCCTCGCATGGTCAAAGTCGCTTATGTAGAGCTCACGGGGGAGGGGCTGGCTAATGAGGTTCAGGTCTCGGATGAAGCCATCGCGACTTATTACCAAGAGAACCAGTCTCAGTATGGCTCACAAGAACGTCGTAAAGTGAGCCACATCCTGATTGAAGGGACAGGTGATGAGGCTAAAGCCAAAGCCCAGCAAGCGCTAGAGCGCCTGAATCAAGGCGCCGCATTTGCTGCTTTAGCGAAGGAAATGTCTGATGACACCTTCAGTGCTGAGCAGGGTGGGTCGCTGGACTGGATTGAACCTGATGTGATGGATCCGGCGTTCGAGAACGCGGCGTATGCGCTGTCAGAGAAAGGCGATGTCTCTGGGCTCGTTCAATCTGACTTTGGCTATCATATTATCCGTTTAGACGATATTGATCCGGCGGATGTGACACCGCTTGCAGAGGTAAAAGACGATATCCGAGCCGAATTGCAACAAGCGCGCGCGGCGGATCGTTTCTACGCGCAGTCTACCACACTGGCTGAAGTCGCTTTTGAAGAGGCGAATGGTTTGGAGCCTGCGGCTGATGCGGTGAACAGCAAGGTGCAGTATACCGATTATTTTGCGTTAGACGCGGCGACTGGCTTGATGGCTCGTCCTCAGATCCAGCAAGCACTTGACAGCTATGACGTACGTGAAAACGGGCTTAACTCAGAGTTGATTGAGTTGTCTGGGGAGCATGCGATTGTTGTGCGCCTTGATGATGTGAAGCCGGAAAAACAGCTTAGTTTTGCGGAAGTGAAAGACCAAGTTCGCGAAACGCTCGCCGCCGAGAAAGGCCAAGAGCAAGCAAAAGAAACCGCCGGTGACTTGATTGCCCAACTCGAAGAAAGCGGTGAGGTAACGGGGAGCGATTACACCTTCAGTGCCCCCATCACACTCAACCGTGTTTCTCAGCAACAAGCCGTCGCTGAGCTGGCGTTTTCTCTGCCACAGCCAGCATCTGACAACGCCAGCTATGGCGTGACGCAAAACCGTCAAGGTGATGTGGTGGTTGTGGCACTGGATAAGGTGATGGTGCCTGAGGTGCCAGATATCAGCCCGCAAAGCCAAATGGCGGCGCGTGTTCAACGCGCGATGAGTAACATGTCACTGTCTGCGACCTTACAAGCGTTGCGCGAAGAGGTGGATGTGACTTACGCGGAGTCAGATACCCAGTAAGCGAGTGGGCAGCAGGAGTTCGATCTCTCTCGCACCCTCTTTGCTTGAGTAAGAAAAACGGCGCTAGGACTTTGTCCTGCGTCGTTTTTCTTTTATCGCTCACATGCAAATAGGCGAGCGCAGACTTAGGGTAAGGCTGACATTTCTACAAGGAGTGAAATCATGAAACACCTTTTATCCTGTCTGTTCTTTGCCCTTGCGTTGGTGACGGCGCCGGTGAGTTGGAGTGCTGATGAAAACGCCGCTCAAGCGACTGAGCAAGTTGAACGTCTTTCCGTTAACATCAATACCGCGAGTGAGCAGCAGTTATCAGAGCAACTCAAGGGGATTGGCCCGGCGAAGGCCAAGGCCAAGGCCATTATTGAGTATCGCCAAGCCCACGGTGAATTTAGCTCGCCAGACGCACTGATGGAGGTCAAAGGCATTGGTCCCTCAACATTGGATAAAAACCGAGACCTCATAAAGGTGTAACCATACTCGCGCAAAGTGGTGTTTGGCGCTTTGCGCGAATAATACTTGTGTCTGCTGGCTTGAATGCACACAATGACAGCGATGTGTAGCATGGTAGCAGGATGCGATGACTCAAAAACAAAGCCACTTTTTTGCCCACCTTGCGCGAATGAAGCTGATTTATCGTTGGCCACTGATGCGCAATGTTTCCGCCGAAAACATCTCTGAACATAGTTTACAGGTTGCCTTTGTGGCGCATGCGTTAGCGTTAATCAATAACAAACGCTTCAATGGTCACTATCAACCCGAGCGTATCGCGGTATTAGCGATGTTCCATGATTGCAGCGAAGTGATCACGGGTGACTTGCCTACCCCAGTAAAGTACTTCAATCCATCCATTGCGGGGGAGTATAAAAAAATAGAGAAAATGGCCGAGAAAAAGCTTATCGCGATGCTGCCGCCTGAGTTACAAGAGGAATATAGCGGGCTAATAGACTCAGACCACATCGCGCCGGATGATTACCAACTGGTGAAACAGGCCGACACCTTATGTGCTTATTTAAAATGCCTGGAAGAGATTGCAGCAGGGAACCATGAGTTTGAGCAAGCGAAGAAGCGGCTGGAAGCCTCGTTAGAGAAAAGGCGCTCTCCGGCGAGCGATTACTTTATGGCCACTTTTGTGGATAGTTTTACACTGTCGTTGGATGAGATCAGTGATGATGGATTTTGACCTATCTGACGCCTGGCAAATTCGCCAGATGACAAATGAGCAGAAAAAGCGTCGTCATGATAAACGCACGGCGTACCAACGCGATCGTGCGCGGATTCTGCACTCAGCTGCCTTTCGACGCTTGCAAGCAAAAACCCAGGTGCTCGGTGCCGAGCACAGCGACTTTTATCGGACTCGGTTAACCCATTCACTTGAGGTCTCGCAAATTGGTACCGGCATCGTCGCGCAGCTCAAAGAGAAACAACCAGCATTTCGCCCACTACTTCCGTCGACCGGTTTGATGGAAAGCCTCTGTTTGGCTCACGATATCGGTCATCCACCTTACGGCCATGGGGGCGAAATCGCATTGAATTACATGATGCGCAATGACGGAGGGTTTGAGGGCAATGCGCAAACCTTTCGCATTGTCACGCTGCTTGAGCCTTATACACAAGAGCATGGGATGAACTTGGCACGTCGCACCTTGCTTGGTGTGATGAAGTACCCCGCATTGATCAGTGCCGCTCACAATGGCAATCAGCCTGCGCCCGTTAACGACTTTCGCCATCTCAAAGCGCGGGAGTGGCAACCCGCCAAGGGCATTTATGATGATGATAAAGCGCGGCGAGATTGGGTGCTCGCGCCATTAAATGAGGCGGATCGCGCGTTATTTTTAGCGTTTCGCGATCACACGGCAACGGATCAACACCGCAAAACACGCTATAAATCAATCGATTGCTCCATCATGGAGCTGGCCGATGATATCGCTTATGGCGTCCATGACTTGGAAGATGCCATCGTGATGGGCCTAGTGACGAGGGAGCAATGGCAAGAGTCAGTAGCAAGCCATTTGGCAGAGTGTGGTGACCCATGGCTCGAGGCCAACATTGGTGAGCTAAGTGAGCAAATGTTTGGTCCTCCGTACGAGCGTAAGGACGCGATTGGCGCCCTGGTCAATACGTTATTGACCTCAGTGGAGATCGCGCCGACCAATCAAGATGGCACCCACAGTTTTACCTCTCCGCTATTGGCGTGGAATGCCTATTTGACTGAGGTCATGGCCGGTGTTTTGGAGGTGCTAAAGCGCTTTGTCAGTGAATTTGTGGTTAAACAGCCAGAGCTTCAGGTGGTGGAGTACAAGGGCCAACAGTTGGTCATGGAGTTGTTTGATGCCTTTGCCTCTGATCCCGAGCGTTTGTTGCCGACGGATTATCGACGCGACTGGCTGGCCGCCCGAGCGAACGGCCAATCAGGGATGCGAGTGATTGCCGATTACCTGTCGTCGATGACTGACAGCTTTGCGCAAAAGCTCCACAGCACCATGTTTACCGCCGCCAGTAATGGTCCGCTGTACGCGATTCGCTAGCGATCGGGGACGAGCGTGGGTGATGACGCCCTCAGTGTGCGGGACACTAAGCAAGTCGCTTGCTCAGTCGTGGCGCTTGCTCGCATTGGGTATAAAGGCGAGCTGGCGCTGAACGAGAAGGTCAAAACTGTCGAGCAACGGCTGATAGCGTGTGGGGTCGCCACTGAGTTGACTCAGTGCCATATAGCCGGCCTCGAGGGTGGACAGGGCACCCGGCTTCCGACTTTTACGAATCTGATATTGGCTTGGCGCACAGGCGTCAATACGGATACTCGGAAGTGCCTGTAAATTGGTCGACAACTGATACATTTTGTAGGCTTTTTTCCAGGTCCCATCCAGCAAAATAACCCCTTGTTTGGCACTCGCACCTTGGGCCGTCATCTCACTGAGTGCCATCGCGTTTTCACCGGGGTAGAGCACGGCATAAGTAATGTCCGGATCCGCCAATAACGCATTCAGCGGGGAATGCTGGCTAAAATCTTCTCCGACGAAGGTCACGCTTTGTTGTAGCGAAAGGCTCAGCAGACAGGCACTGTTCTTTGGGTGCGAGACTTCATCAGGGTGCTGAAGCAGGATCACGGGATTGGGATTATCAATCTTGGTGATGGCATCGCAAATGCAGATGGCGTGGGCTTTATGGCAGCGAGAGCAGTATCGAGACATACGAATAAGGGCGTTATAAACGGAATACGGTGATCAATAACATAACGCAAGCCGTGTCGCACGTGCTTGCGTTATCGACAGGTAACACCCACTAGCTCTCTTGGCTGTACCCGCTGAGAAAGCGTTCAAAGCGACTGATAGCCATCTCCAAGTCATCGACGCGCGGCAAGGTGACAAGCCGGAAATGGTCGGGTTGGTGCCAATTAAAGCCCGTTCCATGCACCATGAGCACTTTCTCTTGCAATAAAAAGTCGAGCATTAACTTTTCATCGTTATGAATGTTATACCGTTTGGTGTCGATTTTCGGGAAGAGATAGAGCGCGCCTTTCGGCTTTTTACAGCTCACCCCTGGAATTTGGTTGATAAGCTCATAGGCTTTGTCGCGCTGCTCCAGCAACCGACCGCCGGGTAAGATAAGCTCGTTGATGCTCTGGTATCCCCCCAACGCCGTTTGAATCGCATGCTGCATCGGGACATTAGCACAAAGCCGCATCGATGCCAGCATCTCAAGGCCTTCGATGTAACCGCGTGCATGTTGTTTCGGCCCTGTGACCAGCATCCAGCCGGCGCGAAAGCCACAGACTCGGTAGGCCTTGGATAAGCCATTAAAGGTCAAGCACAGTACATCCGGTGCTAAGGTGGCGATAGAGTAGTGCTGCGCCCCGTCGTAGAGAATTTTATCGTAGATTTCGTCCGCAAAAATGATCAGATTATGCTGGCGCGCGATCTCCACCACTTGCAACAAAAAGTCGCGACTATAAACAGCCCCCGTTGGGTTATTGGGGTTAATCAGGACAATCCCGCGGGTGCTGGGCGTGATTTTACGTTTGATATCGTCTAAGTCTGGATACCAGTCCGACTCTTCATCGCAAAGGTAATGGACAGGCTTGCCCCCTGATAAAGATGCCGCCGCCGTCCAAAGTGGATAGTCGGGTGAGGGCACCAGTAACTCGTCACCATTATTAAGCAGGGCTTGCATGGCCATCACGATAAGCTCGGAGGCACCGTTGCCCAAATAGACGTCTTCAACGTCTAAGTCCATCAAGCCGCGCTTTTGGTAGTGTTGCACCACGGCTTTACGGGCGGAGTAGAGCCCTTTTGAATCGCAATATCCTTGCGAGGTGGGGAGGTTGCGGATCACATCCACCAAGATTTCATCGGGGGCATCAAAACCGAACGGGGCGGGGTTACCGATATTCAGCTTAAGAATGCGGTGGCCCTCTTCTTCGAGGCGTTTCGCTTCTTTCATCACTGGACCGCGAATGTCGTAGCAGACATCATCCAGCTTGGCGGACATTCCAATAGGTTGCATTAACGTTCCTGTAAATAAAAAGGTGAAAATTGTTATTAGGCTTTTTTGGTAACTTACACTATTTGTTTGCCAATTCGAAAGACTTGGGCAGATAAAGTTTCACTGCTAGGAATGGCGCAAAAAAATCGACCAAGTTTGACAGATAACTGATCTAGCGCATATTTGTAAAAGACGCTCACAGGTAGACTGATAAGCAAGAATAACGTGCTACATAAAAGAGTACGGATTGACTTGCAAAGAGCACTGCCGCCTAGGCGGTTGGAGGATGTCGTGACTACCTTGATTCAAGCGGCTAATCATTTACAAAGCCAAGTAGCGATCAGTCAAGCGCCTGCACAATTGACCATGGCGTTTACTTGGCCAGGTGATTTGTCGCCCGTTGCTTGGTTGGATGCACAGCCTATTTACCCGAAAACCTACTGGCAATCACGCGATGGTCGTGAAGAGGTATTGGCACTGGGCGCTAGCCATCAGTTTTCTCAGCTTCATGCGGCCCAAGCCAGTCTGTTGCCTGACCAGCGCATTTGGGGCTGTGTGGCCTTTGATGATGCACCCGGCTGTGGTGATTTTTTCTTGCCAGTGGTTGAGCTCGTCAGGCGTGACCAGCAATGGCAGCTGAGTATTAATCTCACCACGGCGTGTGACAGCCAAGCGGTACTTAATCAGGTGATTTGGCAAGGCCGTCCTTTGGCAGCAGGGCAAGCGGTTGTCCGTGAAGAGACACATACCCCCAACCACGCTCAGTGGTGTCAATCTGTCCGTTGTGCGTTGACACACATGGAGCAGACCGCACTACAAAAAGTGGTGCTGGCACGTCAAACGCGTCTGTCGCTCAATGCGCCGATCAGTGCCGGCCAGCTGTTACAGCATAGCCAACAGCACAATGTCGAGAGTTTTCACTTCCTTTTTGCAACCGGCCCTGATGACGCTTTTGTTGGCTCAACCCCAGAGCGGCTATACCGCCGTCGCGATTGTCGTGTGACCACAGAAGCGGTAGCAGGGACAGTTCGTCGTGGCGCAAGCTTTAGTGAAGATCATCATCTTGGCGAGTGGCTATTAAGTGACACGAAAAACGTGCACGAGAATCAGCTGGTGGTGGACGATATTTTCGCCGGACTTCGCCGTCATGCGTTAACCATTACGGTTGACCCTGAACCGCATCTGATTGTGCTTCGCCATCTTCAGCATTTACGTCGTCGAATCAGCGCCATCATCGGGCCTGGTGTTGATGATACTGTGCTGCTCAGTGCCTTACAGCCCACCGCCGCGGTGGCCGGATTGCCCCGTGAAAATGCGCGTACCTTTTTAGCCGAGCAAGGCATTGCTCGTGGCCGTTATAGCGGTGCGGTCGGTTATCTTTCTCAGCGTGAAAGCCAGTTTTGTGTGGCAATACGCAGTGCACAAGTGACAGAGAATACCGTGGACTTATATGCCGGCGCCGGTATTGTCCCTGGCTCGGATCCGGATGCTGAGTGGCAAGAGCTGGACAATAAGCTCACGACTCTCCGTCAGTGTTTGCCTGCTTGCACGGTGCCTGAAAAAGACGCCATCAGACTCGGAGCCTGCTAATGTCGCTTTCTCTCACACACACCTGGGCAGAGGTTGTGATAGAAGAGCTATCGCGCCTAGGCATCAGGCATATTTGTGTCGCGCCCGGTTCACGCTCCACACCCTTGACGCTGGCCGCGGTGAAACAAAGTCAGCATCCCCAACGTCCGGTGACAATCCACCGTCACTTTGATGAGCGCGGGCTGGGTTACCTTGCCCTTGGTTTGGCCAAGAGTATCTGTGAGCCTGTCGCGGTGATTGTGACCTCAGGCACTGCGGTGGCAAATTTGCTGCCTGCCGTGGTAGAGAGTGGCTTAACCGGTGAACCGTTAGTGATTCTTTCTGCTGACCGCCCGTTTGAATTAATGGATTGTGGCGCGAACCAAGCGATTACCCAATCAGGCCTGTTTTCTTCTCATGTGACCGCTGAATTGGCGCTTCCGGCGCCGACCGCTGAGATCCCTTTGCCGGCGTTACTCACCAAAGTGGATCAGCTACTTGCACGTCAGGCTGAGCAAGGGGGGAGCGTCCATATTAACTGTCCGTTTCGTGAGCCTTTTTATGGCAATCGCGATGAGACAGAGGAGGAAAAGCTTCGCGAGTCTGTTGCCCACTGGTGGCAAAGCGGCCAGCGTTATACCCGCCACCATCAAGCTCGCTGTTCTGCGATGCCTGAATGGCCGCCTTGGTGGACGCCGACTGATGGAGGACCACGAACGGTAATTGTACTTGGTGCCGTGCCAGAGGGGCTGTCCGAGGCCGTGGAGCGGTTAGCGAATTCGCTTCATGCCATTATCTTGGCCGATCCACAGGCAGGGGTGGCGAGCAGTGCACCTGGCTACGATCTGTGGCTTAACCATCCCGATCTTTTCCAGCAATTGAATCAAGCCCAATGGGTGATTCAGCTCGGTGGGCGGTTGGTGTCTAAACGCCTTGGCCAATGGCTGGCGCAAACGCAAGCTCACTACTGGCTGATCAGCGAACACACACAGTCACTTGCCCCTCATCATTTGTCTGTCGAACAGTTTGTCGTGCCGCCGTCCCAGTGGCGGTTGTGGTTAAATGCACTGACTGATGCCGTCGACAGTGCACATTCTGACGCGATAGCTGATTCGACGCATGTGAGCGCGTGGCAATGCGCCCTAGTCAACGGTGCCAAGTATCAAATGCAACTGGCGGCCGCCGCCATACCGACTTCCCCTTTGTCGGAACACAATGTCTTTCAAACTCTGCCGGCGATGTTGCCTCACCACGCGGATGTTTTTATCGGTAACAGCTTGGCGATCCGCTTAGCGGATATTTGGTCTCACCTTGCTCACCATCGGGTATTTGCCAACCGTGGCGCCTCGGGCATTGATGGTTTACTCGCCTGTGCCGCTGGGGTGCAGCGATACCGCGCTCAGCCAATGTTAGTGGTGTTGGGTGATACCAGTGCACTTTACGATCTTAATAGCCTCGCATTATGGCGGGAGACGTCTGCGCCGGCCGCCATCCTTATCCTGAATAACAATGGCGGTGGCATTTTTGATGCGCTGCCGGTTGATCAAACCCTTTGTGATACCTACTACCGGATGCCGCATGATCTAGGTTTTGAACACATCGCGGCGCAATTCTCTTTGGGTTTCCATCAACCCGTGACCCCAGATGATCTCGTGCGAAGCGTGAGTCAGGCACTCACCACCCCTGGGGCTGATGTGATTGAAGTGGTGACACCGGCCGGAGAAGCGGGACAGGTACTCAGCGAGTGCTTAGCTGCCATGGCAGCCAGGGGGACACATGCTTAGTTACCAACAAGGCGGCGATCGGCATGGAAAGAAAGTGGTGTTTCTCCATGGTTTTTTAGGTAGCGGAGAAGATTGGCGTACGGTGACCGATAAAATGCACCATTGTCATTGGCTGTGCATTGATTTGCCTGGTCATGGTAGCAGTGTGAGCTATCAAGCCGTTGACTTTGCCACGACAGTCGCAGCAATACGACAAACGTGTTACCAGGTGTGGGGGCATCAAAAGGCATGTTTAGTCGGATACTCGCTCGGCGCGCGCCTTGCCATGCATCTTGTCTGCACTCAACCCAGTCTTTGGCGCGCGGTCTTCTTGGAAGCGGGTCACCCAGGTTTGGCGGATAGCCACCAACGACGCAAGCGGCTGACACAAGATAGCCAGTGGGCGGCGCGCTTTGCGCATCAAACCCTGTCAGAGGTGTTAAATGATTGGTACCAGCAAACCGTCTTCCAGTCACTCACGTCTGACCAGCGTACCGCTTTAGTGCTTGAGCGGGGAAATAATCACGGCCCCGCCGTGGCGAAAATGCTATTGGCGACCTCTTTGGGTCGCCAGGCGAATTTACGCGCGGGGCTGGGTGAAGCCTTTCGACAAGGCGTCACGATTGACTACCTTTGTGGAGAGCACGACAACAAATTTACCTCACTTGCACATTCACTATGGCAACACACCGGGATCCCCGCCACGCCGATAGAAGGGGCAGGGCACAACAGCCATGTTGAAAATCCAGATAGGTTTGTGCAGGTACTCACGCAAAGTCACGCACTCGCTTGACTTTTTATCTTTATGACGGGCTTTGTCCCAAGCAACCGAGGAAGGGGAGACACTATGGCTGTCACGCCGGGAATGACAGAAAAAGAGCTTTACGCGCCGATTGAGTGGGAACCGACTGAGCATGCGTTTAGCGATATCCTATACCATAAATCCACCGATGGTATCGCTCGGATCACCATTAACCGCCCTCAGGTACGCAATGCATTCCGGCCTCAAACGGTAAAAGAAATGATGCAAGCGTTGGCTGATGCGCGCTATGACAGCCGAGTGGGCGTGATTATCCTCACTGGGCTGGGAGAGAAGGCGTTTTGTTCCGGCGGCGATCAGTCCGTGCGGGGCGACTACGGCGGGTATCAAGATGATGAAGGCACGCACCATTTGAACGTGCTGGACTTTCAGCGTCAGATCCGCACCTGCCCCAAACCCGTCATTGCCGCTGTTGCAGGCTATGCCGTCGGTGGTGGCCACGTATTGCATATGATGTGTGATTTAACCATCGCCGCCGACAACGCTCAGTTTGGGCAAACGGGTCCCAAGGTCGGCAGCTTTGACGGTGGCTGGGGGGCGTCTTATATGGCACGGATTGTGGGGCAGAAAAAAGCCCGTGAAATCTGGTTCTTGTGCCGTTTCTACAATGCGCAAGAAGCCGTAGACATGGGATTGGTGAACACCGTCGTGCCACTGGATGAGCTTGAGCGAGAGACAGTGCGTTGGTGCCGGGAAGTGCTCCAACACAGCCCCATGGCGTTGCGCTGCTTAAAAGCGGCGTTGAATGCAGACTGCGATGGGCAGGCGGGTCTACAAGAACTGGCCGGTAACGCCACCATGATGTTTTACATGACCGATGAGGGGCAAGAAGGGCGCAATGCCTTTAATGAAAAACGCCGCCCTGAATTTGATCGTTTCCCACGTAATCCATAGAGGTCACTATGAGACAGGCACGGATTTATCACTACACCTTGCCAGTCAATGCCGGTTTATTTGTCCGTGATCAGCCGTTAACGGAGAGAGAGGGCTTGGTGGTTGAATTAAGCGAGGGAGCACAACGTGGTTGGGGCGAAGTGGCGCCGCTCCCCGGTTTTAGCCAAGAAACCTTTGCTGAGGCACGTCATGCGTTAATTGCTGCCACCGCGGTTTGGTGTGATCATCGTAATATTGCCATGCCACAACTGCCTCCTTCTGTGGCATGGGGGCTAAGTATCGCGCAAGCCGAGTTAGACAAGCGTTTGCCCACTCAGTCAGGCTTTCGTCATGTGCCCGTGTGTACGGGGGATCCTGATGCCTTGTTGGTGACGCTGGGGCAACAACCGGCGGGCCAGCCTTATGAGGCAAAAATTAAAGTGGGGGAGTATGAGGTCGCCCGCGATCGGTTAATGATCGCGACCATGTTAGAGGCGTTGCCGGATTTGAGGCTGCGCCTTGACGCGAACCGTCGTTGGCAACCTGAGCAACTTGCCAGCTTTTGGAATGGGCTCAGTGAAGCCCACCAAGCGCGAATTCACTGGATTGAAGAGCCTTGTCGCGATCCTAACCAATCGCTCGTACAAGCACAGGCATTAGGCTACCCCCTGGCGTGGGACGAGAGCCTAATCGATAGCCAAAATATGGCGTTGCTTGAAAACGATCGGGTCTCGACCTGGGTGATTAAGCCCAGTTTACTCGGCGATCTGGCCACCATTGAGCAATGGGTGAGTCGGGCGCATGCGTTGGGCAAAACGGCGGTGATTAGCTCGGCATTAGAAACCAGTTTGGGCTTAACGCAATTATCACGATTGGCCGATTGGTTGACCCCAGGTGTCGTGCCAGGACTTGATACATTGGGGATTTATCAGCATCAACTCGATCGCACCTGGCCAGGGGCGTCGCAGCCCTTGATCCCACTCCACGATCAGCCACTCGTGTGGATAAACACCTTGTGAGTCAACGCATGTTTGGGTTTGATACGTGGCCATGGCGCCATTGGGCGGCTGTAGCACCGAACGCGAAAGCGATTGATAGCGAGACGCCGCTCACATGGGATGCACTCAGTACGCTCGTGGATGGCCAGCAAGATCTACTGGGTGAGGCGCCCATTGTGGTGCTCGACAGCGCATTGTCACAAAGGGAGCTGATTGTGGGGATGCTCGCGGCTTGGCAGGCGGGGAAAAAAACGCTGGTATTGAATCAAGCTTTAAGTGACGAGGTGCAAGCCTCCGTGCTGAGTCAACTTGGCGTCTATCAATTTTTGCCTGACCGCTCGCGCCAACCGCGTGTCAATGTGCTGCCCATTGCAACCCATTGGCAACCCGATAAGCCTCTAACCTTAACCTTAACTTCCGGGTCAACCGGTACGCCTAAGGTGATTGCTCACGCGGCTCATCAGCATCTCGCCAGTGCTGCCGGTTTAACCCAAATGCTGCCTTTTTTGGGCTTGGCGGATAAGACGACCTCTCTAGAAAACCGCGTCGATCGTTGGCTCTTATCGTTGCCACTGTTTCATATATCCGGCTTAGCCATTGTATGGCGTTGGTTGTATAAAGGCGCACAGCTGGCTATCTATCCATGTCGTGGGGAAAGCATGGCATCGGCGCTCACACATGTTAGCCACGCCTCGTTAGTGCCCACGCAGCTCTATCGCGTGTTGCCTGCACTGAGAAAATGCCCAGATACTTCCACCTTATCTCACGTGTTGCTCGGTGGCGCTGCTATTTCAAGTGCACTGACGGAGCAGGCAGAACAACAAGGGATAAGCTGTTGGTGTGGGTATGGGATGACGGAAACGGCATCGACGGTCACTTTAAAGCGAGCCGATGGACAGGATGATGTGGGCACCACCTTGCCGTATCGCGATGTGATGGTGGCGGATGACGGTGAGGTAATCCACCGCGGGGAGACGTTAGCCTTAGGGGTTTGGCAAGCGGGCGCATTGCAACCGCTTGATGCGTCCAAAGGGCTGGCCTCGCGCGATTTAGCGAGTTGGTGTACAGACGTTCACCCGCCGACGCTACGTATCATCGGGCGTAAGGATAATCAATTTATCTGCGGTGGGGAGAACGTTCAGCCCGAGGTGATTGAGGCACACTTGCAACAGTGTGCCGAAATTCGTCAGGCCATGGTCGTTCCGGTTAACGATCGCGAATTCGGGGCGCGTCCGTTGGCGATTATCCAGAGTCGGTGCCTTCTCAACGCCCAGCAGCTGGCTGACTATTGTCGGCGCTTGCCCGCTTATCAACGCCCGGTCGCGTTCTTACCTTGGCCATCGTTATCGCCCGAGGCGGGGATTAAACCGTCTCGAGCGCAATTAACCCAATGGGCTCAACGCCAAGCGATTAACTAAGGCCGGTCGGCGCGCAGGCGAATGACTTCATTGCGCATATGCTCTGAGGTCGCTTGCTCAGGCTCAACGGCTGGACCGGCGACGACGGTGACTTTAGACCAAAACCGCTTGGGCAGTTTTAACATGGCTTTCCCGCCATGACGGCTAAAGTAGCTGCCCCAAAGGCCCTGTAACGCCATCGGTACCACAGGCACCGGAGAGCGTTGCAAAATCATATCCATCCCGCGGCGGAATTGGTCGATTTCGCCGTCATAACTAAGATGCCCTTCTGGGAAAATCAGTACCACTTCGCCATTATCAAGCGCCTTTTGAATCTCGTTCATGGCGGCCCGGATCGTGCGGCCCCGATGGCTAATGGGGATCACTTTTGAGGTACGGAAGAACCAATGTAGCACGGGCAATTGATATAAATCTTCAAACATTACAAAGCGGATAGGGCGATGACACGCGCCAGCTAACAAGAGCGCGTCCATATAGCTGACATGGTTACAAATCAGCAAGGCACCGCCTTTTTCAGGAATATGGTGTAAGTCTTGGTGTTTTACTCGATACAGGGTATGGGTGACCATCCAGGTAAAAAAGCGCAAGGCGAAAATCGGTACCAGTTTGCTGACATAGATAGCCACCAAGAAGTTGAGCACCGCCAATACTAAGAAGAATTCCGCGATAGATAACTCAACCACGACCAAGAGAGTGATACCGAGTATCGCACTGGCCACCATAAACAAGGCATTGAAAATATTGTTGGCGGCAATCACACGCGCACGCGCGGCTTTATCGGCGCGTTGTTGCATCAGACTGTACAGTGGCACAATAAAAATCCCGCCACACACGCCAATCATCAATAGGTCGATAAACACCCAGGTCAGGGCTGGATCAGTGATAAAAGCAAGCAGGTTGCTATGAAGGGTCGGGGCCGCCGGCGTGGCAAAAAACAAATGTAAGCCAAAGCCGGTTAATCCTAAACTGCCCAAGGGGACAATGCCGGGCTCGATACGATGACCAGAAAGCTTATCACACAGCAATGCCCCCACAGCGATGCCAACAGAAAACAAGGTGAGCAGAAATGATACGCCAATTTCACCGCCACCGATCGAGGCGGTGAATTTGGGAAACTGGGTTAAATAGCTGGCACCTAGAAACCAAAACCAGCTGATCCCGAGAATCGCTTGTAAGGTGACCTTGTCTTTACGCGCGAAACGCAGCGTTTGTCGCATTAAAGCAACGGGTCGGTAACGTAAATTGAGTCCAGGGTTACCCGCGGGGGCGGGAGGGATGGCATGGGCAGACATGACGCCGAGCAACGCAAAACTAAATACGGCTATCCCAGATATCAGGTTAGAGTCAGGGTGATGGGCAATAAAGCCCGCCAGCAAGGTACCGAGCAGAATCGATAAGAAGGTGCCGGTTTCCACCAAGGCATTGCCTGAAACAAGCTCTTTGTCATTGAGCGTTTGTGGTAGTAATGCGTATTTCACCGGGCCAAAAAAAGCCGATTGGGTGCCCATCAAAAAAAGTAAGCCGAGTAACACATTCCAAGCGTGAAAATACAGCGCGACAGCGGCACTCGACATGATCACCACTTCTAACCATTTCACCCGTCGCATAATAAGGGCTTTGTCGTATTTGTCTGCAAGCTCGCCAGCAAAGGCAGAAAACAAGAAAAAAGGCAGAATAAACAGCCCAGCAGCGGCGTTGATAAACAGCGTGGCGTCCATCGGCAGTTGATCGGCCGAGGCGAACGCGACCATGATCACCAACACATTCTTATAAACGTTATCGTTAAACGCGCCCAATGCCTGGGTAATGAAATAAGGCAAAAAACGTCGCTCGCGTAAAAGCTGAAACTGTTGGCTCATTTAGGCAGATCCATTTCGCGTTGCAATAAGCGACTTATACTAGCAGCGAGCGAGGTATGCGCAACCTTGAATACGTTGCGCATCATTCAGTTAGTTGTCAAACAAAGAGGACTAAGAGAATTTTTGCATGTTTTTAATCGACACTTGCTCATTGAGTGTCCAAAAATCATACAGCACACCAATTAAGAAAAAGCCACCGGTAAATAGATAGATAAAGCCGGTGATCCATTTACCCATGTACATACGGTGAATGCCAAACACACCCAGAAAGGTCAGTAATAGCCAGGCAATGGTAAAATCCGTGGGGCCACTGCGAAAACGGAGATCGGCTTCTTTATCCATGGAAGGAATCAAGAACAAATCCACAATCCAGCCAACGAAGAACAGGCCTAGGGTGAAAAACCAGAGGGTGCCAGTTACCGGTTTTCCATAGTAAAACCGGTGGGATCCGAGAAAACCAAAGATCCAGAGTAAGTAACCAACAAATTTACTGTGGGTATCATTCATGGCTTGGTCCTATTGCAGTGAAAAGAATACTAATGGCTTGGAGTGCCTGCGTGGCAAATGGTTCCTACTGACGCCAAAACAGTGGTGTTTGGATGACGTTTGGTAACAATTATTCCCGCTCTGCCAATTGACTTCACCACCAGAGACTCTAGCATGATAACGGTCTTAAACCACAGATGATGCGATGATGAAAAAATTACTCTCTGTTGCAGCCTTGATGGTTGTCTTTGTTGTGACAGCGCCTTACGCAGAAGCGAAACGCTTCGGCGGCGGCAAGTCTTTTGGTAAAAGCTTTAAAACCGCGCCTGCGCCAAAAAATACCACCACTAACACCAACACCCTCAAACAGAATACCTCGAAAACAAGTAAAAAAGGGCTCGCCGGTGGTTTACTCGGCGGTTTGCTCGCCGGTGGTTTGTTGGCCGCATTCTTCGGCGGGGCGTTTGAGGGTATCCAATTTATGGATATCTTGATTCTAGGCCTGATCGCCTACTTCGCCATGAAGTTTCTCCGCGGGCTCACCCAAGCCAAAGCAGGGGCTCAGGCGCAAGGGCCGGCCTACGCGGGGCAACACAAAGGTTATTATCATGAAAAGCCTCATGCATTTCGACAAAACGCGGCAGGCACAGGCGCGACGTCAGGTGGATTTGGGGGCATGCAAAACGATGTGCCATTTAACTTTCCGCCTCAGTTCAACATGCAAAGTTTCTTGAGCGGAGCCCGTGAGCATTATCGGATTTTGCAAGGCGCATGGAACCATAACGAGCTTGAGAAAATTCAAGAGTATGTGACGCCTGAGCTTTATAACGATCTCGCCGCCGAGCGTGCACGATTGGGCAGTGAGCAACACACTGAAGTCATGTATGTGGATGCCGAGATTGTTCGCGCCGATTATGACAGCCGCAGGGCACAATTGAGCTTAAAATTCACCGGTCGTTATTGTGACCGCGTGGAGGGGGTCGAAGAAGACATTACGGATATTTGGCACTTAGAACGTGACTTAAGCCAGCCCAATGCGCCTTGGTTGATTGTGGGGATTCAAAGCTAACAAGCTCGCGGTGAAAACACGCTGATAGATAAAGCGCTGGCTAAGATAAGCCAGCGTTTTTTATGTCGCCGCTTCCAGATAAATAAGGTTATCGAGCGCTTGCTGGTACGTATCACCACATACCTCGGGATCTGCATCGAATGCGGCACACACCTCGGGGCGGGCGTCGGATCCAAACAGCTGACAGAGGTTGCGTTCATCCAGCTGTACACAACGGGTGTTAGCAGGTTTACCGTTTGGCATACCAGGGATCGGTGACGAAATGCTAGGCGCGATACAGCAAGCGCCACAGCCAAGACGGCACGAAAATGGCGATGCAGTTGGCATAATCATGGCCTCCGTCAACGTGCAAAGTCGGGCACTCTACCACTCACTTTTGGACTATCCAACCCACACAAAGGCTTGCTTGCACTTTACGGCTATGATGGTTATAACAAGCGCGCAATGTCGTTGCCGTGAAAAGGCGGCAATAAAAAAGAGATTAAACACCATGAGCACGCCTTTTTGGCAACAAAAGACCCTGGCACAAATGAGTGATGAGGAGTGGGAATCACTCTGTGACGGCTGTGGCCGCTGCTGCCTACACAAATTGATTGATGAAGAGACAGACGAGCTTTACTACACCAATGTCGCCTGTAGTTTGCTCGATGATAAAACCTGCTCGTGCAAAGATTATCCCAACCGCTTTTCGTATGAAGAGTCATGTTTGAAGCTTACCCGCGATAAGATTGATGAGTTTTATTGGTTGCCGGAAACCTGTGCCTATCGCTTGCTGGCTGAACATAAACCCTTACCCGAGTGGCATCCGCTGATCACAGGATCAAAGGCGGCGATGCATAAAGCGGGGATCTCGGTAAAAGGCAGCGTGGTGTACGAAATCGATGTGATTGATTGGGAAGATCATATCCAGCTGACTCAGCAACTGCGGTAACCCCAGCACATTGTCACCCTATGGCGCAGACTCCCCATTGTTTAATTTCTGTTGTTGGGCATAATGATGGCCAACTCGACAGGAGGTGACATGCAAAGGTACACGCGTCGTTCAAAAGCTGGCTGGGCCCTCGCCATTGCGCTTTGGGTACTGGCCGTGTGTGCTTTGCAAAACCAACTGAGTTGGCAATCAGGGGTACAAGCGACTTGCCAAGCAGTCAATATTGGTGACGCCGAGGAAGCAAAAAGCGCACTGGGTAAAAAATGTTCGCTTTCTGAGCAGTTGATGCATCCGTCTGCGTTGGCGTTAGACTGGCTACCGTCACCACTTTGGTGGCTGATTGTGCTACTTGCGGTGATGGCGACCGTTAGTGTATCGATCACCTTACCCACTCACGATCCACCGACCTATCGACGACGGCATCTTTGCTTTTGTGTGTTCCGAGAATAAAGCGCCTGCTTCCTAAATAGCGTATTTATTCTTAACAAGGAACAGACTTATGAATCGACTCAATGACTATTGGCACGCTTTTAAACACGGTCATGTTTGGCAAGGCGTTGCTTTACTGCCGCTTTTGTTTTTGTGCTTACTGCTACTCAGCCCGGCGGTACGGGCCACTGCGCCTGATACAGGTTGGCTCAGTAACCCCGACCATCCACCCGTTAAGGCGCGCCTCGCCTTAACCGGACAAGGTCATCCACAGACTCAGCATCTCGATGGGTTGCTCTCTATCCGTTTACAAGGTGACTGGAAAACCTATTGGCGCTCGCCAGGTGAGGGCGGAGTCGCACCGGAACTTATCATCAACGACAGCCAAAACCTGGGTGATATTACCTGGCACTGGCCGGCCCCTAGTCGACATGAGCTACTTGGCCTGACCATGCTGGGCTACAAAGGGCAGGTGACTTTCCCGCTGACCTTTGAGGTTGAAACCTGGCAACAGCCGGTTTCGCTCGATGCCACCTTGCGCTTGTCCTCGTGCACCAGTGTGTGTGTGATCACTGATTACCCTATCTCGCTCGACTTTACCCCGAGCACGCTTGAGGCGGATGGCGAGCGGATGTATCAGTTCAACCAAGCGATGAGTCAGGTACCTAAGCCACTTCCCAGTGTGCAGATTGAATCCGCGGTGTGGGATGCCAACCAGCAACAGATCGCGGTCACTGTGACTGGGAGCCAAGCTTGGCAGCAACCCGATATGCTGGTGGATGGTGATGCCGTTATCGATGATACCTTTGGCGTGCCCAGTATCCACCGTGATGGCGATACCTTGACCGCCACGTTTGACGTGACCAATTGGATTGAGCCCCCCAACCTTACCGATAAACCCATTCAAGTGACTGTCATGGATAAGCAGCTGCTGGCTGAGCACAGCACTACCGTGCGGGCGGGGAGTGTGGTTTCGCAAAGCGGATTATCGTTCTGGATGATTGGCGGTATCGCACTGCTAGGGGGATTGATCCTTAACGTGATGCCCTGTGTGCTCCCGGTGCTGGGCCTTAAGCTCAACAGTATCGTTGCCAACCCAGATGCGACACGTGGCACCATTCGTGGTCAGTTTTTGGCGTCAGCCGCTGGGATTCTGGTGTCCTTTTGGGCGATTGCTGGGTTGTTGATGATCTTAAAACTGACGGGGCAAGCCGTGGGTTGGGGGATCCAGTTCCAAAGCCCGATATTTATTGGGGTGATGACGCTGGTGATTTGGCTGTTCGCCCTGAGCTTATTTGATGTGCTGCGTATTGATTTACCGCCCAGTTGGCAGACGTGGCTAGCGACACGTGGTGGTCACACCCGTAGCGGGCATTTTGTTCAAGGCGTGTTTGCCACATTACTGGCCACACCGTGTTCGGCCCCTTTCCTCGGCACGGCCGTGGCGTACGCGCTGGGTGGGTCGTTGACGCAGCTTTGGCTGATCTTTACCGCGCTCGCGGTTGGTATGGCGCTACCGTGGCTGCTGGTCGCCGCTTTTCCAGGGCTGACGCGCGTATTACCCAAGCCTGGCCCGTGGATGAATCATGTCAAACGGGTCTTTGCGCTGTTGCTGGCCGGCACCACGGTGTGGCTATTCTGGCTGTGGATGCCGTACCTCGGTGTGTTAGGCGCAATCGTAATGGGGACGCTGTTGCTGGCTGCCAGTATCTGGCTGACGTATCGTGCCCTCGGCAAGATGGCTGCGATTAAAGGCGCGGCAGGACTGCTGCTGGTTATCGTGCTGGGGCTTATCGGTGCATCATTGACAGCACAGCGGTGGGCAACGCCGCTCAATCCTGACCCGGATTGGGTGAGCCTGGATGAAGCCGCGATCGATCAAGCGGTGGATCAGGGTAAGTTGGTGTTTGTTGATGTCACTGCGGATTGGTGCATTACCTGTCATGCCAATAAGGTGGGGGTGATTTTACAATCGCCCGTGTATGACACCATTACCGGAACGAATGTGGTGACGATGCAAGGAGATTGGACCCGTCCGAGTGATAGCGTGACTCAGTATTTGCAAAAGCACCAGCGTTATGGCGTACCGTTTAACATTGTCTATGGTCCCGGTGCACCAGAGGGGATCCCCTTACCCGTCATTTTGACTGACAAGGCGGTGATGGCGGCCATTGAGCAGGCGAAAACGCCATGACGGCCAAGCAAACAAAACGGTCTTGGCGTATGCGGGTCAAACGCGGTGCCCGTGACCTGTGCTGGCTCACCGTGTTTGTACTGATATCTAGCACCACGGTGGATTGGTGGCGAAGCCGCGATATCGATACCAGTGAGGTCCCTGTCGCGTCAATGCGTCTGCTGGATGGCCGCCAACAGGATTTGGTGGCGATGTCGCAACACGAACCCGTGCTTGTCTATGTATGGGCAACCTGGTGCGGTGTATGCCGTTTTGTGACCCCCTCGGTAGATTGGTTAAGTGGTCATGCGCAGGTGGTCTCGATCGCGTTACGCTCAGGCTCAAACAAACACATTGCCGGATACCTTGCGCATCATGGTTATGATTTTCCTGTAGTGAACGATCAAAGCGGGGCGCTTTCTAACGCATTTGCGGTGAAAGTGACGCCTACCGTGATGGTGGTCGAGCAAGGAGAAATCACATCAATAACAACAGGCTTCACAACACCGTTTGGCCTATGGTTAAGGCTGGTGTTATGAATTTACATTTATCAAAAGGAAACCCAATGTCCTTATCTCGCTATATCGCCCCAATGTGGGCTCTACTGCTTTTAGCGCTGCCGGTCAGTGCCCACGCGTTGTCGGATACGGAGCAAGCACAACTGGATGAGATTGTCAGCTTGTTAGAAGAGAACCCCAAACTGATCGCCAACCTCAACCAGAGTTTGCAAAAGTTTGTTGAACAGCAAAAAACGTTAAAGGAAAACCTTGCCGCACGTCGTGACTGGTTTGAATCGGACACCCACAGCTGGATTGGTGCTGAGAACCCTGAGGTCACCGTGGTGAACTTTATGGATTACAACTGCCCATACTGTAAAAAACTGGAAGAAGAATTGCAGAAACTGGTGGCCGCGCATGACGATGTCAAGGTGATTAATATTGCTGTACCACTCAAACAGCAGAGTATCGAATCGCTCGGCACTAATTCCGCGGTGTATGCGATGAACGTGTGGCTAGAACAGCCACAGACATTTGCGCAGGTCCATGAATTATTGATGAAAAAGCGCGGTATGCATGATGCGCGCTCGTTAGAGAAAATCGCGCAGAAAACCGGTACCGAAGCATTGCTTGCCGGCAAAGAAATGACCGGAAAAGCGGTCGCTGAGAACTATCGCGCGTTTGTTGAGCTAGGGCTAAGAGGTACGCCCGCGATGATCATTGGCGATCAGGTCGCGCCCGGCTATTTGCCGTACCCACAGCTCGAAGCCATGGTTGAAGCGGCGAGAGCTGAAGGCTAAGCCCTTATCGGCGTCGCTAATGCGTTGAAAGCCAGTCCTATTGCGACTGGCTTTTTTTGTTAGCTGCGCTTTGGTGGAAAAGCTGGCAAAATAGCGCGCCTTAACGGTAAAGGTACGGCATGAGTCACACGAATTATCAATCCCCACGCATTGTATTAGGCCCGATGGAAGGTGTCCTGGACCCCTTAATGCGCAAGCTGCTCACGGAGATTAATCACTACAGCCTCTGTGTCACTGAGTTTGTGCGCGTGGTTGACCAACGCTTGCCGGAAAAAGTCTTTCATCGCTTTTGTCCTGAGTTAGTGCATGGGGGCACCACGACGGCGGGGACCCCGGTTCGTGTACAGCTATTGGGCCAAGATCCAACGGCGATGGCGAGCAATGCCGTCCGCGCGATCCAACTGGGCTCGCAAGGCATTGATATCAATTTTGGTTGTCCGTCGAAAACGGTGAATGGCAACCGTGGGGGCGCGGCGTTGCTCAAAACCCCGGAGCACATGTTTGATGTGGTTAAAGCGGTGCGCGATACGGTGGATCCTGCCTATACGGTGAGCGCCAAAATACGTCTTGGCTTTAATGATCTTGATGATTACTTGTTCATTGCCGAGGCCGTGGCAAAGGCAGGCGCTGATGAGTTAGTGGTTCACGGACGTACCAAGCGCGATGGTTACAAAGCGGGTACCATTCGTTGGGATTTAATTGCTGACATTAATCAACACGTGCCCATCCCAGTCACGGCCAATGGCGATATTTGGCACCGTGAGGATGCACTGCGCTGCCAAGCAATGACCGGCTGCGACACCTTAATGGTGTGCCGTGGGGCGTTAAACATGCCCAATCTGGGTCAGCATATCCGTGATAACGTCGTGCCCATGCCTTGGCCTGCGGTGCTAGCATTGCTGATTCGCTATACCGATCAAGAACGCCAAGGTGATAAGGCGCAGTATTTCCCCAACCGCATCAAGCAATGGTTCAAGTATTTGCGCCAATATTATCCCCAGGCGGATGCCTGCTTTAAGGTGATTCGCGTTCTTAATCGCGCCGATGAGATAGTGCGTGCACTCGATAAAGCACGTGAACAAACAGAATTGATGACACAGGAAAGTTTATGTCAACACTAATGACGCTCTCTGAGCACTGGGACGGTATGCCTGCCAGCTTTGTGGAAGGTGCACTGCTGGCCGCGAACATTTGTCCGGCTCCTTTAGACCCTGACACTTGGCTGTCGGTATTAGTGACCGCAGGGGTAGAAGACGACGAGGAGGCGGCCGGTCTCCATCCAGACGATAAACAGTCAGTGCTGGCGCACCTCGAGCAGCAATATCACGCCTTGATGCGTAATGATTATGTATTGCCGGATAGCTTAATGTTGTCGATGCGCGGTGAGCACGCCCAAGCTTTCGCCGAGGGTTTTTTAGCGGTGTGGCCCTATGTTGAGCCGCACTGGCACGATGTGAGCATGAATGATGGCAGTCGCCGGATGCTATCCGCCTTAGTCACTAGCATGCTGCTGCTACACGATGAAGCAGGCACGTTAGCGCAGATGAAAGAGGTTGGCATTGATGTTGAGCCGGGCCAATATATGGATCAACTGGATTTAATGATCCAAGACGTGGCGAAAGCGGCGGATGAAGCGCAACAAGGCACGCATGGTGCGCACCAGGTTAACCCATTTAAGTCGATAGGTCGCAACGATCCTTGCCCATGTGGCAGTGGTGCCAAGTTCAAAAAGTGCTGTGGGCGTTAATGACATGAAATCGTTAAAACAATCCTCGCCAATACGTGTTGTGGCCGGCGTTGCCATGCGCGACAAGCAAGTGCTGGTGGCCCAACGGCAGCCAGATGGGCAGTTTATTAGTTGGTGGGAATTTCCCGGCGGCAAAGTCGAGCAAGGCGAGACTGACCAGCAGGCTCTCAAACGCGAGTGGCGTGAAGAATTTGGGGTAGAGATCCATGTCGGGGCACCGATTGTGGAAACCGAATTCGATTACGGCGACAAGGTGATCTTATTGTGCAGTTTTTGGTGTGACATCCTTGATGGGCCGCCCGTGCTACACCAACATCAGGCCATCTATTGGAGTGAGCCTCATCGCCTTGATGCTGGGGTTTTTAGTGGCGCAGATCGCCCTTTAATCAAGGTGCTTTGTGAGCGGTTCAACCACGTCGCAAGGAGCGAAAGCGCCGATGAAGTCGACGCTATCTTGCACGATCCGTCACCCGCCATTATGAAAAAATGCGGCGTGGGGGACGGCCAATAAACTGGGCAATTACCACTAGCGTCCAGACAACTAACATCGCGGAAAAGATCCCCACTAGCCATTGGGGCATCGACCAGCCTAGCCACTGCCACACCACTTTGCTGCAATCACCGTAGGCTTCAAAGACGGATGGCAGCCATTGGTTGAGTGGCGCCCAAGTAGGGAAGTTCACCGCCACATCGCAGGTGGCACCGAACAGTTGGTTCGGATCAGGAAATTGATAACTGACGTGCTCTAATGAGAGCTTGAGCGCCCATCCAGCTGTGACGCCATAGCCAAGCAAGCCGAGAGTACGCCAAAAAGGGTCGTTGGGCGCGATTAAACCCAGCAAGGCAGCCACGCCAATTCCAAATAGGGCAACGCGTTCATAAATACACATCACACAAGGTGCCAGCCCTTGATAATGTTGAAAGTAAAGCGCGGTGGCTTCCAGCCCCACAACGCATAGAAGCAACAACAGCCAGGACGCTCGGCTGCGAGAAAACTGGTTTAAGGCGCGCCACATAACTCACTCCTGATAAAAAACAAGGCCCTATATTGAGAGCCTTGCTATTCAATCGTTTGTTGAGACGAAGGTCAATGATAGAAGTGCGTTAGTGAGCGCTCGGTATGGCTTGCTGGCCCATGTGGATGGTTTCGGAAATCCAACCTTGGTGTAGCATCCACTCGGTAGCGGGCACCAAGAAAAACTCAATGCCAATCACCCCCAGTACCCCCATGACAATGGTATAAGGCAACGCCATATATACCATGCGCCCGTAAGAAAGGCGCAGCAGCGGCGCGAGTGTGGAAGTCAGTAAGAATAAGAAAGCCGCTTGGCCATTGGGCGTGGCGACCGAGGGTAAGTTGGTGCCCGTGTTAATCGCAACCGCCAACATATCGAATTGCTCGCGGCCAATCACGCCATTGAGCAGGGCGGTTTTCACCTCGTTGATATACACGGTGCCGACAAACACGTTGTCTGACACCATGGAAAGCAGGCCATTGGCGATATAAAACATGGTCAGTTGCAGGTGACCTTCCAGCGACAACACCATGTCGATGACAGGTGCAAACAGGTGTTGGTCGATGATCACTGCCACCACAGAGAAAAAGACCGCCAATAGCGCAGTAAACGGTAGCGCTTCCTCAAAGGCTTTGCCGATATGGTGTTCATCAACAACGCCCGTAAACGCGGTGGCAAGGATAATGATACTTAGGCCAATTAAACCGACCGCGGCCAAATGTAAAGCCAATGCGGTGATTAGCCACACCGCAATCAGCGCTTGCACCACCAACTTGGCGATGTCTTGAGGCGTGCGTTTTGCTCGCTGTGCGTTATCGTACTCCACCAATATTTTTAATACATTTTGCGGCAGATGTGCGCCATAGCCAAACAAGCCAAACTTCTCGACCAGCGCACATGTCAGCAAGCCGGCAAAGAAAACCGGCAGCGTGACCGGTGCCATACGTAAAATAAACTCACCAAAATGCCAACCAGCTTGGTCGGCAATGATCAGGTTTTGCGGCTCGCCGACCATGGTCATTACCCCGCCTAGTGCGGTACCCACGCCAGCATGCATTAGTAGGCTGCGCAAAAACGCTCGATAGTTTTCCAAATCGTTGCGACTAAGCTCGTCGCTTAAGCTTTCATCCGAGGTATGATCATGGTTAGCGCCGAACTCTTTTCCGGACGCCACGCGGTGGTAAATGGCGTAAAAACCGACGGCAACACTGATCACCACGGCAATCACGGTTAAGGCATCCAAAAAGGCAGAGAGCGCCGCCGCCGCGCCACAAAAGGCCAATGATAAGGCGATTTTCGATCGGATGCCCAATAGGATTTTGGTGAAAATAAACAGCAGTAGCTGTTTCATAAAATAGATCCCGGCCACCATAAAGACGAGGAGTAGTAGAACCTCAACGTTGGCCACTAATTCATGTTTGATTTGTGCGGGACTGGTCATGCCGATGGCGACCGCTTCAATCGCTAATAAGCCACCGGGTTGCAGCGGGTAGCATTTCAGAGCCATCGCGAGGGTGAAAATAAACTCGACCACCAGTAGCCAGCCAGCGATAAAAGGGTCGATCGCGAAAACAATTGGGTTAAGGATCAAAAAGCCAACAATGGCTAGTTTGTACCAATCGGGTGCTTTGCCGAGAAAATTCTTAAGAAACGCAGTTCTGAGTGTCATGGTCTTCGCCATAGTGAAAGTCTCATTGTTATCTATGCCTACCTAGCGCGCGGATGGGCGAGTAACGTGCACCAACACAAACGCGCCATCGGCGAACGGCTGCATGGGCACAGTAAGAGGGTGACAGATATCAGTGACGAAGGGTTATCGAGACGCATGGTTCACAATGCGTGGATGGATAGCCTTGTCACGAATAAGTGTGCGCTAGTTTGCCTAAGACATATTTTGTTACATCTTGTATGGGTTAGTTTTGCGATTTATGCCCAGTTTTTCATTGATCTGGTACAAAAGGATAGCAGATGTCACGCGATATCCGGTGATCTCACTCAGCGGTTTCTGCTGATGGCGTCTGGTGGTATGATGAGTTATTAATCAGAGCAAGAAGCAAATTGGAATTTAGATTCAATGGTTATAAAGGCGGATAGCCCAGCAACATTTGCTGAAAAATATATAATTGAAAGTATTTGGAATAATCACTTTCCTAAAGGCTCCATTTTACCTGCAGAGCGTGAACTGTCTGAACTGATTGGGGTCACTCGCACCACCTTACGTGAAGTGTTGCAGCGCCTGGCGCGTGATGGCTGGTTAACCATTCAACATGGCAAACCCACACGCGTAAATGATTATATGCGTACGTCAGGACTGAGCATTCTTGATACGCTAGTCACCCTAGAAGGGCAAGATGTGCATGGTGTGCTTGAGGACTTACTCGCGGCACGCACCGACATCAGTGGCGTGTACATGCGTTATGCAGCGAAAAACCGAGCTGATGACTGCTTAAACCTTATTGACCATGTGATTAAACGTTGTGAGCAAGTGCTTGAGTGCGAAAGCTTTGAGCAGTTCTTGGGACTTATCGATGAACAAGGTGAAGTCTTAAAAGACGTTAAAAAGATCCAGGACAAATACGGTAAGCAAGATCCCGCCTTGTGCGAGCGCATTTGTATGGGTCGCGCGTTTAATCACTTTGACTATCGTTTGTTCCAAGGGATGGCGCATTTTTCTGGCAACAAGGTGTATGTGTTAACCATTAATGGCATGCGTCAGATTTATTCGCGTGTGGGCGGATATTACTTTATGGATCGCCGCGCCTGTGAAAATGCATTGAGCTTTTACAATGACTTACGTGATATGATAGCCAATAATCAGCACCCAATGATTGGCGATCGAGTCAAACAATACGGACGTGAGTGCGGTGGCTTGTGGTTTAGTAACCGTGAAACAATTGCGGCACATATGGCTGAAGAAGAAGCCTAACGCGATCCAATGAGTGAAACCATGTGTATCAAGAAAAGCCGCCATGCTGATGACCATGGCGGCTTTTTTTATGGATGGCTCGACAAGGTTAGTGGCTGCCCATCAAAATGTCAGGATCAAACTGCGGCCGCTTGGGGCAGCTACTCAGTATTTTTCCGCGTCCTTCATTGGTTTCCTCTTCGAGGATCACTTCAAACCCCCACAGCCGATGGACGTGCTTGAGCACCTCTTCATAAGACTTCGCGAGTGGGATCCGGTTATGAGGGACATAGCGAAGCGTGAGTGAACGGTTGCCACGTAAATCGACATCGAAGACTTGAATATTCGGTTCGCGATTACTGAGATTGTACTGCGCGGAGAGATCTTCACGTAATTGGCGATAACCTTGTTCATTATGAATACTGGTCACTTCAATGTAGCTTTGCCGGTCATCGTCATTGACGGCAAAAAACTTCATATCCCGCATTACTTTAGGCGAGAGAAACTGACTGATGAAACTTTCATCTTTAAAGTTGGCCATCGCAAAATGAACGGTGTCGAGCCAGTCTTTCCCGGCGATATCAGGAAACCAGTACTTATCCTCCTCAGTGGGATTTTCGCAAATGCGACGAATATCTTGGAACATGGCAAACCCGAGTGCGTAGGGGTTAATGCCGGAATAGAACTGACTGTTGTAAGGCGGTTGTGCCACCACATTGGTGTGGCTATGTAAAAACTCCATAATAAAGCTATCAGTCACCAGCCCCTCATCATAAAGGTGATTCAGGATGGTGTAGTGCCAAAATGTCGCCCAGCCTTCGTTCATCACCTGAGTTTGCTTTTGCGGGTAAAAATACTGGCTGACCTTGCGCACTATCCGCACGATTTCTCGCTGCCATGGCTCAAGCAGTGGAGAGTGCTTTTCAAAAAAATACAACAGGTTCTCTTGTGGCTCGGCAGGAAAACGGCGTTTTTCTTCTTCTTGCTCTTTTTGGCCACTCGGGATGGTACGCCAGAGTTCATTGACTTGCGTTTGCAGGTAGTCTTCTCGGGCTTTTTGGCGTGCTTTTTCTTCGGCAAGAGAGATCTTTTGTGGTCGCTTATAGCGATCGACCCCATAGTTCATCAGGGCATGGCAGGAATCGATCAGGTTTTCTACTTCTGCCAGGCCGTACTTTTCTTCACATTCACTGATGTAATTTTTTGCAAACAGCAGGTAATCAATAATGGAGCCTGCGTCTGTCCAAGTTTGAAACAGGTAATTGCCTTTGAAAAAGGAATTATGGCCATAACAGGCGTGTGCCATCACCAGCGCTTGCATGGTGATGGTGTTTTCTTCCATCAAATAAGAAATACACGGATTGGAGTTAATCACTATCTCGTACGCGAGCCCCATGTACCCGTGTTTGTAGTTGCGTTCGGTCTCGATAAATTTTTTACCAAACGACCAATGATTGTAATTGATGGGCATCCCGACGCTTGAGTAAGCATCCATCATTTGCTCAGCGGCAATGATTTCGATTTGGTTTGGATAAGTATCCAGCTTGTAGTGTTCAGCGACGCGTTTGATTTCCTTGTGATACTGCTCGAGCAGGTCAAAGGTCCAATCGGGTCCATCATGAAGTGGAGTGTTACGTTTACCTTTGGTGACAGCCATACCATGTCTCCCTGATAAAATACGTCTATGCCGGTATGGCGTCAGGCTTCGACCTGACGCTTAAACAATTCGCGGAACACGGGGAAAATTTCCTCCGCTGAGCGAATGTTTTGCATTGCAAAGTTGTCATGGCTTTGCGCCAACGCCTCATATTCACGCCACAGTGTTTGATGCGCGCGGCGGGTGATTTCGATATAGGCGTAATAACGGCTGACCGGCAACAGAGTGTTTTGCAGTAGTTCTCGGCAACCGGGTGAGTCATCGGCCCAATTATCGCCATCCGAGGCTTGTGCCGCATAGATGTTCCATTCTGTCGGGTCATACCTATCTTTGATGATTTCATCCATCAGACGTAGGGCACTGGATACAATGGTGCCGCCGGTCTCCTGTGAGTAAAAAAACTCGTGCTCATCGACTTCTTTCGCCTGCGTGTGGTGGCGAATAAAGACCACCTCCACGTTTTTATAGGTGCGTGTAAGGAAAAGATAAAGCAGGATATAAAACCGTTTCGCGATATCTTTGGTCGCTTGATCCATCGAGCCGGACACATCCATTAAGCAAAACATCACGGCTTGGCTACTTGGCTGTGGCCGCTTTTCGTAGTTTTTATACCGTAAGTCAAAGGTATCGATGAACGGAACCGCGGCGATTTTACGCTTCAATGCCGTGATTTCTTCTTCGAGTCGTTTCACTTCAAGCGGTTGTGCAGGCTCGGCCTCGCGCACGCGCTCAAGCGCCTCTTCAAGCTCTGCCAGCTCTCGGCGTTTGCCGGCTGACATCGCCGTGCGTCGTGCCAGTGAGTTTTGTAGTGAACGTACAATGGCAATATTCGAGGGCACCCCATTTGAGGTGTACCCCGCGCGATGCGTTTTGTACTCCACCATTTTATTCATTTGGTTTTTCTTCAGGTTCGGAAGCTCAAGATCCTCGAACAAGAGATCCAAATATTCGTCTTTTGATATTTGAAAGACGAACTCATCTTGACCTTCGCCATCAGGGCTGGCTTGTCCTTCTCCGGCACCGCCCCCTTCGCCACCAGGGGGACGAGCGATACGATCCCCTGGGCTAAACTGATCATTACCAGGGTGGACAGCATCACGCTGTCCCCCTTTGCCTTGGTGGAAAGTCGGTTCACGAATGTCACGAGAAGGGATAGAAATATCCTCTCCACTTTCAACATCCGTGATCGAGCGGTTGTTGACGGCGTCAGCAATGGACTCTTTAATTTGCCGCTTGTGTCGGCGTAAAAAGCGTTGTCGATTGACAGTGCTTTTATTTTTGCCATTGAGACGACGATCAATAAAATGCGCCATATCTCTCTCCCGTCATCTGCGTCAGCCCGAGGGCTACGATGATTTACGCACGCGCAAATACCACTCTGCGAGCAAGCGAACTTGCTTGCGGGTATAGCCTTTTTCCATCATACGAGCGACAAAGTCGTCGTGTTTCTTCTGCTCTTCGCTCGACGTTTTGGTATTGAAGGAAATCACTGGAAGCAAATCTTCGGTATTGGAGAACATCTTCTTCTCAATGACGGTTTTCAACTTCTCATAGCTGGTCCATGCCGGATTTTTACCCTCATTATTGGCGCGTGCACGGAGGACAAAGTTGACGATTTCGTTGCGGAAATCTTTTGGATTACTGATACCAGCGGGCTTCTCGATTTTTTCCAGTTCCGCATTGAGCGCCGAGCGGTCAAACAATTGACCTGTGTCTGGATCGCGAAACTCTTGGTCTTGAATCCAGAAATCAGCATAGGTGACATAGCGGTCAAAAATATTTTGCCCGTACTCTGAGTAGGACTCGAGATACGCGGTTTGAATTTCTTTGCCGATAAACTCGATATATTTGGGGATCAAGTAGCCTTTGAGGTGCTCAAGATAGCGTTCAGCGATCTCTTGCGGAAACTGCTCACGTTCAATTTGCTGTTCCAGCACATAAAAAAGATGTACGGGGTTTGCGGCGACTTCTGCGTGGTCAAAGTTAAAGACTCGCGACAAGATCTTGAACGCAAAGCGTGTCGAGAGCCCGTCCATCCCTTCATCGACCCCAGCAAAATCGCGATACTCCTGATAGGACTTGGCTTTGGGATCCGTATCTTTCAAGGTTTCGCCATCATACACGCGCATTTTTGAATAAATGCTAGAGTTTTCAGGATCTTTTAGCCGTGAAAGCACAGAGAAGCGTGCCAATATATCCAGTGTGCTGGGTGAGCAAGGTGCATGGCGTAGCTCACTGGAAGACAGCAGCTTATTGTAGATTCGAATTTCGTCTGACACGCGCAAGCAATAGGGCACTTTGACGATATAGACACGGTCGAGGAAGGCTTCGTTGTTTTTGTTGTTGCGGAATGATTGCCACTCGGACTCGTTTGAGTGTGCGAGAATGATGCCATCAAATGGCAGAGCCGATAGGCCTTCTGTCCCGTTATAGTTGCCTTCTTGGGTGGCGGTCAATAACGGGTGGAGCACCTTTATAGGCGCCTTGAACATTTCGACGAACTCCATCATCCCTTGGTTGGCGCGACACAGCGCACCAGAGTAGGAGTAGGCATCAGGATCGTCTTGTGAATAGTGTTCAAGCTGACGGATATCAACTTTACCCACCAGTGAAGAAATATCTTGGTTGTTTTCATCCCCAGGTTCTGTTTTGGCCACCCCGACTTGGTTGAGAATCGATGGGCGCAGTTTCACCACTTTAAACTGGCTAATGTCCCCACCAAACTCTTTCAACCGCTTCGCCGCCCAAGGTGACATAATATGGCGAATATAACGATGGGGAATATCGTACTCTTTCTCGAGTAGATGGCCGTCTTCTTCGGCATCAAACAGACAAAATGGGTGATCGTTCACTGGACTACGTTCGCCGTTCGCCGTCAGCACGTAGATAGGCATTTGCTGCATCAAGCTTTTCAGTTTTTCAGCCAAGGACGACTTACCGCCCCCGACCGGGCCCAGTAAATAGAGAATTTGTTTACGCTCTTCCAACCCTTGGGCGGCGTGCTTGAGGTAAGAGACGATTTGCTCAATCGAGTCTTCCATGCCATAAAAGTCTTCAAAGGTTTTATAGCGGGAAATCACTCGGTTGGAAAAAATACGGCTGAGTCGAGGATCAAGCGAGGTATCAATCTTTTCAGGTTCGCCAATTGCCATCAGCAAACGCTCTGCCGCGTTGGCATACGCGCCGCGATCCTCTCGGCAAAGATCCAAGAATTCCTGAAGGCTCATTTCCTCGTCTTTCGCTTCTTCGTAACGCTGACGATAGTGATCGAAAATAGTCATGGTCCTGCCCCCTAAATCGTCTAATAACTCAAAAAGAAAAGGTGCAAAATTGGCTGAATGGTCCCTTTCCTTTTAATAAGGTTAGACCTGATTTGCCGATTTTGCGTGAAAGAATTGTTTGTTTTTTCGATAATTTTTGTTGCCGTATCCGTACACTTGTCTTGTCAATATATTGACAGCTGGCGTTCAAGCGAGTGAGGTATGCTAACGGTGATAGTTTTACCCGTTAGGGCGATTAGGCTGACGGTTGCCAGCCGTCAAACAAGAAGGGAATAGATGATGAACATAGCGAGAGAAACGGCTTGGGTCGCTTGCGCCTTTATGCTAGCCACCGGCAGTGCTTACGCGGAGACGCGTGTTTCTGCTGGTGTGATAGGCGCATTTTCACCTCAGGTCTATAAAGACACGGATACCGACCCGCTTGTGGTCCCCACGGTCAATGTTGATACCGACCATTTTTATTTTCGCGGGCTGACGGCAGGTGCAAGGCTAGCCCCGAAAGATTCAACACACAATCTTGTTTTATCAGCGACCTATGATCCACGCCGTTTTGACCCCGCCGATACCGATGATCCGCAACTGAGCCAGCTCGACAAACGTGATACGTCGATTGTGGCGGCGTTAGCTTATCAGTACCACTCGCCGATAGGTCGTTTCCAGGTGCTGGCTGGGGAAGGCGTCACGCATGACAGAGACGGGGTGTATGGCGAAGTAAGCTGGAAATATGGCTTTAACCACGCTCGTTGGGGCGTATCACCGGAAGTGGGTTACTCCTATAACAGCCATGAGCTCAATCAGCACTTGTATGGGATCAGCGAAGACGAAGCGGCACGGTCGGGGTTATCTGCTTATGAGCCGGGTTCGGCTGGCCATTATTTTATTGGTGCCAGTGGTTATTTTATGCTGACCGAGCGTATTCAGCTAATGGGTGGTGTGCGCTACACCAATTTGGATGATGATATTGCCGATAGCCCAATGGTGGATCAATCTACCGCCGCGTCGGGTTACTTGGGGGTAAACTACATTTTTATGTAGTTTTACCCATTTAAACAGGCCGCTTGGGTGTAAAGCGGCCTGTGACGCGCGCTTAGCTTGAGTAGCGCTCATCCATTAACCGGGTTGCTAACGTGTAGCTTTGTCCTGGATGGACAACTTGTGTGGGCTGCTCAATCGCCGCTTCAACACAGACAAATTTAAGGTATCCGTTATCGTCCATATCCGCCATCTGAATGGACGCCGCTTGGCCTGGATTCCAGACGACGGCGCTGGTTGCCCCTTGGTTGTTGACCTTGAGACGGCGGTTTCCCACTGGATCGGTTAAGGTGAGGGTGTCGTTAGCCCCCGTATAAATCCTATCAACTGGCTCCTCGAAGGTCACTTTCCCCGTCGCTGGCACGGCGTTGCCTGCCGCAAAGTTATCAAGATACTGACAACCGAGCCCTTCCACGTTGGCTTGCTCGCTGTCTTCTACCGCAAGGTAGCTGTGCAAGGCGCCACCCATGGTCCAAGGGTGTTGGTCTGTATTGGTCACGGTTAGGGCGATGTCGGCGTGATGAGTGAGCGTAAAGGTCACTGTCGCCTGAAAACAATGTGGCCATAGTGCTCGCGAAGCGTCTGAGTCGGATAACTGCAGTTGAATGGTGACGCCTTTCGCTGTTTCTTCAATGTTCGCTAACTGCCACATTTGACGACGAGCAAAGCCATGAGAAGGTTGCCCGGTGTGACCAAACCATGGCCAGCAAATGGGTACACCACCTCGTAAGGGGGTGTTGGCATCATAGATAGCGTTATCACTCATCCAAGTCAGTGACTTTTCACCTGCAGGAGCAAACGTGATGAGGTGTCCGCCGAATAGGCTAATAGTGGCTGAACACGCAGGGTGAGTAACACGAAGAATCGGAACGGACTGGCGATAGCACAGATCGACAGATGCAGAAAGTTGACGCTCAACATGCAGAGTGGGAGAAGTCATAGCCTGATCCTCTTGGGTAAGTGTTCCTTAATCAGTTATCGAAGACACGTTCACAGAAAGCGCGGTCCCGAGTCATGGGGCCTGATAAACAAAAGGCGGCCAATGGCCGCCTTTACGTTGGATAGGGTTACATGCGCATTACTTAGCGATGTGTGCAACCAGATCCAATACTTTGTTTGAGTAGCCGATTTCGTTGTCGTACCAAGAAACCACTTTCACGAAGTTGTCGGTCAGTGCGATACCTGCTTTGGCATCAAATACTGATGTTTGTACTTCGCCGATGAAGTCTTGAGAAACTACGGCATCTTCGGTGTAACCTAGAACACCTTTCAGCTCACCTTCAGACGCTTCTTTCATCGCCGCACAGATTTGGTCGTAAGACGCTGCTTTGTCAAGGTTTACAGTCAGGTCAACAACAGACACGTTGGCAGTTGGTACGCGGAACGCCATACCAGTCAGTTTGCCGTCTAGTACTGGCAATACTTTACCAACCGCTTTTGCAGCACCGGTTGAAGATGGGATGATGTTCTGAGAAGCACCACGGCCGCCGCGCCAGTCTTTCGCAGACGGACCATCAACGGTTTTTTGCGTCGCAGTAGTGGCGTGAACGGTGGTCATCAGGCCAGATATGATACCGAACTTGTCGTTCAGTACTTTCGCGACAGGTGCTAGGCAGTTGGTGGTGCAAGAAGCGTTAGAAACGATGTCTTGACCCGCGTAGTCGTTGTGGTTAACACCCATAACGAACATTGGCGTCGCATCTTTAGATGGGCCGGTTAGAACCACTTTCTTCGCACCCGCTTGGATGTGTTGACGCGCGGTTTCGTCAGTTAGGAAGATACCGGTTGCTTCAGCAACAACGTCAACACCCACTTCATCCCACTTAAGGTCTGCTGGGTTGCGCTCTGCAGTGACGCGTACGGTTTTACCGTTAACGATAAGGTTACCACCTTCTACTTCAACTGTGCCGTTGAAGCGACCGTGGGTTGAATCGTACTTCAGCATGTAAGCCATGTACTCAACGTCGATAAGATCGTTGATTGCTACTACGTCGATGTCGTTACGCTCGACAGATGCACGGAATACGAAACGGCCGATACGGCCAAAACCGTTAATACCTACTTTGATAGTCATTATGTTGCTCCACAACTTAATTTCTAGTGAGATGAAACTGGTAGTAAAATTACAGAATAGGACCCCGCCATGCAAGGGTAATCGCAGCCAAAATTGTTTAAAGTCAAAAAAAAGTACGGATTTTTTTTACATCGCCTAAACATTTGACGCCCTTGCGGCCATGTCTGTATGCGCTTTAACCGCGAGCGATTAACGCATCGGCTGCAGACACGGAGCGACTGCTGGTAATTGTTAGCGTAGAAGTAGAACCGCGATCGTGAAAGTTAAACTGGTATGACAAGCGATAGTCGGGAACAAAGGCGGCCTCATCCGTGCAGCATGCGGGTACAAGGGCTGCACGGAAGTGGTGAGGCTAGCTGTCTACGAGGATGCTTGAGTCTCTTTGTCGATTGCTTGTAGCAAGGTTGCTTCGAACTCACCGTCTTCGATGGCGGCGGCGATCTCGAACGCCAGACGTTGTAGCGATTTTTGCTGCTGCTCTGTCAATGGATAGAGCCGAGCGAGGCGATCACCGCGCGCAATCGGAAGATTGTAACTTTCCCCCACTTTTGCCCACAAGTAAGCATGTTCAAAGCGTTTTAGCGCATGATTAGTGGTCGCCAGTGACTTAATTGCTTCTGGGATCACCTCTTTGCGAACCGTGTCATTCTCACCGTCATAAAGCGACAATGCATGGAGTAGGATCTCTACCGTTTTCGCTTTGTTGCGTGACACATAATAGGTGGCAAGTCCGAGCTGCAATTGTGGCGTTTCGAGGTGGCGTGTTCCCTCTAGCTTTAAAAACTGTGGTAACGCACTGTTATCGCCTTGAGACCAGCGATAGTAAATCACGGGCGGTTGGTAAGATTCTTTCAGTTCGTTCTCTAGTCGCTCAATGGCGTCGTAAGCATGATATACCGCCTCGGTACGCTTAGTTTTGCGCTGTTTTAAGGTGGTGGGCTCAATTTCTGCCACCAGTTCCATGCAGCGCAGGTAGACTTTGGTTTGTTTAAGCTCGGCCAGCTTGTTCATATCGGTGGGGTTTTGATAGACAGATAAGCGATCGAAAATCAAATCAGAGCGCTCAAATCGGCATTGCCCATCACCGGTGTTCAGTCCTGCACATAGCTCTGGGTGGGTTTCGCAGACTTGATTCGTGGTCGGTTCACCTTCACAGCCGGCGAGTAGCAGTAAACTCGCAATCAGACCCAATGGGTAAAAACAACGCGTGAGTAATCGTAAATCCATGGTTTATCGTATCCTGAGTCAGTTGCGATGAGTATACGTGATCTTTGAGTGTAGTTGATGGTCTAAAGCGTGATAAAGCGCACTGAACCAAGCATGCCGTCCACCCACCAAGTTCAGGCATAATAGTCTAATGAGGATCGCCAAGAGGTAATCATGGATATTGAACAAGTGTTAAAGGCAATGACGCCTGAAGTATATGATCGGTTGTGCTATGCCGTGGAGACGGGCAAATGGCCAGACGGTACCAGCTTAAACCAAGCGCAACGTGACCAGGCCTTGCAAGCCGTTATGTTGTATCAATCACGTCACAACAGCCAGCCCCAACACATGACCGTCGCGAAAGGGGGCAATGTGACGTGGAAATCGAAAGCGGAACTGAAGCGTGAATTCGCTCGTCCAGACGAAGCTCGAATTGAGGTTACGACTCAGGACAGTCACACAAAGCACTAGCGATCAGCGATCACGGCGATGGCCGCATCTATCATTGAATCGGCCATTAGCATGCTGATACCTAGATTGTCGCTAGGCTAATCGGGCTGGCGAAAAACGGCGTTAATTGATGATTTTCTTCCTGCGCATAGGCATCGAACAAAGGGTGTTGGTCGAGGGCTAAGAGGTAATCACTCAGTGCGGCGAATCGGTCGTCCAGCACCAATCCTGCCATTTTTGCGCAACGAAACAGACTCCACACACTGATACTCGCCATCGTCACTGTCTGGGTGGGCATTGCCTTTACCTGCTCACCTAAATATTGGCAGCATGCGGGTAATGTTTGCAGGGCTTGGTTCACCGCTTGGTGATCCACCGTTTTGTCTAAAATATGCCCGCGTACTACCCGCTGATAAAACAAGGTATCTGTGATTAAGGGATCAAGCTGATAGCGACAAAACCATTCAATCCAGCGAATCTCGGCGCGATGGGTGGGGTTACCGGGATAAAGCAGCGGATCAGGATAGGCATCATCTAGGTAGGCCGTAATCACTGTGTCTTGGTAAATGGTATGTGATGCTTCGGCGAGCGCGACCACCGTTTGCATCGGTGGGTGATGAATGACACGTTCATGCGCCTCAAAGGGCGAGGTAGGCGCGAGTTGATAGGTGAGATGTTTCAATCTCAATGCGAGTGCGATCTTCCTTGTATGCGGCGACAATGAGTCACCATGTAATACCCTCATTTTGCGCTCCTTTGAGTGGCAACCAATATAAAATGATTGGCTCTGTCTATACGTTAGCAAATAAAAACGCCGGCAACCTTGCCGGCGTCACACACTGAGTGATTTGCTTGGATAGCAACGCATCAGTAATAGCTGAGTTCACCGCGGAGATCTTTTTGTACAAAGGTACGTAGGGTCTCAAACGGCAAGGACTGACTAAGCAGGAAATGAAGCTTAGCCAACGCCGCTTCTGGCGTCATGTCGTAGCCGCTCAATACGCCAGCGTCAGCCAATGCACAGCCTGTGGCATAACCGCCCATATTCACGCGTCCCGCCAAACACTGGGTCAAGTTAAGCACCAAGACGCCACGATCGGTGGCTTGTTTGAGCAAGTCCAGAAGTTCGGGCTGCTGGGGCGCATTGCCCACCCCAAAGGTTAACAAAATCATGGCATTGACCGGCTGCTTGAGTGCGTTTTTCACCACATCGGGAGAGATGCCGGGGTACATCATGATCACCGCAACCGGTTGATCATTGATGGTATGCACTTTAAACGGGCCGACGGATGGCTGGTTAAGCTTATCTGCTTTTACCTCGATATGAATGCCGGCTTCAAGCAGCGCGGGTAGGTTGGGCGAGGTAAAGGCATTAAAGCCATCGGCATGGGACTTGGTACTGCGATTGCCACGTAATAACTGGTTATTGAAAAACAAGGTCACTTCATTGACCGGATAATTGGCCGCAATATGAAGTGCATTTAATAGATTGGCTTGCCCGTCTGAGCGTAACTCTGCGATCGGAATTTGCGAGCCGGTCACGATCACTGGCTTTTCTAGGTTTTCAAGCATGAACGACAGGGCTGACGCGGTGTAAGCCATGGTGTCGGTACCATGTAAGATCACAAAGCCATCGTACTGATGATAATTCTCGCCAATATCGTCCGCAATCCGTTGCCAATCCGTTGGCGTCATATCCGATGAATCAATGAGTGGTTCGTACTCATGAATAGTAAAAAGCGGCATTTCTGGACGATGGAATTCGGGCATTTTCTCCAATTGTTGTTGAAGAAAACCTGACACAGGGACATACCCATGATCGGATTTTTGCATACCGATCGTGCCGCCTGTGTAAGCGATATAAATGTGTTTACGTTCCATCATGTCAAATCTGCATTAAATGAGCGTGGGCACAGTATACATGTAACGATTACATCGATAACACCGAGCGGCACACAGAATAGAAGAAAAACAGGAAAAAGCCCTGACTGTATGGTCAGGGCTAGTCGATTTTATTGGTACTGACAGTTCAAGCAGAATAAGTAACGCCCTTGCGGGTCGTTAAATTTTTCCAACAAGGTCAATGACTGCCACTGTGGTGACGACGCCAGTTGTTGCGCTATCGATGGCATGTTCGCCTGGACCGTCTTGCCAAGCACACTCGCACTTTGTCCGAGCATGTCATTAATAAACTGCTCGAAGGGTGTGAGTGGCTGTTGCATCCAATCGAGCTGGTAGCTCTCAATGCCAGCGAGTTCGGCAGCGGTTGATACCGCATCGTCAAAGTCACCCAACTTATCCACTAAGCCGAGATTCAATGCGTCTTGTCCCGTCCAGACGCGGCCTTGCGCGACCTGATCGGCTTGTTCCATCGACATGTTACGGTGGTTACTGACAACGGAGAGGAAGCGGTGATAGCCGTGCTCGATGCCGAGTTGCATGATTTCTCCTACCTCATCAGGGAGCGCGCGAGTCAGCCCCACTCCGGCAAACGGGGTGGTGCCCACACCATCCGACTGGATACCCAAATCATCTAGCGTGTTCTCAAAGGTGGTGAATAGGCTAAAAATACCAATTGAACCAGTGATCGTCGTCGGTTGGGCAATGATTTGGTCGGCACTGGCCGATAACCAATATCCACCGGAAGCGGCGACGCTTGACATGGAAACCACCACGGGTTTGCCTGCCTCACGCAATGCATCCACCTCATTACGAATGACTTCAGAGGCGAAAGCGCTACCTCCAGGGCTATCAACACGTAGCACCACGGCTTTAACACTGTTGTCTAGACGCGCATCGCGAAGCAAGGCTGCGGTGGTATCCCCCCCCACCGTACCCGGGCGTTGTTGCCCGTCCATGATGGGGCCGCTGGCGACGACGACGGCAATGTTATTGTTGCCTGGCAAGCTAAACCCATTTTGTATCTTCGGCAGGTAATCGTAATAACCTGTGTATTCAAAGCTGTCTTTGCCATCGCTCCCGAACGTCTCGGCGAGATAGCGACGGATTTGCTGGCGCGTCATTAACTTATCGACGATTCCCACGTCTTTAGATAACGCGGCGAAGTCACCTTCGAAACGGCGTAATCGCGTGAGGAGTTGCTCTGCGCTGGGAGACAACATACCGGCTTGGATACCACGGTTCTCCGCGACATCGCGCACATAAGCATCCCACAGCTGAGATAGCCAGGCTTGATTCGCCTCGCGGGCGGGATCAGACATGTTGTTGCGCGTGTAAGGCTCAACAAACGATTTATATGTTCCCACTCGGAACACATGGGTAGAGACATCCAATTTATCGAGTAAGTCCTTCCAGTAAAGGTTGTAGCTACCATAGCCTTGCAGCATCACCATGCCATCAGGTGACATCAACACTTCATCGGCATAGCTGGCCAAATAGTACTGGCTTTGGCTATAGGTGCCGCCGATGGCAATCACGGGTTTGCCACTCTCTTTAAACGTATTGATGGCTTTGGCGATATACCTCAGCTTGGTCAAGCTGGTGGACGGCATGTCGCCTAGGCTGAGTACAATCCCATTGATCTGCTCGTCGGTGGCGGCATGGCGTATGGTGTCGACAATGTCAAACAACACATTTTCACTTTCAACCGGCTGGCCGAGCGCGTTGCGCGACAGCGTATCAATTGGGCTAAGCCGTTGACGCTGTTCAACAATCGGGCCATCAATATTCAGCAAAAGCGCGCGTGGCTCGGGATCAGACTGTGCCACCTTCACGGACTCTGCCTCTTTTTTGGGCGTTAGGGGTGTTTCTGAGGTGAGCGCAAAGTAGATGGCAACAATCACGCCTATGAAAAGGACGTTTAACAAAAGTTGCCGCGCGAAACTGAGCGCACGCCACAGCCATTTAAAAAGGGATGCAATAAAGCGGAACAGTTTTTTCATACTTGAGTCCATCGGTGCATGTCGCTGATATCCTAGCTGATCAGAGCCAAGAGCGATAGGTGCTAGCGATTGTCGATATACGCTAATACTGGGTGAAAGTCCTACCTAGATCATAAATCGCGACACCATGTTGCTAACTTGTAAACGAATGTTTGAAATCACGTATCTGTCAGCGGTATAGTCTGGTCAGACCACAAACAATAAGTGAGCAAGCAATGGAACAGCACCCTTATCCCCACATGCTAGCCCCACTCGACCTTGGGTTTACCACCCTAAAAAATCGGGTCCTAATGGGCTCTATGCATACTGGGCTTGAAGAAGCAAACGATGGTTTTAAAAAGCTAGCGGCCTTCTACGCCGAGCGTGCGAAAGGCGATGTAGGGTTGATTGTCACAGGTGGCTTCTCGCCCAATTTTCGCGGTCGCTTGACCCCATTTAGCGCGCAATTTAGCTCCGGACGCGCGGCACGTGCACATCGTGCCATCACTGAAGCGGTCCATGCCAATGGCGGGAAAATTGCGCTTCAGCTTCTGCATGCGGGGCGTTATGCCTTTCATCCTTTCGCGCAAAGTGCGTCAGCCATTCGCGCACCTATCAGTAAATTCACCCCGTTTGAAATGAGTGAGCGGGCGATTTGGCGCACGATTAAAGCCTTTGGTCGCAGTGCCGCGCTCGCCCGAGAAGCGGGCTATGATGGCGTCGAGATCATGGGATCGGAAGGATACCTCATTAATCAATTTTTCTGTCACCGCGCTAATCGTCGGTATGACCAGTGGGGCGGGGCGGTTGAAAATCGAATGCGCTTTGCCGTTGAAGTGATGCGTGCGGTCCGTCAGGCTGCTGGCGACGACTTTATCGTGATATTCCGCCTATCGATGCTGGACTTGGTCGAGCAAGGCAATACCTTCGAGGATGTGGTTGCCTTAGCCAAAGGCCTTGAACAAGCGGGCGTGACCATTATCAATACGGGGATCGGTTGGCATGAAGCGCGCGTGCCCACCATTGCCACCCAGGTACCACGTGGTGCGTTTAGCTGGGTGACCGAAAAACTTAAAGGTGAAGTGTCGGTGCCCCTAGTCACTTGTAACCGCATTAATACACCGGAGGTCGCCGAATCGATTTTGGCGAGCGGGCAGGCGGATATGGTATCGATGGCACGACCCTTTTTGGCCGATGCGGAGTTTGTTGCCAAAGCTAAGGCGGGACAGCCGGATGACATCAATACCTGTATTGCTTGTAACCAAGCCTGCTTAGATCACGTGTTCAAAGGAAAACGGGCAAGCTGCCTGGTGAACCCGAAAGCCTGTTACGAAACGGAACTAGTGGCGACGCCTGTTCGGCAAGTGAAACGAGTAGCGGTGATTGGGGGAGGCATGGCGGGGATTAGCTGTGCCACCGAAGCGGCTGAGCGGGGTCATGACGTGACCTTATTCGAAAAGTCGGATCGTCTAGGCGGGCAATTTAATTTGGCGATGGCCATTCCAGGAAAAGAAGAGTTTAAAGAAACCATTCGCTATTACCTTCGAAGGCTAGAAAAAGCGGGGGTGACGGTGACACTCAATCAGTCTGTGGATGTGGACGCCTTGCGCGAATTCGACGACATTGTTATCGCAACAGGCGTCAAACCGCGCCGCCCCGCGATTGAAGGTATCGACCATCCAAAAGTGATTGATTACCAAGCGTTTATTCGCGAGAAGCCAGCCCTTGGCAGCCATGTTGCCATCATTGGTGCGGGAGGCATTGGGGTCGATGTTGCCACCATGATCACCGAGCCCAGCGATCAAAGCTTGGATGATTGGCTTAAAGAGTGGGGCATTGATAAAACCATAAGCCACGAAGGCGGCTTGTATCCTGGCCATGATACCCATAGCGATAAGCAGGTGTGGGTGCTACAGCGTCGCGAGGGACGTGTTGGCAAAGGGCCGGGCAAAACCACTGGCTGGATCCATCGTAAAACCTTGCAAAAACGGGGTGTGAATCTTGTAGGAGGGGTGACCTATCACAAAATTGATGATGAGGGGCTGCACGTCAGTATCAAAGACGAGGCGCACTTGATTCCTGCCACTGAGATCATCTTGTGTGCAGGGCAAGAGTCCGTTAACCAGCTCGCTGAGCAGTTGGATGAGGCGAAGGTGTCTTACCATTTGATTGGCGGCGCAGAGCATGCGGGCGAATTGGACGCGAAACGCGCGATTCGCCAAGGGATTGAAACGGCGTTGGCACTCTAAATCCATACACATTGCACGATTTTATCTGTTCACAGCTGTGTTAATCTATTGTAACCGAGTTATACATGGCCGTTTAACGGCAAAAAGGATGAATCATGGACGCACTTGAAATGCTCTTACAGCGTCGCTCGATACCGCGTCTTGCCGCGCCTGCACCGAGCGGTGACGTGCTTGAAAACATCATTCAAGCAGGACTGCGCGCCCCTGACCACGGCGCGTTGACGCCATGGCAATTTGTGATCTGTGAAGGTGAGGGGCTCACCCGGCTTTCCACCATTCTTGCCGACGCCGCACAAACCAATGGCGCGGATGAGGCGGCGATTGAGAAAGCGCGTAATGCCCCGTTTCGAGCGCCTATGGTGGTCGCAGTGATTGCCCGTACGCGTCCGCACGATAAAGTTCCTACCATTGAGCAACATATCTCGGCGGGATGTGCCACGCAAGCGATGCAAATGGCCGCTGTCGCGCAGGGCTTTCAAGGGTTTTGGCGCACTGGCGCCTTTGCTTATCACCCTGCTGTGCGCGACGCGCTGTCGGTAGAAGGTGACGATCAGATTGTGGGCTTTTTATACTTAGGAACGCCAGATTGCGCCCCAGCCAATGCCCCAAAGCGCGATGCCAGCAAGTATGTCACTTATCTCTGAGTGCATACCCATCGCGCTCACCTCGAAAAACCTGTGCATATGTACAGGTTTTTTATTGCGCCCTGATCGGCCTTTGCATACCATGCGCTCAGCGACGGTTAAAAAGGCTTTGTCATGGCACGATTGTTTATAGCGGAAAAACCCAGTCTCGGACGCGCAATTGCGGCTGGATTACCCAAACCGCACAAAAATCACAAAGGTTACATCGAGACCGCTCAAGGCGACGTGGTGACCTGGTGTATTGGCCATTTACTGGAGCAGGTTGAGCCGGATGCGTATGACAGCCGCTATAAAAAGTGGGATCTGGCTGATCTGCCTATTGTGCCTGAAAAATGGCAGCTCCGTCCTCGTCAAGCCGCCGCGGCGCAACTGGCTATTGTTAAAAAGCTGATCAAGCAGTTTGACCAACTGGTGCACGCGGGCGATCCCGATCGAGAAGGGCAGCTGTTGGTTGATGAAGTGATTGATTACGCCAAGGTCAGTGCTAACAAAAAAGCTAACATTAAGCGCCTTTTAATCAGTGACTTAAACCTTTCTGCGGTGAAGAAAGCCCTCGCGCAACTGCAAGACAACAAAGCCTACATGCCACTGTCCGTATCTGCCTTAGCGCGCTCACGGGCCGACTGGTTGTATGGGATGAATTTGTCTCGTGCGTATACCTTGTTAGGGAAACAGGCCGGCTACCAAGGCGTGTTATCAGTCGGACGTGTGCAAACGCCAGTGTTAGGGCTGGTGGTGCGCCGTGATCAGGCGATAGACAGCTTTGTGCCACACCCATTTTTTCAACTGGATGCGATCATTGCTCATCCAGAGGGAGAGATACGGGCACGTTGGCAGCCCAGTGAGGCATGTGCAAAGTGGCAAGATGAACAGGGACGCGTCCTGTCTCGTCCCTTGGCAGAAAATGTCGCACAACGCATCGCAGGACAAACCGCGACCGTCACTGAAGCGGAGCGTCAACAACGCAAACAGACCGCGCCGTTGCCGTACAATTTGTCGGCATTACAAATTGACGCTTCAAAGCGGTTTGGTTTTAGTGCGCAAAAAGCACTGGATGTGTGCCAACAGCTTTACGAACGCCACAAACTGATCACTTACCCGCGCTCAGACTGTCGTTATTTGCCCAAAGGCCACTTCGCCGAGGCAAATAAGATACTCGGTGCCATTAAGCAAGGCTGTGAGGCGCTTAGCCAGGCGTGTGATGAGGCTGATCCTCAGCGTAAAGGTAAGGCATGGAACGACAGTAAAGTAGGCGCTCACCATGCGATCATCCCCACGGCGAAAGTCGCGCCGACAAGCTTGTCAGCCGATGAAGCAAAGATTTATCAGCTCATCGCATGCCAATACGTGATGCAGTTTTACCCTGCTGCCGAATACGCGGAAGGCAAGCTCATATTTGATATCGCAGGCGGCTGTTTTATCGCCAAAGGGAAGGTGCTGACGTTAGCAGGCTGGCGTGCTTTGTTGCCGACTCGACAAACGGCTGACAGTGACGCCGCCCCCTTGCCGCTGATGAATAAAGGCGATCAAGAACGCTGTGAACGCGGTGAGATTAAAGATTGCATGACAGAGCCGCCTGCGGCGTTTACGGAATCGACCCTGCTGCAAGCGATGACAGGCATTGGTCGCTATGTACAAAACAAAGCCCTGAAAGAGATATTGCGTGAGACTGACGGCTTAGGCACCGAAGCAACCCGTGCGGGTATCATTGAGTTATTGGTGAAACGTGGGTTATTAACGCGGCAAGGAAAAACGTTACACGCCAGCGCCAGTGGTAAAGGGCTTATCGCCGCACTGCCAGACAGTGCCACGTATCCGGATATGACGGCGGATTGGGAGCGGCAACTGCAAGATATGGCGGATCGTCAGTGTGGATATCATCCTTTTATGCAAGGATTAACGGCACAAGTGACAGGCTTAATTGAAACCGTGAAAACATCGCCACCGCCGGCCTCGTTAAGCGACTTGCCTGCCGCCCCCTCTAAATCTTTCACGCGTAAAGGGCGGCGTACGTCCGGCTACCGAAAGCGAACAACGAAAGCAAAGCCGGCTGCTAATCAAAAGTCAACGGCGACATCAACGCGTGCCACAAAACGCACACGCAAAGCCACGAGATAGCCTCATGCAGCGGCATATTGCGTAGCCGGTGAGCAAGTGTCGCGCCTGGTCATGCGGCCACCTGACACACAGGCCGGGCGTTAGAACGCATAGGCGGCGATGCAGCCGATCAAGGTCATCACAAATAAGAAGGTTTTTAGCACCTTGGGGTTGGCGGAAATGGCAAAGCGTACCGCAACCCGTGCCCCTAGCATGGCGCCCAATGCCAATATTAATCCGGGAACCCAACGCACCAGGTCATCGGCAATAAACACCACTAAGGATAACGTCGTAAAAGCGAGCGTACAGGCCAGCTTGAGCGCATTGCCACGCACTAAGTCGTAGTGCAGTGTGCCGCACAGCGCTGCCAGTAGTACAAATCCTACCCCGGCTTGCACGAAGCCGCCATAGAAGCCAGCCAGTAAGAGACCCAACCAAGCCATGGGCGTATCTTTCACGCGTTTTGTCGGTGTTCCCTCTGGGGGGCCAAAGGTCGCGGGTTTAATCAGCATCACCAGCGTCATGGTCAGTAAGGTACCAAGCAACAAGGGTTTCACCCAGCTGGTCGGGAGCCAAGCGGCGGCTAATGCACCGCAAAGGCCACCGAGTAAATTGGGGATCAAAACGGGGATAATGTCTTGTGTCTCTAGCTTATTGTGTTGGCGAAAGCCTGACATGCCAGATACACACTGTAACCAAACCGCTACACGATTGGTGGCGTTAGCAACATCAGCCGGCATGCCCATCACCATCAACGCGGGTAAGGTTAAGTTCGAGCCGCCGCCCGCCAACGTATTAATAATCCCTGCGACCAGTCCTAAGCTGACCAGTAGCAGACCATACTCGATGGTCATTGCCATGCACACTCCTTGTTTTGCATCGCTGCGTTGGTGTGGTTACCTTGAGTGAAAGGGGTAACCGCTTGATAGAAAAGCCCCATCAAGCATACTGTTTATGCGCAATGTTGTGAAACCTAATAGTAATACTGGCGAAACTATTCACGCCCTTTATAATCACGTGCTACACCTGAAGTTTGGTTATTTTCGCCCTATTAGTCGTGCGAAATAAGGTTATATCACGTCATGCAGCAAGCTGTTCCATCCGCGCTTGATAAAGTCGCGCGCCGCTCCGCGCGAGTGGGGTTTGTTTATAATGTGCTTATCTCCATCATGGTCTTTGCTTTCTCTGTGGTCTCGGTGGAGTTTTGGCTTTACCAGCAAGCGCATGACCAAGAGGTGAAAGAAGTGCAGCGTGCGCTATTGGCCTATCGCTCTCGTATTGAGCTGAAAGTGACGCAGAATTTGGATTTAAGCCACGGGCTTGCCACCTACATCAGCCTTAATCCGGATTTGGACCAAGAGGATTTTTCTCAGTTTGCGGGCCAGCTTCAAGACAAAACCCCCTATATTCTTAATTTTGGTGCCGCGCGAAACTGGGTGATCAGCCACGTTTACCCCAACACGTTAGAAACTTCCGTATTGGGTACCCATTATCATGATATTCCCGAGCAACTAGAGAGTGTTCGTGCCGCCTATGGCTCGAGACAGCCGGTCATCTCCGGCCCTGTTGAGCTTATACAAGGCGGGACGGCGTTGATTGCCAGGCAGTCAATCGTTAACCAAAACACCGGTCTGCCTTGGGGGGTGTTATCCACGGTGTTAGATATTGATGGTTTGTTCTCCGCCAGTTTTAAGCAAGGTGAAAACTATCCTGTCCGCGCGGTATTACAAGAAAAACGCGAATCAGAATCAGTATTCACGACGGTTTATGGTGACACGTCAGTACTCAGCCAGTCGCCTGAGACGGTCACGGTCAATTTGCCCTCGGGGGATTGGCGTTTACTGGGGGTACCGCAATCGGGGTGGAAAGGGTTGCATCCTCACCCCACGGTCTGGGTTGTGGGTACGATTATTTTGCTTTTTTGGCTGGGTGGCCTGTATGGCCGTTACAATGCGGGGCGCAGTTTTGCCCAATCGATCGGGCGTGTGGTGGATGATAGCTACCGCTTTAGAAGCATTTTTAAACGTCACGATGCGGCGATGATGCTCCTCGATGCGAAAACGGGCGATATTCTTGATGCCAATGACAGTGCGCAGCAGTTCTATGGCTATGACCATGCTGCTCTGACGTCGATGCAGATCAGTGATATCAATACTCAAACCGATAGTGTCCTCAGAGAAAGCCTCTCGCAGGCACAACAGCGCGCGAAAAATTGTTTTATCTTCTCACATCGGCTGAAAAGTGGTGAGGTGCGGCAAGTGGAAGTTCATTCTTCACCGATCACCATTGGCCATGCCAAGCTGCTTTTTTCTGTCATTCATGATGTGTCAGAACGTCTTGAAGTAGAGAGAAAGCTCATGCTGAATGCAAAAATATTTGAGCAGTCCAGTGAAGGGGTGCTGATTACCGATGCGGCGGGAAGGATTGTCACGGTAAATGGCGGATTTAGCGCGATTACTGGGTATAAAGAGGAAGAAGTGCTGGGTGCCACGCCAGCCATTTTGAACTCAGGGCGTCATGATCACGCGTTTTTCAGTGAGATGTGGCAACAAATCGCCGACGAAGGGCGTTGGAAAGGCGAAATATGGAACCGACGTAAAGATGGCGTGGTATATCCCCAATTGCTTTCTATTAGCGTAGTGAAAGACGAGAGCGGAGAGGCCGTTAACTATATTGGTGTCTTCTCTGACATCACTAAGCTTAAGGACTCGGAGAAAAAGTTGATTGATTTGGCCCATTATGACGCGCTGACCGGGTTACCGAATCGTCTGTTGCTAACATCCCGTGTTCGTCAAGCGATGAACATGCAGTCCGTTCAGCGCAATCAGATAGCCTTGATGTTTCTGGATCTCGACCAGTTTAAATTCGTTAATGACAGCCATGGCCATGCGGTGGGCGACGCACTATTGAAGTTGGTCAGTGAGCGCCTGCATGGTTTGCTTGATGAAGGTGACACCTTGGCACGTTTGGGGGGCGATGAGTTTGTCATTCTTCGTTTGATTCACACTGATGACACCGCGTGTATTCGCTTGTCTGAAAACGTGATCCATGCCATGAACCGTTTGTTTGTCCTCGATGGTGGCATTGATGCGCAAATCGGGGTAAGCATTGGTATTGCGCAATACCCAGACGATACGTCGAGTACCGAAGAGCTCCTCACATTCGCCGATTCGGCCATGTATCACGCCAAAAAATCGGGCCGCAACACCTATGCGTTCTATGATGATGCGTTGACCATTGATGCCAACCACAAGCTACGTTTGGCGGTGGAGTTACGCCAATGTGTGCAAAATGAAGAACTGGAGCTCTTTTACCAGCCGCAAGTGGATCTGATGACGGGGCTGATTGTGGGTGTCGAGGCATTATTGCGCTGGCATCATCCTGAGCGCGGCCTGCTGTCTCCCATTGATTTTATCGAGGTCGCCGAAGAGCGTTCAATCATTCATGATATCACGCGATGGGTGGTGGAAACCGGCTGTCGCCAACTAAAGGCTTGGCATGATGCGGGGGCGCCGATCTCCATGGCCGTGAATATTTCACCGCGTAACCTCGCGGATGTCACTTTCACCCAGGTGGTGGCCGAAGCCATCGCACGCACCGGCGCCGATCCACGCTTTTTAGAGCTGGAAATAACGGAAAACACCTTGATCGAAAACCAAGCCAATGCGCTGCGTGTTCTCGAAAAATTGCGTGAGAAAGGTGTCGGGATAGCGATCGATGATTTTGGTACGGGCTACTCGTCCATGGCGTATCTAAAACGTTATCCGATCTCGAAACTAAAAATTGACCGTCACTTTATCAAAGATATTCAAAGCCAGTCTCCCGACGAAGAAGAAGTCGCGATTGTGTCAGCGATGATAGCGATGGCGGATAGTCTCGGGATCGGCGTGGTGGCAGAAGGAATAGAAACGCTACATCAACAAGCCATATTGCATGAGCTAGGCTGCACCTTTGGGCAAGGTTATTTATATCGTCGTCCAGCCCCTGCTGCCGATATTGGCGAGCTTTTGGGGGTGGATAATGATTAATATCTCACTATGCGGTTGCCGATTACGCGCGCAAGGGATAACTGGCTTAGCTCATCCTTTGATGGTCATGGCTCACAGTTTTAGGGCGCAGAAGCAGGAATGATGTCAATCGCTTGCGGTTTTTTTACCCTAAAAGAAAATCGCAAGGAGCACGATCATGACCCCTGTTTTTACTTGGCAGCGGCTCGCTATCGCGATAGCCGCTTCGCTGTCAATGACAGCCGCAGCCTCTCCCCATATCACAGTGACCACCTCAACCACACAAGCCGATAAGCCACTCAACGCAGACGCACCGGCGGTCTTTGCATTGGGAAAAACCACTTACCAAATCACGGTGGACGGTGTGGATGGCGAGTGCCAAGCGAATACACCCTCGAGCGCCAAGTTTAATACGCCGATACCGCTGGTGTGCGGCACGGCCAGCACCTTTGATCTCACCATTCGTTTTGCCGGTGACTATGGGTTTTATTATCAATCGGATACGCGCACATTACGGGTAAAACGAGAGCCGAAAAAGACGGCCTCCACCTTTAAACGGCCTTTGCCGGATGTGCAATGCCAGCAGTATCAAGGCGGGCCTGTCACTTTGCAGCTTGGCGATAGCTTTGCTGAAGGCACTCAGCTAAAAGAAGCACTCAGTGGCCAAGTGGTGCGTGTAAAGGATCACAGTGTCACGCTGACGCCGGCAGCGAACAGCGGTGGCTTGGTGCTGCTGGCCCCCGTTGACGCGCCTTCTTCTGCGTTTAGTTATCGGAATGCCAATATCTATTTTGTGATGGTAGACAGGTTTAACAATGGCGATCCGAGCAACGATCACAGTTATGGGCGTCATCAAGATGATGCACAGAACATCGGCACTTTTCATGGTGGGGATTTGCAAGGCGTGATTGATAAACTGGATTATATCCAGTCGCTCGGCACAGATGTGATCTGGCTATCCCCGATTGTCGAGCAAGTGCATGGCTTTGTCGGCGGTGGTAGCCAAGGCAGTTTTCCTTTTTATGCCTACCACGGTTATTGGTCACGTGATTTTACTCAAGTGGACAACAACTTTGGTGATGATGCCGTGCTCAAAACCCTCGTGGATGAAGCGCATCAGCGCGGCCTAAAAGTGTTCCTAGACGCTGTGGTCAACCATCCAGGTTATGCCACGCTCGCGGACTTACAGCAAGATGGGATTAACGTCGTCAATGACGCTGAGTTGCCAGAGAAATGGCAAGATTGGCAGCCCGATAAGGGGCAAAGTTGGCATGACTTTCATGAGGCCATTGACTACAAGAGCACCCACTGGCACCAATGGTGGGGCAAAGACTGGGTGCGTGCGGGGTTACCGGGTTATGATCAGCCCGGTAGCAGTGATAAAACCCTGACATTGGCCGGGCTACCGGATTTTAAAACGGAATCCGATCAGCCAGTGACGCCACCGCAATGGTTGCTAAACAACCCAGGTACCCGCGTTGAAGCGCGCGATAACTATACCGTGAGTGATTACTTACTTGAATGGCAAACCCAATGGGTAGAGCGTTTCGGTATTGATGGTTTTCGGGTGGATACGGTCAAGCATGTCGATGGCGAGGTTTGGCGAGCATTGAAATCGCAAGCTTCGGCGGCGCTAGAGACTTGGCGGCGTCAGCATGACAAAACGGGAGAGCCGTTCTGGATGATGGGAGAAGTATGGGGCCACCGTGCTTATCGCAGCCCTTACTTTGACCAAGGCTTTGATGCGTTGATTAATTTCGATTTGCAAAAGCAGATGGATAAGGGAGCGTACTGTTTGAGTGAAATGCAAGACACTTATCAAGCGTATGCAGACACCATGGCAAAAGAGGCGGATTTCATACCGGTAAGCTATATGTCTTCCCATGATACTGAGCTATTTTTCAGTCGCTTTAAAGACGCCAGCATGCAGCGTGGTGCCGCCAACGCATTGTTGCTAGCGCCCGGTGCGGTACAAGTGTTCTATGGTGATGAAGTCGGGCGTGACTTGGGCCCTTACGGGGACGATTTCCATCAAGGCACTCGTTCAGACATGATATGGCAGCGCAACGCTATGCAAGCTGACTTGCTGAACCATTGGCGTAAAGTGGGCCAGTTTAGGCAAGATCATCCGGCGATTGGTGCAGGCAAGCATCAAGCCATCCCCCAAGCGGGTGCCTATGTGTTCTCTCGTCAACTAGGCGAAGATACCGTGGTTGCGGCATTTATCGGGCGACAAGCGAAGTAACCGCCTTTAATTCGCACACACGAAAAAGCCCACCGTTCGATGAACGGTGGGCTTAAATATTGGTCGGTCTGACTGGATTTGAACCAGCGACCCCTGACACCCCATGACAGTGCGCTACCAGGCTGCGCTACAGACCGACTAAGCGCTATATTACGAATCGGCCTAGTGGGTGTCAATTGCCAAGGGGGATTGTTTTTCGGTTTTTCAACCGTTTGGCTATTAAAGCGTCAACATAGCATGGCGAAGTGACGTTTTCCTCTGCGCCTTGCTAATCACGACGACGGCTCTTCGGGATAATAAAAGCGTTTCAGTTCATGCATCACCTGCATCAGCAGTGACAACTGCGGTTTCCCCTCTGGCAGCGGGGTGTAGTGCTTATCAAACACTTTATAGTTGCCAAACTTATCCACCACAGTGGTTTTTTGCGGTTGTACCACCACGATATCTCGGCTATCGCCAGCAAGTACCCACTTGCGTGGACGGTTTTTAAGCTCGAACAAGTTGGTTCCACTGCTATACGTCTCCGCCGGAGAGCTGACCGATAGCATTGACTCCATCAATGTAGGGGCCACGTCTAGGTGGCTGCTGTAATGCGCAATTTGCTCCGCATCTTGGTTGGGCCAATGCATAATCATAGGGACTTGTAACTGATATCGGCTGTAGTTTGAGTTTGAGCCCCAGCTGTTGAGTCCGGTTTCGTTAAACTCCATTCCGTGATTGGCGGTGATCATCACCACGGTGTTGTCCAGCTGCCCTGCCTGGTCTAGGTGCTCAAGCAAGCGGCCAAGCTGCTCGTCAACGTAATGTGCGGCGTTATTATAACTGTTTTTTAGTACCAAGCTTGTCTGGGTATCGACCCCTGCCATGGCACTGTCAAGCGCCGGCTGAAAAGGCTGTGGGTAGTCCCCACCTTGCTCGTATTCATTCACCGTTGCCAATTCCAGGTAACCAAACCATGGCTTGTCGGTTTCGCGGTGCGCCAGCCAGTTGCGCATCGAGGCAACCGCGTTGGCGTCCGCCTGCCAAGCGGGTTGATCCGATTGGCTGTCGCGTTCAAGCGCTTGGCTGAAAATGCTTTGATAATAAATGGGGTTGGCAAAATGATCGCCACTAAACAATCCCCATTGATAGTCTCGCTGTTTGAGTGTTTCTATCAGTACGGGGCGCAGTCCCTCGGTACGGGCACTTTGCGCATAACTGCCAGGCAAGCCGTAGAAAAAGCCAAACAACCCCGCCATGTCATCATTGCTGCTGCTAAAGTGATTTTTAAACCACAGGTTTTGATTGGCAAACTGGTGGAGGTGAGGCATGGTTACCGGGTTTACCATGTCCGCACGCAGCCCCTCTACCATCACCATCAGTAAGTTTTTCTGATACTTGTTGGCATCCGGGGCGAACGCAAGTGGTTTGAGAGGGTAGCGGATTACTTCGCTGGTTTCCTGCCCACGTTGTTCGCGCAAACGTTGATACTCTTGCCTGTCGAGTAAGCCGTACTTTTCCATAAAGGTTTTCGCGGTCATCGGATAGGAGACCGGGAAGGTAGAGCGCTGTGCGGTGACCGGGCTGTATATGAAGGCATCCGCCCAAATATGGATAAGGTGGCTAGAGATAAAGCAAAGCGCAAAGACGGCAGCCACGGGGATACCGATACGTTTACGCGTCAGTTTACGCAGTTTGCGCCACACCCATTCAGCAATAATCAGCTCTAAGATAAAAATAGCAGGCACGGCAATAAACAAGTACTGCCAATGCGCATTCATATCGGTTTTTTCGCCACTTAACAGCAGCTCCCACACCAATGGGTTAAGGTGAAGGTGCAGGGTTTGGTAAGCGTAAATATCAAGCAGCAGCACCATCATCCCAATGGTGGCAACCAGTACGGCAAACAGCCGCATTAACCGCTGGGAGGGGATAAGAAAACTGGCCGGGAAAATAATCAGAATATAAAGCGCAAACACCAGAAAGCCAAAGTGCCCAACCCAGTTGAACACCAAGTAGCTTTGCCCTAATAGCGTTTCAGGCCATCCTGATTGGCTGATGTAGCGCGTGCCCAGCAACATAGCGGCAATGATGTTAAAAAAGCTAAACCAATGCCCCCAACTGATTAGCTGGGATACTTTGTCACGATACGATGTTCCGCTATCAACCATACAAATTTATTCTTCTCTTATTAGCGACTGCTGCTTTTTGCATTATTGCTTATCGATGGATGCCATTAATGCCTGGGCAAACTTGTCGGCAAATGCCTGGCGTTGGGCGGCAGGAATATTGTGATTAAGGATGTTAGTGGCGACATTCCCGATCACCATCAGCGATAAATCCGTAGAGGCACCGTGTTGTTCTAACACGTTGACAACATCACTGATAATACGTTCCACTTGCTCGTCGTCATATTTTGAAGTTACAGGCATAAATTCGTCTTTTCTTCTTAAAACCAAAGCAGCGTATAATAACTCACACTTTAGTCTTACTGAAAATCTTTTCAATCATGACCCTCACGCTTTCTAACGTAATATTGCATCAAATCGTTAAGCAAGATGATGATTCGCTTAACGTTCACCTTCGAGACGGCCCGTTGCCGCTCACCGAGCAGACGGAAAACCTGATGGGAGATATTCATCGGGTTTATCATGCAAAAGCAGGCAAAGGGTTTGCTTTGTTTGACACCGAGAGTGACTTCCAGCAGTGGTTAAAGGCCTATCGCGCCGACACGCTCGACTTTCAAGCGTTGTCCGAAAGAGCGGTGGAGCGCTTGCGCGCTGAATTAGCAAAATACCCTTTTGCCGACAACGGTACCCTGGTGATGGCGCACTACCGAGCGCTCGCGACGGACTATCTGTTTATCGGCGTGCTCGAGTCGAAGCACAGTTTACGTGTCACTGATGAACTGGAGGTGAATGCCACCGAGTATCTCGATGTGAGCAAGATGGATATCGCTGCGCGCATTGACTTATCGACGTGGGAGACAGATGCCGAATCAAATCGCTATCTTTCCTTTATCAAAGGCCGCGTGGGGCGCAAAGTCGCTGATTTCTTCCTCGACTTTCTGCAAGCGGAAGTGGGAATGGATAGTAAGCAGCAAAATCAGGTGCTGATGCAAGCGGTAGAAGACTACTGCGACGATGCCCGCCTCGACAAGGAAGAAAAGCATAATACCCGTAAGCAAGTGTTTGATTATTGTAATGATCAGCTCAAAGCCGGTGATGAAGTGGTGGTGAAAGAGCTGGCCGGTGAACTGCCAGCGACGCCTGACGGCACTGACTTTTATCAGTACGCTAACCAGCAAGGGTATGAACTTGAAGCGCAGTTCCCGGCTGATAGAACCACGATGCGAAAGCTCACCAAGTTTGTCGGGGCCGGCGGTGGTTTGTCGGTCAACTTTAACGCCATGCTGTTAGGAGAGCGTGTGTTTTATGATCCAGAGACAGATACGCTGACCATTAAAGGCACGCCGCCGAACTTGCGTGACCAGCTTCAGCGTCGTTTATCGAGCCGAGATGATGACTAGCGTCTAGAGCATTGACCATGGCTGGGTCAGTGTGGTCTATATGATAAAAAGCGGGACACCTGATGGTGTCCCGCTTTTTCTTTACTTCACTTAGCGACGCATTGACCACAATATGTGATCTGCGTTTTCATGCGCGCTCGGGCGCGGCGTCTAGGGTCGCTGCGTCGTCAGTGTGCGCGTTCTGTGCTGGCTCGACTTTGTCGACAAACCAACCCATGTAGCTAGTTACGATAGTTACAGCGATACAAACAAAGCTTAGCCACATAAACGGCGCATACGACAAGGTGGCGACCCCTAAGATGCTTGCCATATAAATGCCGTTGTCACTCCAAGGCACCATCCCGGATGTCAAGGTACCACCGAACTCGGCGTTACGGGATAAGTTCTTGCGCTGATAACCCAAGCGGTCGTAGTTTTTCGCACAGATTTTGGGGGTTAAGATCAGTGATACATACATCGCTGAGCCAAAAATGTTCCCCATAAAGGCCGTACCAATGGTGGAGGTGGCCAAGCTTCCAGCACTATTGACGCGGCGCTCAAAGAGATTAGCGATGGTATGGAGTACGCCCACTTTTTCCAACAAGCCACCGAAACCGAGACCAAACACAATCACGGCCACAGAACCAAGCATGGATGACATACCGCCGCGATTGAGAATGGCATCAATGAAATCCACTCCTGACGCGACAGAGAAGGGGGCCCAGGCGGTATTAATCGCCGCAACAGGGGCCATGTCTTGCAGCATGACTGCCCACACCACGCCCAGTAACGAGCCAAAGCTGATCACCGGGAAGGATGGAAGGCGCATGGCGAGCAGGGCAAGGACAATGAGGACAGGAATAAATGACATCGGGGTGATGACAAACTGATCTTGCATCGCTTGTTTCACCATTTCTACCTGGCTCATATCCACATTGCCGGCATAGTGCCAGCCAACAAGGGTAAACAGAATGCCGGTAATGATGTAGCTGATAAGCGCAATCGGAAGCATGCCTTTAATATGCTCGACAATTTCCACCCCTGACATCGATGATGCCAGGATCACCGAATCAGACAGCGGAGACATTTTGTCACCGAAATAACACCCTGACAGCACCGCACCCGCAGTCATTGGCGCTGGAATGCCTAGGCCTTGACCAATGCCCATCATTGCAATCCCCGCAGTACCGGCTGCGCCCCAAGAGGTTCCTGTCGCCAAAGCGGTTAATGAGCAAATCAACATGGTCGCTAAAAGGAAGATAGAAGGGTGGATAGCTTTCAGACCATAATAAATGATGGTGGGGACAATGCCGCCTGCAATCCAGGTACCCACGAGAGCGCCCACGGACAGGAGGATTAACACCGCCCCAAGACCGTTGGAAATACCTTTGGTTGCTGCCGATTCAAGGTCTTTGTATTGGTGGCCTAATTTGAGCCCCAAGCCCATGATCACAAACCAGCCAATAAATAATGCCAGTTGGATGGGTAAATCGAGTTTTGCGGTAAACGAAAACGCGAGCGCCAAAAATGCACCAAGCGCCAGAATGACCTGAACGATGGATGGTAATCGAATTTGATGTGTTGTCATAACTGAACCTTCTTCACGTCGCACTCGGTGACAACCGATAGGGCGAACGTATCAATATCATTATCGGAAGGTGGATCGTCTGTGATTGCGCGACTACTCCCTGCGCGATTTAGCGATGCAACTAGCAACAACCAAACTCACATCACTGTCCGTGTGTCAGTATCCTTTGTTCCATTTGTGAGGCGTCATACTCTAGCTAACAGAACAATGAGATGGGAAACATTTTTGTCGCTTATGTGAGTCGAACGCGAGCGAGGTTAATGGCCATTGCTATATGTTGTTTCATCGTGTCTTTAAGGTTAATTATCTGTTTTATATTGATGATTTTTATGTGTATGAGGGCAGTGTTTTTCGACGTATGTACGTTAAACCAAGTAAGGGATCAGTGACGGAATGTTTAAGAAATGGTGGATAATTGAGCAGAAAAAGGGGCTAACCTGACGACTGAGAAAAGACGTGTTAGTATCAAAAACGTTTTTTCACTGACTGTCGAACTTTATACGACGGTCACACAACATGGAGTGTGAAAATTATGATGCGAGTAGGTTTAGTTGGCTGGCGTGGCATGGTGGGATCTGTGCTGATGCAGCGTATGGTAGAAGAAAAAGATTTCGACCATATCGAACCTGTCTTTTTTAGTACCTCTCAAGTGGGTATCGACGCACCTAACTACGGTAAGGATGCGGGCACGCTAAAAGACGCTTACGACATTGAGATGCTAAAAACCCTCGATGCTATTATCACCTGCCAAGGCGGAGACTACACCAACGATGTTTACGCAAAGCTGCGTGAATCAGGTTGGAAAGGCTATTGGATTGATGCGGCGTCATCACTACGAATGGCAGATGATAGTATCATCACCTTGGATCCGATTAACTTCAAACAAATCCAAGCGGGAATTCATAAAGGCACGCGCACCTTTGTTGGTGGTAACTGCACCGTGAGTTTGATGCTGATGGGCTTGGGTGGCCTATACCAAAATGGCCTAGTCGAGTGGATGACCGCCCAGACTTATCAAGCTGCGTCAGGCTCAGGCGCCAAGCACATGCGCGAGCTGATCAGCCAAATGGGCGTGATTAATGATGCTGTCAACACTGATTTGGCCAGCCCTGCCACTTCTATCTTGGACATTGACCGCAAAGTTGCGCAAACCATGCGCTCGAGTGACTTCCCAAGTGACAACTTTGGCGTGCCGCTTGCCGGTTCACTGATCCCTTGGATTGACGTGAAGCGCGAAAATGGTCAGAGCAAGGAAGAGTGGAAAGCCTCGGTTGAAACCAATAAAATCTTGGGGTTAGACAATAACCCAATCCCTATCGACGGTACGTGCGTTCGCGTGGGAGCGATGCGCTGTCATAGCCAGGCATTGACCATTAAGCTGAAAAAAGCAGTGCCAATGGATGAAATTGAAGACATGATTGCATCTCATAACGACTGGGTCAGTGTTGTCCCTAATGAACGCGATGTGACCATGACGGATCTGAGCCCGGCGAAGGTGACAGGCACCATGTCTGTGCCTGTGGGTCGTTTGCGTAAACTGGCGATGGGTGACGATTTCCTTAATGCCTTTACCGTGGGTGACCAGCTGCTGTGGGGCGCGGCAGAGCCTCTACGTCGTACGTTGCGCATTATCTTGTCGGAAAAAGAGCAAGGCTAATGGCCGTGTAATAGCCACATTAAGCCGTCAACGGAGTTGGCGGCTTTTTTGTGTCCGATGTTCTGTATCGCTTAGTCCTAGCGTATCAAGCGTGCATAAAAAAGGAGGCGATAGACGCCCCCTTAACTTCACGCTTTTTCGTAAGCTGACTTAACCTGCGAAGTTTTTCGCAACAAAGTCCCAGTTGACCAACTTCCAGAAAGCAGCCAGATAGTCTGGACGCACGTTGCGATAGTCGATGTAGTAAGCGTGCTCCCACACGTCCACGGTCAGTAGTGGCGTTTCACCGTCGTGAGTCAGTGGGGTTTCAGCGTTTGATGTGTTGACGATCGCCACTGAACCATCTGCTTTTTTCACCAGCCACGTCCAGCCTGAGCCGAAGTTAGTGACCGCGGCGTTGGTGAACTGAGTTTTAAACTCGTCAAAAGAGCCAAAGGCTTTAGTAATTGCCTCTGCAACGTCACCAGTAGGCTCGCCGCCACCGTTAGGGCTTAGGCAGTGCCAGTAGAAGGTGTGGTTCCACACTTGCGCAGCATTGTTAAATACACCGCCTGAAGAGGTTTTGATGATCTCTTCCAGTGATTTACCTTCAAAGTCAGTGCCTTCAATCAGACCATTAAGCTTCACCACATAGGTGTTGTGGTGCTTGTCATAGTGATAGTCCAGCGTCTCTTTTGAGATATGTGGCTCTAGCGCATCTTTTGCGAAAGGGAGTTCAGGTAGTTGGAATGACATTGCTTATATCTCCGTTTTTATCGTGAGAGTGCTTCCTGTAGTCCATCACCGGCCGCTCAAGCGTGTCGTTTGTCATCAATGAGCACATCAACAACTCACCACCTAAGCATCGGGTGTGGCTACTATTTTCGTTTTGCTGAGTGTAGTTTAGCAAGTTTTTACTTTATTAAAAGGATCGCAGTAAAATTTTTATGCCTAATCCCACAAAAGATTTAGGCATTTTTTTCCGGCCTGTTAACCAGTAGAATCAAGGCAAGATTCACAGACAGTGTTCGAGGAAGCAATGGAAACAACGGACAAAATCAAGCAGCAAATCGAAGAAAATGCGATTCTGCTTTACATGAAAGGGTCGCCAAAACTGCCAAGCTGTGGTTTTTCTTCACAAGCCTCTCAAGCGCTTATGTCGTGTGGCGAGAAGTTTGCTTATGTAGATGTCTTACAAAACCCAGATATCCGCGCAGAGCTGCCTGTATACGCGCAGTGGCCGACCTTCCCTCAGCTTTGGATTGAAGGTGAATTGGTCGGCGGTTGTGACATCATTCTGGAAATGTTCCAAAAAGGTGAGCTACAGCCATTGGTCAAAGAAGCGGCTGAGCGCCGTGATGCGAGTGACAACGAATAACGCGGTTATTGATGTGACAAACATTGAAAAGCCACGTCCTGGACGTGGCTTTTTTGTATTCATCTATGTCTGACATTGCGCGTTACGTTTGTTTAGCGTACCCGCTCAGAGCACCATGGCCGCTAGCCAGCCAAACGCAATTAATGGCAAGTTGTAGTGAATAAAGGTGGGTACCACAGTATCCCAAATATGCTCGTGCTGACCGTCGGCATTCAGCCCCGATGTGGGACCCAAGGTGGAGTCAGATGCCGGCGAGCCCGCGTCGCCCAATGCGGCTGCCGTGCCTACCAAGGCAATCGTCGCCATCGGTGAAAAACCAAATGCCAGTGAGAGGGGGACATAAATAGTGGCAATAATGGGAATGGTTGAGAATGACGAGCCGATCCCCATGGTGACCAAAAGCCCCACCACTAACATTAAAAAGGCTGCAAGCGGCTTGTTCTCACCAATTGACCCCGATAGGGACGCGACCAAGGATTCGACGCCCCCCGTGGCTTTCATGACGGCAGCAAAGCCCGCGGCGGTGATCATGATAAAGCCAATCATCGCCATCATGTGCACCCCTTTGGTAAACACATCCTGGGTGTCTTTCCAGCGGATCACGCCACCAAAGGTAAACACCATAAAACCAGCCAACGAGCCCACAATCATTGAGCCTGCCATTAGTTGCACGCTTAATGCGGCGACAATGGCAATCGCGGCGACCCACAAGTTGCGCGATTGAATGCCTTGGTTTTCCGGCTCAGCGCTCAAGACGTCTTTTTCACTGTATTGGCGCGGCTGACGGTAGCTAATAAAGGTGGCGATCAACAGGCCAACCACCATACCCGCTGCAGGCAATAACATGGCGGTAGGAACCTGGCTCGCGACCACATCTAAGCCATTGTCATTGAGGTTTTTGAGCAAAATGTTGTTCAAAAAGATGCCGCCAAAGCCGACCGGTAACACCATATACGGCATGATTAAGCCAAAGGTGAGTACACAGGCGACCAGACGACGGTCGAGCTTTAGGCGTTGGAACACATGCAATAGTGGGGGGATCACGATAGGGATAAAGGCAATGTGGACCGGAATCGCATTTTGCGACGAAATCGCTAACAGCCCTAAAAGGACTAAAACAACATATTTAAAGGTGGCGGTGTTGGCATCGGTTGGACGCGCGTTTAACTTGCGGATCACCGAGTGCGCAAGCACATCCGTGATCCCAGAACGGCTGATAGCGACCGCAAAGGTGCCGAGCATCGCATAGCTCAGGGCAATGGTGGCGCCGCCACCCAGTCCGCCCTCAAAGGCACTAATGGTGTCGGAAATACTAAGACCACCGACCAAGCCACCAAGGACGGCGCTGAACGTGAGCGCGACAACGACATTTACACGCATAAGCGCCAATGCCAGCATGACGCAGACTGAAATGACTACCGGGTTCATTAAACATTCCTGTTATGGGTGTGGTGACTGCAGCTTCACTGCAGTAATTATCTATGGTTTTGTAATTAAGCTACCCAGTTTGCGCAAAATTTTGTCTGTGTCGAGGGGTAATCGGTTTTTTTTGGTTACTTTCTTTCATGCTTGTCAGCGTTGCTGAAAGTCGCGACCAGTAAAGTAGGCAAAAAGGGCGCGGCGGCGGCCCCAAGGATGGGTTCACGGCATGTCTGTGTGCGGGGCTTGGTCGCGTTATTCCATCATAGCGGCCAGCCATCGCTTTTAATGTCATTCAGGATGGGACAATAAGATCAAAAAAGCCGACCTTAATAGGCCGGCTCCTTGGGTTTAGGTTAAGCAGTCGGGATTAGAACAAGTAGTTCAGCTGCAAACCATAGATGTAGGCATCGCCACCGGCTGAAAAATCAGTATCTGATGGTTGTAAATCAGTTAAAGCTTCAGTACCACCGACTTGATCACCATCGAGGAAGGCAAACCCGGCATCGATAGAAAGGTTTTCATTAGCAGTATAAGTAGCACCTAAGCTCCACCACTGGCGGTCAGAGTCTGGGATGCTTAACGTACGTTTTTCCGCCGGTACTGGGCTCTCATCGTGAGCGTAACCAGCTCGGAATGCCCAATGCTCATCCATGGTGTAAGTGGCGCCTAACGCATAACGCCAGCTGTTATCCCAACCTTCGTCTTTTTGGAAGCAGGTGTTATCGCTACATTGAGAGCCGGTTGCTTTAAGCTCTTTTAGGCTATCCCAGCCGGTGTACATGGCGCTGTAATGGACGGCGAATTGTTGGTTTAACTGATGGAAACCCGAGAATTCGATGATTTCAGGTAGGTTAAGTTCTAACTCACCGTCAACGGTTGAGCCCGGGACGCCTGTTTTAGTGCCTGTGCCATCTGTGAACTTACCATCAAGCGTGACATCGGTTTGTGACCGATAGGTGAGACCAAAACGGTTATTTTCGTCCAATTCCCAAAGAGTGCCGAGATTCCAGCCAAAACCCCAACCATCGCCGGTTAGTTTTGCCGCCTGATCGGTTGCAGATGCTCCTCCCAATGCCCCTTTTTGACGTTTTAGCTCTGCATCAGCATAAATAGCACTGATCCCCGCACCAATACTCCACTGATCATTAAGCTTGTAGGCAATATTCGGGTTGAAATTCATGGTCACCAGTTCGGTTGACCCTGCAATGGACCCCGCGTAAAAGTCTTTTGGATAGTCGGTGGATAGACCAAAATTAGAGAAGGCAGAGAAGCCCACGGCTAATTTGTCATCAATCGGCTGAATAATATGAATATTAGGCACATACTCAGTCGGCGCAATATCTTTTGCGTCCGTTGTGAGTGGTGAGGTTGCCTCCACATCCGCATGCACATCTGGGTCAATGATGCTTAAGCCGCCCGAGAAAGCGGTGGTGTTAAAACGGGTTAGGGCAGCGGCGTTACGTGCGCCCACTGCGGCATTATCTGCGATAGCGGCTTCACCGGCAAAAGCACGCCCCAAACCGGATACCGAGGTTTCTGATACTTGGAAGCCGGCACTGTGTGCTTGCACGGCTAACAAAGATAAACTGGTTGCCACTAGCGATTTCTTAAATAGTGATGACATAACGCGCCTCACTCCTTTGTTAATTAGCTTCTTGTTCTTTGGGGCCGCCGCTTCAGTGCCCATCTTACGTGGGCGTGAGAAGTGGTCGGATGTTCTACAGGTTCAATAGTGGCACCAATTTCACGTTTGTTAAAGGTTGGTTTCAAAACGGGTAACACAATATTTCACCTGGTTGGGCTGACAATGTTTCTATCAGTTGTTTTAAGTAAATACTCTATTTGAGTTATACCTATGCTCAGCCCCTATTTAACGTGATTTTCACACTCGTTTTTTGTCGCTCACTCCTTATGTGCCTGTTTAATAGTGGTTAGTCTGATAACGAAATAAAGACCAAAATAAGATCACAAAAATGTGACCGCAAACAAATTGTTAACAACTATAAGCTGAACTTTTTGTGGTTTGTGAACACGTTTGGCGTCAAGCATGCAGGGTCGGTAGCAACGCAAAGGTTGCGTTGCTACCGACCTGACTGTGCGTATACGGTCTTTACACCAGCGTGATTAGGTAGAGGGGGACGCTGTGCTCTCCGAGGTGGAAGGCAGGGGCCAACCGCCCAAGCGTTTCCAACGATTGACGATTTCACAGAATAGCTCAGCGGTACGCTCGGTATCATAGAGCGCACTGTGCGCCTCTTTATTATCGAACGGGATTTGCGCCGTTTGGCAAGCTTTCGCCAACACGGTTTGACCGAGCGCCAGTCCGCTCAGGGCGGCGGTATCAAAGGTGGCGAAAGGATGGAACGGGTTACGTTTTAATTGCGCCCGCTCGGCGGCGGCCATCACAAAGCTGTGATCGAAATTAGCATTGTGGGCGACCATAATGGTGCGTTGGCATTCCGCTGCTTTTTGTTCTTTACGGATAAGCTTAAAGATTTCCCGCAAGGCCTCGCCTTCATCAACCGCGCCGCGTAGTGGGCTATAAGGGTCACGGATACCGGTGAACTCTAGGGCGGCGGGTTCAAGGTTAGCGCCCTCAAACGGGGTGACATGAAAGTGCAGCTTTTTGTCTGGCGATAGCCAGCCTTGCTCGTCCATTTTTAAGGTGACAGCACAAATCTCTAGCAGTGCATCGGTTTGGGCATTGAAGCCGGCTGTCTCAACGTCGACAACGACAGGGAAATAACCACGGAATCGGGCTTTGAGACTATTTGGATCACTTGCTTGGCTCATGCTGATGTCACTTTACGAATAATAAGAAAAGGGTGATTATCGCAAATAGTGGCGTTAAGCTAAAGTCGGCGTGTAACGTGTCGATAACTTTATAACCATTTGTTTGTGTCTAAGCCATGTTTTGGTCACTGCAGCAGCGGTGACTCGCGCAACCTTTCAAGCAGTAAACTGTGCGTGAAGACAGAATCACGCGACGTACGGAGTCTGTAATGGCGTTTTGTCCTGTTGATTTAATGAAATGGCGCTTTATCCCAGTGGTGGTGTCATGTGTTGCTCTTCTTTTGCCCAACCAGGCGTCTGCTAACAAGCAATACGTGGCATCGTTGGGGGAGTCGAGCTGGACCGTGACAATTGATACGCCCATTGAGTGCCGTCTAGAGCATGACGTGCCAGGGTACGGGCAAGCATCGTTCACATCACGAGCCAGTAAGGACATGAATCTCGATTTCTCACTCGATATGCAGCGGCCTATGGGTGAGACCGCGCAGGTGTCACTGCTTTCCATGCCCGCTGACTGGATGCCCGGAGAGCCGGCACGCTATATGGACCAACTCCAGTTCTTCAAACAATTTGATGGCTATGTGGGCGGTCAAACGGCTTGGGCGATGCTGAGCGAGCTAGAGGCGGGACGATTCCCCACGTTTAGCTTTAAAGACTGGCAGCGTCAGCAGCGACAGGTGGATGTGGCGTTATCGGCGGTGGCATTTGGCTCGCCATATAATGAATTTAGCCGGTGTCTGAATAAGTTATTGCCGTATGCGTTTGAGGACATTTCCTTTACCGTCTTGCGTTATCAAGAAAACAGCGATGAGTTGACCAAAGCAAGCCGCCAACGATTGACGCAGATAGCCGAGTTTGTTCGTTACAGCGATGATATCGATTTGGTGCTAGTGGCGACCTACTCTGATGCGCGTGGCACCCGTGAAGCCAATCAGCAAATGTCAGAGCGACGAGCGAAGAAATTGCGCGACTACTTTACCTCGCTGGGCTTACCTGAAGATCGGATTACCGTTGAGGCTTATGGCGAACGCCGTCCGATTGCTGACAACGACGACCCAATTGGGCGCAGTAAAAACCGCCGTGTGGTGATTTCGTTAGGAAGAACCTTGTTATAGGCGACAGCCACAGAGGTTATCACAGACAGTGTATGCCTCCGATACAACATAGACAGCACGAAAAAGCCCGGCATCGAATGCCGGGCTTATTTTTGTGACGTGTCTTGCTGTGTTAGCCGTTCAACCCCGCAGAGGCACTTTTGTTTTGGATAAGCTCCAATTTGTAGCCATCAGGGTCAGTCACGAAGGCGATTTCAGTACTACCGCCTTTGACAGGGCCTGGCTCGCGGGTGATATTGCCGCCCGCTTGACGAATTTGATCGCAGGTCGCGTAAACATCATCCACACCGATCGCGATATGGCCAAAGGCGTTACCGTGATCGTACTCGCTTTCGCCCCAGTTGTAGGTCAGCTCAATCACGGCGCCTTCTGATTCATCGCTATAGCCGACAAACGCCAAGCTATATTTGTACTGCTCGTTTTCATTGGTGCGTAACAAACGCATTCCCATTACTTCGGTATAAAACTTGATAGCACGGTCTAGATCACCGACGCGGATCATGGTGTGTAGAATTCTGCCGTTTGACATGACGTTGCTCCTTTTTGGCTTGCCAGTGCTCGCCGTTGACGGCGTTAGCTATCTGGATAAACTTTTTCTTTGTACTCACATAAATCTTCAATGATACAACTGCCACAGCGAGGTTTTCGTGCGAGGCAGGTGTAGCGTCCATGCAGAATTAGCCAGTGGTGCACATCGACCTTAAATTCTTTAGGCACCACCTTGATCAGTTTTTCTTCCACGTCATTGACGTTTTTACCCATCGCGAACTTGGTACGATTGGACACGCGAAAAATATGGGTATCCACGGCGATAGTGGGCCAACCAAACGCGGTGTTGAGTACCACATTGGCGGTTTTGCGTCCCACGCCGGGCAGGGCTTCTAGCGCCTCTCTACTTTCTGGTACCTCGCCATGGTGTTGTTCAATCAAGGCGCGGCAGGTTTTAATCACGTTTTCCGCTTTGGAATTGAATAAGCCAATATTTTTGATATATGACTTCACCCCATCCACGCCCAATGCCAGTAGCCCTTCGGGCGTATTGGCCACCGGATACAGCTTATCGGTGGCTTTATTGACACTCACATCGGTCGCTTGCGCAGACAGTAACACCGCGATCAATAACTCGAAAGGGGTTGACCAATTGAGCTCCGTTTGCGGATTCGGGTTGTTATCGCGCAGGCGCTCCAGAATTTGTCGTCGTTTTTCTTTATTCATTTACCCTATCCTGTGGATCATTGATTACCCGTCACCCGTGCGCGCTCAATCACCGGCTTGTCGTCTTTTTCTGTTTTACTGGCAAGGTGTGTATCAATGATGTTCTTCAACGCGATAAGAAAGCCGACCGCGAGAAACGCGCCCGGTGGTAATATGGCTAACAGAAACTTGGTGTCGAATTGAAAAATCTCAATCCTAAGCGCGGCAGCCCAGTCGCCGAGCAAAAGGTCGGCACCATCAAACAAGGTGCCATTGCCGATAATTTCGCGAATAGCCCCTAATATCACCAAGGCTACTGTCATACCGGTGCCCATCCAAAAACCATCACTCACCGACAAGCCGACAGGGTTTTTAGAGGCAAAGGCTTCGGCGCGGCCGATGATGATACAGTTGGTGACAATCAATGGGATAAAAATACCGAGCGATTGATAAAGGCCGTAAGCATACGCGTTCATGACCAGTTGCACGCAGGTCACCAGTGAAGCAATCACCATCACGAAAATAGGAATGCGCACTTCTTTGGGTACCCAGTCCCTAATCAGTGACACAATCAAATTGGAGCCGACGAGTACGGCCAAGGTCGCGATCCCAAGGCCAAGTGCATTGGTGACGGTAGCGGATACCGCCAACAGTGGGCACAAACCTAGTAGCTGCACAAACGCTGGGTTATTACTCCATAAGCCATTTTTCATTAGCTCTTTGTGGGCGCTGTTCATGACGCTCCTCCGCAATTAACCGGTTGGTTGATCAGCGCGTCTTGGTGTTGACTCACAAACCAAGCCGCTTTTTTGACGGCGCCGACAACCGCGCGCGGGGTAATGGTGGCGCCGGTAAACTGATCAAACTGCCCGCCGTCTTTTTTGACCGCCCAACGCGCATCGTCTTCGCTGGTGACGGTTTTGCCGCTAAAGCTACGGATCCAATCTGACACCCGCAAACTCACTTTATCTCCCAGTCCTGGGGTTTCGTTATGCTCGAGAACCCGCACACCCAGCACCTGATGGCTGGTCGCATCCATGCCAATTAATACCTTAATGGCACCATTGTAGCCATTAGGGGCAATAGCTTGAATAGCAACGGCAATGACCTCACCGCCTAGGGTGGCAACATAAAAAGGCTGGGCGTCATCGGTGCCCAGTGCATCCTTATTTTCGATAAGGCGGCAGCTTTGATGCAGCGGATTATCGTGCCTGTCTTCAGGGATCACCTGATTGAGCGCCTTTGATAATTGAATTTGCTGCTGCTCTTTAATGGTGTCTTCGGTCAGCGCGTGAGTGACCGCCACCAGTGCTGTCGACAAGAGGGCTGCGATTGCGAGAATGCCCCCATGTTTTTTTATAGTATCAATCATGACTTTGACTTCTTCTCCGCACGGTTTGTGGCATGCCCATACGTTCTTGGTTTGGTGTAATAATCAATCAATGGAACGCACAAGTTGGCAATGATCACCGCAAACGCGACACCATCTGGGTAGCCGCCCCAAGTGCGGATTAAATACACCAACACCCCAATCAGGCCACCAAACCATAAGCGGCCACGGTCGGTGGTGGAGGCCGACACCGGATCGGTGGCGATAAAAAACGCCCCGAGCATGGTCGCGCCAGACAACAAATGAATCAGGGGCGACGCGAGTTGATCCGGTGCGACCAAGTGGCCGAGTAATGAACAAGCAAACAAGGCGACGAGTACCGCGACAGGAATATGCCAATTGATAATGCCACGTTGGATAAGCACCAAACCACCGAGTAGGTAAAGCGTGTTTACCCAAGCCCAACCTTTACCGCCTAGCACTGAGAAAATGGGCTGTTGCAAGGCTTCACTGACGGTTTGACCGCCTGCGAGCGCAGTTTTAATGGTATCCAGAGGCGTCGCCATGGTGGCGCCATCCACGGTCATACGCAATTGGTTGACACTAAAACCATCTAAGGTATAGCCGCCAAAAATCGCCGCGAGGGTATCGGTAATGGTCAAACTATGGGTGGCGAGACTCTCGGGCGGTAACCAGGTGGTCATTTGCACCGGAAAAGCGATGAGGAGTACCACATAGCCAACCATGGCTGGATTGAAGAGGTTCTGTCCTAATCCGCCATAGATATGCTTGGCAACAATAATAGAAAACGCGGTACCAATGACGATCACCCACCAAGGCGCCATCGGTGGGATCGCGACGGCCAATAAAAACGCTGTGAGTAGGGCGCTATTATCGCGAAGGTAAGCCATCACGGGGCGATGACGTAATCGCATGACCAATGCTTCGGTTGACCATGCCGTGATTACCGCCAAGGTTAATTGAACCAGCACGCCCCAGCCGAAGAAATACCACTGTGCGGCCAAACCGGGCAGGGCACAGAGAAGCACCGTCAGCATAATATGGCTGGTGGAACGTTTGTTGTGGGCGTGTGGTGAACTTGCAATGAAAAACGCCACGTGGGTTATTCCTTATCTTCTTGTGATTGTTGTGCGGCTTTACGCGCCTTAGCACGCGCGACGGCGGCTGCGACAGCGGCTTTTTTGTCGTTCGCTTCGTCGGTTGCAGTCGCGGTGTCTGCAGCGTCGGATGGCGTATCGGCAGCCGTCTCAGGTTGTGCCTTGGTGTCGCCTTGCTGGGCCGCTTTACGTGCTTTGGCACGGGCAACCGCGGCGGCGACTGCGGCTTTTTTATCGCCAGCGTCATCCGTTTGTGCCGTCGTGTTTTCTGCGGCGGATGATTGCTCGGCCGCCGGTGTTGGCTCTGCCTTGGCATCGCCTTGCTGGGCCGCTTTACGTGCTTTGGCACGGGCAACGGCGGCGGCGACAGCCGCTTTTTTATCGCCAGCATCATCCGCTTGTGCCGTCGTGTTTTCTGCGGCGGATGATTGCTCGGCCGCGGGTGTTGGCTCTGCCTTGGCATCGCTTTGCTGAGCGGCTTTACGTGCTTTGGCACGGGCAACGGCGGCGGCGACAGCCGCTTTTTTATCGCCAGCGTCATCCGTTTGTGCCGTCGTGTTTTCTGCGGCGGATGATTGCTCGGCCGCGGGTGTTGGCTCTGCCTTGGCATCGTTTTGCTGAGCCGCTTTGCGTGCTTTGGCACGGGCAACGGCTGCGGCGACTGCGTCTTTCTTGCCGTCTTGACTCTCGGTGCTGTCGGATGTTGCCTGTGAATCAGCAGCTGCTGAAGCTTTTTGCGCCTCTTTGGCCGCCTTACGCTCTCGCGCTTGACGCTTACGCTCTTCGCGCAATTTCATCATTTCACTGTTGTCTGGCTCATCACTGCCGGTTTTTGCCGCTTCGGCTTGTTTCGCTTTGGCCCGTGCGATCGCCGCCGCAACAGCAGGTTTGACATCACTCGATGCCGATTGCGCGGCTTTTTTCGCCTTCACGCGCTCTACCGCAGCGTTAAGGGCATCACCCGAGCCAGTGTTTTGTTGCGCCGCTTGCTTGCGACGCTCGGCCGCTTTGCGATGTTTTTCTTCTCGTTCCTGTTTTTCACGTTCCATTCGCGCTTTTTTGGCTTCAAAACGCTGACGTGCGCGCTCCGCGGCTTCTTTTTCCGCTTCAATTTCACGAATTTCTGCTTTGGCCTGGCGGTAGTATTGCACCAGTGGGATCTCACTCGGACACACATAGGCACAGGCGCCGCATTCAATACAATCGAAGAGATCATAGTCTTGGCACTTGTCGTAGTCCTGATCTTTGGCATACCACTGCAATTGTTGGGGCAACAGGTGAGCGGGACAAACATCGGCACAGGCACTGCAACGAATGCAGGCCATCTCTTGCTTGGCAGGCGCAATTTCCTTGCGCGTTGGCACCAGTACACAGTTAGTGGTTTTAGTCACAGGCACTTGTGTATGTGGGACGGTAAAGCCCATCATCGGGCCACCAATAATCACCCGAGACAGTTTTTTCTCAGCCTTGTAACCATGATGCGCCAACAATTCGCCAATTGGCGTACCAAGTAGTGCCCACCGGTTCTGCTGGGTTTTGAGTGTTTTCCCTGTCAAAGTAACCACACGCTTGATCAGCGGCTCGCCATCTAGCACGGCGCGTTTGATCGCATAAGTGGTCCCGATGTTTTGCATAAGCACACCAATACTGGCGGGAAAGGCTTTGGCTGGGACTTCTTTGCCGGTAATGATTTGAATCAGCTGCTTTTCACCGCCAGATGGGTACTTGGTAGGTACTACCTGGATGAGTATGTCCTCATCGACGGCTTTCACCGCTGCTTTAAGCGCAGCGATAGCCTCTGGCTTATTATCTTCAATGCCAATCACGGTCAGCTTAGGCTTAACAATGTGATTAAGAATTTGTACCCCTGCGATGATTTCATCGGCGCAATCTTGCATCAGCCGATCGTCGGCGGTGATATAAGGCTCACATTCTGCGGCGTTGATGATAAGTACTTCAGTACGCGCCAAGCCACTTTGCAGTTTTCTTGCGGTTGGAAAGCCAGCGCCTCCCATTCCAGCAATGCCCATAGAGCGGATATGATCGATCAATTGCTCTGGCGGCTGGGTTTGATAAGCCGGTAGGGCAGGTTTAGGTCCCCACTCATCTTTTCCATCGGGCTGAATCACCACGCAACGGTCGGACAAGCCTGAAGGATGCGCGATGGTTCTATCTTCGATGGCAATCACGGTGCCCGATGTCGGCGCATGTACCGGCACACATTGTTGAATATCCGTCTCAGTGAGGGCTTGCCCCGCGAATACCCGATCGCCCTGGCTCACGCATAATTTTCCCTTGCTGCCAATATGTTGCTTTAGCGGGATAACCAGCTCGGTAGGGAGTATCTTTTCTAAAATGGCGCCGTGATTCGACTGAGTTTTATGCTCAGGCGGGTGAATGCCGCCATGGAAATCCCAGATCTGGCCATGTTTTATTTGTTCTATAAGGCTGTCCATCAGGCGCGTGCTCTCTGACTCTCAGTGACATCTACAACGGGAATTTGTTCAAGCTTCCATTTCCAGGTTTCAGGGGTGTCCTGAACGGGGATCATTTCAATACAGTCGGTCGGACAGGGGGCAACACATAAATCACACCCAGTACAATCTTGCTCGATCACGGTATGCATCGCTTTGGTACTGCCGACAATCGCATCGACCGGACAGGCCTGAATGCACTTGGTGCAGCCGATGCAATCTTCTTCATGAATGAAGGCAACGGTTTTGATACTTTTTTCTTCATCGTGGGCGAGTTCGGTCGCTTCGACGCCCATCAAATCAGCCAAATTTTCAATCGTTTGCTGGCCACCTGGCGGACACTTGTTAATCTCGTCACCATTGGCAATGGCTTCGGCATAGGGGCGACAGCCAGGGTAACCGCATTGGCCACATTGCGTTTGCGGCAGAATGGCATCAATTTGATCGACAATCGGATCCGCCTCCACCTTAAAACGAATCGAGGCGAAACCTAGGATTGCACCGAATATGGCGGCGAGCGCGGCAAGCACAACCACCGCTATCACTATTCCACTCATGATAAAGTCACCAGTCCTGTAAAGCCCATAAAGGCGAGCGACATTAATCCTGCGGTAATCATTGCCACTGACGCGCCTTTGAAAGGCGCGGGTACGTCAGCGGCTGCAATACGCTCGCGCATTGCAGCGAATAAAACGAGAACCAGCGAGAAACCACAGGCCGCCCCAAAACCGTAAATAATCGATTCGATAAAGCTGTGCTGTTGTTTCACATTGAGCAAGGCCACCCCGAGTACCGCACAGTTTGAGGTAATCAAAGGTAGGAATACGCCCAATAGTCGGTGCAGTGTTGGACTGGTCTTATGCACCACCATTTCCGTAAACTGCACCACCACGGCAATCACTAAGATAAAGCTCAGTGTGCGCAGGTATCCGAGATCAAGTGGGATAAGAATATAGGTTTCAACCAGATACGAGCTCACTGATGCCAAGGTCAACACGAAGGTTGTGGCAAGCCCCATCCCAATTGCTGTTTCCAGTTTTTTTGATACGCCCATGAATGGACACAAGCCCAAAAACTCCACCAGTACGAAGTTATTGACCAATACTGTGCCCACCAGTAGCAACAAATACTCAGCCATGCTGTTTAATCATTTAATGTTTTTGTGATCTGCCTATTATCGACCTTTGAGGCGGCTATAACAACCGCCATCAAGCAGGGTTTTTGCTTGGTTCGCTGTAAGCTGTTAGTAACGCTTTACGCGCGCACCTTATTCTAGGGGTAGTGGCAGCATAGCGTGTTCGATCACGGTAAGAGTGTGTGATGAGATCACGGAGAAAGTAGGATAGGTCAAGGAGAAGAGAGACATAGAATTGGCTCCCCCAACTGGACTCGAACCAGTGACATACGGATTAACAGTCCGCCGTTCTACCAACTGAACTATGGGGGAATCGTGTCGCTATTGTGTTCTGTGATGTCTCAAGATAGTGGCTCCCCCTGCGGGATTGGACGGGGACGCCATGTAATGGACGCCTAGTCCTGCGACATATTCTGCGCAGCAGAACGGGTGCTCACTTTTGCAATGTCTATCTTATCTCAAGATAGTGGCTCCCCCTGCGGGATTCGAACCTGCGACATACGGATTAACAGTCCGCCGTTCTACCAACTGAACTAAGGGGGAATTGCCTTGAGAACGGGGCGAATGTTAGCGAGCACCTCGAAAGGTGTCAACTGATGAAAAGCAATAAAATCTGTCTTTTCAATCGACTGCTGAAAAGCTAGCCAGCGACGCTGATAAAAGCATCATAGTGGCGAGTGATTGAGCATAGAGGCTATTCTTTTCTTGACTTTTTACACGGCCGGTTATGAAAGGGCTCTCAGCGGTTACCCACAGATTCTGTGGATAACCATGTGTGTGGATCTTGATCAACTGATTATGTGACTGATTTTATACCAGCTTGACGCAGCCATTGTCGGCATGGGAATGACTGTAAGGTATTGATTTTTAGTGTTTGTGCTTTTTTTTAAACACAATCAGTTTGAAAAAAAAGATCGTGGATTATGCACAGGTCGCTATTTGTTCAACCCTTGAGTATCGGGGATAAAAAAGTGATAAGAGAGGATATTCAGCAGAAATACGCGCGAAAACGCATGATTTAGAGGCTTTATCTTTATTGCACTCTATGCGCTTTGCACTTGATTTGCTTCGTGCTCGATGCGTTTAGTGCTTTGTTCTAGCTTAGAGCTCGTCTTCGCTCAGAGCTGTCTTTGCTTAGAGCTTTGTTTTCGCTTGGACAAGCTGGCTGCAATGGCTGCATACCAAAAGAGGAAAGATAGGTTACCTAGACACCTTCATGAGATCAAGCGTCCAAGACGAAAAAGATCGCAATTGGCAGTTTATCAGTAGTTAACCGCAATCGTTGACTCCGCAGGGCGAGTCAGGACAATAGACTTTTCGCGTTAGCGCCCCAAGCTGGACATCGTGGTCAGCCCCAAACAGGATAGGTTCATGAGTAAAACATTTACGCTGCATTCTGCTTTTAAACCATCAGGTGATCAGCCTGAGGCCATCCACCGCCTGTGTGAAGGGTTAGAGGCCGGTCTTGCCCACCAAACGCTGCTGGGGGTAACAGGGTCGGGAAAAACGTTCACCATGGCCAATGTCATTGCTGAACTTAATCGTCCGACGATGATATTGGCTCCCAATAAAACATTGGCGGCGCAGCTTTATGGGGAGATGCGCGAGTTTTTCCCTGACAATGCGGTGGAGTACTTTGTTTCTTACTACGATTATTATCAACCAGAGGCATATGTGCCTTCGACAGACACCTTCATAGAAAAAGATGCGTCGATTAATGATCACGTTGAGCAGATGCGTTTGTCGGCGACAAAAGCGTTGATGGAACGCCGTGATGTGGTGATTGTGGCGTCGGTCTCTGCTATTTACGGCTTGGGTGACCCTGATTCGTATTTAAAAATGATGCTTCACATTCGCCGCGGTGACTTTTTAGACCAGCGTACCATTTTACAACGCCTCGCTGAGTTGCAATACACCCGCAATGATATGGCCTTTGAGCGCGGAACTTTTCGCGTTCGCGGTGAAGTCATCGATATCTTTCCGGCTGAATCGGACAAAGATGCCATACGGGTGGAGCTGTTTGACGACGAGGTGGAAACCATCAGCGTATTTGATCCCTTAACGGGGCAGGTGAGTGTCAAAGACATGCCTCGTTGCACCATCTACCCTAAGACGCACTATGTCACCCCACGAGAGCGTATTCTCGAAGCAGTGGAGCAGATAAAAACGGAGCTATCGGCACGTAAAAAAACACTGCTTGAGCATAATAAACTGCTGGAAGAGCAGCGCATCACACAGCGAACGCAGTTTGATATTGAGATGATGAATGAGCTGGGCTATTGCTCGGGTATCGAAAACTACTCGCGTTATTTGAGTGGTCGTGCAGAAGGCGAACCACCACCGACCTTGTTTGATTATTTACCCGCCGATGGACTGTTGATCATCGACGAGTCGCACGTCACGGTGTCGCAAATTGGTGCCATGTACAAAGGCGATCGCTCGCGTAAAGAGACCTTGGTGGACTATGGGTTTCGGCTGCCTTCAGCGTTGGATAACCGACCGCTAAAATTTGATGAGTTTGAGGCACTCGCGCCACAAACCGTGTATGTTTCCGCCACGCCGGGTAACTATGAAGCTGAGAAATCGGGCGCGGATATCATTGATCAAGTGGTGCGTCCAACGGGGCTTATCGATCCTGAAATAGAAGTGCGTCCGGTCGCGACTCAAGTGGATGACTTGCTCTCTGAGGTGCGTGCTCGTCGTGAGCGAGACGAGCGCGTGCTGGTGACGACCTTGACCAAGCGTATGGCAGAAGACTTAACCGAATACATGCAAGAGCATGATGTGCGAGTGCGTTACCTTCATTCTGATATTGATACGGTGGAGCGCATGGAAATTATTCGGGATCTCCGTCTTGGTGAGTTTGATGTCTTGGTCGGGATTAACTTGCTTCGTGAAGGGTTAGACATGCCTGAGGTGTCTTTGGTCGCGATTTTGGATGCGGATAAAGAAGGCTTTTTGCGCTCTGAACGTTCATTAATTCAAACCATTGGCCGTGCAGCACGTAACCTTCACGGTAAAGCGATTTTATATGGCGATTCGATCACCAAGTCGATGAAACGCGCCATTGATGAAACGGAGCGACGCCGGGCGAAGCAAATTGCACATAATGAGGCGCATGGTATCACGCCACAGAAACTGAATAAGAAAGTGATGGACGTGATGGAGATAGGCACGGGTAAACGGGGTAAAAGCGCGAAACCAGCAGTCAAATCGTTGCGTGCCGTTGCCGAGCCTGATGCGGACTATGCGTTGAAGTCACCACAACAAATTGATGCTGAAATCAAAAAACTGGAAAGTCAGATGTTTGAGGCAGCGCAGAACCTTGAGTTTGAAACCGCGGCACAATTGCGAGATCAGTTACAAGCGCTGCGCGAGCAGTTTATTGTAAACAGCTAATGGGATGAAAAAGCACCGCGTGAAGTAAAAAAAAGCCAACCTAAATGACAGGTTGGCTACAGTGTTTCAGTGAGTGAAAACTCACAAACAACGTCAGTTGGCTAGGTGACCCCTGAGGATCACTGGAATGGATGCATTTGGCGTGCCAAAAATAAAAGATAGCCATTACATCGACAAAACGTGTGGTTTTAACGGACTCGCCCAGCTACAATGAGGGCAAAATTGCATAATGCAACGCATTTCGCATACGCTCGTGCAACTGAGTGAGTTATCGCTACACGCCGCGATGCGATTCTTGGAGGATACATGCCAGCACTATCACCCAGTAAACGAATATTGATGGTGGAAGATACGGCGTCGGTGGCGGCGTTATATAAATCCTACCTTAACCCCTTAGATGTGGATGTCACCATTGTAGGGACGGGTCAGGATGCGATGGCTTTTTTCGAGCAAGAAGGCGATCAGTTAGCACTGATGATCTTAGATCTACGCCTGCCGGATATGTCGGGCATTGATGTGCTTGCCAAAGTGCGCGCAGTCGCGCCCGATTTACCCGTGATTATTATGACCGCTCATGGCTCGATTGATGCCGCTGTCGATGCCATGCGTCATGGTGCCAATGACTTTTTGATCAAGCCTTGTGAAGCCGATCAGTTGCGTGTCACCGTCAATAAGTCGCTCAAACCCAAGCCGAGTCATCCGGGGAAAGCGACTAAACAGGAAAGTGAATACCACGGGTTTATTGGTCGCAGTCTGCCGATGCAGGCGGTGTACCGTGTGATCGAATCGGCTGCGCCCAGTAAAGCCACGGTGTTTATTACCGGTGAAAGCGGGACCGGTAAAGAGGTATGCGCAGAAGCGATTCATGCTGCCAGTACGCGAAGTAACAAGCCAATTATTGCACTGAATTGCGCGGCTATCCCGAAAGATTTGATTGAAAGTGAGTTATTTGGTCATGTGAAAGGAGCCTTTACTGGCGCTGCGTCCGAGCGTGAAGGGGCCGCAGAAATGGCCAATGGTGGCACCTTGTTCTTGGATGAAATTTGCGAAATGGACATGGATTTGCAATCCAAACTGCTACGTTTCATTCAAACGGGGAGTTTTCAAAAAGTCGGCTCCTCGCAAGTGAAGTCGGTGGATGTCCGGTTTGTCTGTGCCACTAACCGCGATCCCTGGCTCCAAGTACAGCAGGGGAAATTCCGGGAAGATCTCTACTACCGCTTGCACGTTATTCCACTCGAGTTGCCGCCTTTAAGAGAGCGTGGAGACGATGTGATTGCCATTGCCAACGCCTTACTCGCGCTGTTTTCCGCTGAAGAAGGCAAAGATTTTTGTCGTTTTAGTGACGAAGTGACCACTCAGCTCCTTCGATACGACTGGCCAGGCAATGTTCGGCAGCTGCAAAACGTGATCCGTAACATAGTGGTGTTGCATAACGGCGAAGAAGTCAGCAAAGAGATGCTACCATCGCCAGTCGCTCGCGTTTCTGGTGCTGAAATTGCATCTACAGGGGATAACACGCGATCGGAAGCGGCGAACAGCGCATCAGCAACTCACGAGCCCGTCAAGCCAGCATCGCCAGCGGTGATGAAAGCCGATATAGAACCATTATGGAAAACGGAAAAACGTGCTATTGAAGTCGCGATCGACGTGTGTAATGGCAATATCCCGCAAGCGGCGGGGTTACTTGAAGTTAGCCCTTCAACCTTGTACCGAAAACTACAAGCTTGGCAAAAATCTGCGGCGCATGAATGATAGGAATGGATGTATGGCCACCACAGTAAATACTGAAACATTACGTCGACTGAAATCAGAAGTAGGCGAGGATACGGTGACGGTTTTGCTCACTGTATTTAGCGACGAGCTATCGCAATACCATTCTCAATTGTCTGGTTCGCCATCGATCGAGCAAGTTCGTGAGATCAGCCATGCGATCAAAAGCAGTGCTGCCAGTTTTGGTGCGGATGATCTGGCCGAGATGGCGCGTGAGTGTGAATCACGCGTCAAGCAAGGGCAACAGGAGTGGATGACACATCATTTAGATGAGCTGACCGAGATGTTACGAGGAACGGCCTCTACCTACCGAGAAATGGCCGTCGAGCAAAACTTCATCAACAGCTTGACGTAGTTTATCCCTGTCATGACGCCAATGATGATTTGAGGAGGCCAAGCTGGCCTCTTTTTGTTGGTAACATGTGGCGAGCTGCGACGCATTTTGTTCTCCGATCACAATGTCGATTTCTTTCCCACCCATTGCACGCTCGCACCAAGCAAGCATAGTGGCTAATGACATGTCACCCGCCGGCCCGATTTCCTTGCCAAGGTTTCTAATAAACGCCAGTTTAGCCTGTGTATGTTTCAACGCACGACTGAGTTCGGGGACGAGCAGCGGCGGCATTACACTGGTTAAAAAACTGCCAGGGCCGAGCAAAATCAAGTCAGCCTGCTCGATAGCCTCAATGGCTTCGCGGGTCGCGGGGACGGTTGGGGACAAAAAGAGACGCGTCGGGGGAGCGCTTAGCTCATCAATGTGTGTTTCCCCCGACACCGTCTCACCCTCTGGCGTTAACGCGGCAAGCTCAGCAGGGTGCTCGGACATCGGCAGTAAATTAGGGCGGATATCTAGCAGATCGCGAATAAGTTGGATGGCTTCAAGCGGACGGACTGAGAGGTTATCCAGTGCCGTAAGGATCAGGTTGCCTAAATTATGCCCGTTCAGCTCACCTTTCCCTTTAAAGCGATATTCAAACAGCATGGAGCCGACCGAGGGCTCGGTGATTAATTGGTTGAGGCAGTTACGAATGTCGCCCCAGGCTATCCCACCTTGGCATGCACGGATACGGCCAGTGGATCCCCCATTATCGGTTGTGGTGACAATGCCTGTTACCTGCTCGCCATATATTCCCAATGCCGATAAGACGCGCCCCAGACCATGCCCGCCACCGATCGCGACGATACGTTGTGAATGTTGATCTGAAACCTGTTGGATCATTGCGTCGTTTCCTGAGAAAAAATCAATGTGCCTAGTTTACCTGAAGCTCAAGCGACTAGGTATTTACCGGAGCAGTAAAGTGTGAGCAAGTCAGGAAAGTGGGACCAAAGGGTGAAGGCAAAAAAAAGAGGTAACGCGTCGCGTTACCTCGCCCAATCAAGCAGATGTATAAAAAGGGCAAATAGCAAGGCAGCAATAAAAACGGTTTAATGGGGATCTTGCATCATGCTCAACAGATAATCCCGTGTGGCGACACAGGAGCTGTTCGCCATTAACTGTTGTTTTTCCCCGGTGGGGAGCGGCAGCAGCTCTAACCAGCGCTGGCATAACCACGCCAAATTGGAGAACTCGGTCTCTCGGTGCATTTGTTGTAGTTCAGGGTAGCGCTCAAACATCGACTGTAAGCGCTCCACGAGAGGCTCGCTTTGTTTGTCGACGTGGCAATCAGGCCACCGAGGTAATGCGTTGACCGAGGCAAACAAGATGTGGTTGTGCTGCTGGTTAAACGCATGAATCGCAAAGCGTGCGGTTCCCCGTGCCGTGATCACTAAGCAGCCATCTTCTTGGCTTCGGGTATAGTCCTCAATTTCTATAAAGGTGCCAATATCCACGTGAGAGCGCTGGGCTTGTGTTTCCGCCATACACACTCCGATAGGGAGTCCATGCTTTAACGCGAATACGAGTGTGTCTAACGAGTCGCCTGCTGGGATCCGAAGAGGTATCCGGCCCCCGGGCAAGATGTGACGATCATTAAACAAAATTGGTGTGGATTGTCCCATGTGACACCCCCTGACAAGCAATGGCGTTGGTCTAGTAATCTAGATATTGCAAAAGGGGTGCCTACTTTTTGAAACGCCCGTATACCAGCGGTTCGGCATGGTGATGTCGCGATTGCGTAGCGCTTGAGGGCGAGAACTCGCAATTTGCAACGCAAATCCGCTCGCGATAACGCATTGTGCAAACGCTAACTTGCTCGCGTTGCGGTCGCCCGTGAGTAGGATTACGCCCTGACTCGTCGTCAGCATCGCGATATAAAGACAAAAAAATAGCCTCCATTTGGAGGCTATTAAAGAGGTGTTTTTAACATCAACACCGCGTTAGCGGTTAACCTGTGGTTTTTTTCCTTTATTTGGGTTGTAACCATGGCGAACGCGTGCGCATAAAGGGCGCGAGGTTGAGCTTTGTGGTCTCATAGTCTTGCTTTTTACTCTCTTGTCGGAAGAAAAATTAGGTTGATGATCGGGAACAGCTCATCAACAACACAATGATGGGGGATAGAGCGCCGAATAACAACATCGTTTGTTTAAAAAAGCGTCAATATTGGTATTTCGTCTAAACAGCCGCTTATTATCAGCAAATGTTATTAAACTAAGGCAAGAGCGGGCCGATATCCGCTATGGCTCTGGGTTGAGACGTCGAGATGTTGTGGAGGCGAAGATGTTTGGCGTGCCTTTTCGGCAATATTTTGCTTTATTGACGATGAGGGTGTAGCTTAAAAATTGCACAAGCGGTTTGTACTGGCGTAACAGCCGAGTGGACTCGGTCGTTGTTCTGCGAGTGACTGTGCCAAATACTGATGAGTTCAGGAGGACACAATGAAACACAAGCGCTATAGCAACAAGAAAATCAAAGAAATGCTTAACGAGGTCATGCCAGAAATGGAAAAAGCACGTGAGGACAACCGTGTTCTGCGCGATCAGGCGAATGATCGTTCATCCGATAGTGGCCCCATTTTTAGTCCCGACGATGCCAAAAAATAGTGGTTTATAGAACAAAGCCAGCCTGCGAAGCTGGCTTTGTTGCGACATTATCACCATTCAAGCCTACCGAAGCAGCCGTTTCTACGTTCTCCCTCCGTTCGACATCCGTGCCTGATCCTCGCATCTATTCGCGGTGAGCGTTTCCTCTGACAGACACCATTACCGCTTATTCAATTCAGATTTTGTGACCGTGATAGCTGTCTGACATCACGTGCATGTGTTTCTGTTGAGTTTTTTTGACAAATAACGTTTAGTATCGGCTTTACAATTAAGTAACATTTGACGCATATTGGCAGTCAAAGTCACTGAGATTGCGAAGATAGAGAGAGGCTTGTGTGTTTTTTCGACCGCAAGCTAGTTCAGCATTAGTGCCAATGCCCCCAGATTCAGTATAAATAGCAATTTGTTCCGTATTTTGTTTCTTGTGGTGAATAAAGCGCTAATGCGGCCTCGTCTTACCAGCTTGAAATTCCTTTATGCGACTTTTAAGTAGTGAAAGATGAGTTTTTAATCTCATTCTATGGCAAAATACTTCAGATTTATGGCAAAACACAGCGTTGCTTGGTAATGTTTTGCCTCTAATCGCGCAGCGAGGCGTAGTACATCTTTTTAGATTGTGCAAAACGGATTCCCCCGCCACGTGGCGTCGATTGTCATGGATGCAATAGCGATTGTTATGGAGTTACACGATGAAGCTAAACACGATCACCCGAACCCTCTTTATGGGCGCTGGCCTTTCTCTGGCTCTAGCAGGATGCAGCGAACCAGAGCAAAAACAGACCTCTCAATCTAACCCTGAAACCAAACAACAAGCCGAGTCCGCGACAGGCGAGCCGCAACTGGCGGCAGAGCAAGAGCTCGTGCGTGGTAACGGTGCCGAAGTGGCGTCGTTGGATCCACATAAAACTCAAGGCGTGCCTGAGTCGCATGTTATTCGTGACCTGCTAGAAGGCTTGGTCAACCAGGATGCAGACGGCAATGTTATCCCTGGCGTCGCTTTGCGCTGGGAAAACGAAGACAACAAGGTGTTTACCTTTTATCTCCGTGAAGACGCCAAATGGTCTAACGGTGATCCTGTTACTGCGCAAGATTTTGAGTACAGCTTTAAGCGCGTGGCTGATCCGATGACAGCGTCACCTTACTCTTGGTACCTTGGCTACACCCACATGGAGAATGCCAAAGCCATTATTAAAGGTGACAAAGATAAAGACACATTGGGCGTTGAAGCGCTGGACGATCACACCCTTCAGGTAACGTTAGATACCGCCGTGCCTTACCTGGTGAAGATGATGGGCCACACCACCATGAAGCCGGTGCATAAAGAAACGGTAGAAGAATATGGCGATCAGTGGACCAAGCCTGAAAACTTCGTCGGTAATGGTGCGTATGTGGTCGACGAATGGGTGATAAACGAGCGCCTTGTATTAACGCGTAATGAGCAATATTGGGACAATGAAAATACCACGCTCGATAAAGTGACCTATTTGCCGATTGAAAACCAAGTATCGGAAATGAACCGCTACTTGGCGGGCGAAATCGACATGACGTATGAGATCCCTAACGAGCATTTCCGTCGTCTTAAAAAGGAACATCCTGAGGATCTTTCAATCGTCGGCAACCTGTGTAGCTATTACTACATCTTCAATACCAAGCGTGAACCTTTTGATGATGTCCGTGTGCGTAAAGCCTTATCTTACGCGATTGACCGTAACGTGGTCACTGATGCTTTGCTGGGTCAGGGACAAAAGCCGGCGTACTTCTTGACGCCTGAAATCACTGCTGGATTTGATCCTGAGCTGCCAGCGTACGCCAAGATGACACAAGAAGAGCGTGATGCAGAGGCCAAGCGTCTGCTCAAAGAAGCTGGGTTCGGTGAAAATAATCCGCTCGACTTCTCACTGCTTTATAACACCAGCGAAAACCACAAAAAGCTTGCCGTCGCAATCGGTCAAATGTGGAAAGACAAGCTGGGTGTGGATGTTGCACTTAATAACCAAGAGTGGAAAACCTACCTGAACACCAAAGATGAGGGGAACTTTGATGTGGCACGTGCCGGTTGGTGCGGTGATTACAATGAAGCGTCTACCTTCCTCAGCTTGATGCGTAGCTCTAACACATCAGGTGGTGTGCATTATGACAGTCAAGCTTATGATGCCATCATGGAAAAGGCCATGACCACCACAGACGACGACAAGCGCACACAACTGTACTTGGATGCGGAAGCCCAGATGGCAAAAGACATGCCGATTGCGCCGATTTACCAGTATGTAAAAGCGCGTCTGCTTAGCCCACAAGTCGGTGGCTTCCCTGCCAATAACGCCGAAGAGAAGATCTACTCAAAAGATCTTTATATCAAGGCGGAGTAACGCCTGATTCACAGCTGATAAGGGAGCTGCATCATGCAGTTCCCTTGGCCAGTTGTCGCTATGTAGGTATCGCCTAGGTAGCGGACGCTGTGAGGCTCAAAACGAAACGGTACAGTTATGTTGAAATTTATCGCCAAGCGCCTTTTGGAAGCTATTCCAACCTTGTTGGTCTTAATTACTATCTCTTTTTTCTTGATGCGGTTTGCGCCAGGCAACCCTTTTTCAAGCGAACGTCCATTGCCCCCTGCCGTAATGGAAAACATTAATGCCAAATACGGCCTCGATAAGCCTGTGTTTGAGCAATACACCACCTATTTGGGCAATATCCTACAAGGGGATTTTGGTCCCTCATTCAAGTATGTGGACTACTCGGTGAACGAGTTGATCGCGGGCTCACTCCCCGTATCAGCGCAAATTGGTGCGGTCGCATTTATCTTCACACTCTTATTCGGCGTGACGATTGGCACCATTGCTGCGCTCAAACAAAACACCTGGATTGACTACACCATCATGTCCACGGCGATGTTAGGGGTGGTGATGCCATCCTTTGTGCTCGCGCCAGTGCTGATTTATATCTTCGCCATTAATCTTGGTTGGTTCCCCGCCGGTGGCTGGCAAGGCGGTGGTTGGCAATTCATGGTGTTGCCAATGATCGGTATGTCCTTGCTGTATGTGGCCACATTTGCGCGTGTGACCCGCGGTAGCATGATCGAAACTCTAAACAGTAACTTTATTCGCACCGCGCGTGCCAAAGGGCTCAGTTACCCTAAGATTATTGTTAAACATGCGCTCAAGCCTGCGATGCTACCGGTTGTGTCCTACATGGGACCCGCGTTTGTGGGCATTATTACTGGGTCGGTGGTGATCGAAACCATTTTCGGCTTGCCTGGTATCGGTAAGCTGTTTGTGAACGCCGCGTTTAACCGTGATTATTCATTAGTGCTTGGCTGTACCATTTTGATCGGTACGCTGACCATTCTTTTCAACGCGATCGTCGATATCCTGCTGGCGTATATCGATCCTAAGATTCGTTACTAGGGGTGACATGATGCTGACGAAAAAAGAAAACATTGACGCCCTCGAAAACTTTGCTGAAGAAGTCGATGTCAAGGGGCGTAGCCTTTGGCAGGATGCGGCGATTCGTTTTAAACGAAACCGTGCCGCGATGGCGAGCTTGGTGATTCTGGTATTGATTGGTTTGAGCGTGATCCTTGGGCCGTATATCAGTGCCTACGCGTTTGACGCGACCGATTGGTATGCCATTCATGCGGCGCCTTCATTGGGCGTAGACGGACATTGGTTTGGTACCGATGCGTTAGGCCGAGATCTCTTTACTCGCACCATGATGGGCGGGCGTATATCGATCATGGTAGGCGTCATGGGCGCCTTTGTCGCCGTCTTGATTGGTACCTTATATGGTGCCACATCAGGCTTTATTGGCGGCCGCACCGATGCGGTGATGATGCGCTTGGTGGAAATCCTCCAATCGATTCCGTTCATGTTCTTCGTGATTGTATTGGTAACCTTCTTTGGCCGTAATATCGTGCTGATCTTCGTGGCCATTGGCTGTATTGCTTGGCTAGACATGGCACGTATTGTGCGCGGTCAAACACTCAGCTTACGCAGCAAGGAGTTTGTCGAAGCCGCGCACGTTTCAGGGGTGAGCACGCGCCATATCATTACGCGCCATATCGTGCCAAACGTACTTGGGATTGTTGCGGTTTACTCGACCTTACTAGTGCCGAACATGATCTTGTTTGAGTCTTTCTTGAGTTTCTTGGGCTTAGGTGTGCAAGAGCCAATGACCAGTTGGGGCGCCTTACTACAAGAAGGCTCGCAAACGATGGAAATTGCGATTTGGCAGCTACTGTTCCCTGCCGCCTTTATGGTCATGACATTGTTCTGTTTTAACTATGTCGGCGATGGGCTTCGTGATGCCTTGGATCCAAAAGACAGATAAGCGACGTTTTTTGTCATCGTAAAAAACGCAATAATATGAAAAGCGCAGGTTTATTTCCTGCGCTTTTTTGTTACTGTTAAATGCGTGTTTCAAGGATGAGAATCGATAGCAGTGGTGGCTGTCGATAGAGTGACAAAGGAGCTGTCATGCGATCCCTCTCAATTCAATGGAAGGTCACCCTCGTGGCCAGTTTGTGCGTTGCTGTGACCGCGGTGACGTTATTAACCTTCTCAACCTACGTTAATAACCAGTTTCAGCAAACGGTCGGTCAAGCGAGTACCCAAACGCTGCGTAGTGCTGCTCAACGTCTTGCGACCAGTCAAGCCCAAGTTCAAGCGACCCATGTGCAACGTTCTTTAGATGAGGCGGTGTACCGCGCGCAAATGCTGGCGCAAAGTGTGGTGTACCTACAGTATAACGCTGAGCAAAACTTTACCGACAGTGGCGAACTTCGCGGCTCAATCAATGAGCTGGTGCGTCGCTCAGTGGAGAACTTCGATACGGTTCAAGCTGCGTTCGTGGTGTTTAAACCCAATGCGCTTGACCAAGAAGATGACTTTTATCAGCTCGATACAGAACGGGGCGCGAATGCCGCAGGACGTTTTGCCAGCCGCTGGCAAAAGCGGGATGGCGAGCTGCAAGGTACCGTGCTGAGCGAGAAGCAAATTAACAACGGCAATAAAAATGGCAATGGGCAAGCGGCGAATCATTGGTATCAGTGCCCATTGAACCAAGGCGCAGCTTGTGTATCTGCGCCCAAACAAGCGGGCAGTAGCCTGAGTGTCACCATTTCCTCACCGCTGATGCGCGACGGACAAGTGCTGGGGGTACTAGGCATTGATATTGCGCTTGGCGGGTTACAGTCAGTGATCTCAGAGGCGGATAAAGCCCTATTTGACGGCGCTGGCAATGTCAGTGTATTGAGCCAAGGTGGCCGTTTAGTGGCGTCTGATAACGCCCAAGTGAGCGGCGGCACTGTCGACGATTTATCCACCAGCCCTGATGCGATGAGCTCCTGGCTGATGCAGGGACAGCCACAGACCGTGTGGGAAAAAAGCCAGTTGATGACCTACGTGCCGATTGCCTTGCCAGGCACCACGTGGGGAGCTCTTATCACCTTGCCGGAAGATGTCTTGCTCTCTGAGGCAAACCAATTAAGCCAACAAATTACCGCGCAACGCAGTCAAGCCGCGTGGACAGAACGTAGCTTAGGGGTTGTGGCAACCCTGCTTGCCTTGGTTATCGCCGGATTAGCGGCGCGCCAAATCGTTAAACCCCTGAAGCTACTGGCGGAAAGACTGGCAGAGATTGCCGACGGCGATGGCGATCTCACGCAGCGTATCCAGCTTAAAAATCGTGATGAAATTGGGGTACTGGCGGGGCGCTTTAACCGCTTCCTCGATAAGCTTCAGCCTATTATGGCGAATGTGATTAATAGCGTTGAAGAAGCGGAACATACAGCCAAGGAAGCCGCACGCGTGGCCGTGCAAACCCGAGATGGTAGCCGTGAACAAGTATCAAGCTTGGATGCAGTAGCGACAGCATCCGAAGAGATGACGCAAACCGCCTCACAGGTTGCCAGTCATACCGAATCGGCGCTAACTGCGGCCACCGCGGTGAATACAGCGACGGAGAAGGGTGAAAAAATTGTGACTGGTTCGTCGCAAGCGATGACGCGTTTGGTGGAGACGCTGAATGGCGCGACCCACGATGCGCAAACCTTACAAAAGAGTAGTCAGGATATCACCGAGATCCTGACGGTGATTGACACCATGTCAGAGCAAACCAACTTACTTGCGTTAAATGCGGCGATTGAAGCGGCGCGTGCGGGTGAGCAAGGGCGCGGGTTTGCGGTGGTCGCTGACGAAGTCCGTGAACTATCACAGCGTACTAACCAGTCAATCACCCAGATCCGTACCGTGATTGATTCGTTGCAGTCGGGGGCAGAGTCAGTGGTAGCAGCGATTCATGAAGGGAATCAGTTAGCGGATGACACCGCTGAAAAGGTGCAAGAGACGGTGGCGAGCTTGGACCAGATTCGTACCGCGATGCAAGACATGATGGGGCTTAACAGTGAAATTAGCGCGGCGGCGGAGCAACAAAGCGCGGTATCAGGCGATGTGACGCAAAACGTGACCCATATTCGTGAGCGCAGCGATGAACTCTTGTCGCATGCCGAATCGGCGGCGAGTATTGCCAGCCAATTGGAGGCGCTGGCTGGCCGTCAGCGTGCTCTAACGGCCCAGTTTAAAGTCTAATCTTGGTGATGCGCGGTTACTCTGGCGCTTCCTCGAGGGGATACCAGTAGCCGCGATTGACCCACAGCGTCAGCATCGGCCAAAACAGGCTATGGTCGGCGGCATCGCCGAGGATTTCCCAATCAATAAAGCGTTGATTGCATAACGCTGGGGTGAGTGACTCACATCCTGTGGGTAAATCAAAGCTTTCACCCAGCATAAAAATCATTTCAGGCTGGTCTGGGTGATAAAACGCACGCAACCCACTGAGTTTTTCCAGACAAAGCCCGTCTTGCATCGCGGCTTTGAGACTATCCGGTTGCCACTGTGGATCGGGGCTGAGTAAGTCGAGCTCATGCCGGGCTTGAGAGAGAAACTCGCCAATCCAGCGCTTTTTGCGGGTCTCGTCGTGCATGAGTGCGATCATCATCTCGTTCATTTGCGCGAGATGTTGTGGATCCAATGCCGCAGGCGCATCGGCTTGCGCTGGCATGGCTGGCCAATGGAAATGATTGTCTCCGGCTTCGTCGACAATCACTTGGTCAGCATAACTGCTCAGTAGCTCGCGGGCTTTTGGTGAGCGATAGCCAATCGAGTAGCTGAGCGAGGGCTCCAGCGTATCGCCTTCGTGTGGAAAGCCTGGCGGGATATAAAGAATATCGCCTGGTTCTAGCTCCACATCGATAATGGCGTCAAAGCCGGTGATCTGCTTGAGCCCGGTGTCTAAGTTAGCTTCTTGGTAATCACCTTTTGGCCCCACACGCCAACGGCGACGCCCTTGGCCTTGCACAATAAACACATCATACTGATCAATATGAGGCCCAACGCCGCCCTGAGGCTGGGAATAACACACCATGACATCATCAAATAGCCACTGTGGTAGCGAGGTAAATGCCTCAGCGAGATCACGCACGCCTGGGTGCCAGTGGTTAGCGGCTTGTACCACCAGTTGCGCATGCGTCGCTGGGAAATCATCGAAGTGCTCGAAAGGACCGTTCGCGACTTGCCACTTGCCGTTGGCTTGGGTCACGAGACGTGAGTCAATGTCTTCTTCCATCGCGAGTCCTGCGACTTCTTCAGGCTCAATGGGGTCGTTAAAATCGACTAACCCCTGGCGGATAACGGTGGGGCTTTGATGCCAATGTGTGGCCATGAATTCGGTGAGCGAGAACTGAAACTGATACATAACGACTTAGTTTACGAAATTTGCGGCAGTATAACGTGACGAGCAGGGTGGTGCGAGTGGGATAAAAAAACGGCCCCCATTATGGAGGCCGTGAGCATTGGACGCATTTTGCTTACAGTTTGTCAGTGAGCTTGACCGCATCGCCAATGTAGTTAGCCGGTGTCATTTGCTTCAAGCGTGCTTTCTCGTGCTCAGGCAAATCAAGGCTATCAACAAAGGTACGCATCCCCTCGCCATCAACTCGTTTGCCACGTGTCAGCTCTTTGAGCTTCTCGTAGGGCTTTTCTATCCCATAACGACGCATCACGGTTTGAATAGGCTCGGCAAGGACTTCCCAGTTCTGATCCAATTCCGCTTCGAGTGCGGCTTGGTTCACCTCCAGCTTGCTGATCCCTTTAAGGGTCGACGCATAAGCAATCATGGTGTAGCCCACACCCACACCGAGGTTACGTAATACGGTGGAGTCAGTCAGGTCACGCTGCCAGCGAGAAATCGGCAACTTTTGCCCAAGGTGAGAGAAAATGGCATTGGCTAGGCCGAGGTTACCTTCCGAGTTTTCAAAATCAATCGGGTTAACCTTGTGCGGCATGGTCGATGAGCCAATTTCACCCGCGATGGTTTTTTGCTTAAAGTGGCCCAGCGCAATGTAGCCCCAGATATCACGGTCAAAATCGATCAAAATGGTGTTAAAACGCGACACGGCATCAAAAAGCTCGGCAATATAGTCATGCGGCTCAATTTGGGTGGTGTACGGGTTCCAGTCAATACCTAATGAGGTCACAAAGGCTTCGCTGTAGGCATGCCAATCGATCTCTGGATAGGCCGACAAGTGCGCATTGTAGTTACCCACAGCGCCGTTGATTTTACCTAGGATTTCGCTACTTTGAACCTGCTTGATTTGGCGCGCCATGCGGTACGCCACGTTTGCCATCTCTTTACCCATGGTCGATGGAGACGCAGGCTGACCGTGGGTGCGTGAAAGCATGGGTACGTCGCGGAATTGTTGCGACAGGTCTTTGACGGCGTCCGCCAGACGTTGCATTTCTGGCAAAATTACCGTATCGCGTGCTTCTTTTAGCATCAGTGCATGCGACAGGTTATTAATGTCTTCAGAAGTGCAGGCAAAGTGAATGAATTCACTGACTGCGTTGAGTTCTGCGTTATCGGCAATCTTTTCTTTTAGAAAATACTCAACGGCTTTGACATCATGATTGGTGGTGCGCTCAATCTCTTTAATACGTGCGGCATCTTGTTCATCAAACTCAGCAGCAATGCGGTCGAGTTGGGCATTGGCGTCATGACTAAAAACAGGCACTTCTGCGATGCTGTCTGTCGCTGCCAGTTTTTGCAGCCAACGGATTTCCACGATGGTGCGGTATTTAAGCAATCCAAATTCACTAAAAATCGATCGCAACGCAATCGTTTTCGTACCGTATCGGCCATCGACCGGTGAAACAGCAGTCAGCGCTGACAGTTCCATTTTTTGTCTCCTGAGTTCAATCTGATTAGCTTCGGGCTAGAATGAGTTTGGCCTGCTCAACCATTTGTTTGCGACCAAAGATAAGGTGCCGGCGCTTACCGCCTACTTGACGCCATAGGACAGCACTGCGGATACCGGAAAGCAAGATGGCACGCACACGGTGTTGCACGCCAGTTTGCTGTAAATGTTGTGGGTCACCAGACACTTGAATGCGCGGTCCGAGAGGACTGATCACGTCGAGATAAATGCTGGCGAGATTGCTGATCATTTGCTCATCAAGCAAATCAAAATGGCTTACTTGACGCTCAATCGTTTCAATGCGATCGCCCAGTTGTGCCATGGCATCACGGCGGCTGGACAGTTTACGCTCCAGCGCCAACAAATTAATCAGGTAGCGCATGGTTTCGCTACCATTGCGGCTATTATCGAGTTGGCCAATGAGGGTTTCTAAACCAACATGAAGGCCCGACTCACCGCCACCGGTGACATTCCCTACTTCTCCACGAAATACGTCTAGGGTAGAAGAGGGATTGGTGATGATAATGCTACTCAGGCTCGTATTTAACGCGTCTTGGTCACAATATCCATTTCGAGATACGTCTTGCACCAGTTTTGCTGCCTGACAAATGCTGGCAAAAGCCAGGGTGCGATCATAAATCGTCTCTGCCACTGATCACGGCTCCTTAAATACGTTGCTCGATAATGCCACCGCCTAGGCACACATCGCCATCGTAAAAGACAGCGGATTGCCCCGGCGTTACCGCAATTTGCGGCTCGTCGAAGATAACTTTCACTGTATCATCACCAACGGGCGTGATAGTACACGATATATCGTGTTGACGGTATCGGGTTTTTACCGTGCAACGGCGGGTCTCGGTCACAATCTCACGATCGACCCAGTGCAATTGCGCCGCGATGAGCCCTTCTGAATAGAGTCGAGGATGATCATGGCCTTGACCGACGAGCAATACATTACGCGCGACATCTTTATCGACCACATACCAAGGGGCTTCGCTACCGTTGCCCCCCTTTAAGCCACCAATCCCTAAGCCTTTGCGCTGACCCAAGGTGTGGTACATCAAACCTTGGTGTTCACCAATGACGTCGCCCTCAGTGGTTTCGATAGGGCCGGGCTGCGCGGGTAAGTACTGCGACAAAAAGTCAGTAAACTTACGCTCGCCGATAAAGCAAATGCCGGTTGAATCTTTTTTCTTCGCCGTCACCAAGCCTTGCTCTTCCGCAATTTGGCGTACCTGCGGTTTTTCTAAATCGCCCACAGGGAACAGGCTACGTGCCACCTGATCGTGGCTGAGGGTATAGAGGAAGTAGCTCTGATCTTTGTTATTGTCCAAGCCGCGCAGCATTTGCGCTTTTTCGCCTTTTTCAGGGAAGGTGCGACGGACATAATGCCCCATGGCAATATAATCGGCATCCAGCACTTCGTCGGCAAACTCGAGAAACGCCTTAAATTTGATTTCTTTGTTGCAAAGAATATCAGGGTTGGGCGTACGACCTGCTTTGTATTCGGTTAGAAAGTGCTCGAAGACATTGTCCCAGTACTCAGCGGCAAAGTTAATGGTGTGGAGCTCGATGCCAAGCTTGTCACACACATCTTGCGCATCAGCCAAGTCTTCTGCAGCAGAGCAATACTCCTCGTTGTCATCCTCTTCCCAGTTTTTCATAAACAGGCCTTCTACCTGATAACCCTGTTGTTTCAACAAGTAGGCAGAAACGGAGGAATCAACACCGCCGGACATTCCGACAATCACTTTTTTGCTGCTGTTATCTGACATGGTGATCACAAATGCTGCTATCAATAAACGGACGCTGAGTTTAACAGAATCAAATCGCCGGATACAGATGTGATAGGGCTCACATGTTAGCCGTTATCCAAAGTGAGTAGATGAGTGGGTAGATGGTCGCGTGCCCTGCGACCGATGCAGCTTATATTAATACTATTGCTATCAATGGGGGTAAGTATTTGTGATTGGGTGCCGCGCAAAGACTTGTGAACCCCTTAGGTTTATCGACCGACTCCCGCACGCAGACACGCCGTATACCCATCCCTGGGGGCTCCGCCGCGCCATCCTTGGCGCGGAGGGTCTGTGTGCGAAAATCGGACGATGGTATGTTCAGGTATTCCTAGCGCTTATCTCGTTTCTTTGACGGTGCGCGCTTGGACGAGCGAGTGCGCCCACGCGGTGCTTTCCCTTTTGCGCCTTTGGGTTTAGGGGTGAACTGCTCGAAGCCTTTCGGGGGCGCAACCTCACGCCACTGGCCCGGTTGCAAATCATCCAGCTGCCATGGGCCGAGTTGGGCGCGAATCAAGCGCAATGTCGGGTGGCCGATGTGCGCGGTCATCCGGCGTACTTGCCGATTTCGCCCCTCTTGTAGCACCACCTTTAACCAAGTGGTGGGAATGTTAGCGCGATAACGCACCGGAGGGTGGCGTTCCCAAACGGCGGGTGGTGCCATTTTGGTGACATCGGCGGGCAGGGTGAGACCATCTTTCAGTTCGACACCGTTACAGAGCGCCTGAATTGCTTCATCGCTAGGCTCGCCTTCGACTTGTACCCAATAGGTTTTGGGCGACTTGGATGAAGGCTGGGTGAGTCTGGCTTGTAAAGCGCCGTTATTGGTGAGCACCAGCAACCCCTCGCTATCTTTATCAAGTCGACCAGCCGGGTACACATCTTTTACCGATACAATGTCGGCCAATGTACTGTCGCCTGGTTCGCCACTAAACTGGGTCAACATGTTATAAGGTTTGTTAACAAGTATCACTTTTGTGGCGAGGGCGGCCGCTCGGGGAGCCTTTCCACCCTTGGCCGATGGCGCTTGGGTGTTTGAAACAGCCTTTGACGCTGGCTGGGGGCGGGCTTTATATGGCATGAGGGCTGTCAAATAGATTAAACGGCAAATGAGACTTCCGTATTATACACGTAATAATCTGTTTGGCGTGTTGTATGAATTCGAGTATCCTCGACTCGCATCTTACACAAAGATAACAAATGGACGCTAGGAGATTAAAATGGAAAGTAAAGTAGTTGTACCGGCGGAAGGTCAGAAGATCACACTCGACGGCACAAAACTGGTAGTCCCTAACCACCCTGTGATCCCTTACATTGAAGGGGATGGCATCGGGATGGATGTTAGCCCTGCAATGATCAAAGTTGTTGATGCAGCTGTTGCTAAAGCCTATAACGGTGAGCGTAAGATTTCATGGATGGAAATCTACACCGGTGAGAAGTCCACCAAGGTATATGGTGACGATCAGTGGCTGCCAGCTGAAACCCTCGACTTTATTCGCGAATACAAAGTGGCAATCAAAGGGCCACTGACGACCCCAGTTGGCGGTGGTATTCGCTCATTGAACGTGGCGCTTCGTCAAGAACTCGACCTCTACATTTGTGCGCGTCCGGTACGTTACTTCACTGGCGTTCCTAGCCCACTGAAAAAGCCAGAAGATACTGACATGGTGATCTTCCGCGAAAACTCAGAAGACATCTACGCGGGTGTTGAGTTTAAAGCCGGCACGGCCGAAGCGGATAAAGTGATTAAGTTCCTGCGTGAAGAAATGGGTGCCAACAAAATCCGTTTCCCTGAGCAGTGCGGTGTAGGCATTAAGCCAATCTCAGAAGAAGGCACCAAACGTCTGGTTCGCGCCGCTATCGAGTACACCATCGATAACGACCGTGACTCACTGACTATCGTCCACAAAGGTAACATCATGAAGTTTACCGAAGGGGCGTTTAAAGATTGGGCCTATGAAGTGGCCAAAGAAGAATTTGGCGCCGAGTTGCTGGACGGCGGTCCGTGGATGACGATGAAAAATCCAAAGACTGGCAAACAAATCACCATCAAAGACTCCATCGCGGATGCCTTCTTGCAGCAAATTCTGCTGCGTCCCGCGGAATATGATGTGATTGCCACCATGAACTTGAACGGTGACTACGTATCTGATGCGCTTGCCGCGCAGGTTGGCGGTATTGGTATTGCCCCGGGTGCCAACATTGGTGACGGTGTGGCGCTGTTTGAAGCGACCCACGGCACGGCGCCGAAATACGCTGGTCAAGATAAGGTGAACCCAGGCTCACTCATTCTGTCTGCAGAAATGATGCTACGTCATATGGGCTGGTTTGAAGCGGCTGACTTGGTGATCAAGTCAATGGAAAAAACCATCGCCAATAAGACAGTGACCTATGACTTTGAACGTTTGATGGAAGGCGCGAGCCTGCGTAAATGTTCTGAGTTTGCTGACGAGATGGTCAAGCAGATGTAATCACTGATTCTCAGTGAGAAACGAAACCCGGCTCAGTTGCCGGGTTTTTTTATGAATATGCTCCAGCTAGTCTTCGATATCTTCCCACGACAATGCGGTGCCTTTGGTTAACGCGCGTGTTGCGCGCTTTCCGAGCACGGCATCATAGTGTTTCGGTGCCAACCCAAAGCCAGGGCGAATACTGCGCACATTAGCGGGCGTCAGTGGCTCACCGGGCGCGATATCCTCACAGACGTACAGAGAGCGCCTAAATTGCCGGTTGCTAGACTCGGCCTCTCGTGTGGTTAGAGCGCTTTGTCCTAACGCTCGCCACGCCGCGTGGGTTTGCTCACAAAGCGCACTGAGTGCCGGTGGCGTAAGCGAGAAAGCAGCATCCGGACCTCCCGAATCTTCAGAGAGCATCACATGTTTTTCAATCACGCACGCGCCGAGTGCGACGGCTGCGATCGCGGCGGTGTTGGTCAGCGAATGATCGGATAAGCCCGCCAAGGTTTGATAGCGGGTGGCTAAGGTTGGAATGGTTCGCAGATGGCTCTGTTCAATCGGCGCAGGGTAGGCGCTGATACAATGAAGCAACACCAGCTCACGACAGCCGTTATCACGGGCGGTCGCCACCGCCTCGGCGATCTCTGTCTCGTCAGCCATGCCGGTTGAGATGATCATCGGTTTACCGGTTTGCGCGGCATACCGAATCAAGGGCAAATCAATCGCCTCGAACGAGGCAATTTTATAGGCGGGTGCGTTAAGATCCTCGAGCAAGTCAATCGCTGAGCAATCAAAGGGAGAAGAGAATAGAGTAATGTCCTCTTTTCTCGCGTGATCAAATAACGGCTTGTGCCACTCAAACGGGGTTTGTGCCCAGCGATATAGCTGGTGGAGATTATAACCATCCCACAGTCCGCCTTTGATCTGAAACTCATCGTGGTCGCAATCAAGGGTAATGGTATCGGCGGTATAGCTTTGCATTTTGACCGCATCGGCACCGCAGGCTTTGGCCATGGAAATGGTTTGTTTGGCAAGCTCAAGGCTACCATTATGGTTCGCCGACATTTCGGCAATGATATAGGGAGGATGCTGGGGGCCGATCAAACGGCCTGCAATCTTAATGTCTTTGTTCATAAACCGCGTCGATATTCAGTTTGGTTTGAAGGGCGCTGGCGCCTTGCTGCCACTCATCAGCGGACAAAGACAGGCACACAATCTCGACTGTTTTTCCCTCAGGTAGGGAAAAGGTGCGTTGCCGACTTTGCGGCGTCTCACGAAAGCCAAAGCGTTGATGCAGCCGAACCACTCCCTGATTATGACTGAGCACTTCACAGTTCAATTGGGTCACGCCCAAGGTTTCAAATGCTAAGCTTAATGCGCCAAACTCCATGAGCGCACCGCTGCCACGTGGTGCATCGGGGGCGGCGTAAAAAGCCCAGGTCGCACTTGTCCTATTCCCGCTATCGAGGTCAAGGTTGACCACGCCAAGTGGCTTCTCCGATTGGTCGTCTACGCGTTTGTAGACGATATAGAAATAACGGTGTGTGTTGGCGAGCATATGGCTGAACCATGCTTGGTGCTCATCATGGCTAATTTCATGTTGGGTGTACATAAACTGGCGGACAGCGGGACGATTGCGCCAATGCCATAAAGTGTCACTGTCCGCGTGAGTCACCGCGCTAAAAATCAGTTGCATAAGTCATGCTCCAAGGCTGCGACGACACGCTCTGCGCCTTTTCCATCAGTGATCGCTGGCAAGATAGGAAGCTGATGCCAGTTTGCCGCAAGATGCTGCAGTGCAGACGCGTAATCTTGCCAGCGGGTGTGCTCACCGCGTCCTAAGTATTGATAGCCCGGCTGTCCGGCGAGATACTCGGCCATGGCGTGTTGGTTTTCCGCCACACACACCAAGGTACTAGGCACTCCCAAGCAGCTGCGCTCAATGGCAGTAACGCCGGCGGCTCCAAATGCGTAGCGTGCCCGTGCCATGTGGGCATCAAAGTCCGACAGTGCTTCCACCACACGAACTCCATCGGAGACAGACGCTTTACACAATGCGTCGCGGTCTGGGTTACGCCGTCCGGTGACAATTAATAGCGAAAAAGGCAGCCTCTCGAGCTTCTGCTCTTGTTCTAGGTGTTTCACCGCGTCCACGAGCTTGACGCTTTCACCGGTCGGATCCGTGCCGGAGAAAAAGGCGATCACCTTGTTTTCTCGCGGCGGCGGAGACTGATGTAAGGCGGCAAATGCTGGACGCAATAGTGCATAGTCAGGCCCCAACAAGCATCGGGTCTGTGGATTTAAAAGCTGTGACGCGTAGCGCGTAGTCAGGTCAGGCCAAGGGTTTTGATCGAGCAAAAACGCGCAATCGTGGGGCCTATTGGCTAAATCATCAACCACCATCACCGGACAGCCCAATTGGGTGTGAATCGATTGTTCCCAGTGGGCATCGAGGGCGTAATGGTCCACTACCATCAAATCCACCGGCTGGTTAGCCACGTATGCGGTTGTCTCTTCGGCATCTTGCTGCTGGCTCACACCAAGCCAATCGGTGTTGCTGAGCGAGTTTTTTGGGGCAGGCAACACCGCCACCGTTAAGCCTTGTTCATGGCTGACCGCTATCAAATTGCCGGGCAGGTCGCGACATACCAAGGTTACCTGATGACCCGACGCTTGTAGCATGCTAGCCAACACGTGCATGCGGCTGACGTGCCCGGTGCCTATCGCTTGGGAGGCATCGACTCGAATGGCAATATGGCTCATAGCAAGGCCTGTTGCTCCAACAGTTGATACATTAGCTCAGCGCGTAGCCAGTCATCCGGCTCATCAATGTCTTGCACGCGGTAATGAGGGATCAACACAGCTTTCGAGTGGGGCGCAAAAACCGGCTCGCGCGCTAAAAACGCACTTGGCGTGCCCCAGTAAAACATTCCCGCATCGTGGTACGCCGGTTGTAGGTCTTGTGAGCGCGTAGTGAAGTGCTCCGGCCATAACATGCTGACACTGCCATCGGCATCGACATGAATACTGCGCTGAATCGGAAAGGCGTAGCGGGTGGCGGCAAAACTGTATTTGACGGTGTCGCCGTCCAGTAACGCTAAGCCTTGGCGCAAGTCATCCGAGGTGACAAAGGGGGTGGTAGCATACAGGCAGCATACCGCGTGCAAAGGCGTTTGCTCTGGCGACGGGTTGAGCCACTGGATAGCATGCTCAAGCACATCCAAGGTCGTAGCGTGATCGCCGGCAATCTCGGCGGGGCGCACAAAAGGCACCTCAGCCCCTGCATCGCGCGCCACACTAGCAATGTCCTCGCAATCGGTGGAAACCAAGACGCGATCGAATAGTCCACTTTGACGTGCTGTCGCAATGGCATAAGTAATAATGGGCGCCCCGTTAAACCGTTTGAGGTTCTTGCCCGGAATGCGTTTGCTGCCACCGCGGGCGGGAATAATACATACATTCATCGGTCACGCATCCTCAATGGCTTTTTGTAGCGCAGCAATCACTGTATCTTGCTGTTGCTCGGTTAAATCGGGGTAAAGCGGCAAAGTGAGTGCCCGCGCGTAATACTGCTCGGCAAGCGGGAAGTCTCCGGGCTGGAAGCCCTGTGCCTGATAGTAAGGTTGCGTATGCACAGGAATATAGTGCACGTTCACGCCAATGCCTTGCACACGCATTGCCTCAAAAACGGTGCGGCGTGTGTCGGCGTGCTCAAGCTCAATCAAATACAAATGCCATGCCGACTCAGGATCTAAAATGGGTTGCTTAACGGGCAAATCCGCCAGCGCTTGGTGGTAGCGTTCAGCGAGTGCAAACCGTCTGGCAATAAAGGAACGAAGCTGGGTTAATTGTGAACGGCCAAGCGCGGCATGAATATCCGAGAGGCGATAGTTCATCCCCAATGCATGCTGTTCATACCCCCAAGGTGGCAGGGCAGCGTGGCTGTCTTCTGCATCACGGGTGATCCCGTGGCTACGCAACTGACGCAGCGCTTTCGCCAATGTAGCACGTTGGGTGGTGGCAACCCCGGCTTCTCCCGCGGTAACCACTTTGACCGGATGAAAACTAAACACGCTAATATCGCTGTACTGGCACCCACCCACTGCCGCGCCTTGATAGTGTGCGCCCATCGCATGTGACGCATCCTCAATAATGGCCACCTGATAACGCTTAGCGAGCGCGGCAATCTCAGCCATTGGTGCACTGGCACCGGCCATATGTACCACCACCAGCACCTTGGGTAAGGTGTAAGTAGCAGCCGCTTGCGCCAGTTTTTTCGCGAGCTGCTGAGGGCATAGGTTACGCGTGTGCGGGTCGATATCGACAAAATCCACTTCGGCACCACAGTATCGACCACAATTGGCTGACGCGACAAAGGTAATGGGCGAGGTCCATAAACGATCGCCTGGGCCTAACCCTAACGCCAGACAAGCGAGATGCAGGGCAGATGTGGCGCTATTAACAGCGACCGCATGCGCAGCCCCGGTGAGTTCGGCGACGGCGGCTTCAAAAGCCGGAACTTGCGGGCCTTGCGTCAGATAATCACTTTTTAGCACCTCAAGCACAGCGGCATAGTCTTGCTCACTAAGATGCTGCTTTCCGTATGGGATCAACGCCATACTCCTTTACTGCTCGGTGTCGAGTTGCAAAATGGCCTCGACGGTTAACACATCTGGGTTAGTGCCTGATTGATACTCAAAGCCCTCTGGCACGGGCTGTCCTTTTTCGCCCAACGCATTTTCTCGATAGTCATCATCGGCATCGTAGAACTTGATGGTGGGACAAATCACGTAATGGTCGGCAAATTCGAGCGTCAGATGCGCATCGTCAGCCGGACACATCACTTCATGCATTTTTTCGCCGGGGCGAATGCCTATCACCTTGACGTGTGTGTTTGGGGCATAGGCGCTGGCGAGATCCGTCAGACGAACTGATGGGATCTTAGGAACAAATATTTCCCCGCCATACATGCGCGAAAAGTTTTTCAGCACAAAATCCACCCCTTGTTGCAAGGTAATCCAAAAGCGGGTCATTTCAGGATGGGTAATGGGCAAATGATCCGCGCCTTCCGCTGCCTTTTTCTTAAACAAAGGCACCACAGAGCCGCGCGAGCCGACCACATTGCCATAGCGCACCACCGAAAAACGTGTCTTTTGGCCCCCGGTCATATTGTTAGCGGCGACAAACAATTTATCTGAACACAGTTTGGTGGCGCCATAGAGGTTATTGGGGCTGGCGGCTTTATCGGTCGAGAGCGCAATCACCTTTTCGACTCCGTTGGCAATCGCGGCACGAATCACATTCTCTGCGCCGTGAATGTTGGTCTTGATACACTCCATCGGGTTGTATTCGGCGGCAGGTACCTGCTTGAGCGCAGCAGCATGAATCACATAATCAATGCCTTGCATCGCTTGCATTAAACGATCGCCATCACGCACATCGCCAATAAAATAGCGCATGCAAGGGGCGTTAAAGGTTTGCTGCATTTCATATTGCTTGAGCTCATCGCGAGAGAGCACCACGAGGCGGCGTGGTTGATAGCGTTCAAGCAGGGTGCGGACGTACTTTTTACCAAAAGAACCAGTACCGCCGGTGATCAGAATGGATTTGCCGTTAAACATAGGACGCCTTGTCACTAACTGTCGGGAATACAGGCAGTTTAACTGATCTGAGCAGGATTTGGCGATCTGCTACGGCTATGACGCGCGATTAAGCGACATCAAGCGGTTTTATTTTTGCTACCTCGTGTTTAATTGATTGCGACGCCTCCCAAAGATCAACGGCCCTTTGCGCATTGAGCCAAAACTCAGGCGAGTTACCAAACAGACGTGCGAGACGAAGCGCCAGCTCCGGGCTCACGGCTTTACGCTCATCCAATACGGCAGTCATCGATTGATGAGAGACGCCCAAAGCATCAGCCAATTGTTCTACGCTCAAGTCGTAATCGGGCAGAAAATCTTCGCGCAACATGGCTCCAGGATGCGTCGGTTGGCGTTGCATGCCAGCTGTGTTGAAAATCGTCATCACTGTTACCTCATTAGTGGTAGTCGCAAACCTCGACGTCATACGCGTCACCGTCTTCAAAACGAAAGCAAATGCGCCACTGTTTGTTTATCGCTATTGCATGTTGCCCTTGTCTGTTTCCTGACAAAGCGTGAAGGCGATTACCGGGCGGTACCGTGAGATCATCGAGTTGTGTGGCGAGATCGATATACTCCAACTTTCTTGCCGCACGTACCGCCAGCTCGGCAGGGAACCTCTTTGACGCTCCCTTTGAGTATAGTGCCTGCGTTCGTTTATCTGCGAATGATTTGATCATGCATCAAACGTATTTTCGCATGGGATGGGCGTCAATCAAAGGCGTGTATTATCTCTTAAATTGCGAGTGAGATAACTTGCGTCACACAAAGCGCCGCATGTGGGCGGCGCTTTGAAGGGGCCTTGTTTACGCTAACGTGCGTGGTCGTTAGCCTTGATGGCGAGAGGCGAGGACTTCGGTCACTTGATGGAGGCTAAGCTCTTGGTCTTGCAGCAATACCAACAGGTGATAGAGCAGGTCGGCGCTTTCGTTTAATAGCTCGGCTTTATCGCCTGCCGTGGCAGCGAGGGCGACTTCGACCCCTTCTTCCCCCACTTTTTGCGCGATACGCTTGGTGCCTTTGGCAAATAAGCTTGCGGTGTAAGAGTCATCAGGCGCGGCATCTTTGCGGCTGGCAAGCACTTGCTCTAGGCTCGACAAAAAGCCGGGCCCCGTGTGTGGTGGTTTATTATCACTGTCAAAGCAGGTGGTCGTGCCGAGGTGACAGGTGGGCCCGTGTGGTGTCGCCGTGACCAACAAGGTGTCTTGATCGCAATCGAGTGCAATGTGCTCAAGGCTTAATACATGGCCGGAGCTTTCGCCTTTTACCCAAAGACGCGATTTACTGCGCGACCAAAAGGTGACGCGACCGGTTTCGAGCGTCGCGTTCAGTGCATCGGCATTCATGTAGCCCAGCATCAATACTTGGCCGCTATCGCTGTGTTGGATAATCGCAGGCACCAAGCCGGCGTTTTTCTCCCAATCGATACGTTCTACCCACGTCGCCGTCATACTCTTACCTCGATCCCTTGTTGCTTTAATGTTTGTTTTAATTCGCTTATCGCGATGATTTGCTTGTGAAACACCGAGGCGGCCAGCGCGCCATCGACATTCGCTTGTAAAAAGGCGTCGGCGAAATGCGACATTTCCCCCGCACCGCCGGAGGCAATCAGGGGCACCTGACAGCGCTCTCTCACCATTTTGAGTTGGGTTAAGTCATAGCCTTGGCGCACGCCATCGCGGTTCATCATATTGAGTACGATTTCGCCTGCGCCTCGCTGTTGGACTTCCTCAACCCAGGCAGCGGTTTGCCAAGGCGTGGCCTGAGTGCGGCTTTCATCGCCAGTAAATTGATAGACGTGATATTGCCCGGTCGCTTCATCGAAGAAAGAATCAATCCCGACCACCACGCACTGCACGCCAAACTTATTGGCCAGCCGCGTGATCAAACTTGGGTCGGCCAAGGCCGGTGAGTTAACCGATATTTTATCCGCGCCGAATTCCAAGATTTGTTGGGCATCGGCTTCGGATTTAATTCCACCGGCGACGCAAAAGGGGATATCAATTACTTCCGCGACGCGACTAACCCAGCTTTTATCGACCACCCGGCTGTCACTGGAGGCGGTGATGTCATAAAACACCAACTCGTCAGCACCTTCTTCGGCGTAGCGTTTTGCGAGCGGGACGATATCGCCGATGATTTCGTGATTGCGAAATTGCACGCCTTTCACCACTTGTCCGTCGCGGACGTCCAAACAAGGAATTATCCGTTTTGCCAGCATGCGATCGCCTCCTCTGCGCTAAAGTTGCCTTCCAGTAGGGCGCGGCCGACGATCACGCCTGCGACGCCAGTGTTGCGTAAGGCGCGAATGTCTTCGAGACTGCCAATGCCGCCTGATGATTGAAACGCAATGCTCGGATAGCGCTGACACAAGTCGCGGTAAAGCGCCACATTACTGCCTTGTAAGGTGCCATCGCGGGAAATGTCGGTGCATAGCACATGCTTGAGCCCGACGGACAAATAATCGTCGAGGAGCGCTTCAATGGTGACGCCGGAGTCTTGTTGCCAGCCGGACACCGCCACGCGTCGCGTCCCGTCGCTGTCGATATGAATGTCGAGTGCCAATACAATGCGGTCAGGGCCGTAGGTTTGCATCCAGCCTTTGACTAAATCGGGGGATTTGACCGCGGTGGAGCCGATCACTACGCGCTGCGCGCCGGTATTCAGCAGCTCAATCACGTCCATTTCGGTGCGCACGCCACCGCCAATTTGGATGTTGGCAGGCGTTGATTGCAAGATCTCGGTGATTAAATCGACCTGACGCGCGGTCGGATCTTTGGCACCGGTTAAATCCACGAGGTGCAACCAGTCCGCGCCTGCTTGATGGTAACGTGCAAACTGCTCACGCGGGTCAAAACCGTAGTCGGTTTTTTGCTGATAATCCCCTTGATAAAGGCGCACCACTTGGCCGTCTATCAAGTCGAGTGCTGGTATAATCATCCTTGCTTACATCTCCAAAAAATTCTGAATCAAACGCGCGCCTACTTTGCCAGAGCGCTCAGGGTGAAACTGAACCCCGTAGTAGTTGCCTTGATTGATTGCTGCACTGAACGCATGGCCATAATGACATTGTGCCAAGGTGTAATCGCCGACCGGCATCGCGTAACTGTGGACAAAGTAAAAGTGGCTACCCGCGACAATGCCATCGAACAGAGGATGGTCATTAAAGGTGGCAACCCGGTTCCAACCCATATGAGGCAGAGGCTGCCCCGCGGTATCCATCAGTTTGGTGGGAGCGGGGATGTGGCCGAGGCACTCGACCGGGCTGTCGCCTTCATCCGAGTAAGTGCCTAGCATTTGCATGCCAAGGCAAATCCCCAGCAGCGGTTGCTCCACTTGCTTAACTAAATCCACCAAGCCGCGTTCGGTCAAGTTTTTCATCGCTTCGCTGGCCGTGCCGACACCGGGCAAAAAGAGCTTATCCGCCCCTAGCACCACGTCTGGATCGCGGCTTAATGTGGCTTGATACCCCAAACGCTCAACAGCAAAGCGCACCGAGGAGACATTGGCGCAGCCGGTATCGATAATGACAGTCTGTTTGCGCATTACAGCACTCCTTTACTGCTTGGCAGGGCGTCGCCCTCGACCTTGATGGCTTGACGCAGGGTGCGGCCAAAGGCTTTAAATAAGCTTTCCACCAAGTGGTGGGTGTTTTCGCCCGACACCGTCAGATGCAGGGTACAGGCCAAGGTGTCGGTCAATGAGCGGAAAAAGTGTCCCACCATCTCGGTAGACATATCGCCCACTTGTGGCTGTGGGAAGCTGGCTTCAAATTTCAAATAGGGGCGTCCGGACAAATCCAATGCACATTGCGCCAAGCATTCATCCATCGGCAGGCTAAAGCCAAAGCGGCCAATACCGCGTTTATCTCCCAGCGCCCGTTTGAGTGCGTCGCCCAACGCGAGGGCGGTATCTTCAATGGTGTGGTGGTCGTCGATGTGCAAATCGCCTTTGACGCGAACGTTGAGCTGAAAGCCGCCGTGGGTGGCGATTTGATCCAACATGTGATCAAAAAAGCCCAGTCCGGTTTCAATGCGACTGCCGCCACTCTTATCCAGGTTAACATCCACCTGAATATCGGTTTCTTTGGTGGTGCGAGTGACGCTGGCCAGTCGCGGCTGCTGGGTGAGACGCTCGACAATCTGTGACCAGCCCATCACGTCACGTTGATATTTGATGCCTTGTAGCGCCATATTGTTCGCTAAGGTGATATCGGTGTCGCGATCGCCAATCACAGCCGATTGGGCGAAATCAATCCGGCCTTGCTGCAGATAGTCTTTCACCAAGCCTAATTTGGGCTTGCGGCAGCTACAGTCATCGCTGTCAAAGTGCGGGCAAATCAGTACGTTTTCAAAATGGATCCCTTGCGAGCGAAACAGCGCCATCATCATGTTGTGTGGCGCATCAAAGTCCGCTTGCGGGAAGCTCTCGGTCCCTAAGCCGTCTTGGTTGCTCACCATCACCAAGGTGTAACCCGCCGCTTGCAGGCTCAGCAATGCAGGGATCACGCCCGGCTCAAGGGCCAATTTATCGAGGCGATCCACTTGATAGTCTTCAGGCGGCTCCACAATTAAGGTGCCATCACGGTCAATAAATAAAATCTTGTCTTTCACAGTGGTTGTCCTTATTCACTGAGTTGCTGGCGGATAAAGGCCAACACTTTTTCACATTCGTCACGGTTACCAATACTGATACGCAAGCTGTTGGCCACGGCGGTCTGGCGCACAATCATGCCTGCACGTCCTAAACGTGCGAACACCGCGTCGGCATCATCCAGCGTGATGAGTAGATAATTACCAAAGCCCGGATGTACCTCAACGCCCGGCAGCATACTAAGGCCGGCTTGCAGGTAGGCACGGTTGGCGGTCAAGTCCAAAACCTGATATTTCATCCGCGCCAAACCGGCCTCGGAGAGCGCTTGCTCGGCAATCTCTGCCACCGGTACCGGCACGGGATACGGCGGGATCACCTTAAGCATCAAGTTAATAATAGCGGGGCTGGCGAGGGTAAAGCCGCAACGCAGTCCCGCCAGAGCGAACGCTTTGGATAGGGTGCGCAAAATAGCCAGATTCTCAAAGCGTGCGAGCAAGTCGGTGCAGGTCGCTTCTGGACTAAATTCAATATAGGCCTCATCCAGCACCACAATCGCGCGATCTTGAGTGCGGGTGAGTAGCGCCTCAATGTCGTCGCGGTTAATCAGATTGCCGGTCGGATTATTGGGGCTACACACGAAGATAAGCTTGATGTTGGCATCTGCCTCCAATGCGCTATCAATACCTGCCATGTCCAGCTGCCAGTCGGCGGTGAGCGGCACTTGGGTGGTGGCGATCCCTTGATTTTCCGCACTGACCGCATACATGCCATAGGTAGGTGGACAAATCAGCACGCTATCTTGGTTTGGCTCGCAAAAGGCACGCAGCAACAAATCAATCCCTTCATCGGCGCCACGAGTGGTGATGACTTGGTTCGTTTCGACGCCTGCATAATCCGCATAGGCATTGATCAATGCATTGGGCTGACAGCTGGAGTAGCGATTGAGTCCCTGACCGCTTACGGTGTAAGCGTTGTCAAAGGGTGACTCGTTAGCATTGAGCCAAACATCCCCGCTACCGCCAATGCGGCGGGCTGACTGATAGGGAGTAAGCGCTTGTACTTGCTCACGGGCGAGTTTTTCGATGCTCATACTAATGGATCCTCCGAAGCTTGAGCTTGTTGCAGCTTAGTGAGACGAATCTCGACTGCTTGGCGGTGTGCATCCAAGCCTTCTGCTTCGGCAATACGCATCACTGTCGGGCCCAGTGTTTGCAAACCGGTGTCGCTAAGCTCTTGCACCGTCATTCGCTTGGTAAAGTCGGCTAGCCCAAGGCTGCTGTAGGTGCGCGTATAACCATAGGTGGGGAGCACGTGATTCGTGCCCGAGGCGTAATCGCCCACAGACTCGGGCGAGTATGCGCCCAAGAAAATCGAGCCAGCATTATCCAACAGGGGTAACAAATCCCTTGGTTGTTGGGTTTGCACAATCAAGTGCTCCGGCCCATAGCGGTTAGAAATCGACACGCATTGGGTGAGAGTATCGGCAATAATAATCACACTGCTGCCCAGCGCTTGCTTGGCAATTTCCGCACGGCTGAGCGTGGTTAACTGCTGCTGCACCGCATCCGCCACTTTCTCTGCCATCTCTGGCGCCGGGGTCACCAGCACCACTTGCGAATCGGGGCCGTGCTCCGCTTGGCTGAGTAAATCGGCGGCAACAAAGTCTGGATCCGCGCCGGCATCGGCAATCACTAACACTTCCGAGGGGCCGGCAGGCATGTCCATGGCCGCGCCATTGGCGGCAAGGCTCACTTGACGTTTGGCTTCGGTGACATAGGCATTACCCGGGCCAAAGATCTTATCCACCTTGGTCACGCTTTGAGTGCCAAAGGCCATCGCCGCCACCGCCTGTGCGCCGCCCAGGGTATAAATTTCATCAATCTCACACAGTTTGGCACAGTATAAGATTTCATCGGCCACCGGCGGTGGGGTACACAGCACTACTTTTCGGCAGCCAGCAATTTGTGCGGGCACGCCTAACATCAATACGGTCGAGGGCAAGGGAGCGCTACCGCCAGGAATATACAGCCCCACGCGGTTAATCGGGCGGGTAATGGATTCGCACACCACCCCCGGCATGGTTTCGACTTTCAATGGCTGCGCTTTTTGCGCACGGTGAAAGGTGCTGATGTTATCGTAGGCTTGGCGCAGGGATAGCTTGATATCTTCATCCAAGCGCGCTTCGGCGTCGGCCAAGGTCGCTTTGTCGAGTTTGATGCTATCGAGTTCGACACCATCGAACTTTTGGGTCAATGCTTTTAAGCTTTCATCTCCCCGCTCACGGACATCGGCGATGATCTCGCTGACACTGGCTTGGGTTTGCGCGCCGGTTGTGATAGCCGGACGGCGCATTAAGCCTTCTTTTTGTGATTCTCCGAGTGATTTCCAGACCACAGTACGCATCGTGATTTACTCCATCATCTTTTCAATCGGCAGGACCAAAATTGAGCTTGCACCCAACTGCTTCAGTTTTTCCATGGTTTCCCAGAACAGATTTTCGGTACTGACTAAATGCACCGCGACACGGCTCTTTTCGTGGGCTAATGGTAAGATGGTGGGATCTTCCGCGCCGGGGAGTAGCTCGACCACTTGCTCTAAGGTTTCGCTGGGCGCGTGGAGCATGATGTATTTGGACTCTTTGGCTTGGATGACACCTTGCATGCGGGTGAGCAAGCGTTCAATCAATGCGGTTTTCTCTTCACTGAAGCTGCCTTCACGCTGGATCAATACCGCTTTTGAGCGGAATATGACTTCGGCTTCTTTCAAGCCATTGGCTTCTAAGGTGGCACCGGTTGAGACTAAGTCACAAATCGCATCGGCTAGTCCCGCACGCGGCGCGACTTCGACGGAGCCATTGAGCATACAGGTGCTAAAGTTTACCCCCTGTTTGTCCATATAGGCTTTGAGAATATTGGGGTAGGTGGTGGCAATCCGTTGGCTGGCCAGATCTTGTGGACCGTTATAGCTTTGGTCTTTATCGAGGGCGATAGAGAGACGGCAGCCGCCGAAATCGAGTCGGCGCAGCAGTTGATATTGGCTCGGCTCGCCCAGCTTGATGCGCTCAAGGCGTACTTCTTCTAATTCGTTTTCGCCAATCACCCCTAAATCAACCACGCCGTCCATGATAAGGCCCGGGATATCATCGTCACGGACCAGCAGCAGATCGATGGGCATGTTTTCGGCGTGGACCACTAAACGCTCACCGGTGTAATTGATTTTTACCCCGCAGCGTTTAAGCAGCTCTTGGCACTCCTTGGCGAGGCGGCCCTTTTTTTGGATGGCGATACGTAAGCGTTGTGTTTGCATGTGTGCTTCCTTGTCTAAAAATGAAAAGCTAAAAAAGAAAAAACCCTCGGAAGACGGTGCTCCCGAGGGTCTGAATCTGTTAGCTGGCTAATGACCGACGGAAGCGCTTTTTACTCGTCTTCCAGTCGAAACCATTCCTCCCGAAAGACTAGTCAGGATGATGGTGGTGATGCATTGTCATTAGCGATGAAGTCATTTTTTGATGTCCATTTACGTTGGTCAATCTCGTTTCTTTTTTGACAATATCAAAGTCAGCTTAGATTGCAACTACAAACATGGAGATTTTTTCACCGCCTAGCATGACAAGCGGCGACGCCTAGACATAAACATCCAGCGAGCCATCATCTTTTTTGCGTGGCGCGCTCTCTTTTTCGGCCTGCGGCGACGCATGGTGATCCGATGGGTCATCTAAGCGACGCTGCTTGCGCTCTTCAATATGGGCTTGTTTTCGAATTGCCCATACTTTAGTTGGCGGTGCATGTGGTGTGCGATACACGGGACTGAGATTGCCGAGCCAATTCATGATTCATCCTCCTCTGGTCTTACTATCAGTATCGACCAAGGAAAAGAATTCTTGATTGATTTTTGACCAGCTTTTGGTCAGAGGGTGAAAGAAACTAGCCGCAACACTTTTTAAACTTACGTCCGCTGCCACACGGGCAGGGATCGTTGCGCCCCGCTTTGACATGGCCGGGAAACACACCATCGATATATCGCCACTGACGCTGTCCATCGATCGTCTCTTTGACAAAACGAGAGCGCTCATGCAGAGATTGGGGCTGGCCGTGCGCGATAAAGTGGGCTTTAAAGGTGACAAAGCCAAGTTCACCTTGTTGCAACACCTCGCTATCTACGACCTCGAGCGACTGCCACTGGTGCTGGGTCATGTTGGTGATGTCATCACGAAACGATTCGGCGCCGCATTCACTGTGGTAGGTCTCAACAATAAAATCCACCAAGCCTTTGGGGTGTGCGCTGTAACGTGCACGCATCAATTGCTCCGGATGGATAGCATTGGCGGGGTTCTGATGAATGGGCGCGCAGCAATCTTGATAGGGTTTATGGCTGCAACAAGGGCATAAATCAGTTTGCATAACTATCTCTTAACCAGTCGCTGAACGGTTTAAAAATGGGTAAAGTCGCGGGTTTGCAAGTCACAATCTTGTTCATTGCACACCAACACAGAGCCGTGTTGATACCAATCGCCTAGCACAATACGTCGGTACTCGGTGCCGTGTTGGTGCCACTGGTGGATATGAGGGCGATGGGTGTGGCCGTGAATCATATGGCGTACATTGGCGTTATCCAACTGGCGCTGCACCTCTTGCGGCGTGACATCCATGATGGAGGTTGACTTTTGTTGGTTGGCATTGGCACTGCCCGCGCGCATTTTGGCCGCAATCTTGCGGCGCCACGTCAGTGGTAGGCTCAGAAATAGTCGCTGCAACCAGCGCTGGTGGACTTTGCGTCGAAATGCCTGATAATCAACATCCTCGAGGCACAAGGTATCTCCGTGCAGGATCAGGGTGGGGGTGCCATATAAATCGATGCACTCAAGCTCGCTTAACAGCGTTACGCCGGTTTCTCTAGCAAAGCGTTGGCCAATTAAAAAATCACGATTGCCATGAATAAAGTACACTGGCACGCCTTGCTCAGTCACCGCGGAAAACGCCGCTTTAATCTGTCGATGAAACGGGCTGTTGTCGTCATCACCAATCCAAACCTCGAATAAATCCCCCAGAACATACAGGGCGTCGGCATTTATCGCCTCTTGCTTCATAAATCGTTCGAAGCAGTCAGTGATATCTTGCCGCGTCGGGCTTAAGTGTAAATCAGCAATGAAGAGGGTATGAGACATGCGTTGGTTTTATCATTAATAGAAAGCGGGTCGCGACGAAAAAGAAAGGGTAGCCTTGGCTACCCTTGCTCGATAGTGTCACTTCAGTCTTCAATAGTCACGCTATTGATCAACACTTCTTCGACCGGGACGTCCTGGTGAACATAACCCCAGTTACCGGTGGCAACACCTTTGATCTTGTTGACCACATCCATGCCGTCAACCACTTCTGCGAATACACAGTAGCCCCAGCCATCTGGCGTTTTAGCTTTGTGATCGAGGAACAGGTTGTCATTGACGTTGATAAAGAATTGCGAGCTTGCTGAGTGCGGCTCCATGGTGCGAGCCATCGACAAGCGCCCCGTCAAGTTGCTGAGGCCGTTATCAGCTTCGTTTTTAATTGGCGCACGGGTTGCTTTTTCTTCCATGCCAGAGGCCATGCCACCGCCTTGGACCATAAAGCCGTCAATCACGCGGTGGAACAGGGTTCCGTCGTAAAAGCCGTCACGGCAGTATTGTAAAAAGTTCTCGACCGTAGCCGGTGCTTCGTCTGCAAACATGCGAAGTTTGATGTCACCGAACGTGGTATGAAGAGTCACCATGATGTAATCCTGTCATTGGCTTGGCTAAAAAGGATCACAGATTTTAGCCGAAAGTACTCGCTGATCAAGCAAAGATCCCCTGGATGTGGAATTAATCATCATTCCTGAGTCGTCCTTATCTCAGGCGAGCCGGGAAAAAGCGATTAAGACACGGGCTCAACATGTGCGAGTAATTTTTTAAGCAACACGGCGAGTTCGGCTTGCTCATCGGCGGTGAGACCCGCCAAGAGTTGGTGTAAATTGTTGGTATGATCCGTCACCGCTTTATCGATTAATCCCATACCCGCGTCTGTCAGTGAGACATAGACGCCACGGCGATCGTTGGGATCAGGGCTGCGAGACACTAAGCCTTTTTGCTCGAGGCGATCGATACGGTTGGTCATTGCGCCCGAGGTGAGCATCAAGGCATCGAGCAGCTGGTTGGGTGTTAATGTATAGGGCGAGCCTGCACGACGTAGGGAGGCCAACACATCAAACTCCCCAGGGTTGAGGTTATATTGGCCAAATACTTGTTGCAGTTTGGGATTGATATTGCCCAAAACCCGCGCGAGACGGCCCGTGATCGCCATCGGGCTGGGGTCGATATCTGGGCGCTCGTCGTGCCATTGGCGTAAGATGAGGTCAACTTTGTCCTCTTGTAGAGCGGAAGGGGTTGCGTTATCAGTCATGATTCTGCCACATCGGTTAGTCTCAATAAGATCGGTGAGTGCCAATCAGTCAATGGGCCAGTTTGCCCAATAAATACTTATCGATAAAGATTCTTTATTGAAAAATAAATGAATAGACTTAAAAAGCTCAAGCGATAATCTCGGTTTTAGTAGTAACTTGTGAGCCCAGTCTTAATGTTTCACAGGCCTTGGCCGGCGTGAGAGGCTTGCGTCATGCCAGTAGAAAAGGTGTAATAGCTGCTTCACCTTACTCATTGTCACTATTGTAACGAGTCATCAAATTATTATGTCGACGCAAACCCCCCCGTTAAAGATCTACAACTCACTGACGCGAGATAAAGCTGTCTTTCAACCCATCACGCCGGGAAAAATTGGCATGTATGTGTGTGGGGTGACGATTTACGATCTCTGTCATATTGGTCACGGGCGTACTTTTGTTTCGTTTGACATGATTGCGCGCTACTTGCGCTACTTGGGCTTTGATTTGACCTTTGTCCGTAATATCACGGATATCGATGACAAAATCATTAAGCGTGCGGCGGAAAATGGCGAGAGCTGTGACGCATTGACCGAGCGATTGATCGGTGAAATGTACCAAGACTTTGATGCTTTAAACATGGCACGCCCAGATATCGAGCCACGTGCGACTGACTACATCGACGAAATCATCACACTGGTAGAAAAGCTGATTGAGCGCGGCTTCGCCTATGTCGCAGATAATGGCGACGTGATGTTTGAAGTGGCCAAATTTGATGATTACGGCAAGCTGTCAAAGCAGGACCTCGATCAGCTGCAAGCGGGTGCCCGTGTGGATGTTGAAACAGCCAAGCGCAGTCCTCTCGACTTTGTGGTGTGGAAAATGTCCAAACCTGGCGAGCCGACATGGGAATCCCCGTGGGGGCCAGGTCGCCCTGGCTGGCACATTGAGTGCTCGGCAATGAACTCTGCGATCTTGGGCGAACATTTTGATATTCATGGTGGCGGCTCTGATTTGCAGTTCCCGCACCATGAGAACGAAATTGCCCAGTCTTGCTGCGCCCATGACACCCCATATGTCAATACCTGGATGCACAGCGGCATGGTGATGGTTGATCGTGAAAAGATGTCCAAGTCCTTGGGGAACTTTTTCACCATCCGTGATGTATTGGCACATTATGATGCCGAAACCGTGCGTTATTTCTTGCTGTCCGGTCACTATCGCAGCCAGTTGAACTACAGCGATGAAAACCTCAATCAAGCCCGTTCAGCACTTGAGCGTCTGTACACCTCGCTTCGCGGTTTAGACACACAGGCCGTACCTGCCGGTGGCGATGAATACGTGGCACGCTTTGAAGCGGCGATGAACGATGACTTCAATACCCCAGAGGCCTATTCGGTGCTATTCGATATGGCTCGAGAGATTAATCGACTGCGCGGCGATGATCAGGCGGCGGCATCCGCGCTGGGCGCGCAAATGCGCAAGTTAGCGTCGATTCTTGGTTTGCTCGAGCAAGATGCCGATAGCTTCTTGCAAGGCGATGCAGGGGCTGATGATGAAGTGGCTGAAATCGAGGCGCTCATTCAAAAACGGAACGATGCCCGTAAAGCCAAAGACTTTGCCAGCGCCGATGCCGCGCGTGATGCGCTCACCGCGATGGGTGTTGTGCTGGAAGACGGCCCGCAAGGCACCACTTGGCGCCGTAAGTAAGCGACTGTTATTTGCCATTGAGCCACTAAAAACGGAGCCGACTAGCTCCGTTTTTTGTTATCGGTATCTCGTGCTTTTACTCGCAGCGACTGCCGTACCAATCAACGTGAAGCCAGTGTTACAGCCCAGGTGTAACCACGCGCTTATCGGCTTCTGGCAGCTCACTGCCACAATGCTTACAAAATGAGGCGTCGGACTCATGGCCGCTTTTTGAGCAGTTAGGGCATTTTACCAAGTTGCGATGTAGTGACATCTGCTGACCGATTTCGGCGGTGATAATCCCGGTAGGCACGGCAATAATCGAATAGCCCATCAACATGGTGAAAGACGCGAGTGCCTTGCCAATATCGGTTTGCGGCACAATATCGCCATAGCCGACGGTGGTGAGGGTGACGATCGCCCAATAGATGGCATAGGGAATACTGGTAAAGCCATTCTCTGGCCCTTCAATCACGTACATGAGTGCGCCGAAGACGGTGACTAGGATCGCCACGGAGAAGAAGAAAATCATCACCTTGCGCGATGACAGCATCATCGAGCGTAACAAGATGTTGGAGTCTTCCAAAAAGCGCATCAGCCTCAAAACACGGAAAATACGCAATACCCGCAATAGGCGTACCACCATCAGGTAAGTCGTCCCTGGGACAAAAATCGCGATATAGGTGGGCAAAATTGCGAGTAAATCCACCACGCCGTAAAAGCTTCGCGCATAAGCAGACGGGCGCGGAGAGCAATAAAGGCGCAGTAAATACTCGATGGTAAAGATGCCGGTAAAGCCCCATTCAATCCAATAGAGCCATTGCGACCATTGAGCGTGAAAGCTAGCAATGGATTCCAGCATCAACACCACCATCGAGGCCAAGATCATCACAATTAGCACCAAATCAAATGCTTTCCCGTGCTTCGTCTCGGTGCCAAAGATGGTGGTGTAGAGATAATGTTGAAGACGGCTTTGTGACTTATTCATTCGCTTACCTTGCTATAAACCTTCCATGATTGAGCCGCAAAAAACCGGCACGGCAACTGCCTGCGTGCCGGTTTGCTAGTACTACGCGCTGCGCGGGATGACCGCGCGTTTAGTTAAGGCCAGGAAACAAAGCGCGCATGCCAGAGGCGATAAACTCGATGCCTAATGAACCCAGAATAAGACCCATGATCCGCGTAATAACGTTGATACCCGTTTGGCCTAAAAATTTCACTACTGCAGGGCCGACTTTAAATAATCCCCAGATTCCTGCAGAGAACAGCACTAGGGTGGTGATTAATGTAATCGTACTCCAGGTATCTGGGTATTGAGAGCCATACACAATGGTTGAGCTGATCGCACCTGGCCCGGCGAGCAGCGGCATTGCCAGCGGCACGACGCCCACTTGTTCACGACTAATGGTTTCGGATTGCTCCTGCTTGTTTTGCTTACCCTCACCCAACTTACCGTTCATCATGGTAAAAGCGATACTGAGCAGCAACATGCCACCGGCCACCCGGAATGAGTCGAGGGAAATACTAAACAAATCCAGCAACATCTGACCGGCAAGCAGAGAAACAATCAATATGATCGCCACCGCGATGGCTGCGGTGTATGCCGTGCGGTTTCGTTCTTGTTTATCAAGATGTACGGTGAGGGTGACAAAAACGGGCATGATACCGATAGGGTTAACGGCGGCAAAAAGCCCGACAAAAAACTGCACAAAAATCATGGTGTCGAAAGCGGCCATGGTGACTCTCGTAATGCTGTGAGGAAGTCCAGTTTCTCTCGGGTTTAATCAATGGCGCCAGTATAGCGATATCAGTTTAAAAACCAACCACTCAGCCATGTATTTTCTGCATGCAATGGTTGCACGTTTTGAACCAACTTAAGATGGCTCACTCAAACGATTTGTCGTCATGCAACTTTCGCACGGCAAACTATACTGAGGGTCGGTGTCGTGGATATAAACAACCGTCTTCAGGCGTTTTGTTGAAATTTACATACAGTATCGACATATAGACTTGTCTTGCCATGTAAAAAACATGTTACTGTGATGAAAATTTTAGACACATACATTCTGTGCTACAAAAATATTAAACCCAGTAACTGTGGGGGTTAAGCGTAAAGTTTATTGCGGTTGATTTGATAACAACTGATCGAGATCAAGTTACTCATGCTGTGAAAACTTATACTCAGTTTTGAAAGTTATTTACTAAATGCCACGCACCGAATGGCAACACTAACCAAAGATAAACATGGCTTAGTAAGCAAAGACGCGGCGTTAAGCAATTACTAAATGATTTTCAAATATGAACCAGGAGACGACTATGCCTGTCACTAATATTGCTGAACTCAACGCGATGGTTGAGCGTGTCAAAAAGGCACAACAAGAATTTGCGACCTATTCACAGGAGCAAGTAGATAAGATCTTCCGTGCCGCATCTCTGGCTGCAAACAACGCGCGTATCCCACTGGCGAAACAAGCGGTTGAAGAGTCAGGCATGGGTATCCTCGAAGACAAGGTTATCAAAAACCACTTCGCCTCTGAGTTCATCTACAATAAATACAAAGACGACAAAACCTGCGGGATTCTCGAAGAGAATGACGAATTCGGCACCATGACTATCGCCGAGCCCGTTGGCCTTATCTGCGGTATCGTGCCAACCACTAACCCAACCTCTACTGCGATCTTCAAATCACTGATCTCACTGAAAACGCGTAACGGCATCATCTTCTCGCCACACCCACGTGCGAAAAACTCGACCAATGATGCCGCGAAACTGGTTCTCGATGCAGCAGTGGCTGCGGGCGCACCGAAAGACATCATCGGCTGGATTGACCAACCTTCAGTCGAGCTTTCTAACGCACTGATGAAGCACGACGACATTAACCTGATTCTGGCGACCGGTGGCCCAGGCATGGTGAAAGCGGCATACTCATCAGGTAAACCTGCGATTGGTGTGGGTGCGGGTAACGTGCCTGTAGTTATCGACGAAACCGCGGACATTAAACGTGCTGTCGCGTCTGTACTGATGTCAAAAACCTTCGATAACGGCGTGGTGTGTGCGTCAGAGCAAGCGGTTATCGTGATGGACGAAGTGTACGATGAAGTGAAAGAACGCTTTGCGTCGCACAAAGGCCATGTATTGAGCAAAGCAGACGCCGATAAAGTGCGTAAGGTACTACTTATCAACGGTAACCTTAACGCTGATATCGTGGGCCAACCTGCCACTAAGATTGCAGACATGGCCGGTGTAAGCGTGCCATCAGACACTAAAATCTTGATTGGTGAAGGGCTGGAAATCAGCATCGAAGAAGAGTTTGCTCACGAGAAACTCTCGCCAACCTTGGGTATGTTCCGTGCCAAGAGCTTTGAGCACGCGGTCGATATGGCGTGCAAAATGGTAGAAATGGGCGGTATCGGCCACACCTCTGGCCTATATACTAACCAAGACGTGAACCAAGACCGCATCAAATACTTTGGTGACCGCCTGAAAACGGCTCGTATCCTAGTCAATATTCCAACCACGCACGGTGGTATCGGTGACTTGTACAACTTTAACGTTGCACCATCACTGACATTGGGCTGTGGCTCATGGGGTGGTAACTCAATTTCTGAGAACGTTGGGCCTAAACACCTGATGAACAAGAAAACCGTAGCGAAGCGAGCTGAGAATATGCTGTGGCACAAACTACCAAAATCTATCTACTTCCGTCGCGGCAGCTTGCCAATCGCACTGAGTGACCTAGAAGACAAGAAACGCGCGATGATCGTGACTGACCGCTTCCTGTTTAACAACGGTTATTCAGAGCAAATCGAGTCAATGCTTAAAGCGCAAGGCATGGACGTGAGTACTTTCTTCGAAGTAGAAGCGGATCCAACCTTAAGCGTGGTGCGCAAAGGTGCGGAAGCAATGAAGAGCTTCCAGCCAGACGTGATTATTGCCCTAGGTGGTGGTTCACCGATGGACGCGGCGAAAATCATGTGGGTTATGTATGAGCACCCACAGACAGCCTTTGAAGAGCTAGCGATGCGCTTTATGGATATCCGTAAACGTATCTACAAATTCCCGAAAATGGGTAAAAAAGCCGAGCTGGTTTGTGTGACAACCACATCAGGCACCGGTTCAGAAGTGACTCCGTTTGCGGTAGTAACGGACGATGAAACTGGGGCGAAATACCCACTGGCCGACTACGAGCTGACACCACAAATGGCGATTGTTGATGCCAACCTGGTGATGAACATGCCGAAGTCACTGACAGCCTTTGGTGGTTACGATGCGATTACCCACGCACTGGAAGCCTATGTGTCTATCCTTTCTAACGAATATTCAGAAGGGCAAGCACTGCAAGCGCTGAAATTGCTGAAAGACTATCTGCCAGCGAGCTATGCGCACGGCGCAAACGACCCAATTGCACGTGAGAAAGTGCACAATGGTGCCACCATTGCCGGTGTCGCATTTGCTAACGCCTTCTTGGGTGTGTGTCACTCAATGGCGCACAAAATCGGTGCTGAGTTCCACTTGCCACACGGTTTGGCGAACGCGCTGCTGATTTCCAACGTGGTACGTTTCAACGCCAATGACAACCCAACCAAGCAAACGGCATTCTCGCAGTACGACCGTCCACAAGCACGTCGTCGTTATGCAGAAATCGCTGACCACCTTGGCCTGGCACAAGACGGCGACCGTACCGCACAGAAAATCGAGCGCCTGCTAGCATGGCTTGAAGAAATGAAGCTGAAACTGGATATCCCAGTCTCAATTCAGGCAGCCGGTGTACCAGAAGCGGACTTTATGGCCAAACTGGATGAGCTTGCGGAAGAAGCGTTTGATGACCAATGTACAGGCGCTAACCCACGCTACCCACTCATCAAAGAGCTGAAAGAAGTGTTGGTTGCGTCTTACTACGGTAAGCCTTACATGGAAGGTGAAACCTTCGAAGGCACCACGGTTATCAAGAAAAAAGATGACCAGCCAGCCGCCGCGCCGACTAAAGCCGCGAAAGCAGCGAAAAAAGACGAAAAAGCAGACGCCTAATTTAACCTAGGTCACCGCTTAACGACAAAGACCCGCTCCGGCGGGTCTTTTTGATTTTATCCACGTGATTGCTTAACCTTATGATGAGACGTGTTGATGTAAGGATGAAGGCATGCCAAGAACAACCCGTGTGACGATTGGATCAGAATTCGATGACTTTGTTAGCCAGCTGATTGCATCTGGTCGCTATGGCACGACTGATGAAGTTGTCGATTCCGCATTACGATTATTAGAAAGGCAAGAGCAGCAGACCTCTGCCCTTAAAGTTGCTATTGAGGAAGGTGAAAAGAGTGGCGAGTGTGGCTTATCGCTTCACGATATCGCTGCAAGCGTAAAGCAAAAACATAATGTATAAACTTTCCAATCGTGCTGCGAAAGACTTTGAGAAAATCTTTGAATATACCTTGTTAAACTTTGGTGTCGAACAAGCAGACGATTACACGAATGCTCTTCATCAAACATTGCTTACGATAGCGGATCAGCCTTTAATGGGACATGAATGTCTAAAAATTGCATATGGACTTCGGTGTCACGATCATGCCAAACATGCCATTTATTATCGTCCTCAATCAGACGGCATATATATTATTCGTATTCTTCATCATCAAATGGACCCTCTGTTGCATTTCAGTCGATAGATGCGAGAACATGCCTCGTATATCGATAAATTAATCCCTTGTTACTCGTTCCCACGCTCCTGCGTGGGAACGCATACAAAACTCGAACCCTGAACAGAAGTCGTGACAAAACCATCTATCCGCACTTCCTACGCCTGATTTATACATCGATGGTACCATTGGCGACGATGACACAAGCCCCGGCACGATGATGGATAGGTACACATTGCCAACGGGCGCCAGTTGCACTGCGCCAGTCACGATCGGGGTTAATCGTTGGCCCCGGAGTCGGAGGCGCGCAGGGCACATCAATGCACGAGGTATACATCGTAATGGCGCTTTTCCGGCCTACGCGATATTCGGGATCTTGAATACGGAGCGCTTCGCTGACGGAATACGGAAAGGACTGCTGCATACTGGCATCGGGAGTTTTGCTCTTTCTGTACTCTGTATTCCGTCGTCGGTATTCGGGAATGGGAATACAGAGCGCTTCGCTGACGGAATAAGGGAAGGACTGCTGCATACTGGCATCGGGTTTTTTGCTCTTTCTGTACTCTGTACTCAGTCATCTGTATTCCTAGCCCCCTCTCACCCACTTGCCTCTAACAACCGGCCGGTAAAAGAATCGTTGGAGACGATGTACTCGGCATTGCGGATAAACTCATCATCGACACCGCGACTCGGCTGGCTTCGGTGACGCGGGACAATACCGCCGACACGAATTTTCAGCGCGGAAAGCTCTTTGGCCCACCGCTGGGTCAAACCGCCAATCATGGCGTTGGCAACCGTATCGGGCGTGAGATGAGTGCCCGCGACATTAATGATCACACCTGGCCGGCCGCGTTGCTGCATGCATTCTGCTGCACGTTGGACGACCAAAAAGTATTGTGATGTGGTATCACTGAGTGTTTTGGGTGTGTCCCATTGATTATCACTGTCGAAAAGCTTAGGCAGGATATCCCCTTGCCAATGATTAATGAGCACATCAATGCCACCAAAAAGCCGAGTAACTTGGCTGAACGCATCGTGAATAGATTCAGGCTCATGGTCAGCTAAACAAATAGGCTGAACGCGCCCCGGATAGTTGCGGCATTGATCGGCACTTAAGCGCAGCGCTGGCCACTCGGTATCGAGCAGCACCACGTTGGCGCCAAGCGAGCAAAAATGCTCAGCCATGGCGCGTCCAGACGGTGAACCACCTGCGGTAATGACGACCACTGCGCTATCGATCTTCATGAGAGTTTCCTCATAATTATCAGTCTATTAAAACAACATGATGCATTTATTTACCCAAGCAAGTCACGAGAAAGTGACAGCTTACTCACACCTTATTCAGGCATGGGAATGTAATACTGGACCATAAATACGAGGACTGCGAAAAAAAGACTAAAAACGTCAGGTGGAATGGCAAAAAGAATATCGGGAATCTATAGAGGATCACAGTTTGATAAAGGATCAATAAATGTCATCAAGATCGACTTGCGATCTGACGCATTATGCGCTCACACGCATTTTATCAAAGCAATGTGAGGTGGTGAGCTTTTCATACAAAGTGGCGGGGTTATACGCAGGGCGCTTGGGCTCGGTATCGGTCAAATGACGGCGCTCGTGGCCAGATAAATTATGATAGACCGCTTCGTCAAAACCGTGTGTACCTTGAGGGGGATAATGCATGGCCGCGGGGGCAAGCTGAAAGCGCAGGTTGGCGCTGGCAATGCCGCCTCGATGAAAGGCATCGGCTTGCGCACTGGCGCGTTGATAGTCTTCTTCATTACTGGCGGCAAGAGGTTGTGGGTCGGGCAGTTGGAACTGCTGACGGAGCACATGATCATTGCTGACGGGCGCATCAATCGGCGTCAGCGGGGTCGACTCGTTGGCATCACCAGACAATAGCGCCATCATCAGGGCAAAGTCGGAACGACGCCCTTGTACCACCGCATGGTTTAGGTTGTCCCCAAACTGAACGTCGCTAATCAGCTGCGCTTTGTCGATGGTATGGATAGTCACTGTGGTTACCCTAGTTATGACGTGGTCGATACGGTAATAACTAGGCTATCGGCAGCAGACGAGAAACTTTAACGCTTTTCTTTGGTTTGGCTTAAATATCTTTGGCTGGTGACCATGTCTCCTATAAGGTCGAGTGAGCGCTGTACCAACTCATCCTGCCTCCGCAAGCCTGGGTTGCAAGGGCTGCGTGCTCTGACCCGCAAAATGCTGCATCGAAAACGCCACCCGGTCTTCCGGTAAAGGCGGGTAGCGACAAGGTGGCAGCGATTCGATTAGGGCAAGACGCGGAAGCAGGCCACATCCATTGGCAATTTGAATGGCGAGGCCTGGGCGAGCATTGAGCTCCAGTACCATTGGACCTTTATCTTTATCCAGCACCATATCGGTGCCCATATAACCCAAATCTGTCATTTCCCATGCGCTGGCGGCGAGGGTAAGAAGCTGCTGCCACTGAGGCACTTTAAGGGTATAGAGATCTTGATGGGTATCTGGATGATGCGTAATAGGGCGATTAAACTGGACTGCTTTTAGTGCTTTACCTGTCGCAATATCTAACCCGACGCCGACGGCACCTTGGTGTAAGTTAGCTTTGCCATCAGACGCCGAGGTCGATAGACGCATCATTGCCATCACTGGGTAGCCTTGAAAAACAATCACGCGGATATCGGGCACACCCTCATAGCTAAATCCTTGAAAGCTATCATCAAACGCAATTAAGTTTTCGACCACGGCGACATCGGCTTTGCCTCCCAGCGAGAAAAGGCCTGCCAAGGTATTGGTGATATGGCGCTCCACATCATTATGGCTGACCGCTTTCCCCGAGGCTTTGGTATAGACACCTTGGTGGTTTTTTGTCACCACTAAGATGCCTTTTCCGCCAGAGCCCTGTGCAGGCTTAATCACAAAGCCGGGCCAATTGGCGACCATGGCGTGGATGCGTTTGACATCCGCTTGGCTGTCAATCACCCCAATCAGTTCAGGCACCGTGGCCCCCGCTTGTTGGGCGATGAGTTTGGTTTGTAGCTTGTCATCAACCAATGGATACAAACGCCGATCATTGTAACGTCCAATATAGCGAATGTTGCGCTGGTTCATGCCCATGATCCCCGCTTGGTTAAGCCGAAACGGAGAGGCTAGCTTATCGAGGAGTTTGCGCATCATCGCCTCCTGTGGTGGTAGCTAACCCAAGTGGCTTATTACTCGGTTCCGCTAAAGGGCGGAAGCGCTTGAGTTCAGACAAGCGATAGCCCGTGTAATTACCCAGTAGCAAGATAAGTGCAAGGATAACCAGCTGCAGGCCAATAAAGTTAAAGGTGAGATGGCGAATCAAATCATTGGTCATCGCTAAATATACCAGTACGGCAGTGAGCAGTGAGCCGCCACCTTGAATCACCACTTCCTTCGCTCCTTCTTCTTCCCACAAAATCGACATTCGCTCGATGGTCCACGACAAAATGATCATCGGGAAGAAGGTAATGGTGAGTCCCTCCATTAAGCCAATGTGGAAAGCAATCACGCTAAAGACGGAAATAATCAGGATCACGGTAATAATCACGGCCGATATTCGTGCTACCAAGAGTAAATTGAGCCGCGATAAGTAGCTTCTGATCACCAGCCCCGTGCCCACAATCAACACAAAGCCCACGATACCGGTGATGAGCTGGGTTTGGACAAAGGCGACGGCAATGAGCACTGGCATAAAAGTACCAGAGGTTTTGAGTCCCACAATCACCCGCAAGAACACCACAATGAGCGCACCGATTGGGATCAGCATGATGGTTTTGAACATTGCCTGCTCTTCAATGGGCAAACTATGGATGGAGAAGTTGAGCAAATCGTCGGCCGACACCTTGGCCGAGGTGGCCTGCTGCGGACTGATGTCTTGCGAAATGATGGAGAAATGCACCTGGCTGTGCTCACCGCCCATAACTTCTAGCAGCGGCCCGCCATGCTGGTTCCATAACAGCGTGTTATCGTGATGGCCATTTTGGCCGCTGACTAAATCAAACAAGTGCCAGCGACTGTCTTGCCACACTTGCAACATGGGGGAAATACTTTGGCGGCGCCGGCCATCCTCAAGCTCTAAACCGCCCACTACGCGCGCATGAATGCCTTCAAGGGCCAAGGTTTTGCGTAGGGCGTCGGGTTTATCCAGTGTGTTGAGCAGCAGCGCCGCGTTTTGACTATCAGGACTATTAAGCTGCTTGATCAGCTCGCGGGTCAAAGTAATGTTATCGGCAGAGCGAGCACGAGCACGGTCAAGCAAAGCGAGTGCGGCGTTTTTAGCCGCATTATCCATGACAGGCGTCGCCACCGCGTCATCCTCTGGTGGGGTCATAGTGTAGCGCGCACTGTCATCGACCAGCATCTGGTTTTTAAAATAAAGGGTTTGCTCACCACTGGCGTGACGTGCCGACCATTGTGCTTGGCGGCCATGCTCTGTATCGAGCAAGGAAAACCCGTACCCGGCCGATGAAGTGCTTTCATCAATCAGGGTCAGACCGGGTTGGCTATCAGGTGCGGCCAAGCTGACTTTGACCGGCCCGTTGGTGGCATCAAAATTGATTCTGGCCTCGATTTGCCACACTTGGCGCGTTTCATCTGCCAGCCATGGCACGCCATAAACAAGATGGCGGTAGGCACTGAGTGCGATGCCAGCGACGACCAAAAAGCCAATCAAAAAATAAAAAGGAACCCGTGAAACCATATCGATTACCTACTTGTTGGGGGTGTCGTCATCGCCTGGCTCCGTTGGCGTGTCCGGCTGATATTGCGGATGAATATGAACTTGGCTGACATCAACCACCGCCAAGTCTTTAAAAAATTCGCGGCCAAGCAGCACTGGGTATTCCATGTTGGTGCGATCGGCGAGGGTGAATTCGGTTTTCTCATGGATGTTACCGACACGAATCCAGGCTTCGACCACCGGGCGGCGCTCGGTGCTATCGCTCGACGACTGACGGATACGCACCCAACGTTTCACTGGCATTTCCATAAATACCGGCTGGTCATTGTTTTCACTATGATTGACGTTGAACTTGACCCAGGTATCGCCGTCACGCTCAAATTCTTGGATATCCACAGCATTCAATGAAGATGTTTCGGCACCGGTATCCACACGGGATTGGAAGGTGTTTTCGACCGCGTCAAACCAGACAAATTCGCGTCCACCGAGAATAACCTTGCCGTCGTTAACCGGCACCCGCACCACCTTTTCTTTCACTTTGACGTCAGCGGTGTCGGTCGCCACATTGGCGTAAAGCTTGGCTTGGGTACGCTGAATCACGGTCAGTTGGCTTTCGAGCGCACTCACTTTGTCGGCCAACTGATTTAACGCTGTGCCATGTTGAGCGAATGTCTCGGTGATGGTTTGTTGTTGCTGCTGGTGTTGGGCAGCCAGGTTATCAAATTTACTGAGCGTTTCCTGGTGTTGGTGCTGCGAAGTTAATGTGCAGCCGGACACCGTAAGTAAAAGCGCACTGATCAGTGAGCAACGAAATAGCATCTAAATCTCCACAGCGTAAGAAGGGTTGCGGCTAGCCATGTCACAGGCAGTAAAGCGCTGATCGCGACGGCGAGAGCAAATTCTAAAGGATGCGACAAAGATGGGTAGGGGGATTCTGTCAAATGTTAGTCAGAATTGACTAAACGCTGATTTAATCGACGGTAATAAAGCAAAGTCGTTAGCAAACAAGCACTCAGGCGGTGAAATAAAACACAGCCGTCAATACATGCGTCGCGATTGCGAGCGTGGTGTCAGCGTCAGGTGTGAGGTCGGTAAGCGGCGTTCACCGCCATGTTCACCCTTATCACCGCCTAGTGAGGCGGCGAGTAAGGGCGGTGGTATGGGGGAGCGGTGTCCGGGCTGTTGTTTAATCCGGGTTGCGAGCCACTAAGATCGCGCGTTTGGGGGCTGGATACCCTTCGATGGTTTGCGCCGGATCATCTGGGTTGAGGTACTCAGGCAGCGAGTTATGAGTCATCCACTCGGTACTGCGCTGCTCATCCGTGGTGGTGACGCACTCGTCGACAATACGCACATCGACAAATCCGACTTTCTCCAGCCACACTTTTAACGCGCGGGCAGACGGGAAAAAGTAGACGTTACGCATTTGTGCATAACGACCGGCAGGCACCAATACCGCGTTTTCATCGCCATCGATAACCAAGGTTTCCAGCACCAGCTCGCCATCTTTACGCAATTGATCTTTGAGTTGCATCAGATGATCGAGAGGGGAGCGGCGGTGATACAACACACCCATACTGAACACGGTGTCGAACGCGCGTAGCGCAGGCAGTTTTTCAATCCCTAAAGGCAGCAGGTGCGCACGCTGATCGTTACCCATCAAGCGACGAATGGCGTCGAATTGCATCAAAAAGAGCTCGGAGGGGTCGATGCCCACTGTCAATGCGGCCTCTTCGCCCAACATGCGCCACATGTGGTAGCCATTGCCGCAACCGACATCAAGCACATACCGCCCTTTTAGCGGCGAGATATGCGGGAGTACGCGATCCCATTTCCAATCTGAGCGCCACTCGGTATCAATATCAATGCCGTGTACCTGGTACGGGCCTTTACGCCAAGGGTGCAAGGTGCGCAATAAGTTTTCTAATTTTTTGCGCTCGCCATTAGGTAAGCTACTGTCATCACCAATACGCACTGCGTCTTTCAGCTCAACCGTCTCGGGCGCGGTGGTTGGGATCTTGTTGAGCACTTTTATCCACTTGGGCATATCGCCATGCGGCTGGTTTTGCCACTCGGCTAATTGTGCTGGCAACACCTCGAGCCAATGGCTTAGACGGTTTTTGGCGATCAGCTGATAAAAATCGGAAAAATCAAACATCAGATTACTCGTACTGTCAGGCTCGTCTTACTTAATCGCGAGCATCGAACCAAAGTTAAAACACTGGAACCACATGGCGACGCTGCTAAAGCCAATGGCATGGAGCCGCGCTTGGTGGGTGGCAATACTGTCCGGGCGCATCACATTCTCCAGTGCACTGCGCTTTTGGCTGATCTCAAGCTCGCTATAGCCATTGGCACGCTTGAAATCGTGGTGTAAATCGATCAGCAATTCATTGGCGGTTTCGTCTTCAAAGCGGTACTTTTCGGACAGAATCAGGATCCCACCTGGCTTCAAGCCTTGATAAATGCGAGTGAGTAGGGCTTGGCGATCGTCAGGGCTTAAAAATTGTAGGGTAAAATTGAGCACCACCATCGAGGCATTGGTTATCTCGACATCGCGAATATCGGCTTCGCGAACCTCAACATCGGCGGCGCCGCGATACGCATTAACATGCAAGCGACAACGCTCAACCATGGCTTGTGAGTTATCCACCGCGATGATTTTGCAGCTGTCATGAGGAATGTGGCGACGCATCGATAAAGTGGCAGCACCCAGCGAACAGCCAAGATCGTAAATATGACTATCAGGCGCAGCAAAACGCTTGGCCAGCATGCCGATGGCCGAAATAATATTGCTGTAACCCGGTACCGAGCGCTGGATCATATCCGGGAACACCTCAGCGACATTTTCATCGAAGGTGAAATCGCCCATTTTTTCGATAGGCGCTGCGAAAATTTTATCCTGATTAGCCATGTAAGCCCCTACAAATCAGCCAAGCTGGCAGGCTTTCGTGCGTTTTGCACCCAAAGCTTGCCACAAAAGCGGCGTATTGTAGTGAATTTTTCTGCGTCTGTCTGCACGGTGAGAACGCGTGCTAGCGGCGAGATTAAAACAACGCGCCCTGTTGACTTTGTGCGGCGCGCGTGACGGAAGCCAATGGCGATGATAAATCAAGACGTTGATATAACTGGGCGGCCAACGCAGGGGCCTGATCGTTATCTGAGGTATGAATCATTAAATAGGGCGTTTTGCCCGCGGCTATCCATTGAGATAAGCGTGAGATCCAAGGGTCAAAAAACGCGGTGTTTTCGGGCAAATCAGGATGGCCAATAAAACGCACCATGGGCGCTGCGCTGGTGGCGATGGCATGCACGGGCACCCGGGGCTTTTTCTTTTGCGCATCAATAATGGCAGGGGTGTCGGGGTTAGCCGCAAATACCGGGCGACTGTCCATGATTACACGGTTGGCGTTATGATCGATCAACAGTCGGTTGAGCGCTTTTTCTGCGTCGCCTTTGGCAAAAAAGGCCGGGTGACGCACCTCTATCCCAAGGGAAAACTCGCGGGGTAGCGATTCAAGAAATGTCGCTAAGCTTGCTAACCCCTCTGGGCCAAAACGCGCTGGCAGCTGAATCGTCCACTGGCCAATATGGTCATGGAGCGGGGCCATCAGCTTAATAAAGTCGGCGGTTAAGTCTTGCGCATGACGCAGCTGGCATTGATGGGTAATGGTTTTCGGCAGCTTAAAGGTAAATTGAAAATCGTCTGGAATGGCGGCCGCCCAATTATTCACCGTTTGCGGCGAGGGGGAGGCGTAAAAGGTCGTGTTGCCCTCGACGGTATTAAACACCTCGGCATAACGGGCTAAGCGCTCGCCCGACTTGGTGCCTGGCGGATAAAAGTGATGCTGCCAACTGGGATGAGACCATTGCGTCAGCCCCAACCGCAGGGGTGGAGAGGGGAGTTGGTGTAATAAGGAGGTCATGCCCGTGCTGATGCGTTGCGAACCAATAAAGTAATAGCCTAAAAGGATTTGGATAAAAAAACTACCGGTTTTAAGTACGATCGCTTTACCAAGAGCGGGGCTTTTCCTTTATAATGGCAGGTCTTTGACAGTAACGGCACTCATGGGGGCGTACCGTCAGGTACGACAGACGCTGTTACCCGAATTCCCCTCAGTATTTGGCAGGCTTGTGCCCCAGGGGGCAAGCGGAATCATCAGAACAGATCAGGAATAATCTATGCGCACCCAATATTGTGGTCACCTGAATAAAGCCCACGTCGGGCAAGAAGTAAGTCTTTGTGGTTGGGTTAACCGCCGCCGTGATTTGGGCGGCTTGATTTTTATCGACATGCGCGACCGTGAAGGTCTGGTGCAAGTTGTGATTGACCCTGATATGGGTGATGTTTACGAGCAAGCAAACAAATTGCGTAACGAATTTTGCCTGACCATCCGTGGTGAAGTGCGTGCGCGTCCAGAGAGCCAGATCAACAGTGATATGGCCACAGGCGAAGTCGAAGTGGTGGCGAAAGGGTTGGAGATCATCAACCGAAGTGCGCCGATGCCGATTGACTTTAACCAGTTTATTTCCGAAGAGCAGCGCCTGAAGTATCGCTACCTTGACTTGCGCCGCCCTGAAATGAGCGATCGAATTAAACTGCGTGCTAAAGCCACCAGCTTTGTCCGTCGTTTTCTCGATGACAATGACTTTTTAGACATCGAAACCCCGGTACTCACCAAGGCGACCCCAGAAGGCGCGCGTGACTACTTGGTGCCAAGCCGTGTCCACAAAGGTAATTTTTATGCGTTGCCGCAATCACCACAGCTGTTCAAACAGTTGCTGATGATGTCCGGGTTTGATCGCTATTACCAAATCGTGAAGTGCTTCCGTGATGAAGACTTGCGCGCCGATCGCCAGCCAGAATTTACCCAGATTGATATCGAAACCTCATTCATGAGCGCCGACCAAGTGCGCGAGGTGACCGAGCAATTGATCCGCGAAATGTGGCAATCGCTGCTCAATGTGGACTTGGGCGCGTTCCCCACCATGAAGTATGAAGAAGCGATGCGCCGTTTTGGCTCCGACAAGCCAGATTTGCGTAACCCGCTCGAAATCGTCGATGTAGCAGACATCGTCAAAGATGTTGAATTTAAAGTGTTCTCTGGCCCGGCAAACGATGAAAAAGGCCGCGTGGCTGTGATTCGTGTACCAGGCGGTGCCAGCTTGTCGCGCAAGCAGATTGATGAATACACCAACTTTGTTGGCATTTACGGCGCCAAAGGCTTGGCGTGGATGAAAGTCAACGACCGCGACGCCGGTTTTGATGGCATTCAATCGCCGGTGGCCAAGTTCCTCAATGCCGAAGTGGTAGAAAGCATTCTGTCACGCACTGAGGCGCAAACCGGTGACATTATCCTTTTCGGTGCCGACAAGAAATCAGTGGTCACTGAAGCGCTGGGCGCGTTGCGTGTGAAGCTAGGCCTAGATCTGGAGCTGACCGACACCCAAGCGTGGGCACCATTGTGGGTGATTGACTTCCCAATGTTTGAGGAAGACGACGAGGGTAACTTGCATGCGATGCATCACCCGTTCACTGCGCCGACCGACGTGACACCTGAAGAGCTGGTGGCAAACCCAGCGGTGGCGAACTCCAACGCCTACGACATGGTGATTAATGGCTATGAAGTGGGTGGTGGCTCGGTCCGTATCCATAACCCAGAAATGCAAGCCGCGGTGTTTGAGACGCTGGGCATTGATGAGCAAGAGCAGCGCAAGAAATTTGGCTTCTTGCTGGATGCGTTGCAATACGGCACCCCACCACACGCGGGTCTGGCGTTTGGTATGGATCGCCTGGTGATGTTGCTATCCGGCACCGAAAACATTCGCGACGTGATTGCCTTCCCGAAAACCACTGCAGCGGCCTGCTTGATGACTGATGCGCCAAGCCTGGCCAATGACGCGGCGCTTGAAGAGCTGGCTCTCAGCATTACCGCGGCGGCAGAGCAAAACGAACACAGCGAATAAATTCGCCTGATGACGGGCAAATAGCCTTGCCCGTCTTATCCTTGGGGCCGATAACTGCCGTCACTAGGCGGTCGTATCAAGGCGCAAGGTCAATGTCTCAACGCGCCTCAGACTGAAAAGCCAAGGCGCGTTTTTTCTTATTACTCCTTTCACGTGAGGGGAGCGCAAAAAACGGAGAGTCGATATGGCAGGTCACAGTAAGTGGTCGAACATTAAACACCGTAAAGCCGCTCAAGACGCGAAGCGCGGTAAGATTTTCACCAAGCTTATCCGAGAAATTGTGGTGTCAACCAAAGAGGGTGGCCCCGAGGCGGAAACCAATCCACGCCTGCGTGCCGCGGTGGATAAAGCGCTGTCAAATAACATGACACGCGATACCATCAACCGTGCGATTTCACGCGGTGCGGGCGGCGAAGGTGACGAGAACATGGAAACCGTCATCTATGAAGGTTATGGCCCTGCGGGCACGGCGGTGATGGTGGAGTGCATGACCGATAACCGCAACCGTACTGTGTCAGGTGTGCGCCATGCGTTTTCAAAATCCGGTGGTAACCTGGGTACCGATGGCTCAGTCAGCTTCTTATTCGATAAAAAAGGGGTGATCACCTACCCATCCGGCCTTGAAGAAGATGCGGTGATGGAAGCGGCACTCGAAGGCGGCGCGGACGATGTGGTCACCTATCACGACGGTTCAATGGATGTGTACACCACCCCCAATGACTTTGGCTATGTAAAAGATGCCTTAGATAAAGCTGGGTTTGAAGCTGAGCGAGCAGAGGTGACTCAGGTGCCATCCACCAAAGCGGAGTTAGATGCAGACACGGCACCGAAGCTGCTGCGCTTGATCGATATGTTAGAAGACCTTGACGATGTGCAAGAAGTCTACCATAACGGTGATATCTCGGACGAAGTGGCAGCGAGTTTAAGCTAAATGGCAGTGATACTGGGGATTGACCCAGGTTCGCGGATCACCGGTTATGGGGTGATCCGCCAACATGGTCGGCATCTTGAATATCTCGGTAGTGGCTGTATTCGCACCGAGACAGACGACTTACCCGGTCGACTGAAACATATCTATGCAGGGGTGAGCGAAGTCATCACCCAGTTTCAACCGGATAATTTTGCCATTGAGCAAGTGTTTATGGCCCGTAACGCGGATTCAGCGCTTAAACTGGGGCAAGCGCGCGGCAGCGCCATTGTTGCGGCGGTAAACGCCGATTTACCGGTGTCTGAATATGCCGCGAGGCTTATCAAGCAAGCAGTGGTAGGGAAAGGCAGTGCGGATAAAAAGCAAGTCCAGCATATGGTCACCCACATGTTAAAGCTCAGTGCCACCCCGCAAGCCGATGCAGCCGATGCCCTCGCGGTTGCCATTTGCCATGCCCACACCAATCACACCCTCATCGCCATGGCCGGCAAAGCCAACGCCGCCCGCCGCGGCCGGTATCGATAAAAGCGCTTTTTGCTCTTGAATACAGAGCGCTTCGCTTACGGAGTACGGAAAGAGACGAGGCGCTTCGCTTCTAGAGACTAGAGACTAGAAACTGGATAAAGTAGATCATGCTCGCACTGAGGCTATTGCTTTTTCTGTACTCTGTATTCCGTCATCGGTATTCGGGATCTTGAACACAGAGCGCTTCGCTTACAGAATACGGGAAGAGCAGGAAGTAGTGCCTAGGTCCTAGGATCCTAGGCCCTAGGAACTTTTTCTACAGGGACAGACACGTTACGCTTTTCCGTAATCCGTAATCCGTAATCCGTAATCCGTAATCCGTAATCCGTAATCCGCCCGTCGTCAATTCGACTGGATATAGATCCAGTTATTCTTTATCCTTGGGGGCAAAGTAACAAACTGAGATGCGATTGTGATAGGCCGATTACAGGGAACCCTGATAGAAAAGCAACCTCCTGAGATTTTGATCGATGTGAACGGCGTCGGCTATGAAGTGAGCATGCCGATGAACTGTTTGTATCAATTGCCGGAGGTGGGTGAAACCGCTACCGTGTACACGCATTTTGTAGTGCGTGAAGATGCGCAACTTCTCTATGGTTTTAGCGGTAAACGTGAGCGAGCGCTGTTTCGGGAAGTGATCAAGGCCAATGGCGTGGGACCTAAACTGGGGTTAGCGATTTTATCGGGGATGACGGCTAACCACTTTGTCGACAGTGTCGAGCATAATGATGTCTCGACCTTGGTGAAAATCCCTGGCGTGGGCAAGAAAACCGCGGAACGTTTGGTGATTGAAATGCGCGACCGGCTTAAAAACTGGGAAGCGTTCGATCTCTTTACTCCGCACACGGATGCCGCGACGGCTGAGGGCGCAGCCCTGCGTGCAGCGCCAACCACGATTTCGTCTGCCGCGGATGAGGCGGTAAGCGCCTTGGTCGCACTGGGTTATAAAGCGGCGCAGGCGGAGAAAGTGGTTAAACAAATTGCAACTGATGACATGAGCAGCGAAGACGTGATCCGTCACGCGCTGCGTTCAATGGTGTAACCCATGATAGAAGCTGATCGTTTAATCTCGGCGCAAACCACCCCTGATCGGGAAGAAGAGGTGATCGACCGCGCGATTCGTCCTAAGTTATTGGAAGACTACCAGGGGCAAAATCACGTCCGTGATCAAATGGAAATCTTTATCCATGCTGCGCGTAAACGCCAAGAGGCGCTCGATCATCTGTTGATTTTTGGCCCGCCGGGTCTGGGTAAAACCACCTTGGCCAATATTGTTGCCAATGAAATGGACGTCAATATTCGCACTACGTCGGGCCCCGTGTTAGAAAAAGCCGGCGATCTGGCCGCCTTGCTCACCAACCTTGAGCCTCACGATGTATTATTTATTGATGAAATCCATCGCTTAAGCCCAGTGGTAGAAGAAGTCTTGTACCCGGCGATGGAAGATTATCAACTAGATATTATGATTGGTGAAGGGCCTGCCGCGCGCTCAATCAAAATCGATTTACCGCCGTTTACCCTGATTGGTGCCACCACCCGCGCCGGCTCGCTGACATCGCCCTTGCGTGACCGCTTTGGCATTACCCAGCGTTTAGAGTATTACAGCGTGGGGGATCTAACCGGTATCGTGAAACGCAGCGCCCATTGCTTGGCGTTATCAACCGATGAGGAAGGGGCGATGGAAGTGGCGCGCCGTTCTCGCGGTACGCCACGTATTGCTAACCGCTTACTCCGTCGTGTGCGTGATTATGCTGAAGTAAAAGGCACGGGTGACATCAGTGCTGACATTGCTCAGCGCGCGCTCGATATGCTTGATGTTGACAGCCAAGGGTTTGACTACATGGATCGCAAGCTACTCAATGCCATTATTGAGAAGTTTGATGGCGGGCCGGTGGGGCTTGATAACTTAGCGGCGGCGATTGGCGAAGAGAAAGACACCATCGAAGATGTGATTGAGCCTTATTTGATTCAACAAGGCTACCTGCAACGCACACCACGTGGCCGGATTGCCAGCCAGCGTGCCTATTTGCACTTTGGCTTTGATTTGCCGAAAACCTAGTCGGCTAAGACTGAGCGGAAAATCCTCGCAAACCTTAATCAAGATCAAGACGTTTTTTGCTAAAACAGCCCCATTGGCCGACAACCAATGGGGTTTTTTGATCTAGATTAAGGTTATGTAGCACGTGAACCCTTATCGTAACCCCATCTGCTAGCGGTTGCTGGTGACGAGACAATGAGAAGTGGCTTCCGTTAATGCCTCCGTCTCACCCAGTTTCTTCGCGGTTAATCACAGTTTTGTATCTTGGTTGGTTCGCCTTATTGTTTTTGCAGCCGAGTCGACAAACCGAGCAAAACGCGATTAACACCCCATTGTTGTACCTATAATATTAGTTATGCCTTAATTAGATAAAATTTAACTATAGAATAACCTTGGTGTTTCAACTGTGTAACATGCAAGCAGTCAATTAAGAAGTGTGTAGCTTTCCCCGCGCCAGCCAGTTGTTTTGACTGCCGTGTTGGGTGAGAGAGTAAAACGAGCGATACGCCAGTATCGGCACCGAAAACGGTGTAAAGGAGTGACCATGATTACCGATATCGTCGATTTATCGCGGCTGCAGTTTGCGCTGACCGCGATGTATCACTTCCTGTTTGTTCCTTTAACTCTGGGCATGGCATTTTTGCTGGCCATCATGGAATCGTTATACGTGATGACCGACAAGCAAATCTACAAAGACATGACCAAGTTTTGGGGCAAGCTTTTTGGAATTAACTTTGCGCTTGGGGTGGCCACTGGCCTCACCATGGAGTTTCAATTCGGAACCAACTGGGCCTACTATTCCCACTATGTCGGGGATATTTTTGGGGCCCCGCTTGCCATTGAAGGGCTGATGGCCTTCTTCCTTGAATCCACTTTTGTGGGCCTGTTCTTCTTTGGTTGGGATCGTCTCAGTAAGCGTCAACACTTGGTCACTACCTGGCTGGTGGCGTTAGGCTCTAACTTTTCCGCGCTATGGATTTTGGTGGCCAACGGCTGGATGCAAAACCCCGTGGGCTCAGAGTTTAACTTTGAAACCATGCGTATGGAGATGGTGAGCTTTGCTGATGTGGTCTTTAATCCCGTGGCACAGGTGAAGTTTGTTCACACCGTTGCTGCTGGCTATACCACAGGGGCGATGTTCATTCTGGGGATCAGCGCTTACTACCTGCTCAAAGGCCGTGATATTGCCTTTGCGCGTCGCTCGTTTGCGATTGCTGCCTCGTTTGGCATGGCGGCCATTTTATCGGTAATCATCTTAGGTGATGAGTCCGGGTACGAGCTGGGTGATGTACAAAAGGTCAAACTGGCAGCGATCGAGGCTGAGTGGCACACCGAAGAAGCGCCGGCGGCCTTCACCGTGGTGGGGCTGCCGAATCAAGAGACCATGCAGACCGATTATGCGATCAAAATCCCTTATGCGATGGGGATCATTGCCACGCGCTCACTGGATAAAGAAGTGACAGGCTTAAGCGATTTGATTGCTGAGCATGAAACCCGCATCCGCAATGGTATGCAGGCGTACGCATTGCTGGAAAAACTGCGTGCCGGCGAGAAATCACCGGAAACCAAAGCCGCGTTCAACGAAGTGAAAAACGACCTCGGTTATGGCCTGCTTCTTAAGCCGTATACCGACAAGGTGGTGGATGCGACTGAAGGGCAAATTCAGCAAGCCGCGCAAGACTCTATCCCGCAAGTGGCGCCTTTGTTCTGGAGCTTTAGGATCATGGTAGCGTGCGGCTTTGCGATGCTGTTTATTTTTGGCATGGCGTTCTGGCAAACCTGTCGCCAGCGTATCGATGAAAAGCCCTGGCTACTGAAGCTTGCGCTGATTGGTATTCCTCTGCCATGGATCGCCTGCGAAGCGGGTTGGTTTGTTGCCGAATACGGTCGCCAGCCTTGGGCGGTGGGGGAAATCCTCCCCGTGCACGTGGCCGCATCGAATCTGGCCGCTGGCGATATTATTTTCTCGATGGTGGCGATTTGCTCGCTCTACACCGTTTTCCTCGTCGCTGAGCTTTATCTGATGTTCAAGTTTGCCCGCCTTGGGCCCAGCAGCCTCAAAACCGGCCGCTACCATTTTGAACAAAAAGGCAATCCAGAAGCGGATTTCAGCCGCCAGATTGAAGCATAAGGAGAGAGAGCATGTTTGATTATGAAATGTTACGCCTGATCTGGTGGGTACTGATCGGTGTGTTGCTGATCGGCTTTACCGTCACTGATGGCTTTGACATGGGGGTGGGCGCCTTGCTCACCCTGATCGGCAAAACCGACAGCGAACGTCGGGTAATGATTAACGCTGTCGCGCCCCATTGGGAAGGAAACCAAGTCTGGTTAGTGACCGCAGGCGGGGCATTATTCGCCGCTTGGCCGTTGGTGTATGCGGTTTCCTTTTCTGGTTTTTATATCGCGATGGTGGTCACACTGGCGGCGCTTTTCTTCCGTCCCATGGGCTTTGACTATCGCTCAAAAATCGATGACCCACGCTGGCGCACCGCATGGGATTGGGGCTTGGTGCTGGGGGGCTTTGTACCACCGGTCATTTTCGGGGTCGCCTTTGGTAACCTCTTACAAGGGGTGCCGTTCCAGCTTAGCGATCTCTTGATCCCAACCTACACCGGTGGCTTTTTTGCACTGCTTAATCCCTTCGCACTGGTGTGTGGATTGGTGAGCCTGTTTATGGTGGTGTTGCAAGGCGCAACCTGGTTGCAACTAAAAACTACCGATGCGCTGCATGTACGCGCACGTAATGTCGCGCAACTGTGTGCATTATTGACCACTGTACTCTTTGTGGCAGCAGGCTTCTGGGTACAAAATATAGATGGCTTTGTGGTGGTCAGTGAGGCGGCGAACCAAGCAGCCTCTAACCCACTGGCGAAAGAGGTCGCGGTACAAAGCGGCGCTTGGATGCGTAACTATCAAGCGATGCCAATCCTCTGGTTAGCACCACTGGTCGGCGCTGTCATGCCATTGTTGGCACTGCTGGCGTCACGTCTTGAGCGCGGAGGTTGGGCTTTCTTGTTCTCGAGTTTAGCCGTGGCGGGCGTGATTTTGACCGCGGGTATCGCAATGTTCCCCTTTGTGATGCCATCGAGCACTTTCCCGGGTCACAGCTTGACCATGTGGGATGCCACCTCAAGCGAGCTAACCTTGTCGATCATGACCATCGTCGCGGCGGTGTTTGTGCCGATTATCTTGGCTTACACCCTGTGGTGCTACATTAAGATGTTTGGTCGTTTAGACGCGCAATATATTGAAGACAACACCCATACACTGTACTGATTAAGGAGCTTGCATATGTGGTATTTCACGTGGATTCTTGGTGTGCTGCTGGCATGCGCCTTTGGCATTATCAATGCCTTATGGTTGGAGCACACCGAAGCGATGGATCACGACAATGAGTGAGCGCCAACCTGCTCCCTTAGGCCAGCACTTTTCTGGCCTTTGGCGGCTGCTCTCATTGGCCAGTGCCCTGTGCTGGGGCGGCCAAGTAATGTGGGCGCCAGAAGCCTTTGCTCAGCGCATGGGCGGGGTGACGTTTCCGATGGGCGTGGGGCTGCTCTACGCGACCTGTGTCGGGGTGATCCATGCCGTCGGTTTCACGGCGCAAGGCAAATGGAGCCGGTGGCTCACCTGGCCGCCATTCGGGTGGGGCGTATCCCTTCTGTTGCTCGCCTTGATGTGGCTGCGCTAGTTGAGTTAGGCGCTCGGTGAGCAAGCGCAAAGTGACAAACGAATGACAAAGGCACCCGAGTGGTGCTTTTTTCATCACTCTAGCGTGAGTAATTGCGCGTTTTTTGCAGCACATCACTTCTCGACGGCTTGATGGGCGACCAATGCGCCAGCCGCGCTGTCTCAGCATTTCTATACATCCACAACTTAGGTATAGTAATTGCCTATCGTAAACCGATCATGGGTAAAGACATGACAGAATCAACGCCGTTTCGCTGGCCGATTCGTGTGTACTATGAAGACACAGACGCCGGGGGAGTGGTTTACCACGCCAATTATCTCAATTACTTTGAGCGGGCACGCACTGAACTGTTGCGTGAGATCGGTGTCAATCAACAAGCGCTCTTTGCCGATCGCACCGCCTTTGTTGTGCGCCACATGGATATTGACTTTCACCGCGGTGCACGGCTTGATGATGCACTGGAGGTTGTCACTACAGTGTCAGCCATGGGGCGCGCCAGCATGACCTTTTGTCAAAGCTTGGTGAATTCTGATCAAAAAGCATTGTGTGCGGCGACGGTTAAGATAGCCTGTGTCGACCCAACAACCATGAAACCCAAATCGATTCCAACACAGATTAAATCGGAGATGATGACGTGACCGCTGAACTTTCCATTCTCGACCTGTTTTTGCAAGCAAGCTTGCTTGTCAAGGTAGTGATGCTGATATTACTGGGTATGTCAGTGGTATCTTGGGCGATGATCATCAAGCGCTCCAAGGTCATGCAGCACGCGTTTAGCAAAGCTGAACGGTTTGAAGACAGATTTTGGTCTGGGATCGATCTTTCTCAACTATTCCAAGAAGTGCAAGCGCGCAAAGACAATTTGACGGGCAGCGAGAAAATTTTTTACGCCGGCTTTAAAGAATTCGCGCGTTTGCATCGTAGCAACGACAAAGTGCCCGACGCCGTGATGGAAGGGACTTCGCGGGCGATGCGCGTGTCGTTATCAAAGCAAGTGGAAGAGCTGGAAACCCATCTGCCATTTTTGGCGACGGTGGGGTCGATCAGCCCTTACATTGGCCTGTTTGGTACCGTATGGGGGATCATGCATGCCTTTATCGCCCTAGGCGCGGTGAAGCAGGCGACGTTGGCCATGGTCGCCCCCGGGATTGCTGAAGCCTTGGTGGCGACAGCCATGGGTCTGTTCGCTGCGATCCCAGCGGTCATGGCGTACAACCGTTTGACCGCCAAAGTCAGTAAGCTCGAGCATAACTACATGAACTTTATGGAAGAGTTCTCTAGCATTCTTCATCGTCAAGCGTTTGCGGCAACCCAGGAGTGATCCATGGCGTATCAACCTAAACGGCGCAAGATGACGGCGGAAATCAATGTCGTCCCCTACATTGATGTGATGCTGGTACTGCTGATTATCTTTATGGTGACCGCCCCATTTGTGACCCAGGGAGTGGATGTCGATCTGCCACAAACGGCACAAGCGAAAACCGCCGCAGAGCTGGCAGAAGAGGAAGACAGCGGCGCTTTTATCATTGTGGAAGTGGATAAAGACGGGCAATTAGGGCTCAGTGTCAATAATGGCGATATGACCCGCGGTTTGAGCTTGGAAGAAATTCTAGTACGCGTCAAAGCTGAGCTGCAGCTCAATCCTAAGTCCCCTGTGCTGGTGGGCGGCGATGGCCGGGTGCCCTATTCAGAAATCATCCTGACGCTTGATGCATTAAACCAAGCTGGCGTGTCGTCGGTGGGCTTAATGACAGAGCCTTACGAGTCGTAGGTGAGGGTGATGAACGAGCCAAGCGATAAACCAACCCATAAAAAATCAGGCAAAGACTCGCTGATGCCCGCGCTGGCAATATCTGCCGTGTTGCACCTGGTCTTAGTGATTGTACTGTTATGGGGGGCAGAATTTAGTTCTGACTCAACGCCAACCCCTAAAGCGGGTCGCGCGATTGATGCCACAGTGATAGATCCGGCCGTGGTTAATGCACAGGCGAAGAAAATTCGCGAGCAACGCGATCAGGCTAAACGCGAAGAAGCGGAGCGACTCAAACGGTTAGAGCAGCAAGCCAAGCAGCTCGAACAGCAGCGTGAGCAAGAAGAGCAGCGCCTTCGTGAAGTGAAGCGACAAAAGCTAGAAGCTGAGCGCCAAGCACGGGAAGAGCAAAAGCGAATTGCCGAGCAAAAGGCCAAAGCGCAAGAGCAGGCGCGTATTGCCAAGCAACAGGCCGAACAAGCCGAACGCGAACGTCAGCGTAAATTAGAAGAGAAGCGCAAAGCGGAACTCGCGGCGGAGAAAGCGGAAAAAGCACGGCAAGAAAAGCTCGCCGCGCAACGTAAAGCCGAGGAAGAAGCGAAAAAAGCCGAAGCCGAGCGACAGCGCAAGCTTGCCGAGCGTAAAAAAGCAGAAGAAGAGGCACGTAAAGCCGAACAAGCGCGCCAAGAGGCAGAGCGAAAAGCCCAGGAGGCGAAGCGACGACAACAAGAGCAAGAGGCGGCGCTGAACGATTTGTTCTCGGGCCTCGAGTCGGAAGCCAGCCAACGGCAAACCGCGCGCGGGCAATTTATTCAAGATGAAGTGGCGCGGTACGGCGCCATTTTTACACAAATGATCCAGCAACGGCTCATCGTCGATGATGGCTTAAGTGGGCAAGAGTGCGTGGTGAATATGCGCTTGTCACCGACCGGCCTGTTGCTTAATGTGGAAGAAAAGGCAGGCAATACGCGGCTGTGTCGCGCGACAAAAACCGCGGTGGCGTCTGTGTCTCAGTTTCCAATGCCGGAAGATGGCGACATTATTGCCAAACTACGTGATATTGAGTTGACCGTTAGACCTAACTAAACGACAGGATACCAAACATGATGGAAGTGAGCCCCTGCGGTGGCACAAGCAGTGTGACAAGCAAGAGTCAGGATCGTTTGCGAACATGGCGTATCGCCGCGGTTGTGATGCTTTTAGCCTGTCTGTCGATACTGACTCAACCGGCACATGCCGCGCTGAAATTGGTAATCACCGAAGGGGTGAATACCGCGCGCCCGATTGGCGTGATCCCGTTTCAATGGAAGGGACAAGGCGAATTGCCGGAAGATATTTCCGGCGTGGTCGGCTCCGATTTACGCCGCAGTGGTAAGTTCAACCCGCTGGCGGTCAGTGACATGCCGCAAACCCCATATAGTGATGCGGATGTAGATTACAACGCTTGGACCTCGCTGGGAGTGGATGCGGTGGTCACAGGCACCATTACTCCGACTTCGGACGGTCGCTATCAAATTGATTATCAGCTGATTGATATCGTTCGAGGCCAACTCACCGGCGGTGACAGCAAAGGCTTAGGCGCCGATGGCGAGTTGGTACAAACCGATGATCACTTACTCGTGAATAACCGCGCCACGGTCAAAGAGAGCGACCTGCGCCGCTATGCGCATCGCATTTCCAATATTGTCTATGAGCAGCTCACTGGCGAAAAGGGCGCGTTCTTAACTCGTATCGCTTATGTGGTGATTGATAAAGAAAACGACTACCCCTACCAGCTGCGTTTGTCAGACTATGACGGCTATAACGAGCGCTTGATCCTGCGTTCCAAACAGCCATTGATGTCGCCGTCTTGGTCACCGGATGGCCGACAGCTCGCCTATGTCAGCTTCGAAAATGGTCAGGCAGAAATCTTCATCATGAACATTTACACCGGCCAGCGCGAGAAAATTGCGTCATACCCTCGTCACAATGGATCGCCACAGTTTTCCCCTGATGGCAGCAAGTTAGCCTTGGTACTCTCCAAAACCGGTAGCTTGCAGGTGTATACCTTCGATTTGAACAGCAAAAAATTGACGCAAATTACCCACGGTCGTGCCAATAGCACCGAGCCATTTTGGGATCCTGATGGTAACTCGCTCATCTATACCTCTGACCGGGGTGGCAAACCACAGATTTATCGCGTAAATTTAGACGACGGAACTAGCCGACGGATCACGTGGCAAGGCAATCAGAACATGGGTGGGCAACTGACACCGGATGGCCGTCACTTGATTATGGTAAATCAATCATCGTCTGGCTACAACATTGCAAAGCAAGACTTAAACAGCGGGGCGGTGCAAATCCTAACCAAAACCTTGTTGGATGAGTCGCCAAGCATTGCGCCTAATGGCAGCATGGTGATTTACAGCTCGGTATATGGACGTAAGAATGTGTTGTCACTCGTCTCTGTAGACGGCCGCTTTAAAGCGCGGTTACCGGCAACTAACGGGCGCGTGCGTGCACCAGCCTGGTCACCTTACCTGTAGTTTTTTAATTTTAAACAACGTGCGCTAACTTTCTAGAAAAGGAAAATAGAATGCAAATCAATAAAGTACTGAAAGGTCTGGCGGTGGCACTGCCGATGTTTACTCTGGCTGCGTGTAGCTCACACGATAGCTCAACAGGCAGTGGTTCTGGCCAATCAACCAACCAAAACGGCACCACGGTTGTTTCTCCTGTTGACGGCCAAGGCTCAATGACAGAGCAACAAATTCGTAACCAAGAACTGCGTCAGTCGCAAACCGTTTACTTCAACTTTGACGACTCATCAGTACTGCCACAATACGAAGATATGCTGGATGCCCACGCCACTTACCTGCGTGCTAACCCAGCGATGGAAGTGGTCGTAGAAGGTCACGCTGACGAGCGCGGTACCCCTGAGTACAACATCGCACTGGGCGAGCGTCGTGCCGAAGCGGTTTCTAAGTACCTACAAGCGCTGGGCGTACCGGCGAGCCAGATCTCTATCGTGAGCTACGGTGAAGAAAAGCCGTTGGTGCTTGGCCAAAGCGAAGAAGCTTACGCCAAAAACCGTCGTGCGGTATTGGTATACTAATCCAGCCTTTTGGTAATGGATAAAGGATATGACAATGAACAGTAACTCTGTGCGAACCCTCGCGCTGGCGTTACTGGTGAGTGTGGCAGCCCCCGTGGCTGCCACACCTGCTCCGGTGACAGAAGTAGGGGCGGGCGGCACCGCCGTCGATCGCTTAGAGCGCATGCTCCAAGCACGTAACCAAATGCAGCTGGATATGCAGCGCCAGCTTGACCAAATGGCGCAAGAGCTGAGCAATTTACGCGGCAACGTTGAGCGTAACAGCTATGACATTCAACAAATGGTTGAACGTCAACGTGACCTATATCGAGAAATTGACACCCTAAGAACAGCCAAACAATCGGCCCCCGCAGAGCCAGAGAAAGCGCCAGAAGATAAGCCAGCGGTTAACTTCACCGCCGATCAAACCGAGAATGCAGCCTATGAAGCCGCAGTCAACCTGATCTTAAAAGAGAAAGATTACCAAGGCGCAACCAAGGCATTCAAAGCGTTCCTTTCAACATACCCAGAATCGGTATACACCGCTAATGCCCACTATTGGCTCGGCCAGCTTTATTTCTCCAAACGTAAGTTTGAACAAGCGAGCCAAGAATTTACGGCAGTGAGTGAGTTTGAAGACTCCAATAAACGCCCTGATGCCTTGCTGAAACTGGGTCTGATTGCACAAAAACAAGGTAACGGCGACCAAGCCAATCAATACTTTCAACAAGTGATTGATACCTACCCAGACTCAACCAGCGCCAAACAAGCCAAAAATGCGATGTAGGCAATAAGGTCCTAGGATCCTAGGGCCTAGGATCCTAGGAAAATGAATACAGAGCGCTTCGCTTACAGAGTACGGGAAAAGGCAACTCGTGCGCGCATTGTCCTTTTGCTCTTTCTATAGTCTGTACTCCGTTATCGGTAATCGGGGCTTTTGAATACAGAGCGCTTCGCTTACGGAATACGGGAAAAGCAAAATCTGGCACGATATGCTTTTTCCGTAATCCGTAATCCGTAATCCGTAATCCGTAATCCGTAATCTGTCGTCTAGGACTCTAGCTCTACTCGCGTTATACTACCCAGACTGGAAGTTCCGGACTGGAAGTAAGCATGAGTAATCCCATGAGCCAAGTGATTGAAACGTCGCAAAGGGTCTACCCCTTTCCGCCGAAACCTGTGGCATTGACTGACACTGAGAAAAAACAACACGTTGCGCGCATCAAACAATTGTTAGAAGAAAAAGACGCGGTACTTGTTGCTCACTATTACACGGATCCAGAGATCCAAGCCCTTGCCGAAGAAACCGGCGGATGTGTCGCTGATTCGTTGGAAATGGCTCGCTTTGGCAACCAACACTCAGCAAGTACCTTGATTGTCGCTGGTGTACGCTTTATGGGGGAAACTGCCAAAATTCTCACCCCAGAAAAAACCGTGCTAATGCCGACACTAAACGCGGAGTGCTCGTTAGACTTAGGCTGCCCAGCGGACGAATTTACCGCGTTTTGTGATGCCCATCCGGATCATACTGTGGTGGTATACGCCAACACCTCAGCCGCCGTCAAAGCGCGTGCCGACTGGGTGGTAACGTCGAGCATTGCGTTAGAAATTGTCGAACACCTAGACAGCCAAGATAAGCCGATTATCTGGGGCCCCGATCGCCACCTTGGTGCCTATATTGAGAAAGAAACCGGCGCGGATATGCTGCTATGGCAAGGTGAATGCGTGGTGCATGATGAATTTTCAGCTCAAGCGCTGGAAAAAATGAAGCATCTTTATCCTGATGCCGCGATTCTCGTTCACCCAGAATCGCCTGCCAGTGTAGTAAAAATGGCTGATGCCGTCGGCTCAACCAGCCAGCTGATTAAAGCGGCACAAACGCTGCCGAACGAAAAGCTGATTGTGGCCACGGATAAAGGCATTTTTTATAAGATGCAGCAAATGGTGCCGGAAAAAGAACTTGTCGAAGCCCCAACCGCCGGCGCGGGCGCGACCTGTCGAAGCTGTGCCCATTGCCCATGGATGGCGATGAACGGCCTCAAAGCGATAGAGAGCGCACTTGAAGTCGGTGGTGAAGAGCATGAGATCCACGTTGACGACAAGATGCGCGAAAAAGCGCTAATCCCGCTCAACCGCATGCTCAACTTTGCCGCTGAAATGAAGGGGTAACACCGTTCCTAGTTCCTAGGGCCTAGGATCCTAGGACCTAGGAACTAGGCACTGCTTTCTGCTCTTCCCGTACTCCGTAAGCAAAGCGCTCTGTATTCATTTTCCTAGGGCCTAGGATCTAGGGCCCTGCTTTTATGCCCCTTCCTGATCTTCCGCCAACGCCGCGCCGTGGAGGCTTAACCCACACAACATGGTAGGCATGGCGTTAAAGATTTCCTCAAACTGTGCCAGCTCTTCCGCGCCTTGCGCTTCCATGGTGGAAAGCGCGGTTTCTGGGTCGTAAAGCAAGCTAATAGACAGCACTACGCCACCGAGTAGGGCATTACCATCAGTGTTTTCCGGCATCAGCGTTTCCCAGTCATCACGGGTCAGGCTCCAGCCTTGCAACAATCCTTCGGCGAAATCGCGCGTCGCTTGGTTGACAATTTCAGCGTCATCCAGCAAACAGCCTTCCGGCCATTGCCAAGTTTTCTCCAACAACTGTTGGCGCTGTTCATTCCAAATATCCACAATCAGATTGGTGTACTGCTCAAACTGCTCATGGCTCTCAAACGGCGCTTGTTCCTCGCCACCCCACATCACAGGAAGCCACTCGCTAGGGCTAATAACATGAGGAGCGGCCGCCATCGCGGTGACCACACCACGGGTTTGCATGTCATTAAGTAGCTGGCTGCTATCGGCATGTTGGGAGAGAAAATCTGATAATTTCATAACACTCTTATTTGTATTTTGATCAATGCCATGAGTTTAACAGCTTTCGCACTCGCGTGCTTCTATCGCTCGTACACTGTTGCTTAACACGTTGGCGACTGAATCGGGGTGGTTAACTCAGTTTTTCCAGACATAGTGATGCTTTTGGTGATGGAATAGCCATTTAAACCCAAAGCCATCACCAACCGCTTGACCGCAAAGCGGCAACTCTCTATAGTACGCCCCGTTAACGCGACAGCGGGTAAGTCAATCACCCATAATAAGTAGCTCGCGTAACACACAATATGGTGAGGTGTCCGAGTGGCTGAAGGAGCACGCCTGGAAAGCGTGTATACGGCAACGTATCGAGGGTTCGAATCCCTCTCTCACCGCCATTATTAAAAAACCGCCCTCGTGGCGGTTTTTTGCTATCTATCGCTCACCAAACGATGATCTCAAACCCCTTTCACCCTCACAGCCATTGCCCAAGTTGCTTTTATCCCTTATCCAAAAACGCTAACCTAGCCGCAGTGGACAACCAAATAGATCCGGCTCACTTTTTGCATCGCCCACGCCATCACGCATTCAAAGGCAAACACTTGCCGTTAGATTGGCACCAAGACCCAAAGAGTATCAACCATGTTTAACAAACAGCTTTTAGCGATTCTTATCCCTTTAACCTTATCCGGCTGCGGCGGCAGTGACGACGGCGGCAGCAGCCAGCCCAAGCCAAAGCCTAAGTATACCTTTGACTTCGCACAATTTTATACCGAGGCAAGCGCTGGTAATTGCTCAGTTTTTGGGAAAAGAATGGCAGGAGGGGAAGAGTTAAGCGTACTGGCTAACACGGATGTTAGCTTGAGCTTAGATCGTGACAAACTGCTTATTCAATATGCTGATGGAGTAGTAAAAGAAGAAGTACCATTGGATGGTAGTCGGCAACAAATAAACCAAACAGATGTGCCAAAAGGTGGTTACGTTACTTTTTATATTGAATTGTTGGATAAATATTTTGCAACATCCATCCAAAGAAAATACTTAAAATCGAATGGTATAAATTGGTTAGGGTATGAGAAAGTGGATGCGCCAAATAACCCTCGTTGTGTAACGGGGAAAAATGCGCCTGATGCCAACCCATATACTGGTATCGATATTAAAACGGCTGACCCTTCTGATATAAAAGGTGTAGTCACATCAGACAAAAGAAAGCTGACTGAAAACGGTTCAAAGGATATTGATATACAATCACGTTTTTCTCATGCTTTAGCGGTCGCCTATCAATACGGTAATGGTGAAAATGATAGTAACTTGACGCCAGACGAGGATGGGTACGTTTCTGATGCTGATTTAGATACTCCTCGTGAAATCACTGAATATAAATTCTTTGATTTAGCGAATAATACTGAAGTGGAACTTGATCCTCTTTCCGAAATGGGTAACTGGACAGCTCCTGCAAATACCTACGACTTAACCTCTGCCGCCCTTTATGTTGACTACCAGCAAACGCCTTATATTTGGCAAAACTTGCCCCACAGTGCCAGTGAGATCATTGACTACCGCTATGATGCCGATAACGACAACCTGTCGTACTATTTAACCGCCGAAGGAACAGTTAAAGCGTCAAGTAGTCCAAGCGATGAGTGGCAACTGAGTGCGGCGAGACAGGTTTCAGCATTAGATTTGGCTGAAGATTTGAATAACGACACCTTAGATTCGGATAACGCTATTAGCGTTCCTGAAAAGCGCACGTCCGTAGAAATTAACAACGATGTGTTATCAGCCTATGGCAACGGTGCTGGCGGCCAAGCGGGGATTCAACGTATTGCTTATCAAGTCGCAGACGGTTCGACAACAGTCACACACGTTATCTATGCTGAAGCAAATGCTCAGCAAACCGTCCCATTGTTCGACAACAATACTATTGATTCACTAGTAAATGGTGCAGGTACATTATCTAATTATGATATCAGCGTGATGTACACAGAAAACGAACAAGCTTTGGCAGCGCTAATGGCAGAACACACCAATCCAAGTATTACTGATAATAGTGACCTAAGTGTGGATCCATTGCCCGTGCTCTTGACCACTTACGAGAGAGAGCAACTGGCTCGAAAAAAGAAAATCATCGATCACTATCAAATATCGACGAGTAATCCTTAGGATCTAGAGCCTTTCTTGCTCTTTTCCGTTATCTGTAAGCGAAGCGCTCCGTATTCAATTTCCCGAATGCGGAGTACAGAAAGAGCAAGAACCCTTATGTGCTCACGGTCTGCTTTTTCCGTAATCCGTAACCGCAGCACTCTGTATTCAAGATCCCGAATACTGATTACGGAATACGGAATACAGAAAGAGCAAGAACCCTTATGCGCGCACGGTCTGCTTTTTCCGTCATCTGTAAGCGAAGCGCTCTGTATTCAAGATCCCGAATACTGATTACGGAATACAGAGTACGGAAAGAGCAAAGGCCCCGATGCGAGCACGAGGCTGCTTTTTCCGTATTCCGTATTCCGTAATCTTTTCCCTAGCCCCCCCACGTGATACCATTTTTCCAGACATTACTTAAGGAAAACCAATGAAAATTGCAGTTGCTGGAACAGGTTACGTCGGCCTGTCAAACGCCATGCTACTGGCGCAACATAATGAAGTGGTCGCACTCGACATCGTGGAAGAAAAGGTCAACCTGCTTAACAACCAACAATCACCGATTGTTGATGCCGAAATCGAGCAATTTCTCGCCGAAAAGCCACTCAACTTTACCGCGACGCTCGACAAAGAAAAGGCCTACCAGAGCGCGGACTTTGTGGTAATTGCCACCCCCACTGATTACGATCCCGAAACCAACTACTTTAATACCCGTTCAGTCGAGGCGGTGATTAAAGATGTGATGGCGATTAACCCAGAGGCGGTGATGGTGATTAAATCGACGGTACCCGTGGGTTACACGGAAAAAATCAAGCAGCAAATGGGTTGTGAGAATATCCTCTTCTCCCCTGAGTTTTTACGCGAAGGCAAAGCGCTTTACGACAACTTATATCCATCACGAATCATTGTCGGCGAACAATCCGAGCGCGCGCGCCAATTTGCCACCTTGTTGCAACAAGGCGCAGTTAAATCAGGTATTTCCGTTTTGTTCACCCATTCCACCGAAGCGGAAGCGGTAAAGCTGTTCTCCAACACCTACCTGGCAATGCGCGTGGCCTACTTTAACGAGCTGGATAGCTACGCTGAATCCCACGGTTTGGACGCGCGTCAGATCATCGAAGGGGTAGGGCTAGACCCACGGATTGGCGATCACTACAACAACCCTTCGTTTGGCTATGGCGGCTATTGCCTACCGAAAGACACCCGCCAATTGTTGGCCAACTACCAAGACGTGCCTAACAACATTATTCAAGCCATTGTTGATGCCAACACCACCCGCAAAGACTTTATCGCTAATGCAATCATCAAGCGCGAGCCTAAAGTCGTCGGCGTCTATCGTTTGGTGATGAAATCCGGCTCAGACAACTTCCGCGCTTCAGCCATCCAAGGGATCATGAAGCGGATTAAAGCCAAAGGCATTGAAGTGGTAGTGTACGAGCCCGTGCTTGAAGAAGATACCTTCTTTAACTCTGAAGTCATCAAAGACTTGGACACCTTCAAACAACGCGCCGATGTGATTGTCGCCAACCGTATGGTTGACGAGATCCGCGATGTAGAAAGCAAAGTCTACACCCGCGACTTATTCGGCGCAGATTGAGGGAAAAACCACAGTACGGGCTCGGTCTGCTCTTTTCCGTACTCCGTAAGCGCAGCGCTCTGTATTCCAATTCCCGAATACCGATGACGGAATACAGAGTACGGAAAGAGCAAGAGCCCCAATGCCCGCGCAGTGTGCTCTTTCCCGTACTCCGTAAGCGCAGCGCTCCGTATTCCCATTCCCGAATACCGATGACGGAATACAGAGTACGGAAAGAGCAAAGGCCCCGATGCGAGCACGAGGCTGCTTTTTCTAATCTCTTTCCGCCTTCTCCCTCGCAAAATCCCCCAAACACCATACAACGCAACGACCGACCTCGCTTATCCTCACCCGCACATTCATAACCGGTGGATGATGCCATGTTATTTATTACCAGCCGTATACCCGAACAAGGGCCGACCAGTGAGGCTGGCCGTTGGCTCAGCTTTGATAACCAAAACACCGATATCTCAAAGTGGGTGTATTTTTGCCAACGCGCCGGACAGGGTGAATACCAAGAGATCACCGCTACGCCGTTTATGGCCAAACTGAAAGCCTTACCCACGCATACCCAAATACTCTTTTTGCTCCATGGTTATAACAACCAAATGGAAAGCCATATTTTCCCAATGGCGCAGACCTTGCAACACCAATGTGATCGCCTGACACTCAACGCCATACTGGTGGTGCCGATTATCTGGCCGTGTGATGAAGATGGCCAGCTCGGTGTTATTGATGATTACTGGGATGATCAACTTGCTGCCACCGCGTCAGGCTTGGCGTTTAGTCGTTTACTGGCGATGTTTGATGACTGGCGTCGCGCCCCCGAGCAACAAACTGATCCGTGCAAACGGCGCATGAACCTACTCGCGCACTCCATGGGTAACCGCACGCTCATCAGCACCTTTCACCATTGGCACCAACATGCTGGACTCGACACCATGCCACAATGGTTTCGGCATATCTTTATGATGGCCGCCGATGTTGATAACCAAGCCCTAGAGCCGCACCAGCCAGGGAGAGCCGTCCTCGATGCCGCCAAACAAGTGCATATTTACTATGCCGCCGACGATTTAGCCATGGCCGCGTCAAAAGTGGTGAACGTCCGTCACCGCACGGTCACCCGCCGCCTAGGCATGACCGGCCCTGAAAACCTCGACGCGCTTCCCGCTAACAAAGTGACGGTAACCGACTGCGACGCGTTTAATGATCACTTCGATCCCAACTGGGGACACACATACTTTCTCACCGACGACAACAACCACCCAAGCCCATTGATAGGACAGATGATGGATAAGATGATAAGAGATTGAATACGGAATACAGAATACGGAAAGAGCATAGAGCCTCAATGCGAGCACCGGCTGCTCTTTTCCGTACTCTGTAAGCGAAGCGCTCCGTATTCAAGATCCCGAATACAGATGACTGAATACAGAGTACAGAATGAGCAAAGGCCCGGATGCGAGCACGAGGCTGCTCTTTCCCGTATTCCGTATTCTGTAATCTTTCCCTAGGACCTAGGACCCTAGGCCCTTCCCAACAAGGACGTTATTATGCCCAACACCTCACTAAACACCTCACTAAACACCGACACCCTCACTGTCACCCACCATGGTGGCTATCAAACCGTGACGGGCTCGTGTCACCAAGTAGATATAAAAACAAGCGGCTTACGTTTGTTGATTGACTGCGGCCAATACCAAGGTGATGACGCGCGAGAGGCGAGGGTGAACCTCAACGGCAAACGCATTGACGCGCTGATCCTCACGCATGCCCATATCGACCACTGCGGTTTGCTGCCTTGGCTATTGGCGGCTGGCTTTAATGGCCCCATTTATTGCACCGAAGCCACCGCCGCTTTGGTGCCGCTATTGATTGATGACACCTTAAAATTGCAACTTAATATGGATTATGGTCATCGTCAGCGGGTAATCGAACGTATCCGCCAGTTAACAGTGACATTGCCTTACAACAGCTGGCACCGGCTAAAGCCCAAGCAAAAAGGGCAGCCAGCGACCTACTTGCGCTTGCAACCGGCGGGGCATATTTTGGGCTCGGCCTATGTTGAATTAAAACTGCCCGACGAGCAGCGCGTAGTGTTCTCGGGGGATTTAGGGCCTAGTAATACGCCATTGTTGCCCGATCCAACTCCGCCAAGCCGTGCCGATATCTTATTTTTAGAGTCCACCTACGGCGATAAAACCCATGAGTCCGTCGCCACGCGCGCCCAGCGGCTCGAGGCGATTATTCAACGGTCACTCGAAGACGGTGGCGCGATATTGATCCCCGCGTTCAGTGTCGGTCGCACCCAAGAGCTATTGTTTGATATTGAGCAGCTGATTCACCAAAAGCAGCTTGATGATACGCTCCCTATCATTCTCGACTCTCCCATGGCGCAAAAGGTGACGCGTCACTATCGCCAGTTTAAAAAGCTGTGGAGCAAAGAGGCAAAAACCAAACTGAACCAACACCGCCACCCGCTAGCCTTTGAGCAGTGCATCACGATTGATGAACACAGCCAGCACATAGCACTGGTGAACCGCCTAAAACAAACCGGCGAGCCGGCCATTGTGGTCGCCGCCTCCGGCATGTGCCAAGGTGGGCGCATCATGAACTACCTTACCGCATTACTTGAAGACAAACGCACCGACGTGATCTTTGCCGGCTACCAAGCCCAACAAACCCTTGGCCGCGATATTCAGCAAGGCAACCAACAAGTGTGGATAGATAACACCCCAGTCACGGTCAACGCGCAAATCCACACAATCTCCGGCTACTCCGCCCACGCCGACCAAAATGACCTGGTCAACTTCGTGCAAGGCATCCAACCGCCACCCAAGCAGATCCACTTAATTCATGGAGAACCAGATAGTCAACGGGAATTAGCTGCTCTTCTCCGTAATCCGTAAGCGCAGCGCTCCGTATTCCCATTCCCGAATACAGATGACTGAATACAGAGTACAGAAAGAGCAAGAACCCCAATGCGAGCACGAGGCTGCTCTTTCCGTATTCCGTATTCCGTAAGCGCAGCGCTCCGTATTCCTATTCCCGAATACAGATGACTGAATACAGAGTACAGAAAGAGCAAGAGCCCAATGCGAGCACGAGGCTGCTTGGGCGCCTGTCACGATCAATGCCAATATTTGACCGCCAATGTCGGATGGCGCGCAGGGCAGTTCCTAGGACCTAGGATCCTAGGCCCTAGGAACTTTAGCTACCAGAACTGGCACGATACGCTTTTTCCGTATTCCGTATTCCGTATTCCGTATTCCGTATTCCGTAAGCGAAGCGATCCGTATTCCCATTCCTGATAACAGAATACAGAAAAGAGCAGATGTACCACCATGACGATCTTTCCCTTAATCTTTCCGCCTAAAAACCCACCACACCACCTGCGTAACCTCGACTTTTCGCCACTAAGCCTTTTGTCCACAAAAGTTAGCAGGTAAACTCAAAACCCATTAAAATGTACCGACTGTGCGCCTTGCACAGCCACACAAACTCAAGTTATGCGCACAGGGGAAGCGACACCTCATGGCGGTAGCGTGGGCGATTGCTGAGTAGAATTTACTCATTGTAAATGACAACTGTTTTGGATAACACAATAGTTACGCCGAACCAAAGCTGTAACGCCTTACCAAACGGGAAGTGTTTAGAGCGCTGGATGGCGGCTGGGAGATAAAGCATTGGGTATAGCTAACAGGGAAAACGCATGAAGATCCGCGCCATGCCTGGGCTATCGATTTAATGACTTATTTATCAATTAAAGCTTAAAACCGTGCGTTGTACCATGTTTATTAATTAAAATGAGTGAAAATAAAGGATCA
>NZ_SATA01000008.1:0-168920 GCF_009377995.1 Salinivibrio sp. VGrn1
TAAAGGGTTGTTCTAGACTAGAACGTTGATAGGCAGGGTGTGTAAGCGCTGTGAGGCGTTGAGCTAACCTGTACTAATTGCCCGTGAGGCTTAACCATACAACACCCAAGAGGTTTTGGGTTGGACTCAAATAAAGCCAGTTGATTGTGGCGAGAACGAACAGCTTTCTAGATTTAGGAACGAATTTATCAAATACATCCTTGTATTTGACCCTGACGGGCCGCACTAAAGTGCGTTAAATTTTGTTCCAGACAAAATTTTGCTTGGCGACCATAGCGCTTTGGACCCACCTGACTCCATGCCGAACTCAGTAGTGAAACGAAGCAGCGCCGATGGTAGTGTGGGGTCTCCCCATGTGAGAGTAGGACATCGCCAGGCTTGCTTTCTTGTTTTCGGATTTTTGGAAAAATCTGAAGGCAAAAACAGATTTAATCATCAAAGCAAATAGATGTAAGACTTTGATGAGACAGAATTGGTGCGGAGTGGTAGTTCAGTTGGTTAGAATACCGGCCTGTCACGCCGGGGGTCGCGGGTTCGAGTCCCGTCCACTCCGCCACTACTTAGAAACCCTAGCTGAAAAGCTGGGGTTTTTTGCGTTTAGGCCCGGAGTAAATAGCCTGCTTATGTTAAAAGCAGAACCCTAGGGTACCAATTGCGATATGTGTGAGCCTGAGCGCCTGAACGCAACCCCTTCATTTGAGACTGCCATGTATTACTGTTAAGCGCTTAGCGTTAGTTCACTGTTGTAGAGTAGATTGATATAGACATAAAAAAAGCGCCTTGCGGCGCTTTTAATGGCTTAGGCCATTGTAACCCTCCCTGTTTTAGTGGCACTCTAAATTAGAGTTTTTCCTACTTTCATGCCTTGCTAAATACTCCCAAGGAGTCAGATCATCGAGTGAGTCATGAGGGCGTTCATCGTTGTATTCCTTCATCCAGTTTTCTGTCAGGTCGCGGACTTCGCTCAAGGTTTTAAACACGTACATGTTGAGTATTTCTGTCCGATAAGTTCGGTTAAATCGCTCTATATAGGAGTTCTCCGTTGGTTTACCTGGACGAATAAATTCCAACTCAACTGCGTTCTCTTCCGCCCATTCAGCCAGAGTGGTCGAGATAAATTCAGGGCCATTATCCATGCGCAGCTTACTGGGGTACCCTCGCCAGGCAATAATGCGTTCTAGCACCCTTATGATGCGTGGTGCTGGCAGATTGAGATCTACTTCAATCGCTAGTACCTCACGGTTGAAATCGTCCACGACATTGAACGTACGAAAGCGCCTGCCGCAGAGCAAAGAGTCACTCATGAAATCGATAGACCAGCAACTGTTGATCGACTCTGGACATACCAGTGGTGCTGGATTTCGTTTAGGTAGGCGCTTTTTTCCCTTGCGCCGTAGGTTTAGCTTGAGCGAACAGTACACTCGATGGACTCGTTTATGATTCCATCGGTGTCCCCAGCGCCTAAGTACTTTAAATAATTTGCCAAAACCGTATGCAGGATAACGCTCTGCTGCGTCCTGCAACTTCGCGATAACCTCATCATCTCGATGCAGATCTGGTCGGTAACGATAGACTGAGTCGCTAATGCCAACTACGCGGCAGGCCATTCGCAAACTGACCTGATAGTGTTTGCGAGCGTAATCGACAAGCTCGCGCTTAACCGCTGGCTCTACAGCTTTTTTTCCAGAATATCTTTAACGATACGGTGTTCAAGGCTTAGGTCGGCAAACATTTGCTTGAGCCTCCGGTTCTCATCCTCAAGCTCTTTAAGCCGTTTAACATCTGACGCTTCCATCCCACCATACTTGGACTTCCAGTTGTAGTATGTCGCATCAGAGATGCCATATTCACGACAGACTTCGTTGACCTTTCGGCCTGCTTCGACTTCCTTCAAGATCTTTACGATTTGTGTTTCTGTGTAGCGTGATTTTTTCATCATGCGTTCTCCGTTTGTTTCAGTGTAAACGGAAAAACTCTAATTGCTAATGACCAGTTTTTTGGGGAGGGTTACACCATCCCTTGGATGACCACAAATTTTTCTAAGAGCTGATCCTCTGTCTCGACATTATCGGGATCGGTGATAATGCATTTGGAGATAGGGCAGACAGACTGACACGTTGGCTTGTCGTAATGGCCTTTACACTCGGTACATAAATCTGGCTCGATCTCAAAGATCTCGGAACCCATCGAGATGGCCCCGTTGGGACACTCGGGCTCACACATATCGCAGTTTATGCATTTATCGGTGATGAGTAGTGCCATATTACTTACCCGATGGGTTACGTGTATCTTGTCCTGATTGCAGGTTACGCATCAGTAGCGCGTACTCTAGATCCATATCTTCTGGCACAGGAATAAATACGAAGTGGCCGCTACCTTTGGCATCAGTGATGGTTTCTGACTTACGGTTTTCCATCGCTTCTAGGGTGAAATGGACATTGCCTCGCGGTGTCATCAGCTCAAGGCTGTCACCGAGCATAAATTTGTTTTTCACTTCCACTTCAGCCAGATCGCCACGGCGCTTGCCAGTGAATTCGCCGACAAATTGCTGCTGTTCAGAAATCGAATAGCCGTAGTCATAGTTTTGGTAGCTATCGTGGGTATGACGACGCAAAAAGCCTTCGGTGTAGCCTCGGTGTGCAAGGTTCTCGAGGGTATTCATCAGGCTCTCATCGAACGGTTTACCGGCCACGGCATCATCAATTGCTTGTCGATACACCTGTGCGGTGCGTGCGCAGTAATAGAAAGACTTAGTGCGACCTTCGATTTTTAGCGAGTGCACGCCCATTTGGGTCAAGCGTTCAACGTGCTGAATGGCGCGCAAGTCTTTTGAGTTCATGATGTAGGTGCCGTGCTCATCTTCGTACGCGGCCATCAACTCACCCGGGCGTCCGCCTTCTTCAAGCAACACGACATCATCAACTGGCTCGCCTTTACCCAGGGTTGGGGTCACTTCTTGAACTTGTACGACTTGGCCTGCGTCGTCTTCTTTGCCTTTATGCACTTTGTAGTCCCAACGGCAGGCGTTGGTACAGGTGCCTTGGTTTGGATCACGCTTATTAATATAGCCTGACAACAGACAACGGCCAGAATACGCCATACATAGCGCGCCGTGAACAAACACCTCAAGCTCCATTTCAGGGCAGTGTTGGCGGATGTCTTCGATCTCTTCCAGTGATAGTTCACGCGATAAGATCACACGTTCAATCCCTTGCTGCTGCCAAAACTTGACGGTCGCCCAGTTAATCGCGTTGGCTTGCACGGAAAGGTGGATTGCCATATCAGGGAAGTGCTCACGTACCATCATAATCAAGCCAGGATCGGACATGATCAGCGCGTCAGGGCCCATATCGATAATTGGCTTTAGATCGCGAATAAAGGTTTTTAGCTTGGCGTTGTGCGGCTGAATGTTACAGACCACGTAGAACTTCTTACCCTGCGCATGGGCTTCGTCAATGCCTATTTTCAAGTTGTCGTGGTTAAATTCATTGTTGCGCACACGCAGGCTATAGCGTGGCTGGCCGGCATACACGGCGTCGGCCCCATAGGCGAACGCGTAGCGCATATTCTTTAGGCTACCGGCGGGAGAGAGTAATTCTGGCGTAAACATAATTCCAAGCTTGAGTCTGAGTATAAGTCAGGCACCTTCACGTTGAAGGTGAGTGTGGGCGCCATTTTACTGTGACATTACCCACACTACCAGCCGAATTTACCTAATCTTTGTGGGGATTAGTTAGTCGGTTTTTAAACCGCCTAACGCGGTGAATAAGCCATCTAGAAGGGTGTCGAGCTCGCCGCACATCAGCGATAAGTCGGCATCAAGGCGGGCTGCGACATCTTCTCGGTCGATGTCAGCGTTTTGATCGCGAATTTCCTCGGAGAATTTCAGTCGCTTCACGCTTAAATCATCGCCCAATATGAAGTCGACTTGTTCTTGCCAGTCCATGGACAACTTGGTGACTTGCTTGTCTGCCTCCAGGTGCGCCTGAATTTCATCACTGGTGAGATCTTGCTGTTTACATTTGATCACCCCACCTTCTTCCAGCAGTGCTTTGAGTTCTGCTTCATCACCGAGGTGAAAGCCTTGCGGCGCTTGGCCTTGCTTGACCCACTCGGTCATTGCATGCTCTGCTGGGGTCTCGGTTTCAACGGGAACGACGGGTAAGCTGCCGATGGATTTTCGTAGAAGGGCGAGCAACTCTTCGCCTTTTTTGATACTGGCGGCATCAACTAACACCAAACCTTTATCCGCCATAATCAAAGCGCACATCTGACTTTGACGCGTGAAGGCACGTGGTAAGAGCTCCATGACCACATCGTCTTTTAGGCTATCTTTCTCGCGCTTTTTCAGGCGTTGCCCTTGGGCTTGCTCCATGGCGTCAACTTTCTCTTCCAAGGCGTCTTTGATCACCGACGCGGGAAGCAACTTTTCTTCTTTGCGAGCGCGGATCAGGATATTGTTACCGCTGACATGCGTGAGCATATCGCCATGCTTACCCAGTGCATTGTCCCAGCCAAACTTTTGCATGTCCTGGCTGCCACAAGGGGTAAAGTCGAACTCCCTCAGCTGGCTTTCCAGTTGTGTTGGATCGAGGGGAATATCACGGGTAAGACGATAGACGAGTAAATTCTTAAACCAAATCATGGCGAGGCTTTATCCATCCTGTTGTGAGAAAGGCAACATGGTATTGCATTCACTCTCGAATGTCGCTGCAATTAGCGTAGAATTTAACCCTGCTCGCGACTTCAGCGAGACAAACTTGCCCAGCTTCCTCAATGAACGGATTACCTCAGTTGTGTTAAAGATCATTCATACCTCCGATTGGCACCTTGGTCATCAGCTACATGGCTATGATCGCCAATATGAACATCAAGCCTTTCTCGATTGGCTTAAACAATGCCTCATTGATGAGCAAGCCGATGCCTTATTGGTGGCGGGAGATGTGTTTGACAGCGCCAACCCACCCGCTAGCGCTTGGCGAATGCTGTATCGTTTTTTGGCTGATGTTGCCAAAGCACTGCCACACTTAAATGTGGTGATCACCGGCGGGAACCATGACTCACCTAGCAAACTCGACGCCCCACACGAGCTACTGAAAGCCTTTGATTTACACTTAATTGGTGCCATTGCCCGTGACAGTGACGGTCACCTAGATACAGAACGTATGCGAGTGCCTATTACCGATAAGTCAGGCGACGTCGCGGCTTGGGTATTGGCGGTGCCTTTTTTGCGAAGTGGTGATTTGCGTACAGAAGGACTCGATGAAAAGGATGATCGGCTTATTGAGGGAGTGCGAAGTATTTATCAGCAAACGGAGCAAGCTGGGCGTGAAAACGCGCGCGCTGATCAGGCATTGATAGCGATGGGCCATGTGTATATGGCCAGTGGTGAGTTGTCAGAAATGTCAGAGCGGCGCATTCTTGGGGGGAATCAGCATGCGCTGCCGGCGGATATTTTCAGTGAGGATATTGCCTATGTCGCGCTTGGACATTTGCATTTAGCTCAGCAAGTGGCAAAGCAAACACGGATTCGTTATTGCGGATCGCCCATCCCTTTGTCGTTATCCGAACGCCACTATCGGCACCAAGTGTTAGCGGTAACGCTTGAAGACAATCAGCTACAAAGTGTGATCCCACATTATGTGCCGCGTGCCGTTGATTTATGGCGGGTTCCGGAACAGCCCTCACCGTTGGAAACAGTACTCGACGCACTGGCGGGACTCACGCTTGAGCCTTTACCGCTGTCGCAGCAACCTTTGCTTGATGTCCCTGTTTTGTTAGATAAACCCCAGCCGATGCTCAGGGAAAAAATTCTAGCGGCCTTGGATGGTAAACCTGTGCGGCTTGCCAAAATCACACCGCATTATCGCGAGCAACCACAAACAAGTGGCTTTCGACAGCAACGTCTCTCGGAGGTCGAGCCCTATCAGGTGCTTCGCCATGGTTGGCAGCAAAAGTATCAAGGTGAACCTGATACGGCGTTATCAGCAACGTTTTCTCAGTTATTGGAGCAACTGGAACAGGACGAGGATCAATAAACGATGAAAATCCTGGCATTACGTGGCGAGAATTTGGCCAGCATTCAACATCCGTTTGCATTGGACTTTTCACAAGGACCGCTGGGTGACAGTGGCTTGTTTGCGATCACAGGCAAAACGGGCGCGGGAAAGTCGACGCTTTTGGATGCGATTTGCTTGGCGCTTTACGACAAGATCCCGCGCTTTCAGTCCAATAAAAAGCATGATGCGGATATTGGCTTGGGCGACCCGACCACTCGGGTTAAAGCCAATGATGTGCGCAGTATCTTATCGCGTGGTAAAGGCGAGGGGTACGCGGAAGTGGATTTTGTCGCCTATGATGGCAGCCGTTGGCGTGCGCATTGGTCGGTGCGCCGTGCGCGCGGTAAGGCGGACGGCCGTATACAGGCGAGCGAGCATTGGTTGGAGAACCTCGCCACAGGCCAACGTATCGCCGGTAAAAAACAGGAAGTACTCAGTGAAATAGAGCGCTTAGTGGGACTGAGCTATGAACAGTTCCGCCGTGCGGTGATGTTACCGCAAGGGGATTTTGCCGCTTTCTTAAAAGCGTCTGCAGATGATAGAGCGGCCTTGCTTGAGCGCATGACAGGCACTGAAATATATAGCCGGCTGTCGCAAATGGCGCACGAGCGGGCACGTGATGAAAAGCAAGCACTGGATCAACTGACCCAACAGTTGGGCGATATTCAGTTACTCACGGATGACGAAGAACAGCAATTGCATCAAGAGCAGACGCAATGCCAGCAGCACATTCACGATTTACACACTCAGCTCCGAAAACTCAATGACTATCGCCAACAACACACGCATTTTGCGCAAGCGCAGCAGGGCGTTGAGACGGCTCAGCAGGCGCTCGATGAAGCGAGTGAAGCGCGAGAGAGCATTGCCGCCCGGCGTGACGCGTTGGACGAGATAGAGCGTGTCCAAGTAGCTCGGGACGATTGGCAAGCGGTGCAGACCACCCAATGGCAACGCCAGGCGCTCACACTCGAACGCCATCAGCTCGCGCGTGAAGAACGTCGTATAGCCCAAGCGTATGAACAAGAGGCTGAACGTTGGCGCGACGCTAATCGGGCAGTGGCGGAGGCCGAGCAAAGCTGGGCGGAGCTTGAGCCTAAAGTACGGCAAGCGCAACAGATAGATACCCAACTGTCTGGCATTGAACGGCAAATGCATGAGCAAAACCTAGCGCTGAATGAGCAACAGCAAAAGTATCGACAAGCCCAACAGTCTTTTGCGCAAGCGCGTGCGCAAGCCGAACAACAGCAACAACGTGAGGCGGCGATAGAAAAAGAAATCGCCCGTTATGGTGACTTTTCTCATGTGGCGGAACACTATCAACCTGTGTTTGATAACCTGCGCCAGTACCTCGATTGCCAAGATACACTCTCTGCGCTGCAAGAAGAGTATCAAGCCCGTTATCATCAGCAGCAACACTGGCAGCCGCAACGTGACAAGTTGGACAAAGACATTGCCCAAGTTGATGACAGCAGTGGGCAGCTGAAAGCCAAGCGACAAGCGTTAGAGCCTGAGGCGCTGCAGGCAAATCAAGACGCGGATCAGGTGCGGTATAGCAAACTGCACACGCAAAAGCAGCAGCAAGAAGCGGTGCTCAATGAGGGAAAAAACTGGCAGTATTGGCAAGAGCGCTGTCAGCATAACCAAGCGGAGCTGGAAAAACATCAAGCACTGTTTGCAGACAGCCAAACCCAGTTAGCGCATTTGAAAGACACGCTGACCCGTGAGCAGGCTCAGGTCGAAGAAGCACAAAATAGCCTCCAACAGGCGATGGCGGTGGTCGAGCTTGATGATCTTCGCCAAACTTTACACGAGGGGGATCCTTGCCCGCTCTGTGGGGCCACCGAACACCCCTACCTGCACCATGCCCCCGCGATTGAAGGCATGATCGCGCAGCAGCAGGCGCGTGTAGACGCCTTGCAAGCATCGTATAACCAACATCACGCCGAGTATTATTACTGGCAAAGGCAGCACCAGCAAAGCCAGCACGCGTGTGCCGAGTTAAAAGAGCAGGGAGCGGTTTGGCAGGCTGAGCGACAGCAATGCGAACGAGAGGTACATGCTGCGATCGCTGAGCTGGATGAAACCATCGACTTATCGCGTCCACTCAGTGACATCCTCGGCGAGATTGACGCACAGGCGCAACCAACCTATGCCGAGTATCAAGCCTGTTATCAAGCGATGACAGAGCGCCAACAACAGCTTGCCCACATTCAGCAAATGGATACGGCCATTGCCGAACTCCAGCATGCACGTGAGCAGCTAGTGGCTCGACGTCATCAACTCGACCAGTCACTGACAGAGTGTGAGACACGGCTCAATGCGATTGATGAGCAATGGCAGCAGCAACAGACGCAAGTGACTCGAGTCAGCCAATCGCTGGATCAGCAATTAGGCGCTGGACAGTGGCTGGCGAGCCTGCAACAGGTTGGCGCCGCGCATTATATCCGCCAGATGGAGCAAAAAATTCAAGCCTATCAGGCACTGCAAGACGAAAAAGCGGCGCTTGCTGAGCACAAGCAACAAAGAGAGACCGACCTCGCCTCGCTTTCGCAGCAGTGCCAGAGCTTGTCAGAAAATATTCAAGCCCGGCAAGCCCAACTGGTGACCCTCGCACAAGAGCATCAACAGCAAAGTGCCGCGCGCCAAGCGCTGATCCCGCAATCAGATCTGGAGGCGCTAGAGCGAGCCTACAAAGCGGCCATTGAAGAACAAGCCGTACAACGTAACCAAGCCGAGCAAGCCTACACGCAGGCCAGTGAAAAGCGTGCTGGTGTGCAGGCGCGCCAGCAAACGCTTGATACCCAGCAGCGTGAGGCGGATCAGCGCTACCGCGCAAGTGTGAGACGTTGGATCCAATGGCAGCCGGAACTCGGTGTTCATCAGTATGATTTGATTGGCGCGCTGTCGTATAGCGAGGTATGGCGTGCCAATGAGCGACAGGCAATCAGCGATGTTGAGTCGCGTTATCAAGAAGCCAAAACGCGCCTTGATGAGCGTCAGCAACAGCTTGTTCATTGTCAGCAAACCATGGCAGACACCAAAGCTTGGATAGTGGCACAGCAGCTACCTGATGATGGTGCGTCTCTCAGCGCACAGCAGTCACAGTGGCAGCAAGCGCTTGAGGAGCAGGAGCAGCGCCTCTTTACGCTTCGTCACCAATTGACTGAGTCAGAAAAAGCCAAGCACCAAGCCGGCTCACTGACTGAAAAAATAGAGGCGCAGCGGCATCAAACGGAACAATGGCTAAAATTGGCTGATCTGATTGGCTCCGCGAGCGGGGCGAAGTTCCGAAATCTTGCCCAATCTTTAACCTTGTCTCAGTTAGTGGATATCGCCAATGAGCACTTGGCGTCATTGTCACCACGTTATGCACTGCAAACGGTGCCGGATAGCTTGCTGGCGTTGCAGGTGGTCGATCATGATATGGGTGATGAGGTGCGCAGTGTCGAATCACTGTCTGGCGGAGAGAGCTTTTTAGTCTCGCTCTCGCTGGCGCTAGCACTGGCCTCTTTAGCGGCAGATACCCGCCAGCTTGGCTCTCTATTTATTGATGAGGGCTTCGGCACCCTAGACCCTGATAGCTTAGAAATGGCGTTAGCCTGCCTGGATACCCTGCAAGCGGATGGCCGACAAATTGGGGTGATTTCGCATGTGAATACACTGGTTGAGCGGATTGGCGCACAAGTCCGTGTAGATAGCCAAGGTGGCGGCGCAAGCCGTGTATTAGTGACACAGCAAGGTGTAGGCTAGGTCACAGCCTGTCGACACAAGGGGAAAATAGCTCGCGCTGGGTCACAAAAATGTCATAATAAATCCACATAATGGCGCCAGTTCAATGATAACACTAGGTAATTATCATGGTTAGACGGATTCTCGTTGTTGAAGACGAAGCCCCCATTCGCGAGATGCTTTGTTTTGTACTTGAACAAAAAGGTTATCAAACGGTTGAGGCAGAAGACTACGACTCGGCACTGGCGCAAATATGCGAGCCTTACCCAGAAATGATCCTGATGGATTGGATGTTACCTGGCGGATCGGGGCTCAATCTTATTAAGCACTTAAAGCGGGAAGAGTTAACCCGACAAATCCCCGTGGTAATGCTGACCGCAAGGGGCGAAGAAGAAGACAAAGTGCGAGGCTTAGAAGTAGGGGCCGATGACTACATCACCAAACCTTTCTCGCCGAAAGAGCTGGTGGCGCGATTAAAAGCGGTGATGCGCCGCGTGTCGCCGACAACCTTGGATGATGTCATTGAAGTACAAGGGTTGAAGCTTGACCCTGTCTCGCATCGAGTGACCGCCAATGATAATCCGCTAGACATGGGGCCGACCGAGTTTAAGCTGCTGCACTTTTTCATGACCCATCAAGAGCGAGTATATAGCCGCGAGCAGCTACTCAATAACGTGTGGGGCACCAATGTCTATGTTGAAGATAGAACGGTGGATGTGCATATTCGTCGCTTGCGCAAAGTGCTGGAAGCCGGTGGACACGCTAAACTGGTACAAACCGTGCGCGGCGCTGGATATCGTTTCTCAACACGTAGTTAAATCCCGCCTACATCAGGTGTAGGCTGCATGGAGACGCAATGGTTGAACGACTGTCTTGGAAGAAGCTAGCCTGGGAGCTGGCTTTTTTTTATTTACCTTGGTTTATCATAGGTTGGCTGTTTGGTGGCCTACCTTGGCTATTGCTTGGCGCCACCGTTGCCATGCTGCTTTGGCACCTGCATCAGCAAGTCAAGCTGTCGGATTGGCTTTGGAAAGACAAAAGCCTAATGCCACCCTCAGGCACCGGCTCCTGGGAGCCTTTGTTTAATGGGATTTATCGCTTACAAAAGCGTAATCGTCGTCGCCGTAAGGAACTGGCGAATCTGATTCGTCGCTTTCGTAACGGGGCAGAGTCTTTACCGGATGCGGTGGTGGTTTTTGAGCGTGACGGTGCCATTGTTTGGTGTAACAAATTAGCTCAAGAACTGCTCGGCTTGCGTATGCCTGATGATAATGGCCAGCATATCAGTAATCTTATCCGCGCCCCTGAATTCGTCAGTTATATTGCTGATGCCAATTACGATGTGCCGCTCGAGATGCGCTCTCACCTCAATAGCGCGCGCACACTTGAGTTCCGGACTATGCCCTATGCGGAAGGCGAATATTTGATGGTGGTGCGTGATATCACTCAGTTGAAGCAACTGGAAGGGATGCGCCGCAACTTTTTCGCCAATGTTTCACACGAGCTACGCACGCCGATGACGGTTTTACGTGGCTACTTAGAAATGACTGAAGATCCGGAGATGGTCGTTGGCCCCATGTGGCCGAAAGCACATGGGGTGATGACCGAGCAATTGTCTCGGATGGAGTCACTGGTAGAACAGCTTTTGACCCTGTCTAAAATTGAAGCAGCGGCCAAGCCTGAGCTGGATCATCATGTGGATGTGCCAGCCATGCTTGATGTGCTACAAAAAGAAGCCCAAGCCTTAAGTGGTGATAGTGAGCATGTACTTACGTTTGAAGTTGATACCAGCCTTAAAGTGAAAGGCAATGACGATCAATTACGCAGTGCGATTTCCAACCTAGTTTATAACGCAGTAAAGCACACCCCGCCCAAAGCTGGGATCACTGTGCGTTGGTATCGCGCAAGCAAAGGCCCACGCTTGGAAGTACAGGACAGTGGTGAGGGGATCGCGCCGCAACATCTGGATCGGTTAACTGAGCGTTTTTATCGGGTGGATAAAGCCCGCTCCCGTGAAACGGGTGGCAGTGGCTTAGGGTTGGCGATCGTAAAACATGCGTTAAGTCATCACGATGCGGAATTAGATATTCAAAGTGAACTCGGGGTGGGGAGCACGTTCTCCTTTACCTTACCGGAGCGGTTAGCATGTTAAAGCGGTTTATTGCCACAGCCAGCCTGCTAGTGAGCATGGCGGGCTTTAGTCATGCCGACACGCTGCCTGATTATCAACGTAGCAGCGGTATATCCGGTAACTTGAGCTCTGTCGGCTCAGACACCCTAGCCAATATGATGGCCGCTTGGACTGACGGGTTCAAACGGCTACATCCAGGGGTGAATATACAGCTACAAACGCCAGGCTCTGCCTCCGCCGCCCCCGCGCTGGTGGAAGGGACCGCACAACTTGGCCCCATGAGTCGTCCGATGCGGGTCAGTGAAGAAAATGCGTTTCAAGCACGTTTTGGCTATCCTCCTACCGCGGTACCCGTTGCGGTGGATGCGATGGCCGTCTATGTCCACCAAGACAACCCTTTACGCACCATCAGTTTTCAACAGTTGGATGCGGTATTTTCTCGCACCCTCTGGTGTGGGGCGAGTAAACCGGTGGCAACCTGGGGGCAATTGGGCTTATCAGGCCGTTGGGCCAACCGAGATTTGCAATTATTCGGCCGTAACTCGGTATCCGGTACCTATGGTTATTTTAAGCAAGCAGCGTTGTGTCGTGGGGATTTTCGAGCCGATGTGAATGAGCAGCCCGGCTCGGCGTCTGTTGTGCAGTCGGTGGCCTCTTCGCTGAATGCGATCGGGTATGCAGGGATCGGCCATCAAGCGTCAGGGGCGCGCATGCTGGCGATTTCACACCAAGGAAAAGAGGCGATAAAGCCCACCCCTTCAGCGATTCGAACGGGTGAGTACCCCCTTACCCGTTATTTATATTTGTATATCAATAAAGCACCCAATCAGCCGCTGGCGCCACTTGAATCGGCATTTATGCGTTATATTTTGTCGGCGCAAGGGCAGAAGGCGGTGAGTCAGCAAGGCTATATTCCCTTGCCGGCTCAAGCGGTGCGTGCGCAAAGACAGGCATTAGGGCTGGATGCGTCGCTAAAAGACTCGCGTTAAGGGTTTAGACGTTTAGGGACTCAGCGTTGCGGAAACGACGGCCTCCACCGAACGCTTGTCGTGCTCTCAGTCGCTAAAGGTCAGCCCCCAGTTTACTGACTGCCAGTATGCCTGCTCTGCTTCCAAGTCCGCCGCGAGCAAACGGTTCTCTTGCAGCCACCCGGTAGGGAAGGTGAGTTGCCATGCCCCTTTTTTGTCGACACTGAGAGCAATCTCTGGCAAGGCCTCGTCGTTACGTTGTGAGTGCAACACACAGGCTAACCGTAGTGCGCAAATCAGCGTCTCGATGAGCTTAGGTTTAAACAAGGTAAACTTAGGCATTTCATTGAGTTTTAGCGCCTTACGATGGAAGCGCGCGAGGGTGGCTAGCACGGTTTGCTGCTCTTGGTTAAACCCAGGCAAATTGGTGTTGCGCAGAATATACGCAGAATGCTTGTGGTAGCCAGGATAACCAATGCTTAACCCCACTTCGTGCAGCAGCGCAGCCCAATTCAAAAGCCCGGCGAGCTCTGCTTTCTTACTACCCTTATCCGGCTCGGCTTGCGCATAAAAATACGCGGCTGTATGTTGCACGCGACGGGCGTGACTCAGGTCGATGTTGTAGCGTGCTGCCATATCATCCGTCGTACGACCACGGATATCGGTACGTTGAAAGCGGTCTTCCATTTCATAGAGCAATCCTTCACGTAACGCACCATCAGAGAAGCGCATCGATTCGATGGCAAGCGCATCAAAGATCCCAGAAAGAATCGCCACGCCTGCGACGAAAACCGGTTGGCGGTCGACCGACAAGCCCGGTAAATCGATACTGTCACTGGTTTTAAACTTCAGCAGTTTTTCGATCAGGTTATCTAACCGCTTACGGGTGATAATGCCGTCTTCATCACCCAGGCCGATAATCACTTCACGAATCGCTTTGATGGTGCCTGACGCGCCGAGCGCCACTTGCCAGCCAGCCTGACGGTATTGAGAAGCCAAGCTTTCTAGCTTTTGTTGGGTGGCCAGCTGTGCGGCGGCAAATTGCTTAGGCGTAATGTTGCCTTTGGGGAAAAAACGCTCGTTATAACTCACGCAGCCAACCCGTTTACTGTTAACCAGTGCGGGCTCAAAGTTATCCCCGATCACTAATTCTGTACTGCCGCCCCCAATATCAATCACTAACTTCCGGCCAACGTTTTGCTGCGTGTGGGAGACGCCCATGTAAATAAGACGCGCCTCTTCCTCCCCGGAAATAATTTCAATCGGGTAGGGCAAAACCTGTCTTGCCCGCTTGATGAAGGTGTCGACATTGCGGGCCTGGCGCAAGGTGTGGGTGGCGGCGATACGGACATTCTCCATATCTAAGCCGTTCAGCCGTTCAGCGAACATGGCTAAGCACTCGACACCACGGCTGATCGCCTCATCACTGAGGCAATGTTGATCATCCAACCCTGCAGCCAGTCGCACACGTTGTTTATGGCGACTCACTATCTGTAACCCTTCGCCAACGACGCGCGCGACGACCATATGAAAACTGTTAGAGCCGAGATCAACCGCTGCGATTTCGCGCGGCTTATCCTTTGACTGGGGGTGTGTCATGTTGCAACTTTTCCGCGTTTTTGAGTTCCTGGCGCTCTGCGTGCTTAAGGTAATCATAGATCTCGGTCTGAGAGCGGATCTTTTTCTTGTTACCCCGTTTGACGTAGGCGTTGGACATGGCTTTATCGATAACGCGGGCTTTCGCGCGATCGGAAAATTGAATCTCCAAGATGGCCATGATGCGATCTTTCAGTCTGGGATCGCGAATGGGAGCCCCAACTTCAATCCGGTTATCGATGTTGCGAGTCATCCAATCGGCAGACGAAATATACATATCACGTTCACCGCCGTTTTCAAAGGCAAACACGCGGGGATGCTCTAAGAAGCGATCAACAATGCTGATTGCTTTGATATTCTGACTGACCCCTTTAACCCCAGGCACTAGCGAGCACATGCCGCGTACGATGATGCGAATTTTCACCCCTTCATTGCTGGCTTTGTACAGCAGGTTCACTAGGCCTTTGTCGACTAGGTTGTTGACCTTGAGCGTAATACCTGACTTACGCTTGGCCTGCGCATGTTCAATTTCACGCTCAATCAGTTTATACATACGACGCCGCGAGTTACGTGGCGAGACAATTAAGTGGTTGAACTTTACAGGACGATACGGGTTTTCAATAAACTCAAATACTTTGCGGATTTCTGACGTCAATGGCTGATCCGCTGTAAACAGCGCGAAGTCGGTATAAATACGCGCCGTTTTTTCATGAAAGTTACCTGTGCCGATATGGCCATAATCGCGTAGCACGCCGTCTTCACGACGAGAAATTAAACACAGTTTCGAGTGAATTTTGAGCCCTGGCGTGCCAAACACGACTTTTACGCCAGCATCCGTGAGCACCCGTGACCATTCGATGTTGGCTTCTTCATCAAAACGTGCTTGCAGCTCGACCACGACGGTCACGCGTTTTCCGTTGTTGGCAGCATCAATCATCGAGTTGATAATGCGAGAGTTTTTCGCCACACGATAGACGTTAATCCGAATACTACGCACTTTAGGATCAAACGACGCCTGACGCACCAGTTCAGTCATATGGCGGAACGTATGATAGGGATAATAAAGTAGAATATCGCGTTCGCGAATAGCATCGAAGGCATTGTTTTGTAGCTGAAAATCAGCCGATTCGAACGGTGGCAAAGGCGGGTTTTCCAGGTATTTACGTCCAACGTTCGGAAAGCCGATAAAATCACGAAAGTTGTGATAGCGAGCACCCGGTAAGACACTGTCGTAGTCGGAGATTTTTAATACCTGAATCAATTTGCTCACCATTTCCGGTGGCATATCGCGTTGATAAACAAACCGAACCGGTAGGGCGGTTAAACGCTGATCCAAGCTCTCTGACATGTTTTCAAGCAGGCTGTGCTCCACTTCATTGGTCAGATCGTATTCCGCATCGCGGGTCATCTTCATCGCGTACGCTTCGACAGTATCGTAGTCGAAAAAACCACTAAAAATTTGGTCTAAACACAAACGGATAATGTTATCGAGTAAAATGATGGTTTTTCGCTGCCGTTTTCCTTTTGGCTCAGGAACTTTAACAAAGCGTTCTAATTCATCAGTTGGGATCTCTATCAGCGCATACTTGGGCTCTTCCCCTTCTTTTTTCAGCTGTACGGCGAGGTAAGAGTAGGCATCTTTCAAAAAGCTTAAAACATCGACGTCCTTGTTAAGCATAATTGGCGTGATGTAAGGCAAAATATTGCTTCTAAAATAACGTTTTAGCCACTGCGCTTGATGATCAGAGAGTTGACGTTCGTTAACTAAAAAAATATGGCGGCGTGCCATTTCGAGCAAGATATCGTTGTAAAGATGATCAAAATCTTGATTCAGTTTGACGACTTTCGCTTGAATCTTGCTCAATAGCTCTTTGGCATGACTTTCCACTCCGCGTTCTTCATCGATAATGATGCGCCGTTTCACGTCGGCAAACCGTACTTGATAAAACTCGTCAAGGTTGGATGAAAAAATGCCTAAAAACCGAACTCGCTCAATAATAGGCACACTTTTGTCCGCGGCCTCTTGCAGGACACGTTCATTAAAAGAAAGCCAGCTAAGTTCTTTGTCGACATGATAAGAGTCTAAAGTCATAACGCGTAAGAAAATCCTGTTCTACTGAATAAAATTGCTGTCAAAATCGACAATCAAGTCGTCTGACAGCGTTTCAAGGGCTTCATGCAATACGTTAATGTCCGCCGCCGGCGGAACCGTTAAATAAAAATCTGCGGTGAAAATTTGCCCGCCCGTATTGGCGGCGCTTTGTGTTTGCGTGTTGAGTTTGTTGATGGTGACGCCATGAGCGGCGAGCAGCTGGCTGAGCGCTTGCACAATGCCGCGCCTGTCGTTGCCTGTTACCGACAACGTATGGGTAATCGGAGACGGTGAGGCGGGCGTCGCATCGGTGATGAGCAACTGTAAACCATCGAGCGCGCGTAACGCATGGACCAGCGCATCAGCGTACGTGTCTGACACTGAAATGTGAATGATGCCGGCAAACTGCCCTGCTAGCTGACTGAGTCGGCTGGCTTGCCAGCTGCCGTGATGATTGAAAACCGTGTGTGATATTTGATCAACGAGGCCAGCGCGATCTGGGCCCACTAATGTGATAACAAAGTGCTTCATGCGTGATCCTTACGGCGATTCTTTAGGCAATTATTGAGGCCAGTCAAGGTGTTGTCTATGCTGCTGGAGGCTAAACTCACGAAAGTGTGCCCAATATCAACTTGAGCAAGCCTAAAGCCCGTTTGTTGCATATTTATTGCGTGGCGATAGCGTGACTAGGCGTTGATGACCACTCACGATACACTGGACGACAGTGATGCGATGCCGTGTTTTTGAAAGGCGGCGTCGTGCGTCTCGCTGTCACAAAATTGTCATTGTAATGACATACAATACAGGGCTTGCTTAATAAAAAGAGGCACGAATGACCCACTCTTCACCATCATTAACGGACACCAGACCGGCGCGGCGTTTTAAAGATAAACTGACTCGCCAAACGGTACGTCTTGGTGGCGTGATGGTATTAGTGACCCTGCTGCTTCTTTTCTTCTACTTACTCACGGTGGTGGTACCGCTTTTTCACCAAGCGAGTGTGAGCTTGAGTGAGCGTTTTACCTTAGCCACTCCCGGCGTGCCTCAATACATTGGTGCCGATACGCGCAATCAACTGGTGTATGGCTTGGATGATCGAGGTGTGTTAACGGTTGCCAAACGCCCGCAACGGTCTGAGACTCCCACAGCCAGCGCCGTGCTCCGCGCGCAAACGGTATTACAGCAGCCGCTATCCAGCATGGATAAGCCTGCGATAAGCCGCGTCGAAGCATCTACGCCATTTTTGGCGGTGGAAAAGACGCCTGGGCGCGTAGCTGCTTGGCAATTACGCTTTCGTACACAATACCAAGCTGACGCCTCAGTGGTCCCTCAATTGTCCACTATGCCGGCCTTTGGTCGTGAGTTGATCGTGGACGCGAGCGCGCAGCCGCTTAACCAGCTGACTGTTGCGGTGCCGGATAGTTTACACGGTCAAACCATCCCGCCCGTGCTGGCTGCTGTCACTCAGGATAACCGTTTGGTGGTTTTTCGTGGTACGCAGAAAAGCATGGTGCCTCTTTCGCAAGCCGTTGACCATATCGCGTTATCAGGAGACGGGCAGCGCTTGTTTGTGCATCAACAAAATCGTTTAGCGATTTGGCGCGTAAACGGGAACGATTTAGCGTTGCGCGAAACGGTTAATCTCGACAATGTGGTCGCCAGCCCAGTCACGAAAATGTCGATGCTAGCCGGGGGACGCTCTTTGCTCCTTCAGCACCAAGATGGCACCGTCACACAATGGTTCGATGTGGTGAAAAATGGTGAGCCATCGTTAACTGAAGTGCGCGCGTTTTCACCGGGGGAGGGCGTGGCACGTCTCGCACCTGAGCGTCACCGTAAAAGTCTGGCGACGGTAGATGAAACGGGACGACTTAGCCTAGTGCATGCCACCAGTGAGAAACAGCGCCATTTCGATGCTCAGTTTACCGCGCTGCCCGACGCTTTGGCGTTTACGCCTCGTGCAAATGGGCTGATTGCTGTGGTCGACAATCAATGGCAATGGTTGACCGTCGACAACCCTCACCCAGAAGTGAGTATTCACTCGCTATGGCAGAAAGTGTGGTATGAAGGGTACTCGTCTCCGCAGTATGTGTGGCAATCGACCTCTGCGGATGACAGCTTTGAAGCCAAGCTCAGTGTGGTACCCGTGATTTTTGGTACCTTAAAGGTCGCTTTGGTTTCTTTAATTTTTGCGGTGCCGATGGCGATTGGCGCGGCCATATACACTGCTTACTTTATGTCATCCGGGCTCCGGCGCTGGGTGAAGCCGACGGTGGAAACGATTGAAGCATTACCCACCGTCATTATTGGCTTTTTGGCCGGTTTGTGGCTGGCACCCTGGGTTGAGTCGCACATTGCTAGCGTCTTTTTGTTGCTCCTGCTCATCCCTATTATTTTACTTGGGCTAAGCGGCATGTGGCGCATGATCCCAAGATATGTGCGACGCCGCTTACCTGATAACGCGCAGATAGTGGTCATTATTCCGGCGTTATTGATGGTGGGCGTAGTAGCCGCTTACCTTGGACCATGGGTAGAGCAGGTCTGGTTAGGGGGCGATGCGCGCCAGTTTATGACGCATGAACTGGGTATCGGCTATGATCAGCGCAATGCGCTGGTGGTGGGTATCGCCATGGGATTTGCGGTAGTCCCAACCATTTTCTCTATTGCCGAAGATGCGATTTTTTCTGTGCCCCCTCACCTTAAAAACGGCGCCTTGGCCTTAGGGGCGACACACTGGCAAACCTTGATTCGGGTGGTGTTGCTTACCGCAAGCCCTGGTATTTTTTCTGCCGTGATGATGGGCCTTGGGCGCGCGGTCGGTGAAACAATGATCGTACTGATGGCAACCGGTAACACGCCTATCATGGATTGGAATTTGCTCGAAGGGCTACGTACCTTATCGGCCAATATTGCGGTGGAAATGCCGGAGTCTGAAGTCGGTAGTTCCCATTATCGAGTGCTGTTTTTAACCGCTTTTATTCTTTTTGTCTTCACGTTTGTCTTTAACACATTGGCAGAGCTGATCCGTCAGCGTTTGCGTGACAAATACAGCAACCTTTAACCGAGATGAGAATGCGCATGCGTCCATGGATAAAATCTGGCACTCCTTGGGTTTGGATGACGGCCGGAATGGTCAGCGTCAGTCTGATTGCGATTCTTGGGGTGCTGTTATTGCTCGGCTATCGAGGCTTAGGCTATTTCTGGCCGACACCGGTCACCAGCTTTGAAGTGAAGAGTGAGCAGGGAGTAGAAACCGTGGTCGGGCAAATATACCGAACCGATGAGGTTGATGCGACGCAGCTCAAAGATGCAGGTGTTGTATTGCCAGCCTATCGCCAGCCCAGCTACCAACGTTTGGTGGTAAAAACCGGTAACCGTGAGCAAGAAGGGATCGATTTTCGTCAATTGCTGGCGTTTCAGATAAAAAGTCAGCACACACCCGTTGAAATGGCGATGATCGAGCGAAATGAAAATGGCATGTTCTACGGCAAGCCTCAAGCATACGTCGACGCCGGCGGCCACCAACATGCATTAGTGCTGTCTGAACTTTATCAACGCCTGGAAGATTTAGCGGCGCGTCGAGAGGTGATCAATGACATCGAGCAAGTACACCTAGCGAGCGTTAACTATAAGCTGGAGCAGCTGCGGCTGGAGGAAAAGTCCCTCTCATTAGATAGCCAGCTAAACACGGCAGAAAAAAAACGAATTGATAAGCGTCGTTCTCAGCTGCTATCGCAATACCAGCAGTTAGAGAAAAAGCTCAAACAGCTGCGAGAAAAACAACAAACGGGTGCGCTTGTTGTTGAAGATAGCCACGGTGACGCCGTGGCGTTGCCTCTGCAAAATGTGATTAATGTTTGGTATCCCAACGCCATGAGTGCCGTTGATAAGCTTAAATTTTGGGGCTACCAGGTTGCGACCTTTTTATCCGAATCTCCACGAGACAGTAATGCGGCGGGGGGCGTTTTTCCGGCGATTTTTGGCACCGTTTTCTTGGTGCTATTGATGTCAGTGATTGTCACCCCGTTAGGGGTGCTCGCCGCGGTATATCTTCACGAATACGCGCCGAAAACGGCATTCACGCGTATTATTCGCATTGCCGTGGTTAACCTCGCCGGGGTACCGTCAATTGTGTACGGTGTGTTCGGGTTGGGCTTTTTTGTCTATTTTATCGGTGGCACCATTGACGATGTATTTTATCAAGCGGCGCAGCCGGCACCGGTTTTTGGGACACCAGGTATTCTCTGGTCGGCGTTAACCTTGGCGATCCTCACCTTACCTGTGGTGATTGTGTCTACAGAAGAGGGGTTGGCTCGGATCCCCACCAGTGTTCGCCATGGTGCGTTTGCCCTTGGGGCGACACAATCAGAAATGCTCTGGCGGGTGGTCCTGCCGATGGCAAGTCCTGCGATGATGACCGGGTTGATTTTAGCGGTTGCGCGCGCAGCCGGAGAAGTGGCGCCCTTAATGTTGGTGGGAGTGGTTAAGGTCGCCCCCTCTTTGCCAGTGGATGGTAACTTCCCGTTTTTGCACTTAGAGCGGAAGTTCATGCATCTGGGCTACCATATTTATGATGTCGGCTTTCAAAGCGCGCACATCGAAACGGCGCGTCCTTTGGTATACGCCACGTCGTTTTTGCTTGTGTCTGTGATCGTGGCGCTCAATTTGTCCGCGATTGGTATTCGTCATTACTTGCGTGAAAAGTATCGCGCATTGGAATTATAACGATAAGGATCCCGCTCGATGTTTTCGATAACGCCACCCATAGGTGTCACGCCTAGCTTAGACTTGGGGAATTTGCCTGACGAGCAAACCGCGTTAGCTATTCGGGATCTCAACCTTTACTACGGGTCGACCCAAGCGCTGTTTGATATCAGTATGCGTATTCCCAAAGGGAAGGTCACTGCGTTTATCGGACCGTCTGGGTGTGGTAAATCGACATTGCTACGTTGTATTAATCGGATGAATGACTTGGTGGATGGTTGCCGTGTTCGAGGCGGGATCACCCTACACGGGCAAAATATCTATCACCGCGACGTGGATGTACCAGCATTACGCCGTCAAGTGGGGATGGTGTTTCAGCGTCCTAACCCTTTCCCCAAATCTGTCTATGAAAATGTGATCTTTGGACTGCGTTTACAAGGGATCAATGATCCTAGAACACTCGATGATGCCGTCGAGCGTTCATTGCGTGGCGCGGCATTATGGGATGAGGTGAAAGATCGCCTTAATGACAATGCGTTTGGGTTGTCCAGTGGGCAACAGCAACGGCTGGTGATCGCGCGGGCGATCGCGATTGAACCTGAAGTGTTGCTGCTTGATGAGCCATCGTCAGCGTTGGATCCCATCTCAACCTTGACCATTGAAGAGCTGATTAATGATTTAAAGAATCAATACACAGTGGTGATTGTTACCCATAATATGCAACAAGCGGCGCGGGTCTCGGATCAAACGGCGTTTATTAACATGGGACGCTTGGTGGAATACGCGGATACCGATACCTTGTTTACCACCCCACAAAACAAACAAACCGAAGACTACATCACCGGGCGCTACGGATAAGGAGCAGGCCTTGGATAACCACAATATTAGCCGTCATATTTCTGGTCAGTTTAACGCAGAGCTTGAAGCCATTCGCACCCACGTGCTGGCAATGGGCGGCTTGGTTGAGCGTCAGCTAACCGATGCGCTGCGCGCCATGCACAATCAAGATGTGGAGCTCGCGCGCCATGTTATTCGTGAAGATCACAAAGTGAATGGCATGGAAGTGGCGATTGATGAGGCATGTACACGCATCATTGCTAAACGTCAGCCCACCGCGAGCGATCTGCGACTGGTGATGGCTATCATTAAGACCATCACTGATCTTGAGCGCATTGGTGATGTTGCTGACAGTATCGCTAAAATGGCTCTCGACAACTCGAGCTATTCTCAGCAGCCGTTTTTGGTATCACTCGAAGCCTTGGGTCAGCGCGCCGCTAAAATGCTGCACGATGTGTTAGACGCCTTTGCGCGCATGGATATTGATGCGGCAATGAAAGTCTATCGTAAAGATGACTCGTTGGACCGTGAATACGAGGGGATTTTGCGACAGCTGATGACCTACATGATGGAAGATCCACGCTCGATTCCCAATGTGCTGAAAGTAATGTGGTCGGCCCGAGCCATTGAGCGAGTGGGCGATCGCTGTCAGAACATTTGTGAATACATCATCTATTTTGTCAAAGGCAAAGACGTTCGCCACATTCAAAAAGAGGAGCTGGAAAAGCTCCTCAAATAATCGCTACTCGTCGTCTAACCAGTCACTGACGGCGTCTGGGACAAAGCTCTGGTCATGCAAAGGCATACGCACGTAACCTTCCTTATTGATTTCTGGGAGGGTGACTGCGGGGTAGTCAATTTCTTGGTAAGGGATTTGTGAGAGCAAGTGAGCGATGCAATTGAGCCGAGCGTGCTTTTTGTTATCGGCTTCCACCACCCACCAAGGGCTTTCTTTGGTGTCGGTGTAGGCAAACATGCGGTCTTTGGCTTCACTGTATTGCACCCAACGACTACGAGACTCGAGATCCATGGGGCTGAATTTCCAACGCTTTATTGGGGTGTTAATCCGCTCCGCGAAGCGGTTTTCTTGCTCCTCGTCCGATACCGAGAACCAGTATTTAATTAAGATGATCCCAGAACGGATCAACATTCGCTCAAGCTCGGGGCACGTACGAAGGAACTCTTCATATTCTTCATCGCTGCAAAAGCCCATGACTCGCTCGACGCCGGCGCGGTTATACCAACTACGGTCGAACAAGACAATTTCACCACCGGCGGGTAGGTGCTCAATGTAACGCTGAAAATACCACTGTGTGCGTTCACGCTCTGTGGGCTTATCTAGCGCGACGACTCGACAAACACGCGGATTGAGCTTTTCGGTGATCCGTTTAATCACGCCGCCTTTACCGGCGGCATCGCGCCCTTCAAAAATGACAACCACTTTCAACTGCTCTTGCTTGACCCATTCTTGAAGTTTGACCAACTCAGTCTGTAATTCGGTTAGCTTTTTCTCGTAATGTTTTTTGCTGATCTTGTGTGCTTTTTTATCCGACAAGGTCGCTCTCCTTTTACCACAGCGATGGGATCACGGTAGAAAACTCACTTTTCGGATGCAATGGATTCAAGTAGCGAAAGCGTATATCACCTCAAAAGACTAGAGTGGGTCACATTGCCATGTTGTCTGATCACGGCATTGCACCGAGGTTTAAAACGATTGAGCAATGGCTTTGACGAGACGAACGCGTTCCGGATCGGTGATCGGATAACTGCCATCGTCCCCATCGCCCATCGATGCGCAGGCGTTTGATTGCATGACGCTTACTTGCTCGGTGCGTGCCGACAAGTGGATTTCACGTGCGCCGGTGGTCGTTAAAATCGCTTGTGCATTGTCGGGGGTCACGCCTGCGCCTGGCATGATGGCCAATGAGGTATGGCGTGTGGCGTCCACCCATTGTTTGAGTGCCTCTTTTCCCTGCCAAGCATTCGTCGCTTGCCCGGAGGTGAGAATGCGTTCAATCGTCGGGCGGGCAAGGATTGCTTCGAGCGCCGCGTGAGGGTCTTGGCAGTGATCAAATGCGCGGTGGAAAGTCACTCCCATTCCCTTTGCTTGGGCAAGCATGGCATCAATAGCCGGCAAGTCGAGTTGACCACTTGGCGTGAGTGCGCCGATCACCACACCTGCACACCCAGCTTGGCGGGCGTTGGCGATATCTTGCAGCATCACTTCAATCTCTTCACTGGCATAGACGAAGTCGCCTTCTCGCGGTCGGATAATCGCATAAATAGGGATCCGCGCTTTCTGAGCGGCTTGTTGCATATAGCCATCACTTGGGGTTAAACCACCGAGGCGCAGTGCGCTGCACAGTTCCACTCGATCCGCACCAGCGTGCTCAGCAAGCGATAATGAACGAATACTATCAATACAAACTTCAACTAAGACAGACATATCACCCCTTTGACGAAACGAACCGTGTCAAGATAGTCCACGCTATTGTGACAGGGTGAGAGGTAATTACCTAGTGTTAGATTGGAAATGGCTTGATGAGAGAAGAGCCTTGAGTAAGGCGAGGTGGGATAGATAAAAAAGGGCCCGGTTTGCCGGGCCTCATTATTGTCTCACATTGTCCAGTGCAGGGCACTTGACCTTATTACAGGTCGTCAGTGTGCTCAGACAGGTATGCAGCCACACCTTCAGGTGACTCAGCCATACCCGCTTTACCTTCTTCCCACTGTGCAGGGCAAACTTCACCGTTTTTCTGGTGGAAGTTCAGTGCGTCAACCATGCGTAGCATTTCGTCGATGTTACGGCCTAGTGGTAGGTCGTTGACAACTTGGTGACGAACCACACCTTCCTCGTCGATAAGGAAAGAACCACGGAACGCAACGCCAGCTTCTGGGTGCTCAACGTCGTATGCTTTACAGATTTCGTGCTTAACGTCAGCAACCAGTGGATACTTCACTGCGCCGATGCCGCCGTCTTCGACAGCCGTTTTGCGCCACGCGTTGTGTGAGAACTGAGAGTCGATAGACACACCGATAACCTCAACGCCTTTAGCTTGGAAGTCGCTCAGGCGCTTATCGAATGCGATCAGCTCTGATGGGCACACGAAAGTGAAGTCGAGTGGGTAGAAAAAGACAACCGCTTTTTTGCCTTTGGTGAACTCTTTCAGGTTGAAGTTATCAACGATTTCGCCATTACCTAGTACGGCAGCGGCAGTAAAATCTGGTGCTTGACGACCTACGAGTACCATATCTCAGCTCCTAGTTTAAATGTTTGCCTGATAATCAGGTTCCTATATAAGCGAGACAAACTATAGCTAACTTGTTAGATTGAAAAAAGTGGAATTAATAGATTGTAATAATCGAAAAATACGATTGTTTAAAATATGACTGTATGAACAAATATCCGTCTTTAAAGCAGCTACACTATCTGGTTACCCTCTCCGAAACGCGGCATTTTGGCGAAGCGGCGAAATTGTGTTTTGTGAGCCAGTCGACCTTGAGCGCTGGGATCCAAAACCTCGAGGATCTGATTGGTGCTCAGCTCATTGAGCGTGACAATAAAACCTTGGTACTCACTGGGATGGGCGAAGAGGTGGTGCGCCGTAGCCGAGAAATCCTAGCGCGCAGTCAGGATTTGATGGAGCTAACGCAAGTTAAATCAGATCCTATGCACGGCAAAGTACGGCTGGGCTGCATCCCTACCATCGCGCCATTCTTATTGTGTGATGTGGTGCAGCAAGTCAACCGACATTACCCCAACTTAGATTTGTTGTTGCGTGAGGACACCACGGCGAACTTACTCACCGCGCTCAAACACGGCGAAATGGATACCCTTATCCTCGCGCTGCCAATGGACATTGGCACCATGACCCGTCGCGTGGTGGGGCGTGATCCGTTTAAAATGGTGATGAGCCAAAAGCAAGCTGCGCAGCTTGAGTTACCCATCGATTATGACGCGCTGCCCGATGAATCTGTTTTCTTGCTTGAGCGAGAACACTGCCTCACTGACCATGCGGTTTCTGCCTGTCAGATGACGGCCTCACAGAAGATTAACCCATTTATGGCAACCAGCTTACACACCTTGGTGCAAATGGTCGCAAACGGCAATGGTGTGACCTTTATACCGCAAATGGCGATTGATCATGGCTTAATTGATAACCTCGACGTGCATTTAGAAACGCCGCCGGGAGAAGCGGCCTACCGTGATATAGGAGTGGTCTGGCGACCCTCTTCGAGTCGGATTAATACGTTTAACCAGCTTGCTGATCTGGTCGCAGGACTACTTTCCCCAACAGCTAGGGAGTAAAAAGCCTAAAATAAGTGATTTACACTGATATTTTTGCCTTTTTGCAGCATGATTGTCTGTTTAAGAGCGTTGAAAATGACACCGAAGCCGTTGGATTATTATCACGAAAAAAGCAGCACCCCAGGGTGCTGCTTTTTGTTTTTATATATAAGTCATTGAAGTTAAAATATTTTTTTATTTTTTCGCCACGGGGTAAAGCGCTTGGTGTGTAATTTAATTACGTAACTGATTACAAAGTGGTGACAAAATTATGATCCCCGTAGCAGTGTTATATCATTCTGATAATGGACATAAAAAAGCGCATTCAAGCTTATGCTCTAAACTATTTAAGTGTTTGTTTTTAAGTTGTTTTAATAATTAATCCTTCCGTTTTTATTTTGTCCTTGGTTGATTTTTGCGCGAATGTAAGCCAACGTAAGAACACAAGTGCTGCACGAGAGCCCAAGCGCGTGCAGTGATAATAGTGTTGTGATTGGATTACAAATGATAAGCCAGGGAGGCGATATGACGGAAGCGTGCTCAACCTTACGCGAATCGTTGGTGATTAACGAGACAGTCACCGCAGAGCAGGCAGAAATCTTAACCGATGATGCATTGTGCTTTTTAGCCAGTCTCGCTGAGCGTTATGCAGCGCGCGTACCCACACTGTTAGCGGCGCGTGAGGCGCGTCAACAACGCATTGATGCGGGAGAGCTGCCCGACTTTCTTCCGGAGACGCAATCGATCCGCCAAGCGGATTGGACCATCCGTGGCATTCCCGAGGATTTACAAGATCGGCGGCTAGAAATTACCGGACCGGTAGACCGGAAGATGGTGATCAACGCACTCAACGCCAACGTGAAAGTTTTCATGGCGGACTTTGAAGACTCCTTTGCGCCGGCGTGGCCACAAGTGGTTGACGGGCAGCGTAATTTGCGCGATGCCGTGAATGGCACCATCAGTTATCAGCACCCTGATACAGGCAAACGCTATCAGCTAAATGAAGACCCAGCACGCCTTATTTGCCGTGTGCGTGGCTTGCACCTGACCGAAAAACACGTGACGTGGCAGGGTAAACCAATTCCAGGTGCCCTGTTCGACTTCGCTCTTTACTTTTTCCATAACTACCGTCGTTTACTCGAGACGGGATCGGGGCCTTATTTCTACCTGCCTAAACTTCAAGCATATCAAGAAGCCGCGTGGTGGAGTGAGGTGTTTTCCTTTGCCGAAGACGAGTTTGGGCTAAGCCGTGGCACCATCAAAGCGACCGTGCTGATTGAAACCTTGCCCGCCGTGTTCGAAATGGATGAGATTTTGTATCACCTTCGTGATCACATCGTCGCCCTTAACTGTGGTCGTTGGGATTATATCTTTAGCTATATCAAAACATTGCGTAATCATCCGGACCGCGTGTTGCCGGACCGCCAAGTGGTGACCATGGATAAGCCTTTCCTTAACGCTTACTCGCGTTTACTGGTCAAAACGTGCCATAAGCGTGGCGCGTTGGCGATGGGTGGCATGGCAGCCTTTATTCCCAGTAAAGACCCGGCTGAAAACCAGCAGGTGCTAGAGAAAATTGAAAAGGATAAAACCTTAGAAGCCAATAATGGCCACGATGGCACCTGGATTGCGCATCCAGGGCTGGCTGACACGGCTCGCGCGATTTTCGACCGTGCACTTGGCGATAAGCCGAATCAACTTACGGTGACCCGCGAGCAAGATGCTGAGATTACTGCTGCAGAGTTGCTGGCGCCTTGCGATGGCGAACGCACAGAGGCGGGAATGCGACATAACATTCGCGTGGCGGTGCAGTACATTGAAGCGTGGATTTCAGGTAATGGTTGTGTGCCTATTTATGGCTTGATGGAGGACGCGGCCACGGCTGAAATCTCACGTGCGTCGATTTGGCAATGGATTAAGCATCAAAAACCACTGAGCAACGGCAAGGTGGTGACCAAGGCGTTGTTCTCTCAGTATCTTGCCGAGGAAATGGCGGTGCTTGAAAAAGAGCTAGGCGCAGAGCGCTTTGCGCAAGGACGGTACCGGCAAGCGGCAACCTTGATGGAAACGCTCACTACCAGTGATGAGCTGGTTAACTTTTTAACCTTACCGGGTTATGAGTATTTGCCGTAATGGGCATGGAAGCACAATAACAAACATGGAATGACAGTAAGGGGCTGGTACAGCCCTGCTAACAAAGAGGAATGGAACATGACTTTGACTCGCCAACAACAAATCGCTGAACTGGAAAAGGATTGGGCGGAAAACCCGCGCTGGAAACAGGTTAAGCGCCCCTACACGGCTGAAGAAGTCGTCAATATGCGTGGCTCGTTTGTGCCGGAGAATACCGTCGCTAAGCGGGGAGCTGCCAAACTATGGGATTTGGTCAATGGCAGTGCCAAAAAAGGCTACGTCAACTGCTTGGGCGCATTGACAGGCGGTCAAGCGGTGCAGCAAGCCAAAGCGGGTATTGAAGCGATTTATCTGTCTGGTTGGCAGGTGGCGGCTGACAACAACACAGCCTCGAGTATGTATCCAGACCAGTCGTTGTATCCGGTTGATTCCGTTCCCGCTGTCGTTAAGCGCATTAATAATGCGTTTCGCCGAGCGGACCAAATTCAGTGGTCGAAAGGGGGCTCGCCGGAAGAGGGCACCGACTATTTCTTACCGATTGTAGCGGATGCCGAAGCAGGCTTTGGTGGCGTGCTTAACGCCTACGAGCTGATGCGTAACATGATTGAAGCTGGCGCTGCCGGTGTTCACTTTGAAGATCAGCTCGCCTCAGTGAAAAAATGTGGCCACATGGGCGGAAAAGTGTTGGTGCCAACCCAAGAGGCGGTACAAAAATTGGTCGCGGCGCGCTTAGCTGCCGATGTGGCGGGCACCGATACGCTGGTCATTGCGCGTACTGATGCCAACGCGGCCGATCTATTGACCTCAGATTGCGACCCATACGACAAGGACTTCATCGTTGGTGAGCGCACAGCCGAAGGGTTTTATCGCGTGCGTCCTGGGATTGAGCAAGCCATTTCTCGAGGCCTAGCTTATGCGCCGTATGCCGATTTGATTTGGTGCGAGACCGCGAAACCGGACTTGGAAGAAGCACGACAGTTTGCTGAAGCCATTCATGCTCAGTATCCAGACCAGCTTTTGGCTTATAACTGCTCACCGTCTTTCAACTGGGAGAAAAACCTGGACGCCGAGACGATAGCGCGTTTCCAACAAGAACTGTCTGATATGGGCTATAAGTACCAGTTCATTACCTTAGCGGGTATTCATAACATGTGGTACAACATGTTCGACTTGGCGCATGCTTATGCGCAAGGTGAGGGCATGCGTCACTACGTTGAAAAAGTGCAGCGTCCAGAGTTCGCTGCCGCTGAGCGTGGCTATACCTTTGTCGCGCACCAGCAAGAAGTGGGTACTGGGTATTTTGATCAGATGACCAATATTATCCAAGGTGGGCAATCATCGGTCACGGCATTAACGGGCTCGACGGAAGAAGATCAATTCTAATCGCACGATACCGGTTATCAACCTGATAAAAAGGGAGTCTCACACTCCCTTTTTTTATTCTCCCTCTTCAACCGGCTCACTTTCTTCTTGGATCTCCAGCAATGTTGACGCGATGGCCACAAAATCACTGTCGGTGATGATCCCAACCAAACGTTGGTGCTTCACCACCGGTAAGCAGCCTATTTTACGCTCGAGCATGGTTAGCGCCGCGGCCCGTAGTGACGCCCCGGGGTCGACTGTGACCAGTTGCCGCTCGATAAAGTGTGATAAGGGAGTATGGAGCTGGTGATCGCCATTGGTCGTTTTGCCTAGTGAAGAGGCTTGTGCTGACAGCACATCTCTTTGTGTGACCAGTCCTAACAAACGCTCATCATCGTCAACGATGGGGAGATGGCGAAAGCGCTCGGCGCGCATTAAACGGTGCGCGTCATCCAGGGTATGGTCAGGGCTAAGCGTGTGTGGATGCCGGGTCATCATATCATCAACAATAAACATGGCACCTCCTTGTCATCAGTACACAGGGATACTTTCACTGTAGTGCAGTTGTACCGGGTTAGGCGTGATATGCATCAAGATAACTACGCGCATCGAGGCAAATGTTGTGTTCATTGGCGCCTGTGTAAACGATGCCTGAATCAAGCATCCAGCTTGCTTGATCTTCACGGTGGGCTACCTATACTAGCGGCCTGCTTTTTATCTAGGCAAATGTCATGCAATTATCCGATTTTCACTTTGAACTCCCCGATGAGTTAATTGCACGCTATCCGCAACCGGATCGCAGTGCAAGTCGCTTATTGTCACTCGATGGCACAAGCGGTGAGGTGGTACATCGTCAGTTTAAGGATATCCTCGATCTGGTTGAGCCAGGGGATTTGATGGTGTTCAACAACACGCGTGTGATCCCCGCGCGCGTGTATGGTCGCAAAGCGTCGGGAGGTAAAATAGAGGTGCTGGTGGAGCGTGTGCTCGACGAACGTCGTTTCCTCGCCCATGTGCGCGCCTCTAAAGCACCTAAACCCGGCGCCGAATTATTCCTCGGCGATGACGGACAGGTCCCAGCAAAGATGGTGGCACGCCATGATGCTCTGTTCGAAATCCAGCTACACGACGATAAAGGCGTGGTAGATACGCTTAACGACATCGGCCATATGCCGTTGCCGCCATACATCGACCGCCCAGATGAAGAGAGCGATAAAGAACGCTATCAAACCGTGTATAACCAAAAGCCTGGGGCCGTCGCTGCGCCAACGGCGGGGTTACACTTTGACGATGCCATTATGGCAGCGCTTAAAGAAAAAGGCGTCAATATTGCTTTTGTCACCTTGCACGTGGGAGCCGGAACGTTCCAACCGGTTCGGGTCGACAACATTGAAGAGCACACCATGCACGCTGAGTATGCTGAAGTGCCGCAAGAGGTGGTTGATGCGGTCAATCAAACGCGAGCACAAGGCAAGCGGGTGATTGCGGTGGGAACCACCTCGGTGCGTTCACTGGAAAGTGCGGCACAGGCGGCCAAGCAAAAAGGTGAGCCACTGTCCCCGTTTTTTAATGACACGCAGATCTTTATCTATCCGGGGTATGAGTGGCAGCTAGTGGATGTATTGGTGACCAATTTTCACTTGCCGGAATCCACCTTGATCATGTTGGTAAGCGCGTTTGCCGGTTACCAGCATACCATGGCCGCTTATCGTGCGGCGGTTGAAGAACGCTATCGCTTTTTCAGCTATGGCGATGCCATGTTTATTACCCGTCAGCACCACTGACGACATGATGAGAACACGGGCTCTTGTGTCCGTGTGCGCTATGCTTGCGGCAGGGTAAACCTGTTAGCATAAGACACACGCCAGACTGTTTCTCTGGCACTGAGGAGGATTCGTGGAATACGAACTGAAAAAAACCGACGGACGCGCTCGCCGTGGCCGCTTAATCTTTGAACGCGGCACTGTGGAAACGCCGGCTTTTATGCCGGTGGGTACCTATGGCACCGTCAAAGGGATGACGCCTGAAGAAGTGAAAGGGACTGGGGCGGAGATCCTATTAGGGAACACTTTTCATCTATGGCTACGCCCAGGTCAGGAAATTATGCGACTGCACGGGGATTTGCATGACTTTATGCAGTGGCATGGCCCTATTTTGACCGACTCTGGCGGTTTCCAAGTGTTCAGTTTGGGCGATATCCGTAAAATCACCGAAGAAGGGGTGCACTTTCGCAACCCAGTGAACGGCGATCGCATCTTTATGGACGCGGAAAAATCGATGGAGATCCAATATGACTTGGGATCAGACATCGTGATGATTTTTGATGAGTGTACGCCCTATCCTGCCACGCATGACGAAGCGAAAAAGTCGATGGAGATGTCACTACGCTGGGCAAAACGTAGCCGCAATCACTTTGACAAATTAGGTAACAAAAATGCCTTGTTTGGTATTGTACAAGGCGGCGTGTACGAGGACTTGCGAGATGTATCTGTAGAAGGTCTTACCGAGATCGGTTTTGATGGGTATGCCGTTGGCGGCCTAGCGGTCGGAGAGCCGAAAGAAGACATGCACCGGATCTTGGAGCACACTTGTCCACAGCTGCCAGAGGATAAACCGCGCTATCTGATGGGCGTAGGGAAACCTGAAGATTTGGTCGAAGGGGTTCGTCGTGGCGTCGACATGTTTGATTGTGTGATGCCGACACGAAACGCACGTAATGGCCACTTGTTTATTACTGGCGGTGTGATCAAGATCCGCAATGCGAAACATAAAAGTGATACCTCGCCTCTGGATCCCGAGTGTGACTGTTACACTTGCCGCCACTACAGCCGTGCTTACCTCTACCATTTAGACCGCTGTAATGAGATCCTAGGCGCGCGACTCAACACCATCCACAACTTACGCTACTATCAGCGCGTGATGGAAGGTTTGCGTAACGCGATTGACGAAGGTAGATTAGATGCCTTTGTAGCGGATTTCTACGCGCGTCGTGGCAAGGAAGTGCCGCCGCTCGATTAATTTCGAATTCAACAACTAGAACGAGGACGTGATTGAATGTTTATCTCACAAGCTCACGCAGCCGCTGAAGCCGCACCACAAGGTGGCGGAATGCAGCTTTTTATCATGCTTGGTCTCTTTGCGGTGATTTTTTACTTTATGATCTACCGCCCGCAATCTAAGCGTGTCAAAGAGCACAAAAACCTTATGGCATCTATGAGCAAAGGGGACGAAGTGCTAACCGGAGGTGGTTTAGTGGGTAAGATCACTCAAATCGCTGAAGACAATGACTTTATTGTGATTGCACTCAACGATAATAACGAAGTGACCATCAAAAAAGACTTCGTGACGGCAGTACTGCCTAAAGGTACTATCCAGTCTCTCTAATTCTCGCAACCATAAAGGATGCATGCTGTGCTAAACCGTTATCCTTTGTGGAAGTACATCATGGTGCTAATAACACTGGTTATTGGCATCGTGTATGCGCTTCCCAATTTATACGGTGAAGATCCAGCAGTACAAATTTCCGGGGCGCGTGGCGCCTCGGTAGATATGACTGCGTTGGACTCCATCAAACAGACCCTCGAATCGAACGACCTTTCCTACCAATCCATTGCGCTCGAAGACGGTACCGTCTTAGCCCGCTTTAAAGACACGGAAGCACAAATCAGTGCCCGTGATGCCTTGATGTCGCGTTTCGACAGTGATGACTATGTTGTTGCCTTAAACTTGGCGCCTGCAACGCCATCGTGGCTGGATACGCTGGGTGCTACCCCGATGAAGCTTGGCCTAGACCTACGTGGTGGGGTGCACTTCCTGATGGAAGTGGACATGGATGCAGCATTAGAAAAGCTGATCACCCAGCAAGAAGACAGCTTCCGCACCGACTTACGTGAAGCGCGTATCCGTTATCGTGGTTTACGAATAGAAGATAACACCCGTGTTGTGGTGAATCTGCGTAATGCCGAAGACACCAATAAAGCGCTAGAACTGCTCTCGAACAACTACCTCGACATGAACTTTTCTGTCGATGAAGATGAAGGGCGATTAGCCGCGGTTTACAAAGAAGAGCGCCTCAAAGAGATTCGTAACTACGCGGTGGCGCAAAACATTACCATTCTGCGCAACCGTGTGAATGAACTGGGTGTGGCCGAGCCTTTGGTGCAACGTCAGGGCGCAAGCCGTATTGTGGTTGAACTCCCCGGTGTGCAAGACACGGCACGCGCGAAAGAAATTCTTGGTGCCACCGCGACCTTGGAATTCCGCGAAGTGGATCAGGACGCTGACCTATCTGCCGCCATGGCAGGCCGCGTGCCACCGGGCAGCGAGTTGATGCGTACTCGAGATGGCCGTCCCGCCGTGCTGAAAAAGCGGGTCATTTTGACGGGCTCACACATTACTGACGCCAGCTCCTCCCGCGATGAATACAGCCGACCACAAGTTAACATCTCTCTCGACAGTGAGGGTGGTGACAAAATGGCGGACTTCAGTAAGCGCAATATTGGTGAGCTGATGGCCACCGTGTTTGCAGAATACAAAGACAGTGGCGAGCGTGACGAAGACGGCAAAGTGATCTTGGAAAAACACGAAGAAGTGATTAACCAAGCCACGATCCAGTCTGCTTTGGGACGTAATTTCCGCATTACCGGCATTGATTCTGCCGCCGAAGCACATAACTTGGCGCTGCTGCTGCGCGCAGGTGCCTTGATTGCGCCTATCTCGATTGTTGAAGAGCGCACCATTGGTCCATCAATGGGTCAGCAAAATATCAACATGGGTGTGCAAGCCTGTATCTGGGGCTTGGTGGCGGTGATGCTCTTCACCTTGATTTACTATCGTCGCTTTGGTCTGTTTGCCAACTGTGCCTTGCTCGCCAATATCGTCTTGATCATCGGTATTATGTCTCTGATCCCAGGGGCGACCATGACACTGCCTGGTATTGCCGGTATCGTCTTGACAGTGGGGATGGCGGTCGATGCCAACGTGCTGATTTTTGAGCGGATCCGCGAAGAAATCCACGAAGGACGCAATCCTCAACATGCAATCGACCGTGGTTATTCTAACGCGTTTAGTACCATCGCCGATGCCAATATCACCACGCTGATCACCGCAATCATCTTGTTTGCTGTGGGAACAGGCGCGATAAAAGGCTTCGCGGTGACACTGTCGATCGGTATTTTGACCTCGATGTTTACTGCCATCATTGGTACGCGTGCACTGGTTAACTTGGTGTACGGTGGTAAGCGCGTCAAGAAACTGTCGATTTAAGGGAGTCCAAGCATGTTTCAAATATTTAAACCGGACATGTCGATCAACTTTATGCGTTGGTCTAAATTGGCCTTCGTGTTGTCCATCGCCATGATTGCCGCGTCTGTCGTCACCCTATCCACTAAGTGGCTTAACTGGGGGCTCGACTTTACCGGTGGTACCTTGATAGAAGTGGGCTTTGAACAGCCCGCTGACTTACCGCAAATTCGTGAGTCACTGGCGGCTGACGGCTTTGGTGACGCCGTGGTACAAAACTTCGGTAGTGCCACTGATGTGATGGTGCGCCTGCGTCCGCGTGATGATATGGAAGGCGAGAACCTCGGTAACGAGGTGCTCAATGCCATCAAAACAGGTACGGGTGATCAGGTAGAAATGCGCCGCATCGAGTTTGTTGGCCCGAATGTGGGTGACGAGCTGACCGAAGCGGGTGGGTTGGCGATTATTATCGCGCTGGTCTGTATCCTGATCTACGTGTCGTTCCGTTTCGAGTGGCGCTTGGCGGCTGGCGCGGTGATGGCACTGGCGCACGATGTGATCATTACCTTGGGTATTTTCTCCTTGTTCCAAGTCGAAGTGGACTTGACCATTGTCGCTGCGTTGTTGACGGTGGTGGGGTACTCGTTGAACGATACTATTGTGGTGTTCGACCGTATTCGTGAAAACTTCCGTAAGCTGCGTAAAGGTGAGTCAGATGAAATCATTAATGCGTCTGTCTCTCAGACCCTGAGTCGAACCACCATTACCTCGGGCACGACTTTGTTTGTGGTGATTGCACTGTTCACCTTGGGTGGAACCATGATCCACGGCTTTGCGATGGCCTTGCTGATTGGTATCACTGTGGGTACCTACTCTTCAATCTACGTGGCGTCTGCTCTGGCATTGAAGCTGGGTATTGCGCGTGAGCACCTGTTGGTGCCAGAAGTGGAAAAAGAAGGGCAAGAGTTTGACGCGATGCCTTGATGCGCTCGCCCCGCGTCTGTTGCGGGGCGAATTGCACACTCGGTGTGCGTCGCAGCCAGTATGGCACTCAGTGTTAAAGAGACAGCCGATGATTTGACGGCATAAAAAAAGCGACGCTCACCGAGCGTCGCTTTTTTTATACCCAGAGGGAAGCATTATTTTTTCATCGACTCAGGGGCGTTCTCGCGCACTTTGGCCAGCATGCCTTTTACGACGCGTGGTGCACCGCTTACCACGTTACCGCTACGCATGTAGTCGGTTCCACCGTTAAAGTCGGTACAAATCGCCCCAGCTTCACGGGCAATCAATTCGCCTGCCGCGATATCCCACGGTTTCAGGCCAAGCTCAAAAAAGCCATCAACACGGCCTGCGGCCACATAGCAAAGATCCAACGCGGCAGAGCCGGTGCGACGGAAATCAGCACAATCAACGAATAACGCGCTCACGACCGCCATAAAGCCTTCAGCGTGTTGCTTTGCTTTGAAGGGGAAGCCCGTCGCTAAGATTGTGCCGTCGAGCTCTTTGGCGCTACCGGTACGAATACGCTTGTTATTGAGTTGTGCGCCAGCACCACGTTGTGCGGTGAATAGCTCATTACGGATAGGGTCGTAAACGCAGCCGATCTCAGTGCGGCCTTTAATACGCACCGCGATAGACACGCTGAAATGGGGAAAGTCGTTAACGAAGTTGGTGGTGCCATCCAGTGGGTCGATGATCCATTGATAGTCGCTATCTTTCCCTTCAGCCACGCCTGACTCTTCGCCAACGATGGTGTGGTCCGGGTAGGACTTTTTGATGATGTCGATGATGATTTGTTCTGCCGCTTTGTCGACATTAGTGACAAAGTCATTACTGCCTTTTTGCGCGGTTTCGATGTTGTCTCTGTTTTCTGCAGATTTGGCGATAAAGTCGCCAGCCTTCCGTGCAGCACGGACGGCGATGTTTAGCATCGGATGCATACGGTTTTCCCAACGGATGTTAAAGAACGAAAGCGGGGCGGAGTATAACAGAGCCAGAGCAAAAGGAAAGTGGGTATTTTTTGACCGTCGCGACGTCCGTGAACTGGCGCGACACGCTTAGCTGAGAAGTATTATCGATTGCACTGTGATAAACTGCGCAGATCTAACAGACACCTGCCCACCCCACCAAGGGTGCACAGCGTAAGAGACGAAAACAACATCATGCTAGATCAAATCCGCGTCGTATTGGTGGGAACTTCCCATTCCGGTAATATTGGCTCAGCCGCAAGGGCAATGAAAGTCATGGGGCTTAGCAATATGACCCTCGTGGCCCCCGAATGTAAAGTGGATGGCCAAGCCATTGCGTTGGCGGCCGGTGCCAGTGATATCGCCAACAATGCGCGGGTCGTCGGTACCTTAGAAGAGGCAGTGGCAGACTGTGGCCTTGTGGTGGGAACCAGTGCAAGAAGCCGGACACTCGAGTGGCCGATGCTCGATGCGCGCGAATGCGGTAAAAAGGCCGTGGAAGAGGCGAGTACTCACCCGGTGGCGATTGTCTTTGGTCGCGAGCGCACTGGCTTGACCAATGAAGAGCTGCAGACCTGTCATTATCATGTGTCGATTCCGTCCAACCCAGACTATAGCTCGTTGAACTTGGCGATGGCGGTACAAACCCTGTGCTATGAAATGCGCGTCGCTTGGTTAGACAGTCAAGCCTATCAAGGCCCCACGCTGGAACAAACCTACCCTTTAAATGAAGAGCTTTCACGGTTTTATCAGCACCTAGAAACGGTCCTTAGCAAAACCGGATTTATCCGTACTCAGCATCCCGGGATGGTGATGACCAAGTTACGTCGGCTCTTTAACCGAGCGCGACTTGAGAGCCAAGAGTTAAATATTTTACGGGGGGTGCTGTCATCCATCGAAAAAGTGACCCAACAAGCGGCATCGCGCGAGCAAAATACCGATAATCATCGCGCTCAGTGATCCTTTCAACCGAGCATGCGTAACTTAAGGTGAAAACCTGACAAAAATACTCAGGTAAATACTTGACCAAATTACTCGGGTATGTAACTATCTGAGCATCTATTCACCACAGGTAGCGTGTTATGAGATTGACTTCGAAAGGCCGTTATGCGGTTACCGCCATGCTCGATGTGGCGCTTCATGCCGAGCAGGGTCCTGTACCACTGGCGGACATCTCTGAGCGTCAAGGCATTTCCTTGTCTTATCTTGAGCAACTTTTTTCACGGCTCCGCAAGTCGGGGTTGGTGACAAGTGTACGTGGTCCCGGCGGCGGCTATCGCCTCGGTATTGCGGCAAGTGACATTGCCGTGGGGGCCGTGATTGCTGCCGTTGACGAATCTGTCGACGCGACCAAGTGCCAAGGTAAAGCGGATTGCCAAGGCGGCACCCGTTGTTTAACACATACTCTGTGGCACGACTTAAGTGCCCGAATTAGCGGCTTTTTAAACGACATCACGCTCGGTGAGCTGATGCATGATAACGAAGTGAAGCAAGTAGCAGATCGTCAGGACGCTAAACTGGATGCCTCATTGGCGCCCAGAAACACATTTAGCTCGAAGGTCAAACAAGATAGCGCCACCATAGGCGTGAACGTTCGCTCCTGATGACCAATGTCGGTGTAATTGGAGAAAAACATGAAATTGCCCATTTATTTTGATTATTCAGCCACGTGTCCGGTGGATCCGCGCGTTGCTGAAAAAATGAGTCAGTACCTGACCATGGACGGGTTTTTTGGTAACCCGGCCTCTCGTTCACACCGCTTTGGCTGGCAAGCAGAAGAAGCGGTTGATACAGCGCGTGAGAACATTGCCAATTACTGCAATGCCGACCCACGTGAGATCGTGTTTACCTCTGGCGCGACTGAGTCAGACAACTTGGCTATCAAAGGTATTGCTAATTTCTACTCCAAGAAAGGCAAGCACATTATTACCTGCAAAACAGAGCATAAAGCCGTGCTTGACCCTTGCCGTCAACTGGAGCGTGAAGGCTTTGAGGTGACGTATCTTGAGCCAGAAGAAAACGGCCTGGTCGATCTGAAGAAGCTCGAAGCGGCGATGCGTGATGACACGATTTTAGTGTCAATCATGCACGTGAATAACGAGATTGGCGTGATTCAAGATATCTCTGCGATTGGCGAGCTTTGTCGTGAACGTAAAATTATGTTCCACGTCGATGCGGCGCAGTCAGTGGGTAAAGTGCCACTGGACGTCAAAGAGATGAAAATCGATTTGATCTCGTTCAGCGCACACAAAGCGTACGGCCCTAAAGGCATTGGTGCCTTGTACGTTCGCCGTAAGCCACGCGTACGCATTGAAGCGCAAATGCATGGTGGTGGTCACGAGCGTGGTATGCGTTCAGGCACATTGCCTACTCACCAAATTGTGGGCATGGGTGAAGCGTTCCGTATCGCGAAAGAAGAGCGCGAGAAAGACTTCCAACATGCGCTGGCATTGCGCGAGCGTTTTTATGAAGGCGTGAAAGATTTAGAAGAAGTTTACGTCAATGGCGATTTGGAACAGCGTGTTCCACATAACCTAAACGTGAGCTTTGCCTTTGTTGAAGGCGAGTCATTGCTGATGGCACTGAAAGATCTGGCGGTATCGTCAGGGTCTGCGTGTACCTCAGCAAGCCTTGAACCTTCCTATGTGCTTCGTGCGCTTGGACGCGACGATGAGCTCGCACATAGCTCGCTGCGCTTCTCCTTTGGTCGCTTTACGACGGAAGAAGAAGTGGATTATGCGATTGAGAAAGTGCGTGAAGCAGTTAACAAGCTGCGTGAAATGTCACCACTTTGGGACATGTACAAAGACGGTATCGATCTAAGTACCGTTGAATGGGCGCACCACTAACTCGAATAACGCGCCAGCTGGCAACAGTGAGCAATCATATTGAGGAAACGATTATGGCTTACAGCGATAAAGTAATTGACCACTACGAAAACCCACGTAACGTTGGCTCGTTTGAGAAAGGCGACCCATCGGTTGGTAATGGCATGGTTGGTGCCCCTGCGTGTGGCGACGTCATGAAACTACAAATCAAGGTGAATGACGAAGGCATCATCGAAGACGCCAAGTTTAAAACATACGGCTGCGGCTCGGCGATTGCCTCGAGCTCACTGGTTACCGAGTGGGTGAAAGGCCGCTCGATTGACGACGCTGCTGCGATCAAAAATTCTGAGATCGCAGAAGAATTAGAGCTACCACCCGTCAAGGTGCACTGCTCTATCTTGGCGGAAGACGCCATTAAAGCGGCGGTCAGTGATTACAAGAAAAAACACCAGCAGTAAAACGAAGGGGTTGTTGATATATGGCTATTACCATGACACAGGCGGCAGCAGATCGCGTCAGAGCGTTTCTCAATAACCGTGGCAAAGGCATTGGCTTGCGCCTGGGCGTGAGAACGTCAGGGTGTTCAGGCATGGCCTATGTACTCGAATTTGCGGATGAGCTGCAAGAAGGCGATCAGGTTTTTGAGTACGATGATGTCAAGGTAATCGTCGATGGTAAGAGCTTGCTCTATCTCGAAGGGACAGAGCTGGATTTTGTTAAAGAAGGCCTGAATGAAGGTTTTCAATTCAACAACCCTAACGTGAGTAGTGAATGTGGTTGTGGCGAAAGCTTCAACGTGTAATCCGTGAGAGCACATGAATCATTTTGAACTTTTCGAGCTACCGTATCAGTTTGAGCTGGACGGTAGCTCGCTTTCTTCAACGTTTCGGGAATTGCAACGTCAGTACCATCCCGATAATGTTGCTAGCCAAGACGAGAAAACCCGTCTGCAGGCGGTACAGAAAGCATCGCAAGTGAATGACGCGTTTCAGACGTTAAAAGATCCGGTTCGACGCGCTGAGTATATGCTGACGTTGCAAGGTATTGACTTAAAAGACGAACAGCAAACCATGCAGGATCCTGAGTTCCTGATGCAGCAAATGACGTTGCGTGAGGAGCTCGAGTCGATTACCGATAGCCAAGATGAAGCGGCGCTGTTTGATTTTGGTGAAAAAGCCCAGTCACTCTACGACGCATTGATTCTAGAGGTTAAACAGGCATTGGCTGCGTCACAGTGGCAAGAGGCCGCCGTGATTGTGCGTAAACTCAAGTTCGCAGAAAAGCTTCGCCATGAAGTGGAGCGTGTCGAAGATCAGCTGATGAGTTGATCGCCCTTTCGCCTGTCAACGCAGTAAAGTTTAAGGATTAGACATGGCACTGTTACAAATTTCAGAGCCCGGTCAAAGTGCCGCGCCGCATGAGCACAAGCACGCGGTCGGCATCGATTTGGGTACCACCAACACCTTGGTGGCCACGGTACGAAGCGGTACCGCAACCACCTTGAACGACGAACAAGATCGACCACTGATCCCTTCTGTGGTCCATTACGGTGATGATGCCATTTCCGTGGGCTATGACGCCCTCCCACACGTGCAAACGGATAGCGCCAATACCTTGGTGTCTGTCAAACGCATGATGGGGCGTTCATTAGACGATGTGCAAGCCCGTTATCCGCAACTTCCTTATCAGTTTTCACAAACCGAAAATGGCTTGCCACAAGTGGAAACCCGCCGTGGCGCGATTAACCCAGTGCAGGGCTCGTCCGATATCTTACGCACCGTTCGCGAACGTGCGGAAAAAAGTTTGGGCGACGCGCTTGAAGGTGTGGTGATCACCGTACCCGCTTATTTTGATGACGCACAACGTGCGGGGACTAAAGATGCGGCGAAGCTGGCAGGCCTAAACGTGCTGCGTTTGCTTAACGAGCCTACCGCTGCGGCGATTGCTTATGGCCTTGATTCGGGCCAAGAAGGGGTGATTGCGGTCTATGACCTAGGTGGCGGCACCTTTGATATCTCGATTCTACGCTTGTCTCAGGGCGTGTTTGAGGTCATGGCGACCGGCGGCGATTCCGCATTGGGCGGAGACGACTTTGACCATCTACTCGAGCAATGGATCTGTGAGCAAGCCGGGTTTGACACCCTCAGTGGCGATCAGCGCCGTACCGTGCTGCACGCCGCCACGCAGGCGAAAATTGCCCTTTCTTCTGCTGACAGCGCGTCCATCGATGTGCTGGGGTGGCAAGGCGAGTTGAGCCGTGAAACGTTCGATCAATTGGTTGCTCCACTTATTAAGAAAACCTTGATGTCATGCCGCCGCGCATTAAAAGATGCCGGTGTCAGTGCCGATGAGGTGCTGGAAGTCGTGATGGTGGGCGGTTCTACCCGTGTTCCCGCCGTGCGTGAACAGGTTGGTACGTTTTTCGGTCGCGAGCCACTGACCAGCATCGATCCAGATAAAGTGGTTGCCGTTGGCGCCGCGACACAAGCTGATATTTTGGTGGGCAACAAACCAGACTCTGACATGTTGCTGTTAGATGTGATCCCGCTTTCTCTTGGTATCGAAACCATGGGCGGTTTGGTGGAGAAAATTATCCCACGCAACACCACCATTCCTGTGGCAAAAGCGCAAGAATTCACCACGTTTAAAGATGGCCAAACCGGCATGAAAGTGCATGTGGTACAAGGTGAGCGTGAAATGGTAGACGATTGCCGCTCATTAGCACGTTTTAGCCTCAAAGGCATCCCACCGATGACGGCGGGGGCGGCCCATGTTCGCGTGACTTATCAAGTAGATGCTGATGGCTTGTTGTCCGTGACGGCGATGGAAAAATCCACCGAAGTGGAAGCGTCTATCCAAGTGAAGCCCTCTTATGGCTTGAGTGATGATGAGATTGCCACCATGATCAAATCGTCATTTACCCATGCGGAAGAAGACAAAGATGCCCGCTACTTGGCGGAGCAGCGTGTGGAAGCCGATCGTGTGATCGAAGGCTTGCTGGTTGCCATGCAACAAGACGGGGATAACCTGCTCAACCCTGATGAGCAGCAAGCTTTGGTGAAAGAAATAGAAGCCTTGATTGCCTTGCGCAACGGTGATGATGGCGCCGCCATTGAAGCCGGGATCAAAGCATTAGACAAAGCCAGCCAGACCTTTGCGGCACGCCGCATGGATCAATCGATTCGTCATGCGTTGGCCGGCCAATCCATTGATGAGGTGTAATCATGCCTAAGATTATTGTTCTGCCGCACCACGAGTTATGCCCAGAAGGTGCGGAATTGGAAGCGAAAGAAGGGGAAACAGTCCTCGACGTGGCGTTGAAAAATGGCATTGGCATTGAACACGCGTGTGAAAAGTCGTGTGCGTGTACCACCTGCCATGTGGTGATCCGTGAAGGGTTCGACTCGTTAGACGAAAGTGATGAGCTAGAAGATGACATGCTCGACAAAGCGTGGGGGCTTGAGCCGGAGTCTCGCTTGGGTTGCCAAGCAAAAATTACCGATGAAGATTTGGTGGTTGAGATCCCGCGCTATACCTTGAATCACGCAGCCGAAAACCATTAATCCAAGGCTGTAACGGACGGAGAAGCAAGATGAGCTTAAAATGGACAGACTCGCTCGATATTGCAATCGAGCTTTGTGACGCCTACCCAGATGTCGATCCAACAACGGTTCGTTTTACTGATTTGCATCAGTGGATCACTGAACTGGATGATTTTGACGATGACCCAGAGCGTTCCAATGAGCGCATCCTCGAGGCGATCATCATGTGCTGGATGGATGAGCGAGACTGAGGGCTAGCTCTCGCGAGTGATTGATAATACTTGTGTTATCGTCTCCGGCTCGGCACAGTACCTGTGGCCAATAAAACATACATTCAAAGCGGGCCAATGGGCTCGCTTTTTTCATATCGCTGAGGCGTCCAGGCGTTTGTCTGAGAGCCCAGTGAGACACGCTGTACAGTAAAAGCAGCGAGACAGTACAAGGAGTGCAATATGTCAGATTCATTAAACGTTATCCTGTCGCATCAGCCGGCGGCGCCACAGTGGGGCGATAACGCGCTGGTCTCCTTTGACGCTGACAACGCGGTGATCCATGTGTCGAGCGATGCCAACCCGCGAGACAAGGTGCAACAAGCGGCGCGCAAGCTTGAAGGGCAAGGTGTGCCTGCGCTGACACTCACAGGAGAACACTGGGATCTTGAATTAGTCTGGGCGTTCTACCAAGGGCTTCGTGGCCCCAAAAATAAGGTCGCCTTTACGCAGACCGTGTTGAACGATGCCGATACGCAAGAGTTCGAGCTTCGACAGACCGTGGGTGACTGGGTACGCGATATTATCAACCAAACGGCAGAAGAAGTTGGGCCACATCAGTTAGTGGCGCGTGCAGGGGAGTTTGTTAAGTCCATGGCCCCCGACCAAGTCACTTATAAAATCATTTCCGGTACCGACCTGTTAGAAAAAGGCTGGAATGGCATTTATACCGTCGGTCGTGGCTCGGCGCGCAAACCGACCATGTTACAACTTGACTATAACCCTACAGGCGATCCGGACGCGCCTGTGTATGCCTGTTTGGTGGGGAAAGGGATCACCTTTGATTCTGGGGGCTACAGCATTAAAGGCTCCGACTTTATGACCACCATGAAAGCGGACATGGGCGGCTCAGCGACGGCGACCGGGGCGCTGGCGATGGCGATTGCCAAGGGGCTGAATAAACGCGTTAAACTGGTACTCTGCTGTGCCGAGAACATGATCTCAAGCAGTGCTTACAAGTTGGGTGATATTATCACGTACAAAAATGGCGTGACCGTTGAAGTGCTCAATACCGATGCGGAAGGGCGCTTGGTGCTCGCTGATGGCCTGATGTACGCCAGTGAACAAAAACCTGAACTTCTGATTGATTGTGCCACGCTCACCGGATCGGCAAAAGCCGCGTTGGGTAATGACTATCATGCGCTGTTTAGTTTCGACGATGAGCTCGCACACCGTACGCTTGACGCGGCACAAAAAGAAGGCGAGGGCATGTGGCCGTTGCCATTGGCCGAGTTCCATCGCCAGCTGCTGCCTTCCTCGTTTGCGGATATTGCCAATGCATCCATGGGGGCGTACATGCCAGGTGCGAGCACCGCGGCGGCGTTCCTTTCCTACTTTGTTGAGGATTATCAAAAAGGCTGGATGCACATTGATTGCTCTGGCACTTACCGCAAAGCGGCCAATGATAAATGGGCCGTGGGCGCGACCGGTATGGGTGTGAAAACCCTAGCGCGTGTATTGCTCGACCAAGCGAAATAGACCTGTGACACCTTGGGTGAAAGGTTAACAAAAATTTTGTGTGAGTTAACGCTTCACCCGATTGGTCATAGGGACACGCGAGGAAATTTGCTAGGGTAGGCGCGTTGTTGCCCCTAGCGGGCCAGATTCAGACAGTGAAAGGACAAGCGAATGACCATTGAACGCACTTTTTCTATCGTTAAACCTGATGCCGTAGAGCGTAATTTAATTGGCACGCTTTATCAGCGTATCGAAAGTGCAGGTTTGCGTATCGTGGCGGCGAAAATGCTCCATCTTAGCAAAGAGCAGGCAGAAGGATTTTATGCCGAGCACCAAGGGAAGCCTTTCTTTGAATCCTTGGTTGGGTTCATGACGTCAGGCCCTATCATGGTGCAAGTACTAGAAGGCGAGAGCGCGATTAGCCGCTACCGTGAGTTGATGGGAAAAACCAACCCAGAAGAAGCAGCGTGTGGCACATTGCGCGCTGACTATGCGGAAAGCATGCAATATAACTCAGTGCATGGCTCTGATAGCCCTGCGTCTGCAGAGCGCGAAATCGCGTACTTTTTTACCGCGGATGAAATTCATCCTCGCTGCTAAATCAAACACCTGCTTTTTAATCTTCAAAAAGAGGCGTCAGCCTCTTTTTTTCTGCCTATCGAAATCAGACAACCACATTGAATAACCCCGCTGTTAGAGAGTGGAAACTGTGATCTAAAGCCTGTACAATTTCGCGCCTTAAGCGCGTCCCGAGGAGATATCTTGGCTATGATCAAGGTAAGACATCGGCACGCGTGAGGCGATGATTCAGTCTTACCACCTAGCTAGTTCTTACGAGGCAACCCCCAATGACGACAGAGAAAGTTAATCTGCTTGATTTTGACAGGCAAGGATTGCGTGCCTACTTCGCTGATGAGCTCGGCGAAAAAGCCTTCCGTGCTGACCAAGTCATGAAGTGGATGTATCACTTTGGTTGCGACGACTTCGATGAAATGAACAACATCAACAAGAAGTTGCGTGAGAAGCTCAAGCGGGTGGCAGAAATTAAAGCCCCAGAAGTCAGTGAAGCGCATTACTCCCAAGATGGCACCATCAAATGGGCAATGCGTGTGGGCGGTCAAGACGTGGAAACCGTGTATATCCCCGAAGATGACCGCGCGACACTGTGTGTCTCCTCTCAGGTAGGCTGTGCGCTTGATTGCAAGTTCTGCTCAACCGGGGCACAAGGTTTTAACCGCAACTTGCGTGTGTCTGAGATCATCGGGCAAGTGTGGCGTGCGTCGAAAGAGATCGGCATTGAGAAAGAGACGGGCCGTCGTCCGATCACTAACGTGGTGATGATGGGCATGGGAGAGCCGCTGCTCAACATGAAAAACCTTCTCCCTTCTCTGAATTTGATGCTCGACGACAATGCTTATGGCTTATCTAAGCGCCGAGTCACCGTGTCGACATCGGGTGTGGTCTCTGGCTTGGAGCAAATGATTGGCAAAATCGATGTCGCCTTGGCCATCTCACTGCATGCGCCGAACGATGAGCTGCGTAGCCAAATCATGCCAATTAACGATCGTTGGGATATCGAGGCCTTTTTGGATGCGGTACACCGTTATATCGCAACCTCAAATGCCAACCGCGGCCGTGTGACGGTAGAATATATCTTGCTGGATCATGTCAATGACTACATGGAGCATGCGCGCCAACTCGCAGAGCTATTAAAAGACACCCCAGCGAAGATTAACCTGATCCCATTTAACCCGTATCCTGGATCACCGTTCAACAAACCGAGTAATTCTCGTATTGATAGGTTTATGAAAACCTTGATGGAATACGACTTTACTGTGACGGTACGTAAAACACGAGGCGATGACATTGACGCAGCGTGTGGCCAACTAGCCGGTGACATTGTCGACCGAACTAAGCGTGCCGAGAAGCGACTGGGCGCACAGGAGGTGATCCCTGTTCGACCCGTCTAAATGAGATGGCGATAAGGGGATGGCATGACAAAAACGGTTTGGGTTGTGGGCGTGTTGATGGCGTTGGCTGGTTGTTCAACGCCAAGTTCGCAGCACAGTGAGCCCAATTTTGATAAGATTCAAGCCGCAGAGGCGCGTATTGCACTGGGATTAGGCTATCTAAACAGTGATCGCTATCAACAAGCGCAGCAAAACTTGCAGCAAGCGCGCCAATATGCACCTAACTACTATCGCACCTCGCTGTCGATGGCGTATTATCAACAACGTGTCGGTGAAAACGACAAAGCGGATCGCTTATATCAACAAGCGTTAGCGCAAGCGTCTGAAAAAGGCGATGTATATAACAATTACGGTGTTTTCTTGTGCGAACAACAGCGGTTTGCCGCGGCAAATGACGCATTTTTGCAAGCAGTCGTACAACCGTATTATCATCGTGTGTCAGACAGTTATGAAAACGCGGCGTTTTGTCAGCTAAAAGCTGGCCACGTAGAACGCGCAAAAGCCTTGTTTAGCAAAGCGGCTGATCACGACCCGCGGAATGTCCGTGCGGGTTTACAACTTGCCAAGTTAGAGATAGAGACTGGGCAAGAGGCAGCAGCCGTCGCACGTATCAAGCGGCTCCACCAACGCGTTGGTGTTCAGCCTGCCGGACTGTTATTGCTAGTGAAAGCTTATCAGCAACAAGGCTACACGGAGCGAGCTGCCCATGACGCTCAGCGATTGGCGCAACGGTTTCCAGAATCCAAAGAATATCAATTGTACCTAGCGAATGAATACTGAACAGACGGAAGAACAAGCGCAATCTGATACCCAACCTGCGCCCGGGGAAGTATTAAAGCAAGCGCGAGAGAAAATGGGCTGGAGTGTTCGTGATGTTGCTGACCGACTTCGGTTGCGGGTCAGTGTCATTGAGGATCTTGAACAAAACAACCCAGACATGGATCAATTGGCCACGTTTACACGTGGCTATTTGCGCTCCTATGCCAAGCTGATGCAAATCGACGCCGATCAGCTGTTGGGTAATAGTAATATGGAAGCGAGCAGTGCGGCTACCGTACAAAAAATGCAAAGCTTCTCGCGCAAAACGCGGCGGCAAAAGAGCGAAAGTCGATTAATGTGGCTGTCTTGGGTGATTATTGCCATTGCGGTCGGGATCACCGGCGTGTGGTATTGGCAGAATCAGCAGGCTATGACGTCCGTGCCAACACAATTGGATAGCCAACAAGCGGATGAACTCGTCACGACCCCATCAGCACAAGATAGCGCGATGGTTGCCACCGATGCACCGGCAATGGCCGAGCCTGCGATGACAGATTCGGCGGCCTCACAAGGGGCGGAGCCGCAGGTCACTGATGTACAAGATGCCGCGAACGCGCCGGTGTCAGATGAGGTGAGCCCATCAGCATCGACCGCGTCAGAATCGGCCACTGCGGTTGAGTCGGCGCAAACGGACGAGGCGACAACGCAAACAACACCAGAGGCACAACCAACGGCAGCGTCTGAGGATGAAGCCCCCGCAAGCACGGTCAATAACCGTCTGGTGATGACCTTTAGTGGAGATTGCTGGATAGACGTGCGAGACGCCAATGGTGAGCGACTGGCAACCGGGATAAAATCTGAGGGTGAACAAGTGACCTTAACCGGCGACACCCCGTATCAATTAGTATTGGGTGCCCCTAGTGTGGTGAAAATCACCTTTAATGGCGACAACATTGATCTTGATGGCTTCCCAACCGGCCAAGTGGCTCGGTTGCGCCTTCCGCAGTAATCAGAGAACGTCGATATGCACAACGAAACTCCCATCAAACGCCGTCCCTCAACGCGCATCAATGTCGGCAATGTGCCGATTGGTGATGGCGCGCCGATTGCCGTGCAATCTATGACCAACACGCGAACCACAGATGTGGCAGCCACCGTCGCGCAAATCAAAGCGCTAGAAGGGGTGGGTGCAGATATCGTTCGGGTGTCAGTACCCACCATGGACGCGGCGGAAGCGTTTAAAGAGATTAAAGCGCAAACGTCGATCCCTTTGGTGGCAGACATCCACTTTGACTACCGTATTGCATTAAAAGTGGCGGAGTATGGTGTCGATTGTTTGCGTATCAACCCAGGCAATATTGGTAAAGAAGAGCGCATTCGGGCGGTGGTAGATGCCGCACGTGATAAAAACATTCCAATCCGAATTGGTGTGAATGGCGGCTCACTTGAGCGCGATCTGCAAGAAAAATACGGGGAGCCAACGCCCGATGCTTTGGTCGAGTCGGCCATGCGTCATGTCGATATCTTGGACCGTCTTAACTTCGATCAATTTAAAGTCAGCGTCAAAGCGTCAGATGTCTTCTTGGCGGTTGAGTCTTATCGCAAACTTGCTCGGCAGATTGATCAGCCTTTACACCTTGGCATTACGGAGGCTGGTGGCGCGCGTGCTGGTGCGGTTAAGTCATCCGTTGGTTTGGGAATGCTACTGGCGGAAGGCATTGGTGATACCTTGCGGGTATCGCTCGCCGCCGATCCGGTAGAAGAAATCAAAGTGGGCTTCGATATTCTCAAATCACTTCGCATTCGCTCGCGCGGCGTCAATTTTATTGCGTGTCCGAGCTGTTCGCGTCAAGAGTTTGATGTGATTGGTACAGTCAATGCGCTCGAGCAGCGCGTGGAAGATATACTGACCCCAATGGATGTCTCCGTGATTGGTTGTGTGGTCAATGGCCCGGGTGAAGCCGAAGCGTCTCACCTCGGTTTGGCTGGAGGTAACAAGCGCAGCGCTTATTACCTCGACGGTAAACGCCAAAAAGAGCGCTTTAATAACGACAACTTGGTGGATGAGTTGGAGGCAAAAATCCGCGCCAAAGCGGCGATGATGGATGAACGCAACCGCATCAAGGTGTCACAAATCGATCAAGAAGGCTAAGCCGTTAGGCGGCCTTCTCCCCTTTTCTATCATGTCGGTAACGGAAGTTAACGTGGCTAAAACAATTCAAGCAATTCGAGGCATGAATGACTGCCTCCCGTCTCAATCTCCTTTATGGCAAAAGCTCGAATCTACGATTAAAAAGGTAGTGAGCGCTTACGGCTATAGCGAAGTTCGCATGCCTATTGTGGAAGCAACGCATTTGTTTAGCCGTGCGATTGGCGAAGTGACAGACGTTGTCGAAAAAGAAATGTACACCTTCGATGATCGCAACGGCGACAGCCTCACTTTGCGTCCTGAAGGGACCGCGGGTTGTGTCCGAGCGGGGATCGAAAATGGCCTGCTGTACAACCAAGAGCACCGCTTGTGGTACACCGGGCCTATGTTCCGTCATGAGCGCCCACAAAAAGGTCGTTATCGCCAGTTTCATCAGTTTGGCGTTGAGGTGTTTGGCCTAAATGGCCCAGACGTGGACGCGGAACTTATCATGATGACCGCACGTATGTGGCGTGAGCTGGGCATTGCTGAGCATGTGCGATTGGAGCTTAACTCAATCGGCTCACCACAAGCGCGTGCGAACTATCGTCAAGCGCTGGTGGACTTTTTGATGCAACACGAATCAGTGTTGGATGAAGACAGCAAGCGTCGAATGCAGACCAACCCATTGCGCGTGCTCGATACCAAAAATGCGGACATCCAAGCTGTATTGGTTAATGCGCCTCAGTTGGGTGATTATCTGGATGACGAATCAAAACAGCATTTTGCTCTCTTGTGTGAACTCTTGGACGCGGCAGGTATCGAATACCAAGTTAACCACCGTTTGGTACGTGGCCTCGACTACTACAACCGGACCGTGTTTGAGTGGATCACCGATAGCTTGGGGGCGCAAGGCACGGTGTGCGGTGGTGGCCGTTATGATGGCTTGGTTGAGCAACTCGGGGGGAAAGCGACGCCAGCCGTTGGATTTGCAATGGGATTGGAGCGTTTGGTTCTGATGCTGGAAAACCTCAACCAAGATGATGTCCGCCCGGCGGTGGATGTGTACATGGTCACGGCGGGTGAAGGCGCGATGATCGCTGGGATGAAACTGGCGGAGCGCTTACGCGAACAGGTGCCCGGACTGCGTGTGATGTCACATTTTGGCGGTGGTAGCTTTAAGAAACAGTTTAAGCGCGCGGATAAAGTCGGCGCCTCTGTGGCGCTCGTGCTAGGCGAGGATGAAGTTGCTAACGGCACAGTGGCGTTAAAAGATTTGAAAGGCGGCGAGCAACAAACACTGAATCAGGATGAGATCGCCGCGTCACTAAAAGCATTGATTTAAGAGGACAGAACGTGGACGTCTACACCACAGAAGAGCAGCAGGTTGAAGCCATTAAGAAGTGGTGGCGAGACAACGGTAAAGCGGTCGTGATCGGCGCCGTTGTCGGTTTGGGGGCGTTATATGGCTGGCGTTATTTTCAGTCACAACAGCTCACCAACCAAGAGCAAGCCTCGCAGCAATACGAACAAGTGCTAAGTGGTATTGAAAGCGGCGATACCGTGTCATTGAGCCAATTAGAAGGCCATGAAGGTTATCGTGCCTTGGCGGCATTGCAGCTGGCACAAAAGCATGTTGCGCAAGGGGAGCTGGAAAGTGCCCGTGAGCAATTGCAAAATGCTCAGCAAGCCGTGAAAGACGAGGCGCTGTACGGGTTGGTGACGACACGCCTGGCGCGCGTTGAAGCGGAGTTAGGCAATTACCCAGCCGCATTGAGCGAACTCGACAAAGTCACCACGCAGAGCTGGACCGCGAAAGTGGAAGAGATCCGCGGCGACGTCTTGCTTCGTCAGGGCGACAAGCAGGCAGCGCGAGACGCGTATGCAGCGTCATTGGCGGCGGCGGAAAGCCCGACCGTTAACATGAAGCTTGATAATCTGAGTCAATAAGGTCGTGGTATGAAAAAACGATTATGGCGCATGGCTGCAATGGCCACGACCATGGCTGTACTGGCTGGCTGTGCCGGTGAAGAAGATGTGGTGCAAATGGCGCCACTGCCTGCTGTGACCAATGAGATATCTTCAACCCAGCATTGGCGAGCACAAGTGGGCGACGGTGTCGGGCAGTATTATTCCGCACTTCAGCCCACAGTGGCCTATGACAAAGTCTTTGCGGCTGATCGACAAGGTTTAGTCGCCGCGTTTGATTTAGAAAGCGGTGAATCTATCTGGCAACAGTCGGTGCAAGACGAGACACCGGCGTTGCTCTCCGGCGGGTTGAGCGCCTCATACGGCAAAGTGTATGTGGGTGGCGAAACGGGTCAAGTGTACGCACTGGATGCGGAAACCGGCGAGCGGGTTTGGCAACAGAACGTGAATGGCGAAGTGCTGGCCAAGCCTTTGGTGGAAGCTGGGTTGGTGATCGTTAACACCAGCCGTGGTGAGTTAGTGGCATTGGACGCGGAATCGGGCGAGCCACAGTGGAACAACACCAATGATGTGCCGAACTTGAGCCTACGCGGTGAAAGTGCGCCGGTGACTATTTCCGGCGGCGTATTCTGGGGGATGGCCAATGGACGCCTAGGCGCGGCAATGATCGAAACCGGACGGTCTATTTGGCAAATTCCTATCTCGACACCAAAAGGGGCGACTGAAATCGACCGCTTAGTGGATGTGGATGCGACCCCAGTGATCGATGGCGACCGTTTGTATGCAGTAGGCTATAATGGCCAATTAGTCTCTATTGATTTGCGCTCCGGAAAAGCGGCGTGGAAGCGGGATTTTTCCTCTGCTAAAGACTTCCTCGTAGCAGGCAATAGTATTTATCTTATTGATGATAAAGACAATATTGTTGCGTTAGATGCACGCAACGGCTTAGAGAAGTGGCGCAACACACAGTTGGCGTACCGTATCTTAACGGCACCCGCGGCAAGCGGCGGCTATCTGGTGGTCGGCGACAGCCAAGGCTACTTGCATTGGCTTGATCCGCAAACGGGCGATTTTGTCGCGCAGCAATCACTGGAAGGTAACGGGATCGCTGTTGCCCCGGTGCAAACGGATGATGGCTATATCGTGATCACCCGTGATGGTCAACTGAGAAAGCTGAGTATCGAGTAAGCGAAGCCACCCAGTTTATATTTAGGCTCCTGGCTGCAAAGACAGTCGGGAGCCTTGTTTATTAATAAAGCGAATGAAAAGAAGAGGTCTACATGATTCCTGTTATAGCCCTAGTGGGGCGCCCGAATGTGGGGAAATCGACGCTCTTTAACCGTCTTACCCGCACACGCGATGCATTAGTAGCGGATTTTCCGGGACTGACCAGGGATCGAAAATACGGCAAAGCATTGCTGGATGATCACGAGTTTATCGTGATCGACACCGGCGGCATTGACGGCACCGAAGAAGGTGTAGAAACCAAGATGGCGGAGCAGTCGCTAGCGGCGATTGAAGAAGCCGATGTCGTGCTGTTTATGGTGGATGGTCGAGCCGGTCTTACGCCAGCGGACAAAGACATTGCTCAGCATATCCGTACCCGTGAAAAAACCACCTTCTTGGTGGTGAACAAAGTGGATGGTATTGACCCAGACACGGCAACCGCGGACTTTTGGCAGTTGGGCATGGACAACATGTTCCAAATTGCCGCCGCGCATGGTCGAGGCGTGAGTGGCTTGATTAATCGTGCGTTGACGCCTTTGGTTGAGCAAGTGTCCGCGGACGAGGACGACGAGCAAGCAGGCTTGGTCGATTTGACCGATGAAGCGGATACGCTCGACAGTGGCGAAGACGCGGTTAAAACCGAAGAGCAGGCTGAAAGCGAGTATGAATACTTACAGTCGCTGCCGATTAAAATCGGTATTATCGGCCGTCCCAATGTGGGTAAATCAACCCTGACTAACCGTATGCTGGGCGAAGAGCGCGTGGTGGTTTATGACATGCCAGGCACTACCCGTGACTCGATTTACATTCCCATGGAGCGTGATGGTCGCGAATACGTGATGATTGATACTGCCGGGGTGCGACGTCGTAAACGGGTGACCGACAAGGTAGAAAAATTCTCGGTGATCCAAACCCTCAAGGCGATTGAAGATGCCAACGTCGTATTGTTGGTAATCGACGCACGAGAGAACATCTCGGACCAAGACTTAAGCTTACTTGGTTTTGCGCTGAATGCGGGCCGCTCGATTGTTTTGGCGGTCAACAAGTGGGATGGCTTAGATAGCGAAGTGAAAGAGCGCGTGAAGTCTGAGCTTGATCGCCGCTTAGGGTTTGTCGACTTTGCCCGTGTGCATTTTATTTCTGCTTTGCACGGCACCGGGGTAGGCCACTTGTTCGAGTCGATTCAAGAGGCGTATCAGTCAGCGACAAAACGCGTCGGAACCGCGATGCTCACCCGTATTCTGAAAATGGCGCAAGATGACCATCAACCACCGATGATCCGGGGACGTCGGGTGAAGCTCAAATATGCGCACGCAGGCGGTTACAATCCACCGATTGTGGTGGTTCATGGTAACTTGGTCAAAGAGCTACCAGATTCTTATAAGCGTTATTTGATGAATTACTATCGGCGAACCCTGGATATTATGGGTACGCCGATCAAGATCCAGTTCCAAAACAGCGAAAACCCCTATGAGGGGAAAAAAGAAAAGCTGACATTATCTCAATCCCGTCAGCGTAAACGCTTAATGGATATGGTGAAAAACCGTAATAAGAAGTAATACAAAGCCCAGCAGCGATGCTGGGCTTTTTTTGATCGCGATTTGGTGGGTTCGATCTCTCTTGGGATCGGTTACTGAATAAAAGTGATCTGACTCACATTAATGAGCGCGATTATCTGTTGTCTTAGATCCTAGTGTGTCACGCTGCCGCTCAGGTTTTGAGCGGTGATAAAATCGACACCCCTTCCCACGTCACGCTTTTAGATTGTTCTGGATCCAGGCTTTAATAAAACACTTTTCAGATTTTTATCCTTTTAAAAATCCAAATGCAGAATATGTAACTTATGCTTTCGGGAAGTGTATTGATAAATATTCTTTTCAGGGTAGGAAGCTGATCAAGGGGAATAAACCCCAAGATCGCGCGATCGCTTACTGATCGGTCAGATGTGTGTTGTGCAGAGTTTAATCAGAAGATTGATGCGGGTGTCGCTGCCGAACCACGCTGGTGACATCGCCGTTGCTGAGCTGAGTGTGTAAGGTATCGCCCTCTTCTAGCTGGTTGATGTTAGTGACGATGTGCCCATCACTATCACGGCTAATTGAATAGCCGCGAGAAAGGGTGGCAAGTGGGCTGACCGCATCTAAGGTGGCGACCAAGGTGGCGAGTCGCTGTTGCGCATGTGACAGGTGTGAGTCCATCGCGTGGGTGAGGCGTTGATGGTATTGCGCCAATTGAGCCTGATGTTGCTGAATACGACGGTCAGGCGTCATGCGCTGCAATCGATTATCTAGCGTGTTCAGTTGGCTGCTGTACCGTGAAAACTGCTTAGTGAGTGCCTGGTGCATCCGTCTTTGCAGCTCATCAATATGCTGACTTTGCTGTTGTAGACGACGGCGAGGGTGCTGATGAGACAAACGGTGTTCGTGCTGCGTCAGTGCCCGCTGCTGGCGATACAGGAGGGTGCCAATCGCGTTTTTGAGCGCTTGCTCGCGCTGCTGATATTGCTGCAAGCGATAACTGAGGTCACGGCTCACTAATTCTGCGGCGGCTGATGGCGTCGGCGCGCGCACGTCGGCAACAAAGTCAGCAATGGTAACATCCACCTCATGGCCCACGGCACTGACAATAGGGATCTGACTGGCGGCGATAGTACGGGCGACGATTTCTTCATTAAAGCACCATAAATCTTCGAGTGAGCCACCGCCACGGCCAACAATCAGCACATCACATTCGTTGCGGCTGTTGGCACGTCCAATGGCTTGGGCAATTGAGACCGCTGCCTCTTGTCCTTGTACCAGCGTTGGATAGATAACCACTGGCAGGCTCGGATCGCGCCGTTTCAACACATTTAGAATATCGTGCAAGGCAGCGCCTGTTTTGGAGGTGATTATGCCAACGCGTTTGGGTTGGTCGGGCAAGACCTGTTTGGCGCTTTGTGCGAATAAGCCTTCAGCGGCTAACGCTTGTTTGCGTTGCTCAAACGCCTGTTGCAGTCGTCCATCGCCTTCGGGCTGCATGCTTTCTAAGATCAGTTGATAGTCGCCGCGAGGCTCGTACATAGAGACACGCGCACGTACCAACACTTGATCGCCGTTTTTAGGTTTGAACATCACGCGGCGATTGTTACCACGGAACATCGCACATTTAACTTGGCTTTGGTTATCTTTCAACGATAAATACCAGTGACCGGATGTCGCAGCGGTAAAATTAGAGATTTCCCCCGTGAGCCAGACGATACCGATGTTTTTCTCCAAGCAAAGACGCACTTCGGCATTTAAGCGAGAGACGGAAAGAATATTTCGGTTATTAGCGGTCACGATCTCGGTCCCTTTCAATAAGCTTGTCAGCATACTACCTGTCGCATTCCGGTATGCCAAATAGACCTATAGCAATCGGTTGCGAAAAAGTCCCGCGGATATCTGTTGATAAATCAACCGACTAAATCTGAGTTGCCCAACAAACGGACATTCTTAGTAAAAATCGATAGCCAAACGTTTGCGCTGCACGTATAATGCTGCGGCAATATTTTGTTCCCCTTCACAAATTTTGGTGTGAGATATTGCAATGCTGAGAATCGCGAAAGAAGCGCTAACCTTTGACGATGTACTCCTCGTCCCTGCCCACTCAAATGTTCTTCCTAACCATGCCGATCTGCGTACAAAACTGACACGCTCGATCAGCTTAAACATTCCTGTTCTATCCGCCGCGATGGACACGGTGACCGAAGCCCGTTTGGCGATTGCCTTGGCGCAAGAAGGTGGTCTTGGCTTTATCCATAAGAACATGACTATCGAGCAACAAGCCGAACAAGTACGCTTGGTCAAAATCTATGAAGCAGGCATGGTCACCAATCCAGTGACTGTAACCCCAGAAATGACCATTGCTGACGTGAAGGCACTGACTGAGCGTAACGGCTTTGCCGGTTACCCTGTTGTCAATGCACAAAAAGAGCTGGTGGGGATCATCACAGGCCGTGACGTGCGTTTTGTGTCTGACTTAAGCAAGCGCGTCGAAGACGTGATGACACCAAAATCTCGCCTCGCCACTGTGCAAGAAGGCGCAGAGCGTGAGCAGGTACAACAGCTCATGCAACAGCACCGCGTCGAGAAGATTTTAGTGGTCAACCCAAGTCATCATCTCACCGGTATGATCACCGCCAAAGATTTCCAAAAAGCGGAAAGCAAGCCTAATGCCTGTAAAGACGAACAAGGTCGCTTGCGTGTCGGCGGCGCGGTTGGTGCCGGTGCGGGCAACGAGGAGCGCATTGCCGCCTTGGTTGAAGCGGGCGTGGATGTGCTGCTGATTGACTCATCACACGGCCACTCTGAAGGGGTGTTGCAACGCATCCGTGAAGCACGTGCGGCGTACCCGAACCTGCAGATTGTGGGCGGCAATGTCGCCACCGCTGAAGGCGCACGCGCCCTGATTGAAGCCGGTGTCGATGCCGTCAAGGTTGGAATTGGCCCAGGCTCAATCTGTACCACGCGTATCGTTACCGGCGTCGGTGTCCCGCAGATCACGGCGATCAGTGATGCAGCCGCTGTAGCGCAAGAGTACGGCATTCCGGTGATTGCCGATGGCGGTATCCGCTTCTCAGGGGATTTGTGTAAAGCGATTGCCGCGGGCGCGTCGTGCGTGATGGTGGGCTCAATGCTCGCTGGTACCGAAGAGTCTCCAGGGGAAGTCGAACTTTACCAAGGCCGTGCATATAAATCATATCGCGGTATGGGCTCGGTGGGCGCGATGTCAAAAGGCTCGTCTGACCGTTACTTCCAAAGCGACAACGCCGCAGACAAGCTGGTACCTGAAGGGATTGAAGGGCGTGTCGATTACAAAGGCATGATGAAAGAGATCATTCATCAGCAAATGGGTGGCCTGCGCTCCAGCATGGGCCTCACCGGCTCTGCCACCATTGAAGAGATGCGTACCCAAGCGCAGTTTGTTCGCGTCACTGGCGCGGGCATGAAAGAGTCACACGCGCATGATGTCACCATTACTAAAGAAGCGCCGAACTACCGTCTCGGCTAAAGACATCACCACCGCGATGCATTTGAGAGGGGAGCGCGGCTCCCCTTTGTTCCACTTAATTGAGAAAGCCAGATAATGACCCAGAACATTCATGCTCAACGTATTTTGATCCTTGATTTTGGCTCCCAGTACACCCAATTGATTGCGCGCCGTGTACGCGAGATCGGTGTGTATTGTGAGCTTTGGAGCTGGGATGTCGATGAGCAAGACATTCGTGACTTTGCCCCTAACGGCATCATCCTATCCGGTGGTCCAGAGAGCGTGGCAGAGGAGAACTCGCCACGAGCACCGCAATATGTCTTTAACGCGGGTGTGCCTGTGTTGGGCGTCTGTTATGGCATGCAAACCATGGCTGAGCAGCTTGGTGGTAAAGTGGCCGGCTCTGATCACCGTGAATTTGGCTATGCGCAAGTAAAACGCGTTGGACAAAGCGCGTTGTTTGATGGCATTGAAGATGCCATCGCCGATGACGGTCACGCGCTCCTCGATGTATGGATGAGCCATGGTGATAAAGTGGTCGCCATTCCAGAAGATTTTGTCAAAGTGGCCGAGACGGACACTTGCCCCTTCGCGGCCATGGCCAATGAAGACAAGCGTTTTTATGGTGTGCAATTCCACCCAGAAGTGACCCATACTCGCCAAGGCCAACGCATGTTGGAGCAGTTTGTGATGCAAATCTGCCAATGCGAGCGCTTGTGGACGCCAGCCACCATTATTGACGATGCGATTGAGCGTATTCGCGAGCAAGTCGGGGATGATGAGGTGATCCTTGGCTTGTCTGGCGGCGTTGACTCTTCTGTGGTCGCCATGCTGGTTCACCGTGCAATTGGCGATAAGCTCACGTGTGTGTTCGTCGATAATGGCCTGCTACGCCTTAACGAAGGTGAGCAAGTACTGGAAATGTTCGGTGACCACTTTGGTTTGAATATTATTCATGTTAACGCCGAAGACCGTTTCCTCGATGCCCTTAAAGGCGAAGCGGATCCGGAAGCCAAGCGTAAAATCATTGGCCGCGTGTTTGTCGAAGTATTCGATGAGCAAGCGAGCAAAATGAAAAATGCCAAGTGGCTGGCACAAGGCACCATCTACCCGGATGTGATTGAGTCAGCGGCCTCGAAAACCGGTAAAGCGCATGTGATCAAATCACACCACAACGTCGGTGGTTTGCCGGAAGAGATGGAAATGGGTCTGGTTGAGCCACTCAAAGAGTTGTTCAAAGACGAAGTGCGTAAAATTGGCCTTGAGCTAGGCTTACCGTACCACATGCTTTATCGCCACCCCTTCCCAGGGCCAGGCCTTGGTGTGCGTGTGCTAGGTGAAATTCAAAAAGAATACTGCGATCTGCTTCGTCGCGCCGATGCGATCTTTATCGAAGAGCTACGCAACGCCGATCTCTACGAGAAAGTCTCGCAAGCCTTTGCGGTATTCCTACCGGTTCGTTCGGTAGGCGTGATGGGCGATGGCCGTAAATACGACTGGATCATTGCCCTGCGTGCCGTCGAGACCATCGACTTTATGACTGCACATTGGGCACACCTGCCATACGATTTCCTTGGCAAAGTGTCGAACCGCATTATCAACGAAGTCGACGGCATCTCCCGCGTGGTTTACGACGTCTCCGGCAAACCGCCAGCGACAATTGAGTGGGAATAATTTCCAACCGAAAAGCTTGACGTTAACAAGCTCTAAATAGAAAAAGTCCGCGCAATGGCGGACTTTTTTATTGGTATTCGCGGATGACAGCGTCTTGGCTCAGTCCTTATAACTGTCCGAATTTACCTGCTTGCAGATCGTTGAACGCTTGCAAAATCTCTTGCTTAGTATTCATCACAAAAGGGCCATGACCGACGATGGGATCGGTCATGGGCTCGCCACTGAGTAGCAAAATCACGCTATCTTGTGAGGCGTGCAATGCGACCTCGCGTCCTTGGCGACTAAGCAGTGCCATATCGGCATCGCCAATTGGGTCGGCGCCGTTGATACTGACATTGCCCTCCAGTATTACCACCGCGGTGGTCCAGTCTTGGGGGAGCGTAAGCTGCGTTTTTCCGTCAGCGTTTAACCGTATATCCCAAACCTGCATAGGACTGAAGGTTTTGGCCGGTCCCTGCTGGCCCTCAAACTCACCGGCTATGAGCCGTAATGTGCCCGCCTTATCGGCCAGGGGAATGTCGGGGATATCGGCTTTGCGAATGCCTTGATAGTTCGGGTCGGTCATTTTGTCTTTTTTGGGGAGGTTAACCCACAGTTGCGCCATTTGCAGCTCGCCGCCAGTGTGGCTGAACGCACTGGAATGAAACTCCTCGTGCATAATGCCGCTGCCTGCGGTCATCCACTGCACATCCCCGGGGCCAATCACGCCGCCTTTACCGATGGAGTCACGATGCGCCACTTCACCTTGGTACACAATGGTCACGGTTTCAAAGCCGCGATGGGGATGCTCACCCACGCCTCGCTTCACGCCATCCGCCGGAAAGTGCATCGGGCCAGCATAGTCCAGCAGTAAAAAGGGGCTCATCTCCGCCGCTTGATTGTGATAGGAAAACAGTGAGCGGGCAGGGAAACCATTACCGACCCAGTGCGGTGCAGGGGCTTTTATGACACGCGAAATGGATTTCATGGTGATCTCCTCGAGTGGGTTTACCTCCATCATATATTTGATGACATAGATTGCTAGGGGTTAAAACACGACTTCCACGCCATATAGGTTTTTTGTTTCTAAATGTTTCAGTGTCCTCAGTAAGCATCCGTTTTTTGTGCTGCTTTTCTAACTACAAAATAATTTAACATTTGGTTAACTGGCTTGCTTATGGCTAACTATGCTGTTTTTTGCTTTACTGGCGATGGTTTGTCATTTTAATGTCACTAAAGCCTGGTGGATCAGGTAAGCAAAGACACAACATCGAAAAATGGAGTAAACAGTGAGCCAACACATAAGCGACTCAACCGATGCTGGCCAGCCGCGCGGCATGGATCGGTTTTTGAACATGATAGAGCGGGCAGGGAACCGAATTCCGGATCCCGCGCTATTGTTTTTCTGGGGGCTGATCACCGTGTGGGTATTATCAGCCATTCTCTCTCAGGTTTCTTTTGATTCAGTCCACCCTTTGACCGGTGACGCTGTCCAAGTGAAAAACCTGCTCACCGGTAGTGCGCTCGCCCACTTTTTAGCCAATATGGTTGACACCTTTACTGGATTTGCGCCGCTGGGAATTGTTTTGGTGGCGATGCTCGGTGTGGGGGTGGCTGACCAGTCCGGCTTTATTACCACCGGCCTTAAGAAAATGCTGAGTGTGACGCCAAAGCAAGCGCTTACGCCGATGCTGATTCTGGTGGCGATCGTTTCTCATACCGCCGCAGATGCAGGCTATGTGCTGGTGATCCCGCTGGGCGGGATTATCTTCCACGCCGCGGGTCGTCATCCGTTGGCCGGTATTGCTGCCGCCTTTGCCGGGGTATCGGGCGGCTTCTCCGCGAACTTTATTCCGTCAGGGATTGACCCTTTGCTGGCCGGTTTTACTGAATCTGCCGCGCATGTGTTGGACGATAGCTATCAGGTAAACCCGCTTGCGAACCTGTATTTCACTGGTCTGTCATCGATTTTGATTGTGGCGCTGGGCTGGTTTGTGACTGAGAAAATAGTCGAGCCACGTCTAAATCGCACGCCGATTGATGAGGATGCAGAAGACGCACCGGATTTAGGCTCTTTTACGGCGATTGAAGGGAAGGCGTTTAATCGAGCTGGGCTGGCGATGCTGCTAGGAATTGCCGCTCTGGTGGCGGCCTCATGGCCGGAAACGTCACCACTCCGTTCACCGGCGGGCGAGCTGACCGCGTTTGATGCACCGATTATGCAATCGATCGTGCCGCTGATTTTTGTGCTGTTTATTATTCCAGGCATTGTTTATGGCAAAACCGCGGGTACCTTTAAAACTAGCCAAGACGTGATCAAATCCATGTCTGACACCATGGCGACCATGGGCGCTTATATGGTGATGGCGTTTTTCTGCGCGCAATTCTTAGCCGCATTTACCCAATCAAACATTGGTACTTTGTTGGCGCTCAACGGCGCGGAGCTGTTGCAGTCAATGAACCTGCCAGGTGAGATGACGATTGTGGGGATGATTTTGCTGACGGCAATGGTGAACTTATTGATTGGTTCCGCGTCGGCGAAATGGGGGCTGATTGGGCCGATTCTCGTGCCGATGTTAATGGTCGTGGGCATTTCCCCTGAATTGTCGCAAGCGGCTTATCGTGTGGGTGATTCCGTGTCGAACATTATCTCGCCATTGATGGTGTTCTTCCCGTTGGTGGTGGTGTACTGCCAGCGTTACGTGAAAACCACGGGGATTGGTACCGTGGCTTCAATGATGATCCCTTATTCTCTGACCATGCTGGTGGGCTGGACCTTATTCTTGCTCGCCTACTGGGCGCTAGGATTGCCTCTGGGCATTCAAGCCAGTTACCAATACTTGGTGCAGTAATACGCTGTTGCGCGTTGAGTGTCTTAAGCCGGCCTTCGAGCCGGCTTATTTGTATCGTATACTGAGGGCGTATTAGGTTGTTAGTCACAGAGGTTGGGATGAAAGATCCACACGCGTCGGGTAGCGAGCACGACGTTTATATGCGCCACGCGATCCAGCTAGCAGACAAAGCGGAGCAAGAGGGTGAAGTGCCTGTTGGCGCTGTCGTGGTGTATCAAGGTGAGGTGGTGGGCACGGGGTGGAACCGAACCATTACCCAGCATGATGCGACGGCCCATGCCGAAGTGATGGCATTACGCCAAGCCGGCCAAGTGCTGGGTAATTATCGTTTATTAGACGCGGACCTTTATGTGACATTAGAGCCTTGTCCCATGTGTGCGGCGGCGATGGTGCATGGCCGTGTCAGAAAGGTTTTCTTTGGCGCGCCAGATCCCAAAACCGGGGCCGCTGGCTCGGTAATGAACTTACTCAGCTATGACGGTGTTAATCATCATGTGCAAAGTGAGGGAGGGGTGTTAGAAGCGGAATGCCGTGCGCAACTGCAAGCCTTTTTCCGCCGTCGTCGTGCCGAAAAAAAGGCCGCTAAAAAAGCAGCCTGTCAATCTCAATCTTGCTTACCTGACTCAGGCAAGGTGTCCTAAAACGCGTCATCAAAAGCCGCAAATTCACGAATCGCAAAGGCACGTTGTCGCCAAAGTACCTTCTTGTGCATATTTTGGCGCATACGCTTACGCCGGTTAGCGGATGAAATGTTGTTTTTGCGAAAGCTTTGTTTCACCAGCCGTTTTCTTGGAACCATGCTGTCCTCATTGCGGTTGCGTGTCTGATTGCGGTGTCGAGTTATCCTCTGACTGCGATGACGCCGGGTCAGGCGCTTGCTCGGTTGTTTGCTCGGGGGCATTTTCCGACGGCTCGTCAGGGGCGACGATCGTCTGCAGACCACCGAGATCTTCAACTTGTTGGCTGTCAAGTGACTCTATGTGCGCTTTCTCATAGCCTAGAATACTTTGGTAATAGCGGCGAATATTTTCGACGTAGCTAAGCGCTTCGTAGCCACGCGCGTAGCCGTAGCGTGTTTGGGTGTAATACTGGCGCTTGGCTAACAATGGCAGCCGCTGTTTTACATCACTCCAAGAGTTAGGATCGGCGCCTTGCGCCTCCGTCAGTCGGCGCGCATCCATCATATGGCCAAAACCAATATTGTAAGACGCGAGAGCAAACCAAATGCGCTCGTGTGGATTAACACTGTCTGGTACACGGTCAAGTACACGTTGCAGGTAGAGCGAACCGCCTTTAATGCTTTGCTCTGGGTCGAGGCGATTGCGCACGCCCACGGATTTGGCCGTCGGCAGGGTAAGCATCATCATGCCGCGCACCCCAGTGGGGGAGATCGCCCGTGGGTTCCAATGTGACTCTTGATACGATAGGGCCGCCAGTAAGCGCCAATCAAAATCGTTCGCGTGCTTTTTGAAAAGCGGCTCCCACTTAGGCAACTTGCTCTCCAATGCCCGTAAAAAGGCGCGGGTATCGACGTAATCGAATTGGTCGACGTGACCAAAATACTTCTCTTCTAAAATAGCTAATTCGCCAGTTTGGTTTATCTCACCGAAGAAGTTGACCATTAAGGCATAGGCACTGCTGTCGCCTTGTTTTTTCATAAACCAGGCCACGGGTTCGTCCTCACTAAGGGCCATGGCGACGGCAATATCTGGGTGGGTGCGTTGCATCAAGGCAATATCGACGGAGTCGGCAATGGTAAAGTCAATCTCACCGTCTGCGACTTGTTTAAGCAGCTCATCATCGTCGGCGTCCTGCACGACTTTCCAGCTGAGATCAGGGTGATCTTGTTTTAACGCTTGCAAGGTGAGGTCGTGGCTAGAGTCTTCCACCACCGCCATGATGGCATCTTCACGATTAAAATCATCAACATCCCGCGGGCGCCAATGCCCTTTTTTATAGACCACTTGTTGGCTGACAAAGTAGTAGGCAGGGCCAGGGCGAAACTGAGCTAAACGTTGGTCGGTAATGGTAAGGCCTGCCGCAATCAGATCCACGTCGCCGCGTTCAAGGGCTGGAAAGAGGCCGGAAAGCGTATAAGTGGGCACCATTTCTAGCTTGACCCCGAGCTTGTCAGCAAACCGAGCGGCGAGCTCGTAATCTAGTCCGGTAGGGCCGTCGGGGCCGATGTAGTAAGAGAGTTCGTTGTTGAGTGTCCCGACTCTTAAGACACCACGGTCTCGAATTTTTTCTAGAACGGTACGATCGTCGAACGTCCAATCACAGCCTGTGACGGTGAGGCTAAGCACAAGCACCGTTAGGCTAATCATCCATGATCGCAAAGAAAAGTCACGCTGTGTCAAAGGCTGTCGCTCACTGTTGCATGCCAGCATCAAACGGCTAGCGATGATCGATAGACGCGCCATTCTACGTGAATAGACGTCAGACCGATAGAGGGAAAATTTTTTGCGCAAACGGTTGCGTCAGGTGTGTTGTCGGTGACAGTTTTCCCCTATAATGGCGGCCGCTTAGGCAAAACGCCAGTCTTAAAGCGCGTGTGGCGTGGCGACACCTCCGAGCAACGTGGGAGGACTGCCCTGGGAGTCAGCGTTAACGATAACGGAGAGAGCAACCATTGCGGCAATGCCGGTGGTGATACCCAAGTTATGGTGCCAAGATGCGATAACTTGGGTATACCCCTTTCATTTACCGCTAACGAGAGACGTACGCACATGGATATTTTGCGTGGTTCCCCCGCACTGTCTGAGTTTCGTGTCAACAAATTACTGGCGAGCTGCCAAGCACACCAGTTACCTGTCACGGCACTGTATGCTGAGTTTATTCATTTCGCCGACTTGTATCATCCTTTGGATAGCGCGAGTCGCGAAAAGCTCGAAAAGCTGCTGACTTACGGACCAACCTTATCGCCGCACGCGCCGGAAGGCATATTGTTTCTCGTGACGCCTCGCCCCGGCACCTTGTCGCCGTGGTCCTCCAAGGCAACCGATATTGCCCATAACTGCGGCTTGGATGCGGTCAAACGCTTGGAGCGCGGGACGGCGTACTATATTCAGTTATCTGCGCCTTTGACCAATGAGCAACACGCGACCTTAGTCGGATTGTTGCACGATCGGATGATGGAAGCGGTGTTCAGTGAACTTGAGGCCGCCGCGGTGTTGTTTGAGCAAGCGGAACCTGCGCCGATGCATAGCGTAGACATTCTCTCCGGTGGCCGAGCCGCCTTAGTCGAGGCCAACCAAGCTTTAGGGTTGGCACTGGCAGAAGACGAAATTGACTATCTGGTCGAGAACTTCACCCAGCTGGGGCGTAACCCAAACGACATCGAACTGATGATGTTTGCGCAAGCTAACTCAGAGCATTGCCGACACAAAATCTTTAACGCCGACTGGACCATCAATGGTGAAAAGCAGCCTAAATCGCTGTTTAAGATGATCAAAAACACCTATGAGCAAACCCCAGATAACGTGCTGTCGGCGTATAAAGACAACGCAGCCGTGATGACGGGCTCAAACGTTGGACGCTTTTTCCCCACTCCAGAGAGCCACACTTATCAATATCATCATGAGCCGGCTCATATTTTGATGAAGGTGGAAACCCATAACCATCCCACCGCGATTTCACCGTGGCCAGGCGCAGCGACCGGCTCAGGCGGTGAAATTCGTGACGAGGGGGCGACCGGTGTCGGGGGCAAACCTAAGGCGGGATTGGTCGGTTTTTCTGTCTCTAACCTTAAAATTCCGGGCTTTATTCAGCCGTGGGAGCGCTATTATGGCAAGCCTGAGCGCATTGCCACTGCGCTCGATATTATGCTGGAAGGCCCGTTGGGCGGCGCGGCGTTTAACAACGAATTCGGTCGCCCTAACTTGCTGGGCTACTTCCGTACCTATGAGCAATGGGTGACCTCACATGCGGGGGAAGAAGTCCGTGGCTACCACAAGCCGATCATGATCGCCGGTGGTATGGGTAACATCCGCGATGGCCATGTGCAAAAAGGCGAGATAGATGTGGGCGCCAAACTGATTGTGTTAGGTGGCCCAGCGATGAACATCGGCCTGGGTGGCGGGGCGGCATCGTCGATGGCATCAGGCCAGTCGGCGGAAGACTTGGACTTTGCCTCGGTACAGCGTGAGAACCCAGAAATGGAGCGTCGCTGCCAAGAGGTGATTGATCGTTGCTGGCAGCTTGGTGACGATAACCCGATTGCCTTTATCCACGATGTGGGCGCGGGTGGCCTGTCCAATGCCATGCCAGAGCTGGTCGATGATGGCGGCCGCGGTGGGCGCTTTAATTTGCGTGATATTCCTAATGACGAGCCGGGAATGAGTCCGCTTGCCATTTGGTGTAACGAGTCACAAGAGCGTTATGTCTTGGCGGTCAAACCCGAAAATATGGCGCGTTTTGAAGCCTTGTGCGAGCGTGAACGGGCGCCGTACGCGGTGATTGGTGAGGCCTCCGATGCGCGTCATCTGTCGCTTGAAGACAGCCACTTCGACAATACCCCTATCGACATGCCGATGGACATCTTGCTGGGTAAAGCGCCCAGAATGCATCGGGATGTGACGCGTCAGCAAGTGACAGGTGCCGCGCTTAACACCCAAGGCATTGAGCTGGAGGAAGCCTGTGAGCGTGTTTTACGCTTGCCGGCGGTAGCGGAGAAAACCTTCTTGATCACTATCGGTGACCGTTCGGTGACCGGATTGGTTGCGCGTGACCAAATGGTCGGCCCGTGGCAGGTACCGGTCGCCAACTGTGCGGTGACGGCGGCCAGCTATGACAGTTATCACGGCGAAGCGATGGCGATGGGTGAGCGTACCCCAGCTGCCTTGCTTGACTTTGCTGCCTCTGCCCGTATGGCGGTGGGAGAAGCACTCACCAATATTGCCTGTGCCGATATTGGTAGCCTGACTAACATTAAACTGTCTGCGAACTGGATGTCTGCGGCGGGGCACCCAGGCGAGGACGCCGGCTTGTACGAAGCGGTCAAGGCCGTGGGTGAGGAGCTGTGTCCTGAGCTGTCACTGACCATTCCAGTGGGTAAAGACTCAATGTCGATGAAAACCCAGTGGCAGCAAGACGGTGAAAACAAAACCGTGACCGCGCCGATGTCGCTGATCATCACCGCCTTTGGCCGCGTGGAAGATGTGCGTCGTACCGTGACCCCACAATTGCGGACCGATAAAGGTGATAGCCACCTGATCGCGATTGACCTCGGAGAAGGGGCGCAGCGTCTGGGCGCAACCGCGTTGGCTCAGGTTTATCATCAATTGGGCGATAAGCCTGCCGATGTCACCAGCAGCGCTCGCCTAAAAGGCTTTTTCCATGCGATGCAAACCTTGGTGGCAGAGCAAAAGCTACTGGCGTATCACGACCGTGCCGATGGCGGACTGTTCGTCACCTTGGCGGAAATGGCGTTTGCCGGTCATACCGGTATTGACGTGGATATCGCCCGTTTAGGCGACGATGCCTTGCCAGTGCTGTTTAACGAAGAGCTGGGCGCGGTGATCCAAGTAGCGGCGCAAGATCTTGAGCGTGTTTATGCGGTGTTGGCCGAACATCAATTGACCGCATGCAGCCATCTGATTGGCGGCCTAAGTGATAGCGATGAGATTATCTTACGTCACGGTGAGGCGCCTATCTATCAAGCCAGTCGTCAGCACTTACGTCAGATTTGGGCTGAAACCACGTATCAGATGCAAGCGCGTCGCGATAATCCGGACTGTGCTCGCCAAGAATTTGACGCCAAGCAGGCGGTCGATCCTGGTTTACACGCTAGCCTGAGCTTTGATGTGCACGAAGACATCGCTGCGCCTTATATCGCCACCGGTCAACAACCGACCATGGCTATTTTGCGTGAGCAAGGCGTGAACTCGCATGTGGAAATGGCAGCTGCCTTCGATCGCGCTGGATTTAACGCCGTGGACGTTCATATGAGTGACATTCTCTCAGGACGCGTCAGTTTGGACGGCTTCCAAGGGCTGGTGGCCTGTGGCGGCTTCTCTTACGGTGACGTGTTGGGCGCCGGTGAAGGTTGGGCAAAATCAATATTGTTTAACAGCCGCGCGCGCGATCAATTTAGTGCCTTCTTTACGCGTGAAGACACCTTAGCACTTGGCGTGTGTAATGGCTGCCAGATGCTATCGAACCTACATGAACTGATCCCAGGCGCTGCACACTGGCCACGATTTGTTCGTAACGAGTCGGAGCGCTTTGAAGCCCGCTTTAGCATGGTGGAAGTGCAATCCAGCCCCTCCGCCTTCTTTGCCGGGATGGCAGGGTCACGGATGCCTATTGCGATATCGCATGGTGAGGGGCGCGTGGAGGTGCGCGATGCTGAGCATCTGGCGGCCATTGAAGCGTCCGGCACGGTGACGCTGCGTTACACCGATAATCACGGCCTGCCAACACAAGCGTATCCTGCCAACCCGAATGGCTCACCGAATGGCATTACCGCGCTGACCACAGAGTCGGGCCGCGTCACCATTATGATGCCGCACCCTGAGCGGGTATTCCGTACAGTCGCCAACTCTTGGCACCCAGATGATTGGGGCGAAGACAGTGCGTGGATGCGTATGTTCCGCAATGCGCGGGTGACCTTGGGGTAACCCTTAAATGTGATACAAGCCGCCATCGTTTGGCGGCTTTTTCGTGTTATGCGTGAATCGATGGATGATTTTTTATCCTGCTGCGATACAATTTGAGCTAAACACTTGATCCATCAGGACCGGCCAGCGGCCAACGAGAGGGATAACAGAATGAAAAAAATTGAAGCCATCATCAAGCCATTTAAACTCGATGACGTACGCGAGGCGCTCGCCGACGTGGGGATTACGGGGATGACCGTCTCAGAGGTAAAAGGCTTTGGTCGTCAAAAAGGCCACACTGAGCTTTATCGCGGCGCCGAATATATGGTCGATTTTTTACCCAAAGTGAAGCTTGAAGTGATCGTCAGTAACGATGTGGCTGAGCAGTGTGTGGATACCATTATTGATACCGCACAAACCGGTAAAATCGGAGATGGCAAAATCTTTGTCTTTGATGTTGAGCGCGTGGTGCGCATCCGTACCGGTGAAGAAGACGAAGAAGCGATTTAATCACGCGCTATAAGCGAATACGATCAGTAGTAAAAAGCCAAGCATCATGCTTGGCTTTGTTGTTTTGCGCCGTGCTGTCGGATTGATTAGCGTTGAGAGGGCGCTCAAGCCCCGGGGTTAGCAGGATGCGCCTGATAGCGCCCGGGCTTATGATTCATCGCCAAGACTAAGTTGAGCACAATCGCGCCAACCACCGACCACATCAAGAGGTTGAGGTCGATGAGGAAGAAAGATAACGCGAGGATGGTGCAGTCGATGCCCATTTGTAGTTTTCCTGCCGAGATCCCAAACTTGTCCTGACAATAGAGCACCAAGACGTTAAAGCCGCCTAAGCTGGCGTTGTGACGGAAGATCATCAACATGCCGACGCCCATTAGCAACCCACCAATGACGGCACAGTACGCAGGTGCCAGCCAGGTAATTTCAAAGAAATAGGCAATATGGTCAGCCATCACCGATACCGCGCCCCCCGCAAGTAAGCTGCGCAGTGCGAAGCGTGGGCTCATGCGAAACCATGCCATCAAATAAAATGGGCAATTACACAGAAAGTACAGGGTGCCGAAGGACAAGTCTGTAAATTGGCTGACCAACAGAGCCAGCCCTGTGGTCCCGCCCGTTAAAAGTCCGGCTTGTTGCAAGAAAAACACCCCTTGGGCGACTAAGAACGCGCCAGAGGCAATAGCAATAATGTCTTCTTTAAAGCTGTGTTGATACTGACTCACACGGCTTCTCCCTACTTATTAGCGTGACAACAACAAAAACGTGATAACAACAAAAAGCCCGCCAAAACCCAAAGGGCTGGCGGTAAAAAGTTAATGGGATAATCGGGCGCGGATTTTATCGCCAATTAGGACGAAGAGAAAGGCGGGGAGGTAAATCACTTGAATGTAGAATGTCAGCATTATGATACTCAGCTGTAAAACCTTTACACCGACTATGTTCGTTGACGCCCGACCATTACGATTGCCATGCGCGATAAAAAATTGTGACGCAGGCTACCTGATAGGTTGGATTTTTTGTAGAATAGCAAACGCAGTCATAGCGGTAACGAAAACGTTTGCGTGGTGCTGGTATGGCGAACGATTTTCCTTGGCTTAATCGCTTTGATTTGTCATCTTAAGGCGACTAAGCCAAGGCGTGATCTAAGCCATCGCCCCTGCGCCGGTTTTTGCTAGGTGAGCTGAAAAAGCCCTAGCGTTTGCTTTATGGGTAATTGCCCGCCAATGTTAAGTCAGGAGAGACAAATGCTAAAGCGTGACATGAAGATTGCGGATTACGATCCCGCCCTGTTCGCCGCCATTGAAGAAGAAACGGCACGTCAGGAAGAACACATTGAGCTGATCGCATCAGAAAACTACACCAGCCCACGCGTCATGGAAGCGCAAGGCTCTCAACTGACCAACAAGTACGCGGAAGGCTATCCCGGCAAGCGCTATTACGGTGGGTGTGAGTATGTCGATAAAGCCGAAGCGCTGGCGATTGAGCGCGCGTGTGAACTGTTTGGTTGTGAGTATGCGAATGTGCAGCCTCACTCAGGTTCACAAGCAAATAGCGCGGTATATATGGCCCTGCTCAACCCTGGAGATACGGTTCTGGGAATGAGCTTGGCGCATGGTGGTCACCTGACTCATGGCTCGCCGGTCAACTTTTCTGGTAAGCATTACCATGTCATCCCTTACGGTATCGATGAAGCGGGCAAAATTGACTATGAGCAAATGGAACAGCTTGCGCTGGAGCACAAGCCCAAAATGCTCATCGGTGGCTTTTCTGCTTATTCACAAGTGGTGGATTGGAAGCGCATGCGTGAAATCGCCGATAAAGTGGGCGCATGGCTATTGGTCGATATGGCGCACGTCGCGGGTTTAATTGCGGCAGGCGTATATCCAGATCCATTGCCACACGCGCATGTGGTGACGACCACTACCCACAAAACGCTTGCGGGCCCTCGCGGTGGTTTGATCCTGTCTAATGCGGGTGAAGACCTCTACAAAAAGCTCAACTCTGCGGTGTTCCCAGGTGGTCAAGGTGGCCCACTGATGCACGTAATTGCGGGTAAAGCTGTCGCGTTTAAAGAGGCGATGGAACCTGAGTTTAAGGCTTACCAAGCGCGTGTGATTGATAATGCTCGCGCGATGGTCAAAGGCTTCCAAGCGCGTGGCTACAAAATAGTATCAGGCTCAACCGATAATCATTTGTTGCTGGTTGATCTTATCGATAAAGACATTACCGGAAAAGAAGCAGACGCAGCACTGGGCGCGGCTAATATCACTGTGAACAAAAACAGTGTGCCGAACGACCCACGCAGCCCGTTTGTCACCTCTGGTATTCGTGTGGGCACCCCAGCCATTACACGTCGTGGCTTTACTGAGCAAGATGCTGAGCAGCTTGCGCATTGGATGTGTGATGTCTTGGATAATATCGATAATGAGCAAGTGATTGCCGAGACCAAAGAAAAAGTCCAAGCGATTTGCCGTCGCCTGCCTGTGTATGCCTAATTAATAACACGGAAATGAATAGGTTATAAGGCGCCTTTGGGCGTCTTTTTTATTTTTATCGACACGATGTGCCTCACTGGCTTTGTTTAGCACACAAAACCACCATAAAGTCCTCTTCGATAGGCTTTTTCATCGCTACAAATCGGTTACACTAGCAAGACGATATTGAGGAGGCGACACTCATGCACTGTCCATTCTGTGGTGCTACCGACACCAAAGTGATCGATTCTCGTCTTGTGGCTGATGGTCACCAAGTTCGCCGTCGCCGCCAGTGTTTGGCGTGCGCAGAGCGTTATACCACGTTCGAAACGGCGGAATTAGTGATGCCACGGGTGATTAAGACCAACGGTAACCGAGAGCCGTTTGACGAAGAGAAACTGCGTGGCGGCATTCAACGCGCATTAGAAAAGCGTCCAGTGAGCGCGGATGATATTGAAAAAGCGATCAACAGTATAAAGTCACGTTTGCGTGCCACCGGAGAGCGCGAAATTGGCTCTGCCATGGTAGGGAACTTGGTCATGGAAGCGCTCAAGGAGCTCGATAAAGTGGCTTATATTCGCTTTGCCTCTGTGTATCACAGTTTTGAAGACATTCGTGAATTTGGCGAAGAAATCGCACGGTTGCAAAAATGAGTCAAAGCGATCGGGATACAACCATGATGATGCGCGCGTTAGCGCTCGCGGCGCAAGGCTGTTATACCACCACGCCTAATCCTAATGTCGGTTGTGTGATTGCACAGGGCGACGAAGTGGTCGGTGAAGGGTTTCATATTGCCCCCGGCGGCCCGCACGCTGAAGTACATGCATTAAAGGCTGCGGGAGCACGCGCACAAGGGGCGACAGCTTACGTCACCTTAGAGCCTTGTTCTCACTATGGTCGCACGCCGCCGTGTTGCGATGCGCTGATTGCTGCCAACGTTAGCCGCGTCGTGTGCGCGATGCAAGACCCAAACCCGCAAGTAGCTGGACGTGGAATCGCACGGTTACAAGAAGCCGGCATTGAGGTGGTTGTGGGCGTGATGGCCGAGCGCGCCAACGCGCTGAACCCCGGTTTTATCAAACGTATGCAAACTAAAATGCCCTATGTGCAGCTCAAACTGGCAGGGAGCCTCGATGGGCGCACCGCCTTGGCGAATGGGCACAGTAAATGGATCACTGGGGAACCCGCGCGCGCCGATGTGCAAGCATTTCGCGCGCAAGCGAGTGCGATTCTATCGACCAGTGCCACGGTGATTGCGGATAACCCGAGCCTCAATGTCCGTGACAACCAACTTCCTCGTGCTGTCCTCGACCATTATCCTCAATCGACGCGACGCCAACCGACACGTGTGATCTTGGATAAACACAATCAAACCGTGCCGGAAGCGAGTGTCTATCAACTTGCGGGCAACGTGATCCGTATTGTTGATACGCCGAGTAATAAAGCGTGGCCAGATAACGTGCAAGAATGGGTGATGCCCGATGCATCGCTCACCACTATCCTTCGTGCATTGGCGGAACATGATATTGACAAAGTATGGGTGGAAGCAGGCGCGAGGCTGGCAAGCCAGCTGCTGAGTGAATCCTTGGTGGATGAGCTGATTGTCTACCAAGCGCCGGTATTATTAGGGGCCGATAGCCGTCCTTTGGTCGCATTAGGCGGATTAGAGTCGATGGATGACGCGCCACGTTTCCACTTTAACCAGGTAAAGACTGTCGGTGACGATGTCCGCTTACGGGCGAGCCTCTCTGAGCATGCCGTAATTACGCAAGAGTATTAAGAACAATGTTTACTGGAATTATTGAAGCGATAGGGCGCGTACAAACCCTGAGTCGTCGGGGACAAGACATTACTCTGACGATCGACAGCGGTGCGCTTGATCTCTCGGACGTCAAACTGGGTGACAGCATTGCCACCAACGGGGTGTGCTTGACTGTCGTCGCATTGACCGCAACGGGCTATAGCGCGGATGTCTCCTCTGAGACTTTGGCGCGTTCATCGCTGGGCGCCTTGTCGGTAGGAGATAGCGTTAACCTTGAGAAAGCCATGCTACCTACCACCCGTTTTGGCGGTCATATGGTTTCGGGGCATGTTGATGGCTTGGGAGAAGTAACGTCCGTTAGCCAAACTGGCCGCGCCTGGGAGTACTGGATTGCATTACCGCCTGAACTCGCCAAGTATGTGGCATTGAAAGGCTCTATCACGGTGGATGGTATCAGTTTGACGGTGAACGAGGTGAACGGCAGTGCGTTTAAACTCACCATCGTGCCGCACACGGCTGAGCAAACCACTATTCAGCACTTTGCGCCTGGGCGCAAGGTAAACATCGAAGTCGATGTCATTGCCCGTTACCTTGAGCGATTGATGCTCGGTGACAAGGCCGCTGAACCGACACAATCAACGGGTGTCAGTCTAGACACATTGGCCCGTTCCGGCTTTTTGAAATAAGGATCCCAAGATGGCAATTAGTAGCGCTCAAGAAATCATTGACGATATCCGCCAAGGCAAAATGGTGGTGTTGATGGATGACGAAGATCGCGAGAATGAAGGTGATTTGATCATCGCGGCAGAAGCTGTGACCCCAGAAGCGATCAACTTTATGGCCACGCATGGCCGAGGGTTGATTTGTTTGACGCTGACCCAGCAGCGCTGCCAGCAACTTGGGTTGCCTTTGATGGTGTCGGACAATAATGCGCAATTTTCCACCGCGTTTACCGTGTCGATTGAAGCGGCAGAGGGTGTTACCACCGGGATATCGGCGGCCGACCGCGCACGCACCGTGCAAGCCGCGGTTACTCCCGACGCTAAAGCGGCTGACTTGGTGCAGCCGGGCCACGTCTTCCCCTTGATGGCGCAAGAAGGAGGGGTGCTCACCCGTGCTGGCCACACCGAAGCGGGGTGCGATCTGGCCCGTTTAGGTGGCTATAGTCCTGCTTCCGTGATCGTTGAGATCTTAAATGAAGACGGCACCATGGCGCGTCGCCCAGACTTGGAAGTATTCTGTGACAAACACGGCATCAAGCTGGGCACCATTGCCGATTTGATTGAATACCGTAATCTCAACGAGACGACCATTGAACGGGTGGCGTCTTGTAAATTGCCGACGGAATTTGGTGAGTTTGATTTAGTCACCTACCGCGACACCATTGATAACCAAATCCATTATGCGATGTGTAAAGGCGAGGTGACCGCCGATCCCACCCTAGTGCGTGTGCATCTGCAAGACACTTTTACCGATGTGCTCCAATCTGATCGGACGGCTGAGCGCAGCTGGAGTCTGACCCGCGCGATGCAAAGGGTTAGCGATGAAGGCGGGGTGTTGGTGATTCTGGGTAAAGAAGAAACCAGCGATGCCATTATCAACAAAGTGAAAGCGTTTGAAGCGCAAGATAAAGGTGAAAAACCCGCCGGCGCTAAATGGCAGGGGACCTCTCGCCGAGTGGGGATTGGGTCGCAAATATTGGCGGATCTTGGTGTCAAGCAAATGCGCCTGCTGTCGTCGTCGACCAAGCGTTATCATGCCTTGTCAGGCTTTGGCCTGAACGTGGTGGAATACGTCACCGAATAAGATAGATAAACGGGGCGCGCGATTAGCACCATCATCGACTGGCACGGAACATGGTGCCATCGGATAAAAATGTGGTAGAATCGCGCGGTTTCTCATTCCGGAAAGCAAGTCACAGGAAGGCTCATGAACGTAATCGAAGGGGCATTTGCCGCGCCCAACGCGCAGGTTGCTATTGTTATCTCTCGCTTTAATAGCTTTATCAACGAGAGTTTGCTGGATGGTGCGGTTGACGCACTGAAGCGCCAAGGCCAAGTCAACGACGATAATATCACCGTGGTGCGTTGCCCAGGTGCCTACGAGTTGCCTGTGGTGACCCAAAAGCTCGCCAAGAGCGGTCGCTATGACGCGATTGTGGCACTCGGATCGGTGATCCGTGGTGGCACACCGCATTTTGACTATGTCGCCGGAGAATGTAATAAAGGGTTAGCACAAGTTGCACTGGAGTTTGAAACCCCAGTCGCATTTGGTGTGCTGACGGTAGACACCATTGAGCAAGCGATCGAACGCGCAGGTACCAAGGCTGGTAACAAAGGGGCAGAGGCTGCACTGAGCGCGCTTGAAATGGTGAATGTTCTGTCCCAAATTGAATCCTAAATGGGGGTTAAAGTGAAACCAGCCGCACGACGTAATGCACGTCAGTTTGCATTGCAAGCCATCTATTCATGGCAGCTAGCGCAAGGCAATGTCGCTGATATTGAAGCCGCGTTTCTTGCCGCAGATAAATACGAAGAAGAAGACGAGCATCAGAAAACCGAGCCGCTTCTACGTGAACCAGAAACGGATGTTGCTTATTTTCGTAATCTGTTTAGCGGTGTAGCGCTTAGCCATCAAGAGCTTGATAGTAAGATGCGCCCGTACCTATCCCGTCCTTTGCAGGATTTAGATGATATGGAGCACGCCTTACTACGCCTTGCAATGTATGAGCTGATCAAGTGCGACGATGTCCCCTACAAAGTGGTTATCAATGAGGCCGTGGAACTGGCCAAACGCTTTGGCGCAGAAGACAGCCATAAGTTTGTTAATGGCGTCTTGGATAAAGCGTACCCTCGGCTGCGCTAATCCCTTCCTGACTAGGCCAGCACTGCTGGCCTTTTTATTGTTCTATCCAACAAAATAGTGTTTATGACACGCAACGAATTTGATTTGATTCGCGACTACTTCGCTCGTCAGCCGGTCAAGCGTCGTGATGTCGCTTTAGGTATTGGTGATGACTGTGCGTTGGTCGAGGTCCCTGAAGGCTGCCAGTTAGTGGTGACCACAGATACGCTGGTGGAGGGCACCCATTTTCTTCCGACTGCGAGTGCCTCTGATGTGGCGCATAAAGCGTTAGCCTCTAACTTAAGCGATTTAGCTGCAATGGGCGCAATACCAGCGTGGTGTTCACTGGCGCTTACCTTGCCTGACCCCGATGAAGCTTGGGTGGCAGGGTTTTGCCAAGGCTTTGCGGCCCTTGCCGAGCACTTTCAAGTCCAGCTGATTGGCGGTGATACCACACGTGGGCCCAAAAGCATCACCATTACCCTACATGGTCATGTTCCTAAAGGGCAGGCGCTGACTCGTGCGGGGGCGAAACCGGGCGACTGGATTTTTGTGACCGGCACATTGGGTGAGAGCCAAGCCGGGCTTGATTATATTCTCGGCAAGCCAGTGGTTGATAAGGCTCGCGCAACCACATTGATCAATCGTCATTATCGGGCTCAGCCACGAGTGACCGCTGGACAGGCATTGCGAGGTATCGCGTCAGCGGCGATTGATATTTCTGATGGTTTACACGCAGACTTAACCCACATCCTCACCGCTAGTGGTGTCGGTGCAAAAGTTGATGTGACGCAACTGCCGCTTTCTGAGTCTTTGTTAGCGGAGATCGGCGATACTGAGCAGGCACAAAAACTCGCCCTCACCAGTGGCGAGGAGTACGAGCTTTGTTTTACGGTACCGGAAATGTATCGGGGGATGCTAGATACGACGCTTAAGCACAGCGGAGTCAATGTGCAATGCATCGGGCAAATAACCGGCAACCACCGCCTTGAACTTGTGGCAGACAGTCAGCCTCTCGATTGGGTGCTGTCTGGATGGGATCATTTTAAGGAGCCACGTCGTGACAGATCCTAAGCATCGTTTATCCTTGACCAATCCATATCATCTATTGGCACTTGGCTTTGGCAGTGGCTTATCACCGATTGTACCCGGGACGGTCGGTACCTTGTTTGCGGTGCCATTCTACCTGGTGCTGGTGAACGTTGGGGGAACGCTTGCACTGTGGTTGGCGATTATTGTCGGTAGCTTAGCGGGCATTGCTATCTGTGGTCGGGCATCGAAAGACATGCAAGTGCATGATCATGGAGCGATTGTTTGGGATGAGTTTGTTGGTTTTTGGCTGACAATGGCGTTGGTGCCTACCACCGACTGGCAAACCGTTTTAGCCGGTTTTGTGTTATTCCGCCTCTTCGATATGGTTAAGCCATGGCCGATCAGCTGGTTGGATAAGCACATCCATGGTGGCTTAGGGATCATGTTGGACGACATTTTAGCTGGCGTGATGGCAATGCTGAGCTTGTGGCTCATGACTCACTTCCTCCCTATTTAGTGAGCCGCTTAAGCAACGGTTAGCTCTGAAAAAGCGACACTCGCATCGAAAAAATTATCTGTTCGTTACCATAAGAAAGTTTTGTTATTTAATTCTTCGAAAAAAGTATAGACTCGCGTCGATTACTTGCTGGAGATATAAGTTATGAATACAAAACTTATTGATAAACCAACATTTATTGGTTCAATAGGGCTGTTGCTGCTTGTTGTGACACTGTTAGCTGCCTTTCCTGTCAAAGGTGCAGAGTGGATCGCTTATGCAAAAGACATGATGACCAGTAAGCTCGGTGTTGCCTATTTGGCTCTCGGGCTTGCTGCGTTGTTTTTTATGGTTTTTGTGATCTTTAGTGATTTAGGGCAAATCAAACTGGGCGAAAAAGACGAGAAACCAGAGTTTGGCCTAGCTTCATGGGCGGCAATGCTATTCTGTGGTGGTATTGGTGCCAGTATTCTCTACTGGGGCTGTATCGAGTGGGCTTATTACTATCAAAATCCGCCCTTTCAGCACGCGCCTGGCAGTGAAGCCGCGATTCAGTGGGCATCCACCTACGGTATTTTCCATTGGGGACCCGTTGCTTGGGCTATTTATATGATCCCTGCGCTGCCGATCTCTTATTTCTTTTATGTTCGGAAACAACCTGCGCTAAAAATCTCGAATGCATTAATGCCAGCGATAGGCGAGCGGCGAGCTAAGGGGGCGCTTGGTAAATGTTTAGATGTCATGTTTATCTTTGGCATGTTGGGTGGGGCGGCAACGACATTAGGTTTAGCCGCACCACTTATTAATGGCGGTTTGACATATTTGACGGGGCTACCGAACAATACATTGACCCAAGTTGGCGTGCTCATTATTTGTACGACGATTTTTGCCTATTCGTCTTATGTCGGGATGGAAAAAGGGATTAAATTCCTAAGCAATATCAATTTTTGGGGATCAATGGGGTTACTGCTGTTCGTTTTTATCGTTGGTCCCAGTGTGTTTATGCTCGAAACAGGGCTAGACGCAATCGGTCGCATGATGTCGAACTTTTTCTCTATGGCGACTTGGGCTGAGCCATTTGGAGGCTATGGCGAGTTCTCCAACACTCAGTTCCCACAAGATTGGACCATTTTCTATTGGGCATGGTGGTTAGTGTTTGCTCCGGTTATGGGCCTATTTGTCGCGCGGATTTCCCGAGGACGTACCATTAAAGAGATGGTCACGGGCGCCATTTTCTTTGGTTCAATGGGCTGCGCGCTATTCTTTATCGTCTTGGGCAACTATGGCCTATCGCTACAATTAGGTGGCCAACTTGATGTCGTCGCGATTCTCAACGCACAAGGCGCACCCGCTGCGATCTTCGCGACCCTAGATCAGTTACCGATGTCGACCCTGGTCATCGCCGTTTTTACCTTATTATGTGTCATATTCACAGCAACGACGTTTGATTCAATATCTTACATTCTTGCTGCTGTTGTACAGAATAATGTTGAAGAAGAGCCAATGCGTTGGAATCGCTTGTTTTGGGCGTTTGCGCTGTCCTTCTTGCCTGCTGTTTTGATGTTTATGGGGGGCTTATCGACATTACAGACGGCTGCAATTGTTGGTGGGTTGCCGTTACTGGTGATATCGGTGTTGTTGATGATCTCATTTGTGCGAGCCGCAACGCTTGATCTGCGAGAGCAGGCTGAGTATGAAGATCCTGTCATTCATATTGAGGCTTTCCCGCAGGTTGATCCATGGTCACATGAAGGCGCAGCTTTCGGAGAGTTTGAAAGCTTATGTCAGTCTGCACGCCAGGCCGTCGAAGACGTGCAAAAAGAGACGGAAGCACTGACATCTCTGAAACGTGAGTACTTTGGCTTTTTTAAAGGGGAAATCCTTGAAAATGAGATGAATGAGCTTTCAGAGCAGCAAGTTGCGAAGTTGAGAAAAGCAGAAAAAGCTTTAAAAGATGCAATTGCTCGTAAAGTTCGCCTTTCTCAGCAGGCGGAGAAAGCGCATGCTGAGTATAAGAAGTTATCGACAGACAACGACGAAGCTCAGGTGGCGTAAGAAAAAGATGGCGCTCCCACAGGGACTCGAACCCCGATCGATCGCTTAGGAGGCGACTGCTCTATCCTGTTGAGCTATGAGAGCGTGTCGACATTATACGTAAAAACAGGCGCGATTTAAGCGCCTGTTTTCATTTAATTTACCCCTTTGGTCACTATGTCGCCGATTTGTATGCTGCCGCTGAGATTATTGGGCTGAACCACGGCTTCCGCGCTGCTTTCATAAACGCGTGCAACGGTCAGTGTGATGCCGCTTTTTCGACGTTGAGTACGTACGATACCTAAATCATCGGTGAACGAGGCAATGTGCCACAGGTTCAGTTGATCGCCTTGTTTAACCCCATTGATACGCCCGACACTTATTTGTGCAATATTGTCTTTAAGGGCGACGATTTCTGGCTTACTGGCGCGACAAGACAGTGATGACTCCAAGTCTAACAATATATTTCGACTCATTCGGCGTGCCATTTGCCCATAAGGAGATTGCCAAAAGCGCGCGGTCTGGGTATCGACTTGGCTATGGCGTTCAAACGGCCATTGGGCAACATCGCGATAGCGGCGTTGAAATATGACTTCACCACTCTCACTGTCCATTGCCTGGACATTGACGGCCAATTGGCGGTTATTTTGTGCCTCACCAAAGCCACTGGCGTCCGTCGTGGCAGACAGATCAGTGATTGCGCCGGTGATCACAAACTGCGCGTCTTTGTCTTCAGCTAACATGGCCACCGTGCGGGGCGCATTAGGAGAGACATCAACATTGGCGATACCACGCCCGACAAAGCTCTGTGCGTGTTGTTTTATCTCACGGTTGAGGAGTACCGAAAAGTCATCGCCAAATTGATAAATGCCCCCTAACGCGGCTTGTTGGGGTGAAACAATCGGAAAACGTGTTAACACCATGCCTTTTTTATACTGGGTTTTGTGGCAAGCGTTTGCCGATGGATAGATATCTAAGCGCAGATTGACAACATAATTGCCGCCTTGAGTGCCTTCTTCTAAGACTTGTACCTCGCGTACCGCATTGCCGCTAAACTGATAACCAGGTTTAGCTTGCGAGTAAAAACGCTTGAGTTGCTGCAAGCTACCTACATCGGCACCGGCAAAGCGCATAGCATCAAAGGTCGCGGCTTCAAGTGCCCGAACACGGGCGGCTTGCTGGCTTTCGAGTATGGGGGAACTGGCCGATACTTCATACCACGCCGCGTGTGTCCAAGGAGCGACACTCAGGCTGACAATGAGCGTTAACCGCGCCAAAAGGGTTTTCATAGTCAAGATCTCACTTAGTGGGTATGGAAATTGCTTTCAATCTATTAGAGCGTAGGGTTAAGCCCTACCAAAAAGATGACGCAAAGACGCTGATGCAAGTTGTGTACCTAAATAGAGCCAGCAATCAAAGGTAAAGGTTTCATCAAATCAACCGATACCCTTAATGACACACTTGTCTCACATCGATGACTGAGCGCGGAGCATGATACGATGAAAAAGTGGATAGTGGCGATAGTAGCGCTATTGGTAACAGGCTGTGCTTACACGCCAATTTATAACGGCAAAGAGCCGTATTCGGGCAGTGAGTTTTTCCTTAAGCAGCGGCCACGTCACACGCTTGATTACTTTCTAAACAGTATGGCCGATGAGCTGTTAGCCACCAATGCGTATTTGACAGCGCGAACGCCCTTGGCGGTCACCTCGTTTGTTGATTTGCAAAAAATGGATGAGACCAACTGGTTAGGTAATACCGTCACCGAGGGACTGATTTATCAAATGCAGCGCCGCGGCTTTACGGTGATTGACTTTAAATCGACGGGCGCGATTCGGGTGACGGAAGATGGTGATTTTACCATTAGCCGAGACTGGAAAGAACTTAACCCTGAACAACAAATCGATTATGTATTGACGGGGACTATGTTGCGTCAAGGCGGCGGGGTATTGGTTAATGCCCGGGTAATCGGTATGGAATCTCGCGTGGTGGTTGCTTCGGCGCAGGGCTTCTTGCCGGCCGATCGTATTGGGCGTGATATTGATAGTTTATACAAGGTTCGCAAACGCGATGGCGTGATTATTCGAGACGATCAAAACCGCGTGAAGCGAGAGACAGTGGTGCTAAAACCTTAGTACAGGAAAGAGTAAGGTAGATAAATGTTTACGAAACACGGATTTGTCATCGCAATCTTGCTGATGCTGTCAGCCTGTCAGCCATTAACTAAGATGAAAGAAGAAAATATCATCTCGGCGGTGGGAATGGCGTCAATTAGTGCACAACAAGGCGCAACCCAAGAAGAAAAAGAAACCCGGGCCATGCGTGCCTCTAAAGTGGATGCGTACAAAGAATTGAGTGAACAAGTATATGGCTTGCGGGTTAGCAGCCGTGCACGCGTTGATGATCAAAGTTTAGGCCGCGACACGACCCAGGGCGCGGTGGATGGTATTATTCGCGGCGCAGAAGTGGTGGCCAGTTATAAAGTGGGTGACAGTTACGTCACTGAACTCGAACTCGATCTCGATACCATGCAGAAAATGAAACGCTATGGCGAATCGCAGCCTGTACCGAATAACAATAATATTATTTTCTAGCCACTAGGGCGTCTTGCTTTGATCAAATGAGAAGGATGACGCCAACATCTTGGCACTTAAGCAGGCAGGGTGTAAAAACGACGTATGCCTTTAGACGGAGAGCGAGCACTATGCTCGCTTTTTTTGTGCTTGAGTCAGGTACCATCGTGGCGCGATAGTGCGTTAGGCCATCTTAGGGAGCAAGCCAGAGTCGACAAAAAACAGGCAGACGATTGTGCGCCGATAAGATAGGCAAGAAAAGCGAGACAAATAGGTGGCCGGTGTGGTGGCTTGGAGCGTGGTCGTTGTTCGTAGGAAAGACGTTATGCTTTAACGTTAGTGCCTAGGGTTTTTCTCCCCGACGCATTGCCGTCTTGATTATAGGTCAATTCTGACTTACCACCGCTTTCTTGGAACAGGTTGCGCAGGCGATGAATACTCAGACTCGCGCGCTGAAGCGCGATGCCATTGGTTTCATTTTGCTGTTTGCAGGCTGAGAGGGTGGCTTGAATGGCATTCACGTGTTCACTTAACGTTTCATCATGGTTAAGTAAATCGCGCTCTGGGTGACGGCTAATTTGCGCATCATTACGTTGAATTTCGTTGATAAGCGACTGTTTTTGCTTGGCTATTGCTTCGATATCTTCAGAGGAGCGGCTGGCAATGACACCGGCTTCTTGCTCGAGCACGCTTTGTAGCGCTTGGACTCGCTCGAGTTGCTGTTCAACCAAGGTTTTTAAAGGCGCAGTAGGGGTCATAACCACTCCAATCAGCTTAGCTGTCGTTGAGATCGTTCTCGAAACGCATCATGTTTGCGGCGAGCTTATCAGGATCTACTTTGTAAGAGCCGTTTGATATCGCTTGCTTGATTTGATCAACCTTGGCGCTATCAAAGTAAGGCTCAGATGCCATTTTCTGATTCATTTTATCGATCACTTGGCTTTGTTGGCTGAGTGAAACAGCGTCGTCTTGGGGTTTTACCCCTTGCTGTTCACGGACTGAGCCGCTTTGCGTTTCTTGTGTTTTGGTCTGGTTACTCGTATTACGAGTTGTGGTCAGGGGTTGCTGATTACCACGTAGTTGGTCAATACTCGCCATAACATCGCCTTACTGTCAGTCGCTTTTTGAGTCCGTTGCTCAGCATATCGGCACACCTTGCTGTTACTTTAGCATTGTGACGTAAAAAGTTAGAAATTAACCGTTACTTCGCCGACCGCTGAGATTGTAGCATCGACAATCCGGTTAGATTTATTGTTCTTCACTTTTATTTGCTCACCTAGAGCGCCATCACTTAATGCCGTGCCTTTTGCAACAATGTTCAGTCCGTTTCCTTGCGCAGTGATCAAAACGTCATCATTTCGACACACGGCGCAGACATCGTTACTGCTGATCGGTTCACCTATTCCCACGGTTCGTTTGACTTTAGAGCCAATTAAACGCGCGGGTTGCGTATAGGTATGCCCGCGTTGAAACCGACTATTTACCATTTGAACAGCTAGATCATTCGATGCAATAGTCATGCCACGGTTGAGTGGTCGCTTTGCGACAACCGAGGGGGTCATCAACTCGATTTTAACCGGAATATACACTTGCCAGTTGTCTCGATCACAAGACACCATCACGGTGACCGAGGTATTAATCTGTTGACGGCCTGGCACTTTGGTGTCGAGTGGCACGGGGCAATCGGTTAGGCGCATGCGCGAATCAAGGTTCCCCGCCGCGATGTTGAGTTCGCCATTTTTAGGTAGAGAAATAATACCGGCGACATGTGCCTCTGCGGCTTCTTGCACCGCTTCAATTTGACTTACTGTCGCAGCAGCTATACTTAGGCTAAAGCTTGCAAGCCAAATGACGATAAATAAACGTGATATCTTGGACATAATTCAATCCAGCAGTAGCGGACGTTAAGAAAAAAAATCCCTTCTTTTCTCGAGAGTCATGTGATTACCCACTATGATTACCATGCTACTCTACAAAAAAAACGGGGCAATATGGAGTTTATCTTATGACAGGTGGTGTTCTTGATTCGGTCAACCAGCGTACACAGCTGGTAGGGCAAAACCGGTTAGAGCTGTTGACTTTCCGCCTGATGAGAAAACAGCGCTTTGGCATTAATGTTTTTAAAGTCAAAGAAGTGTTGCAGTGCCCACGGCTCACCGCAATGGCAAATTTGCATCCTTTGGTGAAAGGAGTGGCCCACATCCGCGGTCAAACCGTCTCTGTCATCGACATGAGCCTAGCAACTGGCGGGCCAGCTATTCCCGATCCAGAGAACCGCTTTGTGATTATTGCCGAGTTTAACCGTTCCATGCAGGGCTTTTTAGTCGGCTCGGTCGAGCGTATCGTCAATATGAACTGGGAAAAAATTCTTCCTCCCCCGCAAGGGACAGGACGATCGCACTACCTCACTGCGGTCACCGAAATTGATAACGAGTTGGTGGAAGTGCTCGACGTTGAAAAAATTCTCAATGAAATCGCGCCTGTGAATGAAGATGTGAGTGAGGAAGTACTCTCGAAACGTGAAGAGCGGGAAGAAAGTGCTCCGAGTCAAGTGCTAGTGGCCGATGATTCCAGCGTTGCACGCCGACAGGTGAAGCGCGCGGTTGAAAGCGTCGGTTATGACGTTATCTTGGTACAAGATGGCAAAGAAGCACTCGAAAAACTGAAAGAAATGGCCGCTGAGGGAAGCATCTATAGTCAACTTGCCTTGGTGATCTCCGATATCGAAATGCCTGAAATGGATGGGTATACCCTCACAACTGAGATTAGAAAAGATTCGAGTCTTAAAGATCTTCATGTAGTATTGCACTCATCATTGAGTGGGGTATTTAATGAGGCCATGGTTGAGCGTGTCGGGGCTAACTCGTTTATCGCGAAGTTCGACCCTGACGAATTGGGCTCTACCGTACTCGAGGCGGTTAAGTCGTAACCCAACCAAAGCGATTGAGTTAATTAATGACAAATGTAGCAATCAGTGACCAAGAATATCGAGACTTTTGCAAACATCTCGAAGCCAAGTGTGGGATCGTACTGGGAGACAGCAAGCAGTATCTGGTACGTAGCCGCTTGAGCCCGCTGGTGAATAAATTTGGTGTGGGGTCGCTGTCAGAGTTGATAAAGTCAGTCACCACTGGACGTAATCGCGAGCTGGCAGTCGCTGCGATAGATGCGATGACCACCAATGAAACCTTATGGTTTCGCGATACTTATCCGTATGAAGTGCTGGCACATCGTTTGTTACCCGAGCTAGCCAAATCTCGTAAGCCGATAAAAATCTGGTCTTCAGCAAGCTCCTCAGGGCAGGAGCCCTACTCCATTGCCATGACAGTGGCGGAAACCCAGCAACGCAAACCTGGCATGCTTGGAAGCGTGAGTATCACCGCGACTGATATATCGACATCCATGCTGGAGGCGTGTCGCCAGGGGATATACGACAACTTGGCACTGGGACGCGGACTGTCGCCGGAACGTCGACGTACCTTTTTCGAGGACGTGGGAGATGGCAAAATGCGGGTGAAAGAAAATATCAAGCGCATGGTGACGTTCCGCCCGCAAAACTTGATGGAAAGCTATAGTCTGTTAGGCAAGTTCGACATCATTTTTTGTCGTAATGTACTGATCTACTTTTCACCTGATATGAAAGCCAAAGTGTTGAATCAGATGGCGGGGGCATTGAATCCTGGCGGTTACTTGATCTTGGGCGCGTCGGAGTCACTCACGGGGTTAACCGATAAGTTTGAAATGATCCGCTGTAACCCCGGCATTATCTATAAGCTTAAATAGCAGGCGGCAAAGCGGCACATGGTTTGCCGCTTTTTACATCTCTCTGCCGCTCTCTCACTTTTTATCGATAGACATTCCTGTCTCTCACCCCACGTCCCACCTGAGCTGAAGACAAAAACAAGGCCTTGTTGAAAACTTGGCACCCTGTTTGCTTTATTACATGCAGTAAGAACTCGGAGGTTGTCCATGGCGATCACATTTGACAATGCACTTGGTGTGCACCAGCACACAGTTGGCGTTAGAGGCAAGCGGGCAGAAACCCTGTCTAGCAACATTGCGAATGCCAACACGCCAGGTTACAAGGCGCAAGACATCGACTTTCAACGCGCCTTAAAAGCGGCAACATCCGAGGCAAGTATTGGCCTAAGCCGCACCAATGAGCGGCACATTGCTGCCTCTAGCCAGGTGATGGGGGAAAAGAAATACCGTATCCCCACGCAACCAGACACTGGCGATGGCAACACGGTTGATGCGCAATTAGAAAAGAATTTGTTCATGCAGAACGCACTAGAATACCAAGCCTCACTGGACTTTCTTGGCTCTAAGTTCAAGAACATGAAGAAGGCATTGAATGGGAAATAATCGATGAGTTTGTTTAATATTTTTAACGTGTCGGGATCGGCGATGAGTGCCGAGTCAGTACGATTGAACACCACATCAAGCAACCTGGCCAATGCCAACTCGGTGAGCAGTTCTGCGGAAGAAACGTATCGAGCTCGGCATCCGATTTTCTCTGCGGAGCTTAACCGCTTTAAACAGCAAGGGGAAAGTGTGCCGGTCAACATTGACGGTATTGTGGAAAGCCAAAAGCCATTACGGGCGGAATATAACCCTGATCATCCGATGTCGAATGAAGAAGGGTATATCTTCAAACCGAACGTGAATGTCATGGAAGAAATGGCGAACATGATTTCGGCATCGCGGGCCTACCAGACCAACGTGCAGGTTGCCGATGCCAGTAAACAAATGCTGATGCGTACGCTTCAGATGGGGCAGTAATGTAGGAGGCGAAGATGGCCGGAATCGACGGTACAGGTTCGAGTAACGGACTGTCCTACATTGACCAGCTAAAGGCGCAGCAAGAGAAAAAACTGCAAGAGAGCCAAGATAGTACAACAGGCAAACAGGCACTCAAGCAAGAAGACTTTCTTTCTCTGCTCACCAAACAGCTGTCACAACAGGATCCGTTCAAACCTGTCGATAATGACAAGATGATCTCGCAGATGGCGTCTTTTGCGACGGTAGAAGGCATCGGCAAAATGAACAATCAGTTTGATACGTTCAACGAGTCGATTACTTCCAACCAAGCATTGCAAGCGTCATCCTTGGTCGGACGTGATGTCCTTGTGCCTGGATCGACAGGTGTTAAAGGAGAGACTGGCGGTGTGGCTGGTATGGTGAAGTTGCCGCGTGCGCTCGATAACGTCAGTGTCCGAGTTGAAAACGAACAAGGACAGCTATTACGAACGTTCAGTATGGGTGCCAAACCGCCGGGCGATCACCGTGTGGAATGGGATGGGCTCGACGATAACGGCAATCCTATGCCGGAAGGGACCTATAAGCTCAAAGTTAGCGGCTTGGTTGATGGCCAAACTCAAGAGTTTGATGTGTCGACCTATGCCAATGTAAACAGTGTCTTGCTGGGGAATGGCGATGGCAACGTGATGCTAAATCTTGCCGGCTTCTCCTCACCGTTTAAGCTTGCTGAAGTGCTAGAGGTCGGTAATGCCGACGTCGGAAATGTGACGAAAGGCTAACCGATTTATTAGGAGTGAAAAGCAATGGGTTTTAATATTGCGTTAAGTGGCCTTGGTGCGGCCCAGAAAGACATGAACACCACCAGTAACAACATCTCGAATGCCAATACGTATGGCTTTAAGGAGTCACGTGCTGAGTTTGGTGATGTCTACTCAACCTCCATCTTCTCTAATTCGAAGACCACGAACGGGACCGGTGTACAAACGTCGACCGTGGCACAGCAGTTCCACGAAGGCTCGAGTATCTACACCAACAACCCGCTTGATTTGCGGATTAGCGGTAATGGTTTTTTCGGCGTGTCAAATGACAAGCTGCAAAACAACGATTACCACTTAACGCGCAACGGTGCCTTCCACCTTGATAAAAATAACGACATTATCAACTCTGAAGGCCAGTATCTGCTCGGTTATAATGTCGACCCTGATACTCAGCAGGTTTCGTCGTATGAGCCGCAGTCGCTCAATGTCCCAGATCAGTTTGGCCAGCCTCGTGCGTCACAAAATGTTGATATCGGCTTGAACTTGCCTGCCGGCGGGGAAGAGAAAGATCCCGCGCAGTTTAATTTTGAAGATCCAGAAACCTACAATAAGCAAACCTCTGCCACAGTCTATGACTCCCTCGGTCAGCCATATAAGTTGTCGACGTACTATGTAAAAGGCAACGATCCGGCGAACCCGAACAGCTGGTCAGTGTACTACACCATGACAGATCCTGAAGGCGAGAAGCCGGTGAATATTCAAGGTGGTAACGTGACGAGCGCGTCTGGACAGGTTGGCCACACCATCGACTTTAACTCTGATGGTTCAGTGAACAATATCAATGGTGGCAACCCGATCGTGACCGATGCCCTAGGGCCTGCGGGGGCGGGATTGGAAATGAACGGCGCGAATGGTGATCAGCAGCTCACGCTCAACTTCGATAATCCGACCCAGTATGCGGCACCGTTTGAGATGCGAAAATTCACCGATGATGGCGCAACCACGGGGTATCTCACCAAAGTCGACATTGATCCTAAAGGCACTATCATGGCGACCTACAGTAACGGCGAAAATGTCGCGCTAGGACGAGTGGCGATGGTGCGTGTTGCCAACCAGCAAGGCTTGGCACAAGTGGGCAATACGCAATGGGACGTGACGCAAGATTCGGGTGACCCCGTTTTTGGTGAAGCGATGCAAGGAGCCTTCGGGCAGGTAAAAAGTGGCACGATCGAACAGTCCAATATCGATATGACCCAAGAGTTGGTTGATTTGATCACCGCGCAGCGAAATTTCCAAGCAAACTCTCGTGCCTTGGAAGTGAGCAACCAGATGCAACAAAATATCCTACAGATCCGCTAGCGATGATACGCCTTGCCGCTTAGCCATAGGGCGGCAAGGCTTTTCCATTCTCTCCCTTTTTTCTTTCTTTTTAACCACACCACATCCCTGTTAAAGTGCTGATATTTAACGATTTAAATTACTGGCACGCTCTTTGCTTTCTTCTCTGTAGAACGATTGTGGAGGCAACCAATTATGGATCGCTCGTTATACCTAGCCATGAGTGGCGCAAAGCAAGATATGCAGGCCATGCAACTGCGCGCCAATAACCTGGCCAATGTCAGCACCACAGGCTTTCGAGCAGATTTAGAGCAATCTCGCTCCATGCAGGCCTATGGTGAAGGACTACCCAGCCGTGTGTTTAACATGACTGAGCGACCTGGATACAGCTTTGAACAAGGCTCGACGATCACCACTGGCCGAAACCTCGATGTGGCGGTGCAAGGTGAAGGCTGGATGTCAGTGCTAGACAGCCAAGGGCAAGAAGGCTATACCCGTGCGGGCCATCTCAAAGTGGATCAAACCGGCTTACTCCAAAACAGTAATGGTAACCTCATTGTCGGAGAGAGTGGGGGCCCGATATTTATTCCCCTCCCTGCAGCCAAAATTGAAGTGGGCAAAGACGGCGGTGTCTCTGTACTCCCCCAAGGTGCGCCAGCTGATGCGATGGAAGTGGTGGATAGAATCAAACTGGTTCGCCCAGATAATCAAGATCTCTTTAAAGACAAAGACGGCGTGTTCAAACCCAAAGAGCCCGGCACTGTGTTTCCGGCCGATGCGGGTGTGACGTTGCAAACGGGCGCGTTAGAAGGCAGTAATGTCAACGCTGTGGGTGAGATGACTGGGTTAATCGACTTGCAACGTCATTTTGAAATGCAAGTGAAGTTAATGAAAACCGCGGAAAAAATGGACGAGTCGTCTTCATCGTTATTACGGCTTGGCTAAGGTTTATTAAGAGGAAGTAATTATGCATCCAGCATTATGGGTCAGTAAAACCGGACTTGATGCGCAGCAGACCAATATCTCGACGATTTCGAATAACCTAGCCAACGCATCCACGGTCGGGTTTAAAAAATCACGCGCGGTGTTTGAAGATCTCTTCTACCAGAACATCAACCAACCAGGTGGGCAATCCTCACAGAACACTGAGTTGCCAAGTGGATTGATGCTCGGTGCTGGTTCAAAAGTGGTGGCCACTCAGCGCGTGCACACCAATGGTAATGTGCAAACCACAGACAATGCCCTTGATATGATGATTGAAGGGGATGGCTTTTTCCAAGTATTACTGCCTGATGGCAACATCGGCTATCAGCGTAACGGCCAATTTACCCTGAATGACGAAGGCACGATAGTGACATCAGGTGCGGGCTATACGCTAGAGCCAGAAATTACTGTTCCTGAAGACGCGGTACAAATTACGGTCGGAACGGATGGTGAAGTGTCTGTGCGATTACGTGGTCAACAAGAGAACCAAGTACTCGGGCAAATAACCACGGTTGATTTTATTAACCCAGGTGGGTTGGAGCCTATCGGCCAGAATATTTACCTGCCCACTGGTGCGAGTGGTGATCCTCAAGAGGGGGTGCCTGGACTCGATGGGTTCGGTGAAGTGAAGCAATCGATGCTGGAAACCTCTAACGTGAATGTCACCGAAGAGCTGGTGAATATGATTGAGGCTCAGCGCGTCTACGAAATGAACTCCAAAGTGATCTCGTCGGTCGACCAGATGCTCAGCTACGTCAATCAGCAGCTGTAATAAGGGTTAAGGAGGCAATGATGACGGTGCAACGTATATTAATCCCAGGCCTTTTCCTTGCCACCTTGTTGGGGCTAGGTGGCTGTTCATTGCCGGGGCAACAAGACACAGGCAGTGATCTTGACCAAGCGACCTCGACCACCGACGCGGTCGAAGGGGACACCACACCGGACAGCGAAGGCTTGATTGGCTTATTGCGTCAACGTGAAGACCCCAAAGCGGATGATCCAGCGTGGTCGCCAATCCGGCCGCAACAAGCGCCCGAGCATTACGCCACGGCGACAGGATCCTTATTCAACGTGAATGACCAGCGTGACCTGTACGATGGTTCAAAACCACGTAGTCTGGGTGACATTGTGACCGTGATGCTGGAAGAAAACACCCAAGCGCAAAAAAGTGCCAGTTCTGACTTGGCTAAATCCAATGATCTCAGTATGGATCCCTTATCACTAGGCGGTGAGGAGATCACCATTGGTGAGCGAACACTGTCGTACGAGGTCAGTAACGACAACTCGGTAACCGGCTCCACCTCGGCGGATCAGAGCAACAGCCTGCAAGGCTCTATCTCTGTACAGGTGGTGGATGTACTCGCGAATGGGAATTTGATGGTACGCGGTGAAAAGTGGCTTACCTTGAATTCAGGGGAGGAATATATCCGCCTCAGCGGTACAATTCGCCCGGCCGATATTGGCCCTGACAACACCATTGCTTCGACCCGTATTTCCAACGCTAGAATTCAGTATTCAGGGACAGGTGAGCGACAAGATACCCAAGAGCAAGGCTGGTTGGCACGATTCTTTAATGTCACCTTGTAGCCCTACAATGTGTCGGAGAGTTGACGTGAAAAAGTGGTTGTTATCGATAGTCTTGCTGATGGTGGCGATGCCAAGCCTCGCCGCACGCATCAAAGATGTGGCGGAGGTCGCAGGGGTACGCAGTAACACCCTAACCGGCTATGGCTTGGTGGTGGGGTTACCCGGTACAGGTGAAAGCACGCCCTTTACCGATCAAAGCTTTAAGTCGATGCTGGAAAACTTTGGCATCCAATTGCCGCCAGATATCAATCCTCAATCAGCTAACATTGCCGCCGTTGCCGTCACCGCTGACTTGCCCGCGTTTGCAAAACAAGGTCAAAAACTTGACGTTACCGTGTCGTCGATTGGTTCGGCAGAGAGCTTACGTGGTGGCACCTTGTTACAAACTTTTCTCAAAGGCTTGGATGGTAATGTCTATGCGACCGCACAAGGAAACTTGATTGTGGGCGGTTTTAGCGCCACCGGTGCTGATGGCTCTCAGTTGGTGGGCAACACCCCAACCGTTGGACGGATCACTAATGGCGCGTCCGTTGAGCGGGAAGTTCCTAATCCTTTTGGTCGTGGTGATTACCTGACTTTCAACTTATTCCAATCCGACTTTACTACCGCACAGCGTATGGCGGATGCGGTTAATCGCTTTCTTGGTCCGTCAACCGCATCAGCTATGGATGCAACCTCAGTGAGAGTCAGAGCACCGCGTGATGTTAGCCAGCGTGTGGCTTTCTTATCAACGGTTGAAAATATTGAGTTTCAGCCGGGTGATGCGGCAGCGAAAATAATCGTTAATTCTCGCACTGGCACGATTGTGGTCGGGCAAAATGTGCGCCTTCGCCCAGCGGCGATCACCCATGGTGGCATGACGGTCTCGATCCAAGAGGACTTCAATGTTGATCAGCCTAATCCATTAGGTGGCGGTGAAGCTGTGGTCACGCCTGATACCGAGATCAATGTTGAGGAAGAGCAAGGGCGGATGTTCCACTTTAAACCTGGCGTGACATTAGACGACTTAGTCCGCGCCGTGAATGGCGTTGGTGCTGCTCCCTCCGATCTCATGGCGATTCTGCAAGCGCTGAAACAAGCTGGGGCCATTGATGGCCAATTGATAGTGATATAGGGCAACGCATGAAATCTCCTGTTGATAGTCAATTTGTACACGATATAAGCCAGCTCGACTCACTACGTCGCCAAGCCGTGAAAGGGGAAGAAGGGGATGAGCAAGCGGCGTTGCGTTCAGCCGCCGAGCAGTTCGAGTCCTTATTTACCCAGATGCTGTTCAAGTCAATGCGTGATGCCAATGAGGCGTTTGAGTCTGATTTAATCGACGATCGTACCTCGAAGTTTTATGAGCAGATGGCCGATGAACAAATGGCCAGTGAACTAAGCCGAGAGGGCTCACTGGGCCTCGCGGATATGATTGTTGAACAATTAGGCAAAGCGCAAGGCGACAGCCAGCCAGATATGAATGAAGCGGCTCGCGCGTCGGCGCAATCTTTGCCGTTGGATCAAAACCGTAGTCGAGAGGCAGCAGAAAAAGCGATTGCGGCGCTCGATAGTCAGTCTATCGCGCCGCCAGTCGCCAGTCCCCCTACGCCCCAACGTTCAGAAGGCTTCGATTCGCCTGATTCCTTTGTGAACACGCTGGCACCGCATGCTCGTCGCGCGGCCCGCGCGTTAGGCACGGATCCGGCGATTATTCTTGCTCAAGCAGCACTAGAAACCGGTTGGGGAAAAAAGGTTATCGCCAATGCCCGCGATAACAGTCATAACTTGTTTAATATAAAAGCGGATCAACGTTGGGGAGGCGATAAAGTCGCCACACAAACCCTAGAAGTGTATGACGGGATCCCGGTCAAAGAAACGGCAAGCTTTCGGTCGTACCCCTCCTATCAAGAGAGTTTTGACGATTTCGTCTCATTTTTGCGTGACAACCCGCGCTATGAGCAAGCTTTATCGCAATCTGCGCAACCTGAACAGTTTATTCGGGCACTTCATCAAGCCGGATATGCCACCGATCCGGAATATGCCGATAAAGTCATTCGTGTGCTCGACCAAGTGCGTGGCATGATGGACTAAGGCGGCGGCAGGCAAGAGCTTGCCGTTTTTACTTCATCTTGCTTTAATTGTACTCTTGAACTCCTTAATACATTGTTTTAATGAGACAATAACTCAAATTCACTCCTTGGCTCAATTTTTGCTTAACCCCTAGTATCTCGTTTTAATTGCCGGGTTATTTGGAGGCACAATGGGCTTGGACCTGCTTTCCCTTGGGTCGCAAGGCGTACTGACTGCGCAGCGACAGCTGAATACAACAGGTCACAATATCTCTAACGTGAATACGGAGGGATATAGTCGTCAGTCGGTTGAGCAAAAAACCAATGATGTCCAGTTTTGGGGCGGCAATAACTACGGCACCGGTGTCCATGCCGCGGCAATACGCCGCAACTATGACAAGTTTGCGGTCAACGAGTTAAATGTCTCGACGTCAAACCTTTCTCATGCTGCTGCCCGCAATGAACAGCTTGGGCGGCTTGACGATATGATGGCGCATTCGGCCAAAAAAATACCCGAGAATATGAACGAATTTTATGGGGCGGTCAAAGGGCTGGCAGATAGCCCCAGCGACATGGGCGCTCGTAAAGTCGTGCTCGAGAAAGCGCGTATGGTCGCTTCTGGTATGAACGATGTTTATGGTGTGTTGCAGCAGCAATCAATTGATACGTCCTCGCAAATTGATGCCACCGTCAAACGAATGAATGACATTGGTCAAGAGTTGGTGGATGTGCATAAAGCCATACTGAAAACGCCCGCCGAAGCCAATGACTTGCTAGACCGGCATGACAAGCTGATCAAAGAGCTCTCTGAATATACGCAGGTGAGTGTGAACGCGCGTGAAGATGGGCTATTCAACGTGATTATCGGCAGTGGCCATATGTTGGTGTCAGGGATGAATAGTAGCGAGTTGACCACCTTGCCGGGCAAGCCTGACCATCAAGAGCGTCGTTTGGCGTTGGTGGAAGGTAAGACAGTGAAAGCGATTTCTAATCAAGACATCCGCGGCAAACTCGGGGCATTGTTTGAATATCGTGATGATACCTTAGGACAAGCGCGAGACGAATTAGGACGGATGGCCATTGGCTTTTCTGAATCGCTCAATGACTTACAGGGTCAAGGGTTTGATCTTAACGGTGAGGTTGGCAAGAACATTTTCACTGACTACAACAGTGACCGTATTGCGAGTGCGCGCGCGATAAAAAGCGGCGACTCTACCGCTGACTTGAAAGTTTATATCGATGATCTTCAGCAGCTCAAGCGGGGTGATTATCAACTGAAATTTGATGGCACCCAATATACCCTCACCTCACCGGATGGAAAGCAATCGACGGTGACACCGAGTGGCACGCCGCCTAGTTTTAATGTCGACGGGATGCGAGTACAAGTGGATGCCGGGTTGGCGGCTAATGAGCGCGTTTTAATTCGGCCCGCTCGCTCAGCGGCTGGGCAAATGCGTGTGACCATGGAGGATCCGGCGAATATTGCGGCGCAAAGTTATGTCAGTGCAAGCTCGGTGAGTCATGGCGACGGTGATGTGCGAATTTTACAAGCCGGTGGACAAAAAGAGTTTCAAGTTCGGCTCTCCCCCGATGGCAGCCAATTTGCGGTGACCGATCCTAAGGGGCAAGTCTTGGTCGCGCCACAAGCCTACCCACCGGGTGGACCGATTGATGTCAATGGCACTGTCGTTGAGATCAACGATAAAGCGGCACCGGATGATGTGCTGGCTATCAGCCTTATCCCGGCTGATGGTGACAATAGTAATCTTATCCGCATGCAAGAGCTGCAAACGGAAAAACTGATGGATAACGGTCGCTCGACGGTGCTCGATGTCTATGAGGGACTAAGTACCGATCTTGGGGTGCAAAAAGCCTCTTATGAGCGTCTGCAAGATGTGAGTATGGTTGAACACGATGCCGCAGAAAGTCGTGTGGCGGAAGTGTCTGGGGTGAACCTGGATGAAGAAGCGGCCAATATGATGAAGTTTCAGCGCGCGTACATGGCGGCGTCACGGATTATGACCGCCGCTAACGAAACATTTGACTCTCTGCTCAATGCAACGCGATAAGGTAGGACAGTATGATTAGTCGTATTGCCAGCTTTCACAATTACCAGTCGGTCTCCAACGACATTATGCGTCAGAATGTGAAGGTGCAGGATAACCAAGAGCAGATGGCGACGGGGAAACGTGTTATTACATCCGGTGATGATCCGGTGTCGTCTATCTACATTCAAAACTTTCGCCAGCAAGATGAGCAGATTGACCAATTTATTGACTCGATAACGTTAGCGCGAAACCGACAAACTCGCGAAGAAATCGCGATTGATGAGTCCGAACAGCTCATGGACGGCGCGAAACGCAAAGTGATGGCGATGATCAACGGCTCGTTATCGGTGGAAGACCGCACCGCGCATCGGCAAGATTTGCAAGGGATGTTTGATAACTTTATGGACTTGGTGAACACCAAGGATGAGTCAGGCAATTTCTTGTTTTCTGGTACCCAAACCAGTACGCAGCCTTTTTATCGTGATAGCCAAGGCAACGTGCGTTATGCGGGGGATAGTTACTTTCGTACGGCCCAAGTAGCCCCAGCGGTAGAAGTGCCGACGTCTGATCCAGGCGATAAACTGTTTATGGAAATTGATAACCCTTTTGGTGATTATCAGCCTGAATACGATCTTGAAGACGGGTCTTTACTGCTGATGGCGAAAGCGGAAAATACCAATGATGCGGATACCTCTAACTATTCGGTGTCTTTTGACGTTAATGCGAGTGGGGACACCACCTACTCGTTGATGCAAGATGGTACTGAGGTCAGTGCCGGGCTGTATGATCCTCAAAACGGCGTTGAGTGGAACACGCTGAAAATGACTTTCGAGGGTGAGATGAAGCCAGGTGATACCATTAACCTTGAAAGGCAAGACAGTTTTAACGTTTTTGATTCGTTTAAAAATGGTGCCGCGCTGTCTTATGCCGATATTGACGATGCGTCTGCCACAGCAGAACTCCACCAAGTGACCGAACAGTTTGCAGCAGCCTTCAAGCATTTGAACAAGGCTCGTTCAGAAGTGGGAACACGACTGACCACCTTAGATAGGCAAGAAAGTATGCACAAAGACTTCAAGTTGGTACTCAACCGCTCACTGGGCACCATGGAAGACCTGGACTATACCCAGGCGGCCATCGATATGAACGAGGACATGCTCGCGCTGCAAGCGTCCCAACAGGCCTTTGCCAAAACGAAAGATCTCTCGCTGTTTAATTATATCTAACCCAAAGCGTAAGCCTTTGTTGGCCACAAGGTGCCGAAGATAAGAGAAAAACGGGGTCGCATCAGCGGCCCCGTTTTGTATTCGTTTAGACTTGCAGTCTCATCCTTCAGGGGCAGAGGTCACTCACCATACGGTGTGCCATGGCATCGAGCAGGGGTTGCTTATCTTTGAGCATGGGCGGATAACTGAACGCGTACTCATGGTTCCCCGGCATCGCGTCAGGGGTTTGCATATCACTGTGCTGATGGCCGGCAAAAAACACATAACATGGGGTGCCAACTGCAACCGTCAGCCTGTGTACCGCTGTCCCTGCGGTAAACACACCAGACAATTGTTTGATTGTGTGCGCCGTCCCCATAAAGTCATTTTTAAGATCCAGTCCCGGCAAGGAGACGATCTCGACCCCCGTTTGTTTCTTAATTTTACTGAGTTCTTTATCACACTCGCCATATTGCAAATTGACAAATTGGGCATTGGGGCAAAGCTGGCGCATGGTTTTTATCCAGCCAGCCAATTCATCCGCGACCAAATAGTGAATATTACGGGTGGCGGCGGCGAGGCCACTTCGCCAACACACGCCAAACACGGGCCCGTGTTGATGTAGCTCGGCTAACGGGGCGATCCAAGGCGCATCGGCGGCGACATCTGGGACAATGTAGGTTTGGTGATACAAATGGCGCCCAAAGTGTTGGTAGCACAGGCCCGCCAACGAGCCACCGGCAATCCAACTATCAATATCGGCCAGGACATGCTCTGGCACAAAAATGTCTTTCCCGTCAGTACGAGAAATGGGCACAATTTCCGTGCTGGGGAAAGCTTGGCGTAGTAGGGGCTCTAAGCGGGGATCACAGCCGACATACACTTTCCGAGTGCGTTCAACCACCATGGCAACATTGTGAAAATAAGCCAGTTCATCCCCAACCCCTTGCTCGGGCATGATAAGCACGGCATCGGTTTTTGGCCGAGATAAATCCCAACGGGGTAAGTTGCCGTGATATTTGAGGCGGCGACCGCATTCAATCCCAGCTTCATTGGCTTGGTAGAATTTCTCCCAGGCCATTTGCGTACGATAGACAAACGCCAGGTTAAATCGCAGTGCCTGATCATCCGGCTGCGCCGATAGCAATGCTTCTAGACGATGCTGTGCTTGCTCAATATCGCCCATATACCAATCAAGCTCGCCCAGTTGTGCTTGTAACGTATTGGCTTGCTTATCCTTGACATGATTGAGTGCCTTGAGGTGGATCTGGTAGCAATCGGTTAATTTATCTTGGGTAAATTGATGGTGCTGCTTGAGCAGTTCGAAGGTCGCACGGGCATGGGCATAGTGTAGTTCACCGCGCTCAGGTTCATCACGCAAACATTGTTTGGCCAGTTTACTTGCTTCTAGCCAGTTAGCTTCATTGAGATAAACCACTAGGAGTTGACGCAAAAATGCCGTGTCTTGCGTTTGCTTATAGGTCGTTAAACAGCGCTGGCGCGCGCTGGCATACTCCCCCAGTCCGGCTTCTGCGCGGATGAGTAGCAGTTGCCAAACTGGATGAGCCTGTGCTTTTTCACTGCCACGTAGTAGCAATTGTTGTGCTTTGCCGAACGCTTTCTGATCCAATGCTTGTTGCGCCAATGCCATCAGCGCCGGTGGGTAATCCGGCTCCAGCGTGAGTATGGTTTGGTAAAGCTGCTCAGCTTGGTCACTATGCCCATCAGCGACCAAATCAGCCGCCACTGACAAGGTTTTGTTAATTTCATCGGCCAGCCCTTGGTTTTTTAGCTGGTGGAGCTCGTCACGCAAAGCATGCGTTCGACGACTTTCTCCCTGTAGGCCGAGCTTGGCTGTTAACTGCTCACGCAAATTAAGGATGTCTTGGTTCGTCGGAGCGGCGGCAAACAATGTCTCAACAAGTTCCATGGCCGCGTGATTATGCCCTTGTTGCGTCAATAACTGTGCCTTATCGAATAACAAAGACAGATCGTCAGGGGCATGCTCAAGCGCGTGGTCAAGGTGAGCCATTGCTTGCGCGTGTTGCCCCGCTTCCGCATCCAATACGGCCAGCACTTGCCGCACTTGCACGGTATCGGGTGCGTGGCTCAGTATTTGCTCGAACACTTGCCGCGCGTCGGTTTTCTTCCCTTCTTGGTAAAGACGAATCCCGAGCTGGAAGGCGTCATCCAGCGTCATATTAGTGTGGCCGTCATTGTCTTGCGTCATCGGTTACATCGTCCTGTTATCCGTGAGAGCCTCGCGTATTACCGCAAGAGGCTGGCGAGCATCGATAAGCCAATAATTTAGCAAAAAATATGCCTCGCGTCCGGCTGTTGAGCGAAGTTGGCCGCTAACTTGCAGGCTAACGCTCACATAGACGGCAAAAGCTAGGCGAGGCATTGCCGCACCTTGCCGCCAAGCACAGAAAAGCGGCAGCGCTTTTTGAATCAATTTTGGCTGTTAGTACAACGAAAAGCGTTTAAAATCATGATTTTTAAGGATTTAAAAAAGTTGGCACACATATTGTATTTATTCGAACAAGCGGCCAGTTTTTGAACGGGCTGATTTTGAAACTGATTAACAAGCTGTTCCCGCAGCACCGCCAAACACAGTGCAACACGTCGCGGGTAGGCTGTTTCGCAAAGCAAGCGAAAGTCAAAGGAGAGCAAAATGGGTGTAACAGTTAACACCAACGTGTCTGCGATGACTGCGCAGCGTTACCTGAATAAAGCGACCGATGAGTTGAATAATTCAATGGAACGTCTGTCGTCAGGTAGCCGAATTAACAGTGCTAAAGACGACGCGGCGGGTTTGCAGATCTCTAACCGTTTGGTTGCCCAAACACGAGGCCTTGATGTGGCAATGCGAAACGCCAATGATGGTATTTCTATTGCGCAGACTGCCGAAGGGGCAATGCAGGAATCGACCAACATTTTGCAGCGTATGCGGGATCTTTCCCTCCAGTCTGCAAACGGTGCCAATGGTAAATCTGAGCGTGTCGCTATCCAAGAAGAGGTAGAAGCACTGAAAGATGAGCTTAACCGGATTGCTGAAACCACGGCGTTTGGTGGCCGTCGATTGCTTAATGGCTCGTTTGGTGAAGCCTCGTTCCAAATTGGTGCGGATGCCGGTGAGGCGATCATCATGGGACTATCGAGTATTCGCGCTGATGATTTCCGCATGGGTGGCGTAGAATTTGTTGGCGGTCAACCCAAATCAGCTGGGTGGGAAGTGGATGGCGCAGCCTCGACATTACAGCTGCAATTTACGACTAAAGATGGTGAAAACATCAGCTTGAGCATTAATGCAAAAGCGGGCGATGATGTCGAAGAGCTGGCCAGCTATATCAATGGTCAATCGGATGAAATGCTCACCGCATCGGTTGATGAACAGGGGCAATTGCAAGTCTTTGTGCAAGAGCCCGATGTGCAGGGGGCGGTCACATTTAGTGGTGGTCTAGCGGCATCACTTGGTTTAGCGAGCGGTAATGGCGATCTGGTCTCTACTGCTGACATTGATGTGTCAGATGTGGGTGGCGCGCAAATGGCTGTGGGGGTGATTGATTCGGCTATGCGCTATATTGACAGCCAACGTGCGGACTTGGGTGCCAAGCAAAACCGACTCAGCCACACCATTAGCAACTTGTCGAATATTCAGGAAAACGTGGCGGCATCGAATAGCCGGATCCGCGATACCGACTTTGCCCGAGAGACCACGGCAATGACCAAAGGGCAGATCTTGCAGCAGGCGGGCACCTCCATGTTGGCGCAAGCGAAACAAATGCCACAAGCGGCACTGAACCTTCTGCAATAATTCTCTTTATATCAACACACTAAAAGCGGCAATGGGTTGCCGCTTTTTTTTGTGCCATTTTTTCGCAAAATCTTGCTAAAGATATTTCTCCTTTGGGCGTTAACCTTCATAGCGCCTTACGGCAGTGGTGTAAATGCACCGCCAAGCACCGACAAAAAAAGCTAAAGCTTTCTCAACGTGCGCCGCTAAATGGGTTGTGAACAATTTTGATACTGGTTTTCCCTGGTCAGCTGGGCGAAGCCGGACCTAGAACCAAAGGAGAATAGTTATGGCTATTACTGTTAACACTAACGTCCCTGCGATGACTGCTCAGCGTTATTTGAATAACTCAACCGATGCGCTGAACAACTCGATGGAGCGTTTGTCATCCGGTTCTCGCATTAACAGTGCTAAAGACGACGCGGCAGGCCTTCAGATTTCTAACCGTTTGATGGCACAAAGCAGTGGTTTGGGCGTGGCTGTACGAAATGCGAATGACGGCATCTCAATGGCGCAAACCGCTGAAGGTGCGATGGAAGAGTCAAGCAACATCTTGCAACGTATGCGTGACTTGTCACTGCAATCAGCTAACGGTGCCAACGGTGATGCTGAGCGTAGCGCAATCCAAGAAGAGGTTGTCGCGCTGAAAGACGAACTGAACCGTATCGCAGAAACCACCTCGTTTGGTGGGGCGAAACTGCTTAACGGTACCTTCGGTACGCGCTCTTTCCAAGTGGGTGCAGACGCCGGTGAAGCTGTGATGATGGAGTTTAAAAACATCCGTGCTGACCACAGCGAAATGGGTGGGGCAAGCTTTACGGCCGCTAACGCTAAATCAGCAGGTTGGACGGCGACTGCCGGTGCCACCATGGCAATCAATATCACTAATGCTGACGGGACGTCCACATCTATCAATGTGACGGCCAAAGGCGGAGATGATATTGAAGAGATCGCTACTTACATCAATGGTCAAGCTCAAGATAAACTGAGTGCGTCTGTGACTGAAGATGGCGAGCTGCAAATCGTAACCGGTGCTGGATCAGATGCCACCTTCACGGGAGCCTTGGCAACATCGCTAGCGATGGGTACCAAAGTGGATGAAACCATTAAAGATGTTGATGTTTCGTCTATGGGTGGTGCGCAAAAAGCCGTGGGTATGATTGATAATGCAATGCAGTTTATCGACTCTCACCGTGCGGAATTGGGTGCGAAGCAAAACCGCTTGAGCCACACCATTGCCAACTTGGATAACGTTAATGAAAACGTCTCGGCCTCTAACAGCCGTATCCGTGATGTGGACTTTGCCAAAGAAACAACCAACTTGACCAAATCACAAATCTTGCAGCAATCTGGTACCTCTATTTTGGCGCAAGCCAAGCAGGCACCACAAGCCGCACTGAGCTTGCTCGGTTAAACCATTCACGAGTGGCGGCCTAATCGCCGCCGCTACGTTTTGGGAGGTGAATAGCGATGGACATTTCATCCGTTACAAATTCATCCCTGCCGCACTCAGCTCATTCTGATGGCACAAAGGTTGCTAGAGATGTAAGAGTTGGAAAAGTACGCCCAGATCCGGTCAGCCAGCACCAGCAGGCAGAGCGTCGTGAGGCGAGAGAGTCAATGCAACAACGCCGTGTAGAGCAGTCACAGCGCATTGAGGAAAATCGTCAGCTACAACGCAAACAACTGGAGAAGTTGGTAGAGCGGCTCGATGAGTTTATGTCCGACTTTAACAAGGGGCTCGCATTCCGTTTGGATGAAGACACAGGACGCAGTGTGGTCACCGTTTATGAAATGAACAGTGGTGACATCATCCGTCAGATCCCAGAGCAGGAAATGTTAGAGCTTGCTAAGCAATTGTCGCAACACGCGCGAGGGCTTGTCACAGAAAAGGTATAACGAGGTGAGAGAGTCGTTATGAGTGTTAAGGCAGCAGGCATGGGCGGTGGCATGGATATCAACTCCATGGTCACTAAAATCGTGGATGCTGAGCGTGCACCTAAACAAGAGCGTATCGTCAAACGCATGAATGATGTCGAAACCGACATCAGTGCGTTTGGCCGCTTAAAAGAATCTCTCGATAAACTCAAAACCCAAATGTACGATTTTCGTCGTAATGAAGGTTTTGCGGCGAGAACCACATCAGTTAGCAATCCAGACGCACTTGGCGCCAGCGCGACGCCAGATGCCATCCCCGGTCGTTATCAAATCGATGTTCAGCAACTCGCGGGTGCACACAAGCTTGTGTCACCGGGCGTTGATGCTGATGCGTCTTTAGGTAGTGGCAAGCTCACTATTACCATGGGTAATCGCACCAGTGTGATTGATGTTCCCCAAGGCAAAGACAGCTTGGCAGACATCGTGCGTGCGATTAATAGCGATCCGAAAAATCCCGGTGTACAAGCGTCGCTTATCCAAGATGATAGCGGCGCACGCATGGTGTTGAATGGCAATAAAACGGGGGCGGATAATCAGGTGGAAGTCAGTGTTGATGCGCAAGTGGGGAGTGCGCTTCATCAGTTAGGCTTCAAAGCGGGACAAGCCAATAACGGCATGGCACAAATGCAAGCTGCACAAGATGCCAAGATACTGATTGATGGTATCGCGTCAGTCTCCAGTGCCACGAACACCTTTGATAATGCCATCGAAGGCGTATCACTGGAAGTCGCGCAAACCAGTGATAAGCCGTTGGCACTCGCCGTTGAACATGACCGAGAGTCTGTACGTTCGACCATTACGTCGTTCGTCGATAATTACAATGCGTTTTTCCGTGTCTCGCAAGCGGTCAGTAAGTATGACCCTGAGACCCAGCAAGGTGGCCCTTTGGTGGGGGAAAGTGTCATTCGAACGGCAACCAGTCGATTGCGCAATCTTTTCTCGTCACCGATTGAGCAAGCCCCGGAGGGAATGAAAACCCTGAGCGAGCTTGGTGTCACTACTACTATGGACGGTCGTCTAGAAGTCGACAACAAGGTGCTTGATCGGCAACTGCGTCAAAACTTTAACGCATTGGAAGGTTTTTTTGGTGGTAATGATGGCTTTGCGCGTCAGCTTGAACAAGTCGTCGGCGGCTTTACCGGCGCGGGTGGTGCGATCAGTAATCGTGAAAGCACATTGTCAGAGCAAAAACTTCGCCTTCGTGATGACCAACGAGAGTTAGACCGCCGCATGGAAAACTTAGAGTCGCGCACCATGCAGCGCTTTTCTGCGATGGAAGAAGCCACCTCGCAAATGCGTTCACAGTTACAAGCTATGCAAAACATTATGCCGGGTTAATGATGACCCAGGTATCCGAATGGCTCGACGCACTCGAGCAGATTGATGAAGCAATTGCGCAGCAATTGAACATGAGTGACATTGATTCAGAAAAACTGGCTCAGCAATTGCATGACAGACAAGCGTTGCTTGAGCAGATTGCAGCGTCGCCACAAGCGCCGAATCAACAGCAATGGTCTCAAGCGTTAGCAAGAACAGAAACGCTCATTGATGCACTCGAGGGGCAGAAAGCCGATGCTGCCAAGCGCTTGTTACAGCAGCGCAAGGGGAAGCAGTCTGTGCAGCTGTATAAGAAATTTCAATAAGTGAGGAAGACTATGAGAGGCTCACTACAGGCCTACAAGAAGGTCTCGGTTGACAGTCAATTAAGCGCTGCGTCGCCTCATAAGGTTATCCAAATGCTGATGGCAGGCGCGATTGAGCGCTTAATTCAAGGCAAAGCTGCCATGGCACAAGGCGACTTATCCGTCAAAGGTGAGCGGTTAGGTAAAGCGTTAGATATCATTATTAATCTACGTGCATGTCTATCAATGGATGATGGCGGCGATATTGCTGATAACTTAGACGCCATCTATGACTTTATGATTCGTCAGGTGAGTACCGCGAATTTGGAAAACAAACCGGAACCCATCGACGATGTGATTGAGCTGTTAAGAGAGATAAAATCCGCTTGGGACCAGATCCCTTCCGAATACCATAATATGACTCAAGCGACCAGTTAAACTGCCTATCAAACCACTGACATGGCACTGGAGTCACAGGTTTACTGTGTCTCCGGTTGCCTTATGCGCGTTCTCTATTACAATGTCTTGATTAAAATTGAGATTGTTGTTGCTTAAAAGCGACACAATTATAAAAAGTTATCAGGGCAGACGTATCTCACACATGCAAGATTTAGCAAAGATCCTCGTTATCGATGACGATGACCAGTTTCGTCACGATCTCGGCGTGATACTCGACTTTATCGGCGAGCGTTACGCGCTTCACTCGACCACAGATGTCAGTGATGCACTTTGGGAGCAAAACTGGGGCGCATGTTTTCTTGGCCACGTCCGCTCGACACCGCTACTTGAAAAAGTACTTGAGCAGCTTGCGACCTATCATCACGTGCCTGTGATTGCGATTCGACGCCACGATCGTGAGCTTTCAGGGTTACCTAACTATGTGGGTGAACTTGGGCTACCTTTGAACTACCCGCAATTATTCGATGCACTCCATCACTGCCGCGAGTTTGCTGGTAAACAGGCTTTCAGTATTCCACAGTTGTCTGGCGATAATACCGCCTTTCATAATATGGTGGGCAAAAGCGATGCCATCGAACAGGTCCGTCATCTTATTGAACAGGTCGCTTTTACCGAAGCCAGTGTTTTGATCCTCGGTGAATCCGGTACCGGAAAAGAAGTGGTGGCGCGTCATATTCACCATGCCTCATCGCGCGCGTCTGGCCCCTTTGTGCCCGTCAATTGTGGGGCGATTCCAGGAGAGCTGTTAGAAAGCGAACTCTTCGGTCACGAGAAAGGTGCCTTTACGGGCGCGATTTCAGCGCGTAAAGGGCGCTTCGAACTGGCGGAAGGCGGAACGCTGTTTTTGGATGAAATCGGCGACATGCCGATGCCAATGCAAGTCAAATTGTTACGTGTGTTGCAAGAACGCACGTTTGAGCGAGTGGGAGGCAACAAAAGCATTCGCGCCAATGTTCGCGTCGTTGCCGCGACCCACCGTACGCTAGAAACCATGATCAAAGACGGTGAGTTTCGAGAAGATTTGTATTATCGACTCAATGTCTTTCCTATCGAAATGCCAGCGCTGCGCGAGCGAATTGATGATATTCCGCTATTGATCCATGAGCTCATGTCTCGTCTTGATGTGGAAGGTAATGGTCGGATCCATATTTCACCTCGCGCGATTAATTCGCTGATGGAGCATGAGTGGCCAGGCAATGTACGCGAGCTGGCTAATCTCATTGAACGTTTGGTTATCTTGTATCCTGGGCAAATGGTCGATGTGAACCATTTGCCAGCTAAATATCGCTACAGTGATATCCCTGAATTCCAGCCTGAGGCCTATTCGGTCGAAGATACTGAAATGGCGGAGCGTGATGCGCTAACGGCGATGTTTCATGAGCCGGACGAACCTGCTTTCGAAGAGGATATGCCAGGCTTTGCAGATAGCCCAGGATTCACAAGCTTGCCGCCTGAGGGGGTTAACTTGAAAGAAACCCTCGCCGAGGTTGAGATTGATTTGATTAAGCAGGCGCTAGAGGCGCAGTCTGGTGTGGTTGCTAGGGCGGCTGACATGCTGAGTATGCGGCGAACGACACTGGTAGAAAAGATGCGAAAGTACGGATTGAATAAGGAAGAATTAATCTAGAACGACGAGGCGTCAAAAAGCGGAGTCAAAAAAATGACTTCGCTTTTTTGTCTTCAACTAGCTGATAATATTAGTTATTTTTATGGCATAATCTCTGCTTAAGTGAGTAAAACCTTGATCGAAATGTGTGTTGCCTAAATGGAAACCCAATCTTCGCCACTGGGATCAGTGGATCAACAAGTCACTCGGTATAAGCAAGTTCTCGATGTGATGCCAGCAGGCGTTATTTTGCTTGATGCGAATGGCCGTGTCGCTGAAGCCAATCCAGAGGCACATCGCCTTCTTGGGGAACCGCTTACTCAGCAGCGATGGTTTGATGTGATTCAACGCGCATTCTCGCCGCGAGATGATGATGGACACGAAGTCTCTCTCAAAGATGGTCGTCGGGTGAAGCTTGCCATTTCTGCGTCCGATTCAGGGCAACTTATCTTGATCACCGACATGACAGAAACCCGTTTATTGCAGTCGCGCGTCAGTGATCTGCAACGGCTATCGTCGTTGGGGAAAATGGTGGCGTCGCTGGCACACCAAGTGCGTACGCCGCTATCTAGCGCGATTTTATATGCGTCGAATCTTGGCGCGCCCAACCTCAACGATGCGACCCGGCAGCGGTTTCAATTCAAACTGTTAGACCGGCTACATGACTTGGAAAAACAAGTGAATGATATGTTGTTGTTTGCGAAGGGTGGCGACAACAAAGTGGTTAAAGTGTTTACCGTTGAGCAGTTGTTTAACGAGTTCGAGCCGATGGTGGATGCGGTGATTCAAGGTCACGATGTTGACTTTGCCATCAACAGTGATGATGAGAGTCTTGCGTTGCTCGGTAACCCCAATGCATTGGCCAGCGCGCTGAGTAACTTGGTCGTCAATGCCGCTCAAGTGGCAGGCAAGGGCTGCCAAGTTGTGGTTGATTCGCGCCAACAAGGCGATAATTTATTGCTGTCTGTTGCGGACAATGGTCCTGGGATTGCGCCTGAACTGCAAGCGAAAGTTTTAGAGCCTTTTTTTACTACACGACAGCAAGGTACAGGTCTTGGCCTCGCCGTTGTGCAAATGGTGTGTCATGCCCATGATGGCAAGCTCACCTTACAATCGGAGCCTGAAAAAGGGGCCTGTTTTACATTGTGTTTGCCGCTCGCCAAGGGTGTAGCGGCAGAGCAGGGTAAGAGCGTAGGAGAAACACAATGAGCCAAACCACAGTGCTAATCGTTGAAGATGATGAAGGCTTGCGCGAGGCGCTGGTCGATACCCTAGCCTTGGCGGGATACCATTGGCGTGAGGCGGACAGTGCAGAGCAAGCCCTAGTGACACTCAAAGCCGAGCCGATTGATATTGTTGTTTCAGATGTACAGATGGCGGGTATGGATGGCTTGGCGCTTTTGCGCTCAATCAAAACACATATGCCGAATTTACCCGTTTTGCTCATGACGGCTTATGCCAACATTGAGGATGCGGTCGCTGCCATGAAAGAGGGGGCGATCGACTATATGGCCAAACCCTTTGCGCCTGAAGTGCTACTTAATATGGTCAGTCGCTACGCCCCGGTTAAAAGTGACGACTCGGATGCCATTGCAGAGGATCCTAAAAGCGTCGCCTTGTTAGCCTTGGCCGATAAGGTTGCCAACACTGATGCCAACGTGATGATCCTTGGACCCTCAGGGTCGGGTAAAGAAGTGATGGCGCGCTATATCCATGACCATTCTACCCGCGCGAGTGCCCCGTTTGTCGCGATTAACTGTGCCGCGATTCCAGAAAACATGCTGGAAGCAACCCTTTTTGGCTATGAAAAAGGGGCGTTTACCGGTGCTGTGCAAGCGTGTCCGGGAAAATTTGAGCAAGCCCAAGGTGGCACTATCTTATTGGATGAAATCAGTGAGATGGATTTGGGGCTACAAGCCAAACTGCTCCGTGTGTTACAAGAGCGAGAGGTGGAACGTCTCGGGGGTCGCAAAAGCATTCAGCTTGACTTGCGCGTGCTTGCCACTAGCAACCGCGATCTAAAAGACTATGTTGCCCAAGGGCACTTTCGTGAAGACTTATATTACCGTCTGAATGTGTTTCCCATCACGTGGCCTGCGTTATATGAACGCCCAGGTGACATCATCCCGTTGGCAAACTATTTATTATCACGGCATTGTCAAAAACAAGGTCTCCCTTGCCCAAGCATACAGCCTGACGCTGAGCAAAAGTTGTTGAATTACACCTGGCCGGGCAATGTCAGGGAGCTTGATAACGTGATGCAGCGTGCCTTGATACTGGCAACCCAATCTCATATTCAAGCGACAGATATTTTACTTGAAGGGCAAGACTGGCAAGATGCCTCGAGTTTACAAAGTAAGGTGATGGATAGCCAATCAACCGTTTCGGCGACAACGTCATCTTCAGTACCGAGTCATGATGCGATGGAAGCGCAGTCTAATGGTGCAGGGTTAGGCAATGAATTACGCGATCAGGAGTTTTCCATCATACTGGAGACCATTCGAGCCTGTGAGGGGCGGCGTAAAGATGTGGCAGAGCGCTTAGGGATCAGCCCCAGGACACTGCGCTATAAGCTCGCCAAAATGCGCGACGCCGGGATTGATATTCCCCAGTAATCACCCAAAGTCGTCAGCCTTTGCGAAAGTGGTCTCAAAGTTGCACATGGTAAGATGACTGATGAAAATCTGACTGAATTGACAAAATATTGACACAGGAAGGATCGACGATGAAAGCGAATGCCTTGACGCAAGAGATGCAAGCCATGGCGGCAGCGGCGAAGAATGTCTCTCAGCCTGCAACTGGTCAACAAGTCAGCCAAGAATTTGGCGATATGCTTGCCAGTGCGATTAACCATGTAAATGGATTGCAAAAGACGTCGGGTGAGCTTGCCACACGGTTCGATGAAGGTGACCGCAATGTAAGCTTATCGGATGTCATGATTGCTCGAAACAAGTCGAGTGTGGCGTTTGATGCCACCGTGCAAACGCGCAACAAGTTAGTTGAGGCGTATAAAGAACTCATGAATATGCCTGTTTAATGTAGGAATTAATCAGTGGCTGAAGAGAACCAAAACACCGATCTGGCGGTTTCAGATGGCGCAGCAGCACTGCCATCAACCGATGCGGCATTAGACGCAGAGCAAAGCACGCAAGATCCGGACGCATCAGAGCAGTCAGCATCGTCAAACTCGATATTTGGCGATCTCGACATGGTGCGCCAGTTGATCTTGGTGTTAGCGGTTGCGATTTGTGTTGCGCTGATCATGATGCTGTTTTTTTGGGTGCAGGAACCCGAAATGCGGCCACTGGGTACGTACGAAACAGAAGAACTGATCCCTGTTTTGGATCACCTTGACCAAAACAAAGTAGAATACCAACTGGATGGTAATACCATCCGCGTCCCCTCAAGCGATTATTCCTCGATTCGTCTCGGTTTAACCCGGGTAGGGCTGAATACCAGCACGGCCGAAGGCGATGAAATTTTGCTCAATGACATGGGTTTTGGCGTCTCGCAAAAACTCGAGCAAGAACGTTTAAAACTTAGCCGTGAGCGACAGCTCGCCGCCGCGATTGAAGAAGTGCGGCAAGTGCGAAAAGCACGTGTCTTGTTAGCGATGCCCAAACAGAGTGTCTTTGTGCGCCACAATCAAGAGGCGTCGGCCACGGTATTCTTAACCTTGGGAGGGACGAACACCTTGGGTCAAGAGGAAGTGGACTCCATCGTTGATATGGTCGCCTCTGCCGTCCCCTCGCTAAAACCCACGCGCGTCACCGTTACCGACCAACATGGTCGTTTGCTAAATTCTGGCAGTGAAGATCCTGCGTCAGCGGCGCGACGCAAAGAGTACGAATTGGAACGTAAGCAAGAACGTCAATTGCGCGAAAAAATCGACTCAATACTGATCCCCGTACTAGGGCTGGGTAACTATACCTCGCAAGTCGACGTGTCACTGGATTTCAGTTCGTTAGAAGAAACGCAGCGTCAGTTTAACCCCAACACACCGGCAACACGAAGCGAATATACGCGCGAAGATTATAATGGCTCGGATCGTGTAGCGGGTATTCCAGGGGCGTTAAGCAACCAGCCGCCGGCCGATGCCTCCATTCCGGAAGACGTCAGGGATCTTAAAAATGGTGCAGGTGGTACCGGCTCAGTGAGCCGCGAATCGACACGTAACTTTGAACTCGATACCACCATTCGCCACCGCCGCGCGCAGTCAGGCGTTATTGATCGGCAAACTGTTTCTGTGGCGGTGAACTTTAAACAAAGTGTCGACCCTGAAACCGGGGATACGGTCAAGCAGCCGTTGTCAGACGATGAACTGGCCAAAATCCGCCGTCTCTTAATGGGCGGGGTGGGCTTTAGCGAACAACGTGGAGATGTACTTGAAGTCATCGCCGTCCCCTTTGTTGAGCCAGAGCAAGCGGCCGAGCAAGATGTGCCGATTTGGGATCATCCCAACTTTAATGACTGGGTACGGTGGTTAGCGGCGGCCTTGGTGATTATTGTTATTATCGTGGTCTTGGTTCGTCCAGCGATGAAAAAGCTGCTTTATCCAAATACCGACGAAGATGGCAACACCGTGGGTCCCAATGGCGAAATCCTTGGCCCAGACGGCTTGCCAGTTACCCCTGATGGGGATGATGTCGGCTTGATAGGCTCTGAGCTTGACGGCTCTAGCAACTTTGCGATGTCAGCGTCGGATGTTGAGCTGCCAAACTTACATAAAGATGAAGACTTGTTAAAAGCGGTGCGGGCGCTGGTGGCTAATGAGCCAGACCTGGCCGCACAAGCGGTGAAAAATTGGGTAACCGAAGATGGCAAATGAAGTCGCAACCACAGGCGGTGATGAGCAAGCGGGCTCAAACTTCGATGTCAACTCGTTGAGTGGGATTGAAAAAGCCGCCATTTTGCTGCTCAGTTTAAGTGAACAAGACGCCGCGAGTATTATTCGCCACCTTGAGCCGAAACAGGTTCAGCGGGTAGGCGCGGCCATGACCTCGATGACTGACCTTAACTCGGACAAAGTGGCTGCCGTCCATCGAGCTTTTTTGGAGGAAATCCAAAAATACACCTCGATTGGGATGGGGAGTGAAGACTTTGTGCGCAACGCCCTGGTAGCAGCCTTGGGTGAGGACAAAGCGAATAATTTGGTCGATCAGATCTTGTTGGGCAGCGGCTCCAAAGGCTTGGACTCACTGAAATGGATGGATCCGCGCCAAGTGGCCAGCATTATCATCAACGAGCACCCGCAAATCCAAACCATCGTCTTATCCTATTTGGATCCCGAGCATTCGGCAGAGATCCTCTCGCAATTTGTAGAGCGTGACCGTCTCGATTTAATGATGCGGATTGCCAACCTTGAAGAAGTGCAACCAGCCGCACTCCATGAGCTGAATGAGATCATGGAGAAACAGTTTGCAGGTCAAGCAGGGGCACAAGCGGCCAAAATTGGTGGCTTGAAAGCGGCAGCGGAAATCATGAACTACATGGACAACAGCGTCGAAGGGGTGTTGATGGACTCGATTCGCGATCAAGACGAAGAGATGGCCTCACAAATCCAAGACTTGATGTTCGTGTTTGATAACTTGATTGATGTGGACGATCGCGGCGTACAAACCTTGCTACGTGATGTACCACAAGAAGTGCTGCAAAAAGCGCTCAAAGGGGCGGAAGATAACTTGCGCGAGAAAATCTATCGCAACATGTCTAAACGTGCAGCAGAAATGTTGCAAGATGATATCGAAGCCATGGGGCCAATCCGGGTTTCAGACGTGGAAGGGGCGCAGAAAGAGATTCTATCTGTCGCACGCCGTCTCGCTGATGCAGGTGAAATCATGCTTACCGGAGGCGGCGGCGATGAATTCGTCTAAGTCGTTTTTGTAAGGGGCAACGATGAGTTTAGAAAAACGCCGTGGCTATATCCGCGTCGATGAGGCCGATGCCGAAAGCATTGATAGGTGGGCACTGCCCCCTTACAACGAAGGCGAAAACCTGCCCAAAGAGACCGCACTCAATTATGACCCCAGTTGGGAGCCGGACGTTGAGGTGGAGCTGGAGGAAAACGAGCCAGCCCCCGAACCTTTAACCGCCGATGCCCTCGATGCTATTCGCCAGCAGGGCTATGACGAAGGGTATGAAGAAGGCAAGCAGCTGGGGCATGCTGAGGGGCTCGAAGCCGGTTTAGAACAAGGGCATGAGAAAGGCCATGAAGAAGGAAAAAAGGCGGGGTTTGAGCAAGGCCTCGCCGATGGCCAAGCGCTGATTGAAGCGCGTTGCCAGCAGCTTGACAGTATTCTCAATCAGCTAAGTCATCCATTAGAAAAGCTGGATATCGATGTCGAGCAACAACTGTTAGTGATGGTCCAGACCTTGACGAAATCATTGACAGGCGTGGAGCTAGACACTAACCCTCAGGTGATTCTACACACCTTACGGGCCGCCATTGCCGCTTTGCCAGTGGCCGACCACCCGGTTACTGCTGCTTTGCATCCAGATGACTATGCCATTGTCACCGACGCGTATGACAACGATATGCTGGCTGCCCGCGACTGGACTTTGCAATCAGAGCCCGCACTCTCGCGTGGAGACGTCCATGTAAAAGCCAAAGATTCAGTCGTCGACTATCGCTATGCTGACCGCGTGGACGCGTTATTAAGAGAGTTTCAAGGGCAGAATCAACCCCGGCAATCCACGCCATCAGACGGCGCAACGGTAGAGCCTATTGATACTGGCGCCTATGCCAACGAATCAGCGACCGCTGAGCGCGAGCCGTCGAGTGACGAACCCGTTGAGCAAGACGCCACGGCCACGACGCAAGATGAACCCACATCGACTGAGGATCCAGGGCAATCATAATGAGCCAACTCGCTGAGCGGTTAAAACAATGTCAGCTTGATAATTTAGCCCCCAAGCCAGTGGCGTCGGGCAAATTGGTGCGTATGGTTGGGCTGACACTTGAAGCGATAGGCTGTCGCGCGCCCATTGGGTCTGTTTGTTCGGTTGAAACCCTTAATGGCACTATTGAAGCCGAAGTCGTGGGATTTGCCGACGAACTTTTATACCTGATGCCCAACGAGCAAGTATCAGGCGTATTGCCAGGTGCAAGAGTGACGCCTTTGTCTGAACGCAGTCAACTCTCGGTGGGTATGGAGCTGTTGGGACGTGTTATTGATGGCATGGGTAACCCACTGGACGGTAAAGGCGACATCTACACGGATAAACAGGCGAGTTTGGAGGGCATGCCCATTAACCCCTTATCACGTCAACCCATCCGTGAGCCGCTTGATGTTGGCATCAAAGCGATCAATGGTCTTTTGACGGTGGGGAAAGGGCAGCGTATCGGCTTGTTTGCTGGTTCTGGGGTGGGTAAATCTGTCACCTTGGGGATGATGACACGCGGTACCACTGCACAAGTGGTGGTCGTGGGGTTGATTGGTGAGCGTGGCCGAGAAGTGAAAGAGTTTATCGATGATATCCTCGGAGAAGAAGGCCGTGCCCGAGCGGTAGTGGTTGCCGCGCCTGCCGACGCCTCACCGCTGGTGCGGTTAAAAGGCTGCCAAACGGCGTTGACCATTGCTGAGTATTTTCGCGATCTGGGTCTTGATGTTCTCTTATTGATGGACTCGTTAACGCGGTTTGCGCAGGCTCAGCGCGAAATTGCGTTGTCGGTGGGCGAGCCACCCGCGACCAAAGGGTATCCGCCTTCGGTGTTTGCGCGCTTACCCTCACTGGTTGAGCGCGCGGGGAACGGTGCCGTTGGACAGGGGTCGATCACGGCCTTTTTTACCGTGCTGACCGAGGGGGATGATTTACAAGACCCTATTGCCGATGCAGCACGAGCGATACTCGATGGTCATATTGTGCTATCGCGCGAGTTAGCAGATAGCGGTCATTATCCTGCCATTGACGTTGAGCGTTCAGTGAGTCGAGTGATGCCCAATATTACCAGCGATGAGCAAATACTGATGTCGAAAGCGGTGCGGCAAGTGTTGTCCGTGTGCCGTAAAAATCAAGATCTGGTCTCGATAGGCGCCTACAAACCTGGCAGTGATGCGGCGGTTGATCAGGCGTTTAGTTTGAAGCCCAAGCTCGACAATTATCTGCAGCAAGGGATCAAAGAAGTGGTTCCTTTTGATATGTGTGTCAACATGTTGCGTTCAACCTTACAGGGGTAACCGATGGCCGATCACGCACTTCAGTTGCTGTTAGACAAAGCCCAAGAGGATGAAAAGCAGGCTCAGCTCAGTGTGAGCGCGGCTCAGCAATCACTTGATGATTACTATCGCCAGTTGGAGCAAATTGAACAGTACCGGCTTGAGTATTGCCGTCAGATGTCTGAGCGTGGTCAGTCAGGCTTATCGGCCAGCGCCTTTGGTCATTTAAATAAATTCATTGTTCAGCTTGATGAAACCTTGGCAAAACAAAGAGATGCAGAGCATCAATTTAAAGATCATTTAGAGCAGTGCCGTCAGACATGGCAACAAACCCGCCAGCACCGGCAATCACTAGAGTGGCTGATAGAAAAACGAGAACGTGAGGAAGCAGAGCGTGCTCGTTACCAAGAACAACGACAAATGGATGAAATGGCAGCGATTATCGCACGTCGACGCCCCTCGTCCTTCTCTTCACAATAAAATGGCGCGATAATTGCTTTCTCATTACCGACGCGCCAGCTGATGCCAAGCTGACGCATAGGTAACCATAGGTAATGATGAGAAACTTATGACGCAGTCAATGCTGACACTTTCCAATGTTTCGAGTAAAACCCTGTCTGCGCCGAGTGAGGGCGCGTCCAGCGAGGTGAAAGGAGAGAAAAGTGCCGGCTTTTTGTCCGCTTTGCATCAATCCCTTGATGGAAGTGAAGGACAAGGGGAGTCTATCAAGCTAACCCCTGATGGCAAAACCTTACTCGTCGATGGTCAGGCCATTGATGCGGAAGCCATGTTGGCTGACGGTGTTTTCAGCGAGGCGGAGATGGAAAAAATTGCCGATATGACGGCAATGGAAGAAAGCCAATCTTTATTAATGCGTTTGAATCAAGCGGCGGACATGCTTACTGGCAAAACCTTGCCTGCCGGTGGGGATACCACGGCATTATCTGCCGATGCATTACCGATGAGCGACGTTGACAGTAACGCGCGAGTAGACCTACAGGGTCAAGAGGGTGAAGTAGACAAACAAGCACTGCTTGCCGAACTCTCTAAAGCGCTACCGGATGAGGTTTCCGCGGAGGAGGTATTGGCGCAGTTATCGCCCGAACAACTCGCCGCGTTAGTCGCCCAGGTTAAAGCCACGCAAGATCGTGGCGCCGCATTGGAACAAGGTGCTGGGCGCCAAGTGGCGCTTGATAGCAGTGGTGAGATGCCTAAAGGGGGGCAATCTCTCCCAGTGGATGGACCGGCGATCAAATGGGCGGCCATGAAGGCGCAGCAGGAGAATCAACATGGGGCCGCCGCCGCTAAGATGGCGCCCGGTGAGTCTGCCTTAGGCGATGCTGCGTCAGCCAATAAAGAGTCTGCGCTTAAAGATTGGTTAGCCAAAGAAGGGGCGACGACGAAAACGAATGAATTGGCTGATAAGCTGCGACAGGCGTCGGGCCTACAACAGAATATGGCAAACCCTGACGTAAAAGGTGGCGCAACAGGCAACCCGAATGCCGCTTCTATGTTAGCCGGGCAAAATGAACGGTCAGACCATGTCAGTAAAGCGGCATTGAAAGCGATGGCAGAACAGGCGGTTCAAACTGACGCCGCATTGGCTGCAGGCAGCGCTGCAAGCGCGGCGGAAGGGGCCTCACGAGGCGAGAACTTGGCCCAGCAATTGGCAAGCAGTCTAGGCACACCAAGCGCGAACGCAGCGACAGTACGACAAGATATTCAGGTCGCTCAAACTGCGCAGGCCCCGCTACCTTTGGGGCAAACACCTAGCGACGCGGGCGCGGCACTGACTGAGCGAATCAATGTCATGTTGTCTAAAAACCTCAAGCAAGTGGATATTCGTCTCGACCCACCCGAGCTTGGACGCATGCAAATTAAGTTGGGGATAAACAACGACCAAGCCTCTGTGCATATCACGGTGGCGAACCAGCAAGCGCGTGATGCTGTCGAGCAAGCGATGCCAAGGTTGCGCGATATGTTGCAGCAACAAGGGCTACAGTTAGCCCAGGGGTCGGTTCAACAGCAAGACAGTGGTGCACAACAGATGGCCTCTGGCCAGCATGGCGATGGTGCTGGCAATGCAGGTGGGGCACCACTTGGCACGACAGGGCCGGATGATGGCGATGATGCCATGCTAGCCGGGCAAACGCTGAACGTCTCACACAGTGATCGCGCCGTCGATTACTATGCTTAAATAACAAGGAGCAAGACCAGCCATGGCAGATGATAACGCAACCCCAGAGCAAGGTGGGAGCAAGAAAAAGCTGATTATTATCATTGTCGCCGCCGTTGTATTGCTCGCGGCGGTAGGCGGTGCGGCGTTCTTTTTCCTATCTGGTGATGACGGCAGCCAAGAAGACATTGTCCTCGAGGAACAAAACAATGCCCTGCCCGCGATTTATGTCACCTTGCCTAAACCCTTTGTTTTTAATGTCACCGGGGATGAGCAACAACGACTGGTGCAAGTCAATACCCAGTTGTTAGTGCGTGGCAGTGAGATGGAAACCCTAGCGAAGGAAAACTTACCGCTGATTGAGCACGCGCTTCTTAATACGTTTGGTGCGGCGACGGTGGAGCAACTGCGCACACCACAAGGCCAACTCGAAATTCGTCGCCAGTCGGCAGAAAATGTGCGCGCGGCCTTAATCAAAGTAACGGGCGAGCCGGTGGTAGAGCGTGTGCTCTTTACTGGATTTGTGATGCAATAGGTGATGACGTGACTGACTTACTCAGCCAAGACGAGATTGATGCGCTTCTTCACGGTGTTGATGACGTTGAAGAGGAGGATAACGAGCCCGAAGTAGGTGAAGGTGGTGCGGTTCAGTTTGATTTCTCGTCACAAGACAGAATTGTGCGTGGGCGGATGCCGACGCTCGAGCTTATTAATGAGCGCTTTGCCCGTCATATGCGCATTAGCTTGTTTAACATGCTGCGTAAAACCGCCGAAGTGTCGATCAACGGCGTGCAGATGATGAAGTTTGGCGAGTATCAAAACACCTTGTACGTGCCGACCAGTTTGAATATGGTGCGTTTTCGCCCACTAAAAGGCACCAGCTTGATCACCATGGAAGCCCGTCTGGTGTTCATATTGGTGGAAAACTTTTTTGGTGGCGATGGGCGCTTTCATGCTCGAATTGAAGGGCGGGAGTTTACCCCGACAGAGCGGCGTGTGATCCAGATGCTGCTGAAGTTGATGTTTGAGGATTACAAAGACGCGTGGGCGCCCGTGATGGAAGTGGCCTTTGAGTATTTAGACTCAGAGGTTAATCCGGCAATGGCCAACATTGTCAGCCCTTCAGAAGTGATTGTGGTGAGCTCATTCCATATCGAGCTTGATGGTGGTGGCGGTGACATTCATATGGTCATGCCCTACTCAATGCTGGAGCCGATTCGCGAGCTACTTGATGCCGGGGTACAAAGTGACAAGATGGATACCGATGTGCGCTGGAGTAAAGCGCTACGGGATGAAATCTTGGATGTGAATGTTGAATTGAGTGCCAAGCTTTTAGATGTCACTTTATCCTTGCGCGATCTGATGGAGCTGCAAAAAGGCGATGTGATTCCGGTTGATATGCCGGATGCGTGTACGGTGTTCGTGGAAGACTTGCCCACCTATCGCGCGAAGATGGGACAATCTAACGATAAGCTGGCACTGAAAATTGTGGAAAAACTTAAGCGTCCTGAAATGGCGAAATCGGACATTTCGCTGTTGCAGGATAAACCTGAGCTACTCGATGATCTCGAGGAAGATTTACCCATCGATGATAAACAAGGTAATGCTCAGTGATCAGAATCTGTAAACAAGGGTGAGACGTCATGGATCAAAATGATGTAGACGATGATTGGGCTGCAGCCCTGGCTGAGCAATCTGATGCCGAGGGCTCTGATGATGTACAAGCGGCACCACTTGAAGAGCTCACTGATGACAGCGAGCAAAAAATGGGGGCGGATGAACAGCGCAAACTGGACGCGATCCTCGATATTCCAGTGACCATTTCTATGGAAGTGGGGCATACGCAAATTAACATCCGTAACCTGCTTCAGCTCAACCAAGGCTCGGTGGTTGAGTTAGATAGGTTGGCCGGGGAGTCGCTCGATGTGCTGGTCAATGGCACGCTTATCGCACACGGTGAAGTGGTGGTCGTTAACGACAAGTTTGGTATCCGCCTCACGGATGTGATTAGCCAAACTGAACGGATTAAGAAACTACGATAGGGATGACGGTGAACCGACGCGTTTGGGGTGTACTCTTGGTGCCAATGCCCGTGTGGGCGGCGGCGCCCGAGGTCAGTATAGTGACAATGCTGTTGTCGCTGGGGTTGGTGCTTGGGCTTATCTTTGCTCTGGCCTGGTTGCTGCGACGATTAAAAGTGCCGGGGCTGGCACAGCAAAGTGACGGAATCACGATCGTCAGCCAATTGGCAGTGGGTCAAAAGGAGCGCATTCTGGTGGTCGATATCCACGGCGAGCAGCTGGTTGTCGGCGTAACGGCTACCAGCGTGAACGTGTTAAAAACACTGGATAACCCCATTCCAACGGCGACGCCAGCGTCTGACAAGCCTTCTCGCTTTGCCAATCAGCTTAGCCAACTGTTGAATCGAAAATGACGATACGAATGTTATTGGCCGCTTGGGTCTGGGTGGCAGCTACCTTATTTACACCGTTTGCTGCAGCCGAACAAGAAGCGACGCCAGCACAAGAAAGCATCACCACCGAATCGATTAGCGAAAGTGGTGAGGCGGCACGTTTAGAAGTGGGTCGCAATACGGGAGGCGGGATCCCAGCGGTCACGATGCGTGTCAACCCGGATGGCAGTGAAGACTACTCCGTCACGTTGCAAATTCTGGCAATAATGACCGCGCTGGGCTTTTTGCCAGCGGTTGTCATTTTAATGACGTCGTTCACTCGGATCGTGGTGGTGATGGCCATTTTGCGTCAAGCCATGGGGTTACAGCAAACGCCATCGAACCAAGTGATCATTGGCATCGCGATGTTTTTGACCTTATTTATTATGTCACCTGTGATTGACCGAATGAACACAGAGGCGATTCAGCCTTATATCAATGAACAAGTCACAGCAAGGGAAGCCTTTGATCGGGTACAGGTGCCGCTGCGTGAGTTTATGCTCCGGCAAACGCGGGTTAAAGATTTGGAAACCTTCGTCAATATGTCCGGATCACAAGTCGATGAGCCTGAACAAGTCCCGATGACGGTGCTGATCCCCGCGTTTGTAACGTCTGAGCTCAAAACCGCGTTCCAAATTGGCTTTATGCTGTTCTTGCCGTTTTTGGTGATTGATTTGGTCGTGGCGTCGGTATTGATGGCAATGGGTATGATGATGCTATCGCCCATGATAGTGTCGTTACCCTTCAAGTTGATGCTATTTGTTCTGGTTGACGGGTGGAACTTGATCCTCTCCACCTTAGCAGCCAGTTTCGGCTAAAGGAGGCAGCGATGGCCCCAGAAGCGTTTGTCGAGCTTTTCCAAGATGCGCTCTATTTGGTGTTACTCCTCGTCTCAGCGATTGTGGTGCCTGGTTTGTTGGTTGGCCTGATTGTCGCCATCTTTCAAGCGGCAACCTCGATTAACGAGCAAACGCTGAGCTTTTTACCGCGTTTGATCGCGACCTTTATTGCGCTGATGTTTTTTGGCCACTGGATGACACGAATGCTGATGGAGTATTTCTATCGCTTGATTGATCACATCCCCAACATTCTCTACTGACGAGGCAAGCCATGGAATATCCAGCCTCGGTGATTTTATCTTGGATGGCTAACTACTTTTGGCCCTTTACCCGTATTTCGTCAATGATGATGGCGATGACCTTCTTTGGCGCGCGGTTTGTGCCAGTGAGGATCCGCCTCTACCTCTCTTTAGCGATTACCTTTGCCGTGATGCCCGCGTTACCGGCCGCCCCCGAGAATATCGAGCTGGTCTCTTTTGCGGGGTTTACCGTGCTTGCGCAGCAAGTGATCATAGGTGTGGCGATGGGGATGGTCACTCAATTTATCACCCAAACGTTTGTGGTGTTAGGGCAAATTTTGGGGATGCAGTCGAGCTTGGGTTTCGCATCCATGGTCGACCCGGCTAATGGTCAGAATACCCCTTTGCTAGGGCAGTTTTACTTATTTTTGGCGGTGATGTTGTTTCTCGCCACGGATGGGCATTTAAAAATGCTTAACCTAGTGGTGATGAGCTTTGATACCTTACCGATTGGCGAGATGATTGGTGCTGCCGACTACCGCAGTTTGGCGCAGTGGTTCGGGATCATGTTTAAAGTTGCCCTCAGTATTTCCCTAGCAGGCGTTATCGCCTTGCTGGTGGTCAACTTGTCATTTGGTGTGATGACGCGCGCCGCGCCGCAGCTAAACATTTTCTCTCTTGGCTTCGCTTTTGCATTGTTAATGGGGTTGCTGATCAGCTGGTATTTGCTGTTCGGTATGTTGACGCATTACAACAATCATTGGGAAACAGGGTTAAACCAAGTTTGTTCGCTAATTCGAATTAATTGCGAGTAGAGGCATGGCAGAGAGCGACGGTCAGGAAAGAACAGAAGACGCCACGCCCCGAAGGCAGGAGCAGGCGCGGGAAAAGGGCCAAGTACCGCGCTCAAGAGAACTGGCTTCCGTGGCAGTGTTAGTGGTCGGGGCGATCAGTTTGATGTGGTTCGGGCAAGCGCTGGGCGAAGCCTTAATGGCATTGATGACGCGCCTATTCTCCTTGTCACGTGCAGAGATCTTTGATAGCTCAGAGCTGATGCTGGTGGTGGTCGGTGAGCTACTGCATTTGATTTTGCCACTTGGGCTGATCTTGATTGTGCTATTTATCTCCGGCCTCGTGGGAGCGGCCGGGCTTGGTGGGGTGAGTTTCTCTTGGGAAGCTGCACGGCCTAAGCTGTCGAAAATGAGTCCGCTTTCTGGGTTTAAGCGTATGTTTGGCACCCAAGGCTTGGTCGAGCTATTGAAGTCTATCCTCAAAGTGCTGTTGGTCGCCGGCGTGGCGGCTTATCTGGTTTATGTGAACCTGGAAGACTTCTTTGAGCTGACCATTGATACCTTTCCCAGCAATCTCTACCACGCGCTCGACATATTAATGAACTTCGTATTGCTCGTGTGTTGCTCACTGTTGGTTGTGGTGGTCATTGATGTGCCGTTTCAAATTTGGCAACACAATGAGCAGCTTAAAATGACCAAGCAAGAGGTAAAAGACGAGCACAAAGAAACTGAGGGTAGCCCAGAAGTGAAAGGGCGTATTCGCATGTTGCAGCGTGAGATGGCGCAACGCCGGATGATGGCGGACGTGCCTCAAGCCGATGTGGTCGTGACTAACCCCGAACACTACTCCGTGGCGCTACGCTACAACAGTGATATGGATAGTGCGCCCGTCGTGATAGCTAAAGGCTCGGACTTTACTGCATTGAAAATACGAGAAATTGCGGCTGAATATGACATTGCCATTGTCCCCGCTCCCCCACTGGCGCGGGCATTGTATTTTAGCACCGAGCTTGAGCAACAGATCCCTGACGGTTTGTTTACCGCCGTCGCGCAGGTCTTGGCGTATGTCTTCCAGCTTAAGCAATACAAAAAAGGACGGGGTCGACGACCCACTCGTCCTGATGACGCTTATTTACCTATCCCTTCCGACTTGCAGCATGACTAAGCGTTGCTGAACGCGGCAATGTCAGCGCAGTGCCAAAATGCTGACACTTTATTGTCTTTTTTTGGCGTAAAACTTGCTTCCTCTGCATTCCCGTTTTGATTATACGCGGCACAGGCCCGCGTTCACCAATCATGGATTTGAACGCTTAACATGTTAAAAGCCAACTGGCGATTGCCATTTTCTGACAAAGTGCCTTACCACAAGTTAGGAGCGATGCCGGCTATCGGCGCGCCAGCACTGGTATTAGCGACCTTAGCGATGGTGGTTCTGCCTGTTCCACCGATGCTGCTCGACTTGATGTTCTCATTTAACATTGCATTGTCGCTCGTGGTCTTGCTGGTCACCATTTATACACGGCGCCCACTTGAGTTTGCGGCTTTCCCAGCGGTGCTCTTGATTGCAACGTTAATGCGGCTGGCGCTTAACGTTGCTTCCACGCGTGTGGTTTTGCTTTATGGACACGAGGGCTCGGATGCAGCAGGCCAAGTGATTGGTGCTTTTGGCTCGGTGGTCATTGGTGGTAACTATGCCGTGGGCTTGGTGGTCTTTCTTATCCTGATGATCATTAACTTCATGGTCGTCACCAAAGGTGCGGGCCGGATTTCAGAAGTGACCGCGCGTTTTACCTTGGATGCATTGCCGGGTAAACAAATGGCGATCGATGCCGACTTAAACGCAGGGCTTATCGACCAAGAACAAGCACGGTCACGACGCCAAGAAGTCACGCAAGAAGCGGATTTTTATGGCTCAATGGACGGTGCGTCTAAATTCGTTAAAGGCGATGCCATCGCCGGTATTTTGATCCTTTTCATCAACATTGTGGGTGGCTTGTCTATCGGGATGGGTCAACATGGCTTGGGTTTTTCCGAGGCGTTGGAGGTATATACCTTACTGACCATTGGTGATGGTCTGGTTGCACAAATACCGTCGTTGCTGCTGTCGATAGGCGCCGCCATCATGGTGACGCGACAAAACACCGAAGAAGACATGGGACAACAGGTGGTATTCCAGCTGTTTGATAACCCGCGTGCGTTGATGATTGCCACCGGTATTTTGACGGTGATGGGGCTAGTACCGGGGATGCCTCATGTGCCTTTCTTGCTGCTGGCAGTGATTTGTGGTGGCCTGGCGTACTGGAAATACAAGCAATATCAAAAATCACAGCAAGCGCCGGAGCAAACCGATCTTCCCGAAGCCGCGCCCGCTAAACCGAAAGAGTTATCATGGGACGATGTGCAGCCGGTAGATGTTATCGGACTAGAGGTTGGATATCGTCTGATTGCCATGGTCGATCGTGATCAGGGCGGAGAGCTGCTCGACCGAGTCAAAGGCGTACGTAAAAAGCTGTCGCAAGATTTTGGTTTTTTGATCCCACCGGTACATATTCGCGACAACCTTGAACTGCCACCCCATAACTATCGCATCACCTTAATGGGGGTCGCTGTCGGAGAAGCCGACGTCCACCCTCAACATGAACTCGCGATCAACCCAGGTCAAGTTTTTGGCCCTATCGACGGCGAGCCCACCCAGGATCCGGCTTTCGGCCTTGAGGCGGTTTGGATTGAGCCAAGCCAACGAGAGCATGCCCAAGCGCTCGGTTACACCGTGGTTGACTCTGCCACTGTGTTGGCCACCCACCTTAGCCAGATGTTGACCAACAACGCCGAGCGTTTATTGGGTCATGAGGAAGCGCAAAATCTGGTCGATATGTTAGGTAAGCAAGTACCGCGCTTGGTTGAAGGACTGATCCCGGATCAAATTCCGCTCAGTGTGCTAGTCAAAGTACTGCAAAACTTACTGAGTGAAGCGATCCCTATTCGTGATATTCGCACTATCGTGCAAACCATGGCTGAGTATACCGGTAAGAGTCAAGATCCTGACATTTTAACCGCAGCAGTCAGGATTGCATTGCGTCGTCTGATCGTTCAAGAAATCAATGGCAGCGCCCCTGAACTGCCAGTTATTACGCTTGTTCCTGAACTGGAACAGATGTTGCATAAAACTATGCAGGCATCCGGTGGCGAGTCGACAGGGATTGAGCCGGGTCTGGCTGAGCGGTTGCAGTCTTCGTTGGCTGAAGCGACGCAACAGCAAGAGTTGCAAGGAGAGCCGGCCGTATTGCTAACGTCTGGCGTGCTACGAGCGACATTGGCGAAATTTGTTAAAAACACAATACCGACACTACGCGTCTTGTCTTATCAAGAAGTGCCTGATGAAAAACAAATTCGTATCGTCAATGCGGTTGGCAACAATTAACATCGTTTATGAGTAGGGCAGTGCTTTGAAAATAAAACGTTTTTTTGCAAAGGATATGAGAGCAGCGTTAAGCCAAGTGAAAGAAGAACTTGGCGCTGATGCGGTGATCATGTCTAACAAAAAAGTGACAGGCGGCGTAGAAATTGTCGCGGCGGTTGATGCGGATACAGAGCCAATGCCTGATAAGCCCGCACTAAAAGCGCAGCAACAATCTGCTCAGGCTTATTCTCAGGCTCACCGCCAACTTGCGGATGATCAAGTGCAACTGCGTCAACGGCAACAGGCAGGTGGTCGTCAAAACGGTCATACTAAGCGCCCACCTCGTTTTTCTGCCATGTTGGATGAGTACCGTGACCAATCTCAGCCCGCGGAACCAGAAACAGAAGCTGATTCGTTGAGCGCGTTGCTACAACGCCAACAAAAGCAGCCAGCACGGAGCCCATCGCCATCAGGGGCTGACGAGCGGCCCGCCGCGCTAGGACGCGGTTATGAGCCTCGTCGGCAACTTAAAAGTAGCAGTCGTTCTGGCTGGCAAACGGCTGCCAATAAGTCGAGCGGTCCGCATGCATCTTCGTCAACGTCCAAGCCTAAGCTAGATCCATCCCGGTTTGAGGCACGCCAATCCCAGGCTTCTCATCAAGAAATTGATGCAATGCGTCAGGAAATGGCATCAATTCGAAGCTTATTAGAACACCAATTGTCGGGGCTTATGTGGCAAGAGGTAGAGCGGCGAGAGCCGTTACGCGCCATGCTTATCAAACGCTTAGAGCGTATGGGACTATCTTCTGAGCTAGCGGATCAACTGGCCTGTTATATCCCAGAAGAGACACCACCGAATGAGGCGTGGCAAGCGCTCCTTGACTTGGTTGCGGATCAGGTGATCACGGTTGACGAGAATATGCTAGAAACCGGCGGCGTGATTGCACTTCTTGGTCCGACAGGGGTCGGGAAAACCACTACGATTGCTAAGCTGGCGGCGCGAGCCGCGATGGAATTTGGCCCGGAAGATATTGCCTTGGTGACCACAGATACATTCCGTATCGGTGCCCATGAACAGTTAGCCACGTACGGCCGTATTCTTGGTTGCCCCGTTAAAGTGGCTAAAGATGCCGATGAGCTTGCCGACATCCTTTATCAGCTGCGTCATAGACGCTTGATATTGCTAGATACCGCCGGGATGGGGCAGCGTGATCTTCGCTTGTCGGAACAGCTCGATACCCTGATGCAAAATAGTGGCTCGCATATTCGTAGCCTACTGGTGTTACCGGCGACATCACAACGCCGTGTATTGCAAGAAACCATTGAACATTTTCGCCGCATCCCGTTATCGGGATGTGTTCTGACCAAACTCGATGAATCGCTCAGCCTCGGTGAATTGTTGTGTGTCACCATCGAAAATGCCCTGCCTGTGGCCTACTTAGCCGACGGGCAACGTGTGCCGGAAGATATCCGCCAAGCCACGGGACAGTTCCTGGTTGGCAAAGCCAGTGAAATGTTGGAGTCAGGTGCGGATCAGCACAATCACTTCTGGAACAGTGATGTCCCAGAGTCGAATGGGGCGGACTTTTATGATTGAGACAAGCATGCAAGATCAAGCAAGCGGCCTGCGCCGTTTAACCAATCCGTCACGCACCAAGGTTATTACCGTAACCGGGGGAAAAGGTGGCGTAGGAAAAACCAATGTCACGCTGGGAATGGCCGCGTCTATGGCTCGCCAAGGGAAAAAAGTCATGGTGTTGGATGCCGACCTTGGCCTCGCCAATGTGGATGTGCTACTTGGCCTAAGAGCGGGCAAGAATCTGTCTCATGTGCTTCAAGGCGTCTGTGATCTGAAAGATATTATTCTCGAAGGTCCGCACGGTATGAAAATCGTACCTGCATCGTCTGGTCTTCAAGGTATGACGGAGCTCACACCGGCGCAACATGCTGGTTTAATTCGCGCTTTTGGTACACTCGAAGAAGAGGTTGATGTACTCTTAGTGGATACTGCCGCGGGGATTTCAGACATGGTACTGAGTTTCTCGCGCGCCGCACAAGATGTCGTCATTGTGGTCTGTGATGAACCTACATCAATTACTGATGCGTATGCATTGATTAAAGTACTCAGCCGTGAACATGGTGTGACACGCTTTAAAGTTGTTGCAAATATGGTCAGAAGCTACCGTGAAGGACGAGACTTGTTCACAAAATTAACGCGAGTCACTGAAAGGTTTCTCAATGCTAATCTAGAATTAGTAGCATGTGTTCCCGTTGACGAAAGGGTGAGGCAAGCAGTGAGAAAACAAAAAGTTGTCATTGACGCATTTCCTCGCTCGCCCGCATCATTGGCAATGAATGCGCTGGCGAACAAAGCGCTGACTTGGCCGGTGCCGCGAAATCCGGGAGGCCATCTTGAGTTTTTTGTTGAGCGGTTGCTTATCAAAAATGATGACGCAGGAGAGTTAGTTCGTGAATAGAGCGCTCACGTATAGCCGCACAGGGGCAGATCGCCAAGCGGTACTTGAGCGTTATTCGAGTTTGGTCAAGCGCATCGCGCATCACTTGATGGGGCGCTTGCCACCGAGTGTTCAAGTAGAAGATTTGATCCAAGCTGGTATGGTCGGCCTCCTTGAGGCACAGCAAAATTATGACCCCGCCAAAGGGGCGAGTTTTGAAACTTATGCCGGTATTCGAATTCGCGGTGCTATGCTGGATGATATGCGCCGCGGTGACTGGGTGCCACGGTCTGTCCACAAGGCGAGTCGTTCAATCAGTGATGCTATCGCATCGCTAGAAAAAGCGTTAGGTCGGGATCCAACCGACGTGGAGGTTGCAGAAAAGCTTGATATGAGCTTAGAGCAGTACCATCAGGCGCTTAACGATGTAAACTGTGGGCGTTTGATCGGGATGGATGATCTGGGCGTCTCTGAAGATGCATTCACAACAGAGAGTCGCCGTAATGACAACACTCCCTTTCAGGGTGTTGCGGAAGACAGTTTCAAAGCCGCATTAGCGGCGGCGATCAAAAGTCTTCCTGAAAGAGAGGCGCTGGTGCTATCTCTTTATTATGATGAGGAATTAAACCTCAAAGAGATAGGAGCAGTGATAGGGGTCAGTGAATCCCGGGTCTGTCAGATTCAAAGTCAGGCTACGCAACGTTTGAGAGCTAAGCTATCCGCTTGGCATAGTGAGTAAGTAACTGTTTCGACAATAAAACGAGACCTCACCGGAGGCAACCTTGGATAAAAACATGAAAATTCTCGTTGTTGATGATTTTTCAACAATGCGCCGTATCGTAAAGAATCTTCTTCGTGACTTAGGTTTCAACAATACCGTTGAAGCGGATGACGGCTTAACCGCGCTGCCAATCCTCAAAAAAGGCGGTATTGATTTTGTCGTGACCGATTGGAATATGCCTGGTATGCAGGGGATTGACTTGCTTAAAGAAATCCGTAAGGACGGCGATCTTAAGCACCTGCCTGTATTGATGATCACCGCTGAGGCGAAGCGCGAGCAAATTGTAGAAGCCGCGCAAGCAGGGGTGAACGGTTACATTGTTAAACCTTTTACTGCCGCTACGTTGAAAGAAAAGCTCGATAAGATTTTCGAGCGTATGTAATTCGCAAGCGCACAGTAAGAAGGAACCGCCATGATCAATCTGGACCAAGCGAAACAATTGGTCGCGTATCTTGAAAACGGAGAGCAAGATAACGCTAATACGCTTCTTACCGAAATAGCGAAAGAAGCGCGTGACCCACTGTTCAATGAAGTGGGGAAGCTCACCCGCCAATTACATGACTCGATTACTGACTTTCGTTTGGATCCTAGAGTGAGTGATTTGGCCAACGTGGATATCCCTGACGCTCGCGACAGGCTCACGTATGTCATGCAGAAAACCGAATTGGCCGCCAACAAAACCATGGATTCGGTTGAACGAACCATGCCGATAGCAAGCGAGCTGCAAGACAACTTGCAAGCTGTTCGCCCCAACTGGAACAGCCTGATGCGCGGTGAGATTGCCTTGGATGAGTTCAAGTCGTTGTGTCACAACATTGACGAACTCTTGACCCAAGTAGAAGGGGGCGCGACAGAATTGCACGCGCACCTGACTGAAATCCTCATGGCACAAGACTTCCAAGACTTAACCGGCCAAGTTATTCGGCGCGTGATTGAATTGGTGCAAGAAGTTGAGCAACAGCTGGTAGAAATACTTACCGCCTTTGGCATGGATGGCGCTGCGATTGACGCAGCACCGGCGAAAAAAGCAGATGATACCACCGATAAGTCAGCCCCTGAGGGTCCTGTGATTCACCCTGAAGAGCGCGATGACGTGGTTCACAGCCAAGATGATGTTGACGATTTATTATCGAGTTTGGGTTTTTAGAGGTGCGCTATGAGCTTTGAGATGGATGAAGAAATCCTTCAGGACTTTTTGATTGAAGCGGGAGAGATCCTCGAGCAGATGTCTGAGCAGCTGGTCGATTTGGAGCGTGCCCCTGATGATGCAGACTTACTAAACAGTATTTTCCGTGGCTTCCACACGGTAAAAGGTGGCGCGGGCTTTCTTGGCTTAAATGCGCTGGTCGATACGTGCCACGGTGCTGAAAACGTCTTTGACAACTTACGTAATCACGGACGTGAGGTGACATCAGATGTGATGGACACCATTTTGCAGGCGCTGGACACTGTCAATGATCAATTCGCCGCGGTACAAAACCGCGAAGAGCCAGTGCCAGCCGATGGTGCCTTGCTTGAAGCACTACACCGCTATGCGAAACCCGCGAGTGAAGATGAGGCTGTGGTGGAAGAGCCTGCACCTGAACCAGACCCCGAGCCAGAACCCGAACCTGAACCTGAGGCGTCTGAAAGTGACGCATCAAACCAAGACGACAGTGCGATCAGTGGCGACTCAGTGGATGAGATCACCCAAGATGAATTCGACAAGTTGCTCGATCAGCTCCATGGTGAGGGAAAAGCACCCACGGCGTCTGATTCAGCATCAGAAAAGCCTGAGGTGGTGGAAAGCACTGAGGCGGATAGCGGCGATATTACCGACGACGAGTTCGAAAAACTGCTTGATGATTTGCACGGTGCAGGTAAAGGCCCTGCTGGAGGGGCAAGCGACACCAGCAATGAAAGTCCATCAGCGCCATCGGATAAGCCCGCTTCGGCGTCGTCCCAATCTGGTGGTGATGAGCTGATCGATGACGACGAGTTTGAAAAGCTCTTGGATGATTTGCACGGTAAAGGCAAAGGCCCCGCCGCCGAAGCGGAGAAAGCGAAAGCGGATGCCGATAAGGTGGATGCACAAGCCAAACCTCAGCCAAAGTCGGAGCCTGCGCCCGCACAAAAAGCGAGCAAGCCTGAGCCCGCGAAAGAAAGTACACCGAAAAGTGCCGGCGCGGGTGCTAAAGCGCCTGCTGCGGCAGAAAAGGCACCTGAGAAGAAGCCACCGGCCGCCCCTCAACAAGAGCAAACGGTACGAGTTAATACCTCCACGCTTGACGGCATTATGAATATGGTCGGTGAGCTGGTGTTGGTGCGTAACCGCTTAGTGAGTCTGGGCCAAAGCAGCAACGATGAAAGCATGGCCAAGGCGGTTACCAACCTAGATGTGGTTACTGCCGACTTGCAAGGCGCGGTGATGAAAACGCGTATGCAGCCAATTAAAAAAGTATTTGGCCGCTTCCCCCGCGTTGTCCGTGACTTAGCACGTAGCTTGAAAAAAGAAATCGTCCTGGAAATGCAGGGCGAAGAAACCGATCTGGATAAAAACCTGGTCGAAGCGCTGGCTGACCCTATGGTCCACTTGGTACGTAACTCGGTGGATCACGGTATTGAAATGCCTGATGAGCGTGAAAAAGCGGGTAAACCTCGTGTCGGTACCATCACCCTCAAAGCGTCACAAGAAGGGGATCATATTCTCCTGACCATTGCTGATGACGGTGGCGGTATGGATGCTGAAAAGCTGAAGAGCATCGCGGTTGACCGTGGTGTCCTTGATGCAGAAGCGGCGGCTCGCTTAAGTAATAGTGAAGCGTACAACCTGATTTTTGCTCCTGGCTTTTCAACCAAAACCGAGATTTCCGATATTTCTGGTCGTGGTGTGGGGATGGATGTGGTGAAAACCGGCATCACCAAGCTTAATGGCTCGATTAATATCGACTCTGAGTTAGGTCGAGGGACAGTCCTGGAAATCAAGGTGCCATTAACGCTGGCGATATTGCCAACCTTGATGGTAGGCGTTGGTGAAAATCCGTTTGCCTTCCCGCTGTCGAATGTCAGTGAAATTATCAGCTTGGACATGTCCAAAACCAACACGGTGGATGGGCAGCTTACCTTGATTGTTCGAGACAAAGCCATCCCGATTTTCTTCTTGCAAGATTGGTTGTGTAAAGGATCAACTGATATCGATAAAACCAAGGGACATGTGGTGATCGTGCAAATCGCGCATCAACGCATCGCGTTTGTGGTAGACACCTTGTTTGGTCAAGAGGAGGTGGTCATTAAGCCACTTGACGAACTACTTCAAGGGACGCCGGGAATGGCAGGGGCAACCATCACCAGTGATGGTCATATTGCTCTGATCTTGGATGTGCCCAACCTGTTGAAACATTACGCAGGTTAATTTGAGAAAAGGACGCCCATGGCAGTAAAAGTATTGGTGGTAGATGACTCCAGTTTCTTCCGTCGCCGTGTTAGTGAAATCATCAATGCCGATCCGAGAATGGAGGTCATTGATAGTGCAGTGAATGGCAAGGAAGCGGTGGAAAAAACCGCTCAACTCAAGCCTGACGTTGTCACTATGGATGTGGAGATGCCAGTACTTGATGGTATCTCGGCGGTGCGCCAGATCATGGCGCAAACGCCCACACCAATTTTGATGTTTTCATCGTTGACGCATGATGGGGCGAAAGCCACGTTAGATGCACTTGAAGCTGGGGCGCTCGACTTTCTTCCTAAAAAGTTTGAGGACATCGCTCGCAATCGCGAAGAAGCGACCAGTTTACTGCAACAGCGCGTACTCGAAATTGCGCGTAAACGGCCGGTACTTCGACGTGCGACGCGCCCATCCTCCCCAGGCAGTACTGGGCAAACGGCTTCGCCATCGGGCGGTGTGCGCACGCCTGCGCGCCCAGCGTCCCGCCCTGCGGTGGGGACGAGTGCGCCGTCCAAGGCGCCAGCGCGATTTACCGCCACAGGGAAACGTTACCAATTGATGGCGATTGGTACGTCGACCGGTGGTCCCGTTGCGTTGCAAAAAGTACTGACCAAGCTACCTGCAAACTTTCCGCTGCCGATTGTTTTGATTCAACATATGCCTGCCACATTCACATCGGCGTTTGCGCAGCGCCTGAATGGACTGAGCAAAATCACTGTCGTTGAAGCGAAAGATGGGGACACGCTCAAACCTGGGCACGCCTACCTGGCGCCGGGAGGGATGCAAATGATGATTGATGGCAGACCAGGCGCGGCACGTCTAAAAATTCTCGACGGCGGCGAGCGGATGAATTACAAGCCTTGTGTGGATGTGACCTTTGGCTCCGCCGCTAAAATATATGGCGATAAGGTTCTGTCGATGGTGCTCACCGGTATGGGCGCAGATGGTCGAGAGGGCGCACGTATGCTAAAAAGCGCGGGGGCAACTATCTGGGCACAGGACGAAGAAAGCTGTGTCGTTTATGGCATGCCGCAAGCAGTGGCGAAAGCGGGTATCTCGTCGGAAGACTTACCGCTGGAGAGGATCGCCGAACGCATCATGGTTGAGCTGAATTTAAAATAAGGAGTGGGGCTTGATAGTCTGGAGTATCGCCAACCAAAAGGGCGGTGTTGGTAAGACAACCACCACGGTGACATTGGCAGGATTGATCAGTGAACGTAAGAAACGTGTCCTGCTAGTGGATACGGATCCACACGCTTCTCTCTCGACCTATTTGAATTTTGATTCAGAGCAGCTGCCAGCGAGCTTGTTTGATTTGTTTCAACTACAAACTGTCAATAAAGAGACTGTGAAGCCGCTCATTGTCAAAACACAGTTTGAGAATATGGACTTAATTCCTGCACACATGTCGCTGGCGACGTTAGACCGTGTGATGGGGAACCGGGGTGGCATGGGGTTGGTGCTAAAAAAAGCACTGGATGCATTGGCTGACGAATATGACTATGTGTTGATTGATTGCCCACCGATTTTGGGCGTGATGATGGTCAACGCGTTGGCGGCCAGTCATCGTGTATTGATCCCGGTTCAGACCGAGTTTTTGGCGATGAAAGGGTTGGAACGTATGATGCGCACGTTGCAGATCATGCAAAAGTCTCGTAGCTCTAACTTTAATCTCACTATCATTCCAACCATGTACGACAAGCGTACGCGGGCATCGCTGGAAACCCTACAGGAGCTTAAAATTCGCTATAGCGATCAGGTCTGGGCCTCAGCCGTGCCTATCGATACTAAGTTTCGAGATGCAAGCTTAAAGCATATGCCAGCGTCTTTCTATGCGAAAAATTGCCGTGGTGTATTTGCCTACAAAACTCTATTAACCTATTTGGAGCGACTGGAGCAGGATGAACAAGCATAATGCCCTATCCAGTGGTCAAGCGCTCGACGATTACTTTGAGGCCCTGCTGGATGACTTAGGTGAGGTAGCCCAACCAGGCAAACAGCCTGTAGAGCCCGCTAGTGCCACGCCGGAGGTGTCGTCTGCATCGTACCTCGGTGATGCTTCCCCACGGCTTCAGCCACAGCCTATAATGAATGCGGGAATACCTGAGCCGGTCGCGTATGCTGAGCCGGAACGCGACTTGGCGGAAGTCGAGCGATTACTTGCCCAGCTCAAAGTCGATGAAGAGGCGGAGCTGGAAACGAAAACGGCGACCCAAACTGAAGAAGACGTTGCCCAAGAGACGGCCGAGCAGGTTGTCGATCCTGCTGTGGAAGAGGCACAAGAGCAAACCCTTGAAACCTATACCATGGCCGATTGGGGGCTTGATGTTGAGGAGCAGGTTCAGGTAGACGAGGCGGTCCCTGAGGTAGAAACTCTTACCGAGACCGAGACCGAGACCGAGACCGAGACCGAGACCGAGACCGAGACCGAGACCGAGACCGAGACCGAGACCGAGACCGAGACCGAGACCGAGACCGAAGCGTACGTCGATGTCGCGGTAGAAGCAGAACAAGCTGATCCGGAACTTGATACAGAGGCCGTTGAGGAGACGGTACAAGCAGAGCAGATTCACGACGAGGCTGAAGCCGACACGCAAGCCGGTGACGATCTGCCCCCCACTCAATGGGAAAATGCTGAAACGGAAGCAGAGTTTCAGGTATTATTCTTTGAAAGCATGGGTGTGACCTACGCGGTCCCTTTAGCCGAATTGGGCGGTATTCATCAATTGGGCGAGTGCAATCGCCTTATCGGTCGGCCGGATTGGTATCTAGGATTGCAGACAGAAAAGCAACAACAGCTTGATGTTGTTGATACCGCTCGCTGGGTGATGCCAGAAAAACTGGCAGATAATCAGCACAGGGACGACTATAATTATATTGTGATTCTGGGCGATAGTAAGTGGGGACTGGCGTGTGATCAGTTACTCGGTACTCAGACGCTCAGTGGCAAAGCGATTCGCTGGCGAAAACAAGCGGGAAAGCGACCTTGGCTAGCGGGCATGGTTAAAGAAAAAATGTGTGCTCTGATCCATGTTCAAGCATTTATTGCTATGTTAAATCAGGGAATTGACGCCAAGGCGATGGCGTAATAACTAGTTACACAGCGCGTAAAGAGGAAAATCAATGTCTCAGGTAGCTGAAATTCAAAAAGAAGGCGTCAATGACGAGGTGTTGCAGTGGGTTACTTTTCAGCTTGAAGAAGAGACCTACGGCATTAATGTAATGCAGGTACGTGAAGTGCTGCGTTACACTGAGATTGCACCCGTACCGGGCGCCCCTGACTATGTATTAGGTATCATTAACTTGCGCGGCAACGTCGTTACCGTGATAGATACACGGTCGCGTTTTGGCTTGGCGTCAGCCGAGGTCACCGATAACACGCGCGTGATCGTTATCGAAGCCGAGACCCAGGTGATTGGTATTATGGTTGATAGCGTCGCGGAAGTGGTGTACCTGAAAACATCAGAAATCGATACCACGCCAAGTGTTGGCACGGAAGAAAGCGCTAAGTTTATTCAAGGCGTGAGTAACCGCAATGGCGAGCTTCTTATCTTGGTTGATCTCAACAAGCTGTTGACCGACGAAGAATGGAATGAGATGGCAATGCTGTAATGATGGAGCTTGTGCTGACGTGGTCGCCTGTTGCTGTGACGGTGGTGTTTGCCATCGTTGCTTTATGGCGCCTTCGCGCAGAAAAGCGTGCCAGGCAGCGACTAGAGAATAAGCTGCAAGCTATGGAAACCGTGCTCAAGAGTGCGCGTCAACGCCATGACAGCTTAGCGAAGCAATTTAATGAATTGCGGGCAGGTAGCATGGGGATGGGGCAGAAGCTCGCCGATTTATCTGCCAATGTGGATGAGTTGTTAGAAAAGCATGTTGAGCTGGAAATGCAGGATTCGGAAAGCCGTCTCTATAGTCGAGCCAGTAAAATGGTTGATTTGGGCGCGGATGTTGATGAGTTAATGCAAGAGTGTGATCTCCCCAAAGCAGAGGCCGAATTGCTGCTTAATCTGCGTAAACGACAAGCTGCCAATCAGCAGCGCTAACCACTAAAACTCTCCGATACCCTATACCAAGGTGTCTATCGGTGTATGTCCCTGCCAACCTGGCGGGGTCTTTCCCTCCAGTACCCAAGCGTACGCAATCAATTCGGCAATCACTCGATAGAGCTCAGGTGGGATCTCATCATCTTTATCTAATCGGTCTAGCCAGGCGAGTAAATGAGCATCTTGATGAATGAGTGCACCTTGCTCACTCAAGGCCTCAATCAGCTCCAGCGCCAGTTGATCAGTGGCTTTCGCTTTGACTTTTGGGGCCTGGTAGCCGTCATACCCGAGAGCCACTGCGCGTTTTTTATCTTTCATCATTAAACCCTCATGGAAATGCCAGCGGCTGGCACATCACTCTCTGATTCTGGTCCGGTTTCATCGATCTCTTCACTGATCGCTATATCTAAGGCAATCGCTTGATGCGCAAACCGCTCACTGAGCCAGTCAAGCGTTTGATGAATGCGGTGTTTGAGTGTCGTTGTCGGTGCGGTCAGTGTGAGTGCTCTTTCGTGCTTGGACAAGGTTAAGTCGGCACGGACAAATTGGTGCCTAACCGGAAGATATAGGCGAACGTGCCACTGAACCGTTTCCTCAGTGGAGGGAGACGTTTGTTCACCTTGTTTTTTTGCCGTGACACGAACGGGCGGCCGCTGGAGATCGGAAAAAGGTAATACCCATTGCCACTCGCCAGGGCGTGATGACTCAGCCACTCTTTGCTCGGCCATCAGTCTTAATGAACCCGTAAGATTATCGCCCTCTGACTGGGGCGAGAGCCATTGCTTGAGTAGTGTGGCAAGCAACTTATCGGCAGGGCGTTGTGTGAGCCACTGGACAATGGTGTCTGAACTGGTTCCCTGTTGATGGCCGGGAGTGGGAAGCGTCCAAGCGGTAAGTAGTGATTGCATTAACGCTTGGGTTGATGCTGGCTGTTGTCTCATGGTGGCAGTCAGTGCAGGTAACAAATGTAACTGGGCTAACACATCGGCCAACCCTGTGCTGGCCGCGGTATGTATTAGGGTAAATTGTGCCTGCGACAGCGCGCGGCCATCGATTGATGGCAAGGACGGTGAGGCGATGGCTGCGGGTTTTACCATCAAATGCTGTAGATTGGTTGGTGCAATCTTCATGGTTTCTCACAATTATTTACGCGAGTCACACTTTGCAACCCTGTGGTAACTAACAGTCATTTTGACCATTGTGGTACTATGCGTCCACTTTTGTAACACAAGCAGGATGCAACATTTGTCATGTTGGAAGTGAAACAGCTTTGCTGTGTTCGTGATGACCGAGTGTTGTTTGATGCGCTGACATTCTCTCTGGCTCCTGGTGATCTCGTACAAGTAGAAGGCCCAAATGGAGCAGGCAAAACCACATTATTGCGTATCATCGCTGGCCTTGGGTTGGCGGACAGTGGCGAGGTCTGTTGGCAGCAGCAGGCGATCACCCAACAACGCGATGCCTTTTATCGCGATCTTCTTTTTTTAGGTCACACCACAGGGGTCAAGCGCGAACTCACCGCGTTTGAAAATCTGGCCTATTACATGCGGATGCATGGACGGTGTGATCATGATGCAATTTGGCAAGCACTTGCCAAGGTCGGTTTGGCGGGGCGTGAGGATATCCCCGCGGGACAGCTGTCTGCGGGACAAAACCGGCGCGTTGCCCTCGCACGGCTTTGGTTAAGTGACCGGAGATTGTGGATTCTCGATGAGCCGCTGACGGCGATTGATAAACAAGGGGTGAAAGTGCTTGAAGCTGTGTTTGAGCGGCATGTGCAACAAGGCGGAATGGTGCTATTTACCACTCACCAGGACATGTTTGTGGGTCACCCGCTATTGCGTCGTATTCGTTTGGGGGCGCAATGATCAAAGCGATGTGGTTGATTATTCGCCGAGAGTTAAAAGTCGCTTTTCGTCAGCCGGCTGATAGTCTAAACCCTTTGTGGTTTTTTATTATTGTGATCACCTTATTCCCGCTCGGTGTTGGGCCTGGCCCTCAGTTACTGCAGACCATCGCCCCCGGCATTATCTGGGTCGCGGCATTACTGTCTGCACTGCTGTCACTTGAGCGTTTGTTCCGTGATGACTACCTTGATGGGTCGCTTGAGCAAATGATGCTGATGCCCGTCCCCTTGCCGCTGTTAGTGATTGCTAAAGTCATTGCCCACTGGTTATTGACCGGCTTGCCCTTGTTATTAGTCAGCCCAGTGTTGGCATTATTGCTATCGCTAGATGGGGTCCAGTATCAAGCGGTGGTGATGACCCTATTGTTGGGCACGCCCACATTGAGTTTTGTTGGTGCGATCGGGGTTGCCTTAACAGTGGGTCTTCGCAAGGGAGGTGTTCTTTTGAGCTTGCTGATCCTCCCGCTTTATATTCCTGTACTGATTTTTGCCACCTCAGCAATTGATATGGCGGGATTTGGTGCAGACATCAATGGACAGCTGGCGATCCTTGGTGCCATGTTGGCCGGGTCCGTCACCCTGGCCCCCTTTGCTATCGCCGCCGCGTTGCGTGTGAGCGTGAACTAATTATTAATCAGGAAGTAGAGCAATTGTCATGTGGAAGTGGCTTCACCCTTACGCAAAGCCGGAAGTGAGCTACCGGCTGTGTGGAAAACTTCTCCCTTGGTTTGCTGTGTTGGCAGGCTTGAGCTTGGTTGTGGGCATGGTTTGGGGCTTAGCCTTCGCGCCAGCAGACTACCAACAAGGCGATAGTTTTCGCATTATCTATATTCATGTCCCTGCCGCTATTTGGTCGATGGGGGCCTATATGTCGATGGCCATCGCGGCGTTTATTGGTCGTGTTTGGCAGTTAAAAATGGCGGATTGGGCGGTGGGTGCTATTGCACCAGTGGGGGCCGTGTTCACCTTTATCGCCTTAGTCACTGGGGCCATTTGGGGCAAGCCCATGTGGGGCGCGTGGTGGGTGTGGGATGCACGCCTCACTTCTGAGTTAATTCTATTGTTCCTCTACATTGGTGTCATGGCTTTGTATAACGCGTTTGACGATGCGCGCACGGCCTCGCAAGCGGCGGGGATCTTGGCGATGGTGGGGGTGATTAACCTGCCTATTATCCACTTTTCGGTTGAATGGTGGAACACGCTGCATCAAGGCGCCACGATCACTAAGTTTGCCCGCCCCTCGATCGACCCTGGGATGCTTTGGCCGTTACTTGTTTGTTTATTAGGCTTTGCCTGCTTTTTTGTCGCCTTGACCTTGATGGGACTGCGTAATCAAATTTTATTAAGAGAGTCTCACCGGCCTTGGGTTCGTGCACTGGCGGAGGGGAAATAATGCATTTTGAGAGTTTTAGTGCGTTTTTAGCGATGGGAGGCTATGCCGCTTATGTCTGGAGCGCATTTGGTATCACGGCGGCTGCGATGCTGGCACTCATCCTTGGTTATCGACGGACACATAAAAAACGCCTGCAAGCGGTCAAACAGCAAATCGCCCGTGAGCAGCGAATAAAAGATGCACAAGCACTGGAGAACACATTATGACGCCCCGACGTAAAAAACGGTTGTGGATCACGTTAGCGTTGCTAATTGGTGTTTCGACCACTATCGGTTTGGTTTTGTATGCCTTGAACCAAAACATGGATCTGTTCTACACACCGACTGAAATCGTGCAAGGCAAGCCGGATGGAAGCAAGCCCGAGGTGGGCCAGCGCTTAAGAATTGGCGGCATGGTGGTGGAAGGTTCAGTGAAGCGCGATCAGGAATCGTTGCAAATTCAGTTTGATGTTGCCGATGTGGGTCCCGCCGTCACCGTGACGTATGAAGGAATTTTGCCGGACCTTTTTCGGGAGGGGCAAGGTATTGTCGCCCAAGGCGTGCTGGTTAACTCACGCACTGTGAAAGCGAGTGAGGTGTTGGCTAAGCATGATGAAGAGTATATGCCGCCTGAGATAGCCGAGGCGATGGAAAAGAATCATCAGCCGCTTGAATACACAGAGGAGCAAAAACAAGGTAGTCAGTTATGATTGTTGAGCTCGGGCATTATGCGTTAATCCTGTCGTTGGGACTGGCGCTGTTATTGAGTTTCTATCCGCTGTATGGCGCCAATCAAGGCCATGAAGGGATGATGAAAATGGCGCGTCCTCTCTCTTTGGGGATGTTTGCCATGTTGCTGTTTTCTTTTATCGCGTTGAGTTGGGCATTTTATACCAACGACTTTACGGTGGCCTATGTCGCGAGCAACTCCAACAGTGCCTTGCCTTGGTACTATCGCTTAACCGCAGTTTGGGGGGCGCACGAGGGATCACTGTTACTTTGGGTGCTGATTCAGGCGCTTTGGACCGTGGCGGTGGCGGTATTTAGCCGCGGCATGCCGTTGTCTTCGGTCGCACGGGTATTGGCCGTGATGGGAATGATTTCGGTCGGTTTCTTGTTGTTTATTATTCTTACCTCGAACCCGTTTGACCGCACCTTGCCTTATTTCCCCGTCGACGGGCGTGACCTCAACCCATTGTTGCAAGATCCGGGGCTCATTGTGCATCCTCCTATTTTGTACATGGGGTATGTAGGTTTTTCGGTCGCCTTTGCGTTTGCTATTGGTTCACTGCTTGCGGGACGTTTGGACACCGCGTGGGCGCGCTGGTCGCGTCCTTGGACCACCGCCGCATGGTTATTTTTAACCTTAGGCATTGCGCTCGGCTCTTGGTGGGCTTATTACGAGCTTGGCTGGGGCGGCTGGTGGTTTTGGGATCCAGTCGAAAATGCCTCATTCATGCCTTGGCTGGCGGGTACCGCTTTGATGCACTCATTGGCGGTGACAGAGAAACGGGGCACCTTTAAAGCGTGGACCGTGTTACTCGCCATTTCTGCGTTCTCACTCAGCTTGTTAGGGACATTCTTGGTGCGCTCTGGGGTGTTGGTATCGGTGCATTCGTTCGCCTCCGATCCGGCGCGTGGCTTGTTTATTCTTGGCTTTCTTGTGGTGGTGATTGGCGGTTCATTGCTGCTTTATGCGATGCGCGCCTCTGAGATCAAAGGGCGCACTAAGGTGTCGTTCATTTCACGAGAAAATGCCTTGCTGGTTAACAATACTTTGTTAATGACAGCGCTTGTCATCGTCCTCATTGGCACCTTATTGCCGCTTGTGCACAAGCAGTTGGGCCTTGGCTCGGTGTCGATTGGCGAGCCCTTCTTTAACTTCCTGTTTGCGTGGCTGATGCTACCGTTTGCCTTTTTCCTCGGCATTGGACCTTTGATTCGCTGGAAGCGTGACAAGCTGTCAACCTTAGCCAAACCGATGCTCGTGAGTGGTATTGCGGCTGTTGTTCTAGGTGTCGGTGCCATCGCAACCTTAGCGGACAGTTTCAAAGCGATGGCGGCAATGGGCGTAACCATGGCGCTGTGGATCACCTTCCTGCATGGCTATGAGCTTCACTTGCGTGCTACCCATCGTCATGCCTTTACAGTAGGGATTAAAAAACTGGGGCGCAGCCATTGGGCCATGGTGCTGGGTCATATTGGCCTTGCGATCACCATTATTGGGGTGGCAATGGTTGAGAATTATGACATTGAGCGTGATGTCAAAATGGCGCCGGGCAGCAGCGTCACTTTGCAAGGTTATACCTTTAAGTTTACCGACTTATCAGACAAGCAAGGGCCTAACTACCAGGGTTACGTGGCCTCGTTTGATGTATACCGTGGTGACACCTTTATCAACCATTTGGATGCCGAAAAGCGGTTCTATTCAGTGCAGCGCTCGATGATGACTGAAGCGACCATCGATCGTGGCTTTACGCGTGACCTATACATCGCTATGGGTGAAGAGTTGCCTGATGGCTCATGGGCAATGCGACTTTACTACAAACCCTTTGTGCGTTGGATTTGGTTTGGTGCCATTGTCATGGCGCTGGGTGGTGCGTTAGCGATCAGCGATAAGCGCTACCGGTTTCGTCGCAAGCGGGTACCCAAGCAGGAGGCCAGCGTATGAAGAAGGTACTTTGGTTTTTGCCATTATTGGCGTTTGCGGCACTGGCGGGCTTTTTTGTCGCTCAGCTCGACAACAACGCCAAAGGGGATGATCCGACTAAGCTGGAGTCAGTCTTGGTCGGTAAACCCGTGCCCGCTTTTCATCTCGAGGATCTACAAACGCCGAGCAAGGAGTATGACCAGGCCATTTTCACAGGCGAACCATTGCTGCTTAACGTGTGGGCAACCTGGTGTCCGACCTGTTATGCCGAACACCAGTTTTTGAACAAACTGGCGGCGCAAGGGGTAAAAATTATCGGTCTCAATTACAAAGATGATCGTGAAAAAGCAATCAAATGGTTGAACAACCTCGGTAATCCTTACCAGATTAGTCTGTATGATGGCGATGGGATGTTAGGGCTTGATTTGGGTGTGTACGGTGCGCCGGAAACGTTTTTGATTGATGCTAACGGCGTGATTCAGTACCGGCACGTGGGTGATGTGAACGCTCGTAATTGGCAGGAGACCCTCAAGCCGAAGTTCGACGCATTGAAGGAGGTTGACGGATGAAGCGACTGATCCTACTCAGCGTGCTGTGGCTGAGCGCGACCTTGGCGTTAGCGAATGCGATTGACGTGTACCAATTCGACTCGGCCGAGCAAGAGGCTCGGTTTCGTGCCCTCACCAGTGAGTTACGCTGCCCCAAGTGTCAAAATAACAGCATTGCCGATTCTAACGCCGAGCTTGCGCAGGATTTACGCCAAAAAGTGCACCAAATGTTACAGCAAGGTCGGACGGATGAAGAGATTCGCAGCTTTATGATCGCGCGTTACGGCAACTTTGTGACTTACAACCCGCCCGTCACCGCATCAACTGTAATTCTATGGCTGGCGCCTGCGCTGGTGCTGATGTCTGGCGTGGGGGTGATGATAGTGCGCAGCCGACGTGCCAAGCAGACCATCAATCACGCGTTGAGCGATGAGGAGCAGCAACGGCTCGATGCGCTGTTGTCATCGACAGAAGAGGACGATGATTCACCTGCAGGCACCTCAGCAACGAACATGGATACCCCCGCGGAGCAACCGGCGTCATCTGAGCATGCGTCAACCCAGCAAAATAAGGAGCCAAAATGATTGAGTTTTGGGGCGCGACCTTGGTGTTTTTTGTCCTTGGCGCAGTGATGTTTTTGTGGCCCCTTTGGCAAAAAAGTGAGCACGATCATCAGGGGAGCCGTGATGCACTCAATAAAGCCTTTTACTTTGACCGTGTGGAAGAAATTGAAGCGGAAAGTGCAGAAGGCTTAATCGATAATGCACGCGATCTGAGGCAGGATCTGCAGCAATCATTGCTGGACGATATCCCAGAAAAGGAGAAAGCCAAACAAGCGCGTCATTTGCGCCTGACGCCGATGCAGTGGGTGCCAGGTTTAGTCGTACTGGCGGTGGTCAGCTTCGGCTTGTATGGCATTGAGGGCAGTGCCAACCAAGTAGCGCAGTGGCAACAAACTGCCCAACAGTTACCGTCATTGTCCAAGCGTCTACTGGACAATGAACAGCCGCTGACGCAACAAGAGATGCAAGACTTAACCTTGGCGCTGCGCACACGCTTGCAGCATGAGCCGACCGATAGTACAGGGTGGCTGTTGCTGGGTCGTATTGGCCTTGCTAATCGAGACGGTGAAACGGCCAAAGGCGCTATGGAAAAAGCCTATGCTTTGGCGCCTTCACAACCTGATGTTCAAGTCGGGTTGGCGCAAGCCTTGTTGTTTGCCGGTGATGAGGCAGACAGTGTGCGGGCACAGAATTTATTAAAATCCGTGGTGAAAGCGGATCCCTTTAATCTGCAGGCGATGTCGTTGCTCGCGTATCAAGCGTTCGAGCAAGGGCGATATCAAGATGCCATTGCCACGTGGAAGGCGATGAAAACCTTGATAGGCAGTGACGATCCGCGTAACCAGACGTTAGATCAGTCGATCGCACGCGCGAAGCTAGCGCTTAACAGCGCCGATGGTGCGAAAGTCGCGGTAACAGTGGCACTGGGTCAGCAAGTGCAGTTACCCCAGGACGGCGTGGTGATTATTTCCGCGCATGCATCGGCAAACTCACCGATGCCAATCGCGGCCAAGCGCCTGCCTTTATCGAAGTTTCCCTTGTCTGTAGATTTGGCAGACACTGACAGCTTAAATCCTAATCAGGCGTTATCCTCGTATGATAAGGTGGTGATTCGGGCGCGGATTGACCAAGACGGCAATGTGGCCACCAAGCAAGGTGATTGGATTGGGCAGAGTTCTGAGGTAAGCGTGGGCAGCCAGGCTGAACTGGTTATCGACAAACAGCAATAACCAAGACAGAATAGTCATCATTGTTAGCAAGGCTGGGCATTCCCAGCCTTTCATTGTGTAGAGGAATCCCATTTGATGTGGAAACGTCTGTGTTTGATGGTGGCGGTACTCGGCCTGTTATCCGGTTGTGTATCACGTCCGCCAGGGGCAGAGCCGCACCCAGAAGACCCGTTAGAAGGCTTTAACCGTGCGATGTGGACGGTCAACTACGATTATCTGGATCCCTATGTGGCGCGTCCTGTTTCAATCGCTTATGTTGATTACGTGCCAAGCCCCGTGCGTACCGGGATTTCTAACTTTTTGGGCAACCTCGAAGAGCCCGCCAGCATGTTGAATAGTTTGATCATGCTGGAAGGCGAGAAAGCCGCGACCCATTTTAACCGCTTTTGGATCAACACCTTGTTTGGGTTAGGGGGCTTGATTGATATCGCGTCAGCGGCTGATATTCAAAAATATGATCAGCGCGAATTTGGTGATGCCATCGGTCACTATGATGTGGGAACGGGCGCGTATATTATGCTGCCTGGCTATGGGCCTACCTCAGTGCGAGAAGGCGCGGGCGAAGTCGTTGATGGCCTTTATCCGCCGCTTGCGTTACTCACCCTGCCGCAGTCGGTTTTAAAATGGATGTTTGATGGGATGGAGTCGCGCGCAGCGTTAGTGTCTCAGGAGTCGCAATTGGATAACTCGCCGGACCCTTATGCGTTTGCACGAGAGGCTTACCTGCAAAACCGTCGCTATCGCGCCAAAGGGGATGAAGCGCTTGAGCAACAACCTGCCTTGGATGATGAGTTTCTCGATGATTTTATCGATGATATCGATGCCGCGCCGTAGATCAGCGTAAGCGAGTTAGGTAAAACGCGATAAAAAACACCACGGCCAAAGCCGTGGTGTTTTTGTTGGATAAGGCGTGATGCTTAGAAACGATAGCTGGCTTGCACGCCAACTAACCACACATTACCTGTGGTTTCGCCTTCAAATTTACCAAATAGAGCCTCTGCATTTTTCTCTGATTCAGAGTTGATGCCATCACGCGGCTCTTTCACCGGGGCATCTTTGGCAAACACATAGGTAAAGGCCGCATCTAGCGTGAGCTTAGGGGTCACGTCATAGCCGGCGCCCACGCTTAACCAGGTCCGGTCAGTTTCTGGGATGGTCAGGGTGCGATTTTTATCGCTTACCGCCGACGTGTCATAGGCAACGCCTGAGCGGAGCGTCAGCTGCTGATCCCACTGATAGGTGGTGCCGATGGCAAAGCGGTAGTTATCTTCCCAATTTTCTACTTTTACCATTTGTGGGTCATTAGACAGCGATGGAATATCTGCTTCTAACTTGTCAAAACTGTTCCACTCGGTCCAGTTAATACTGGTGTGTACCGCCCACTGCTCAGTCAGTTGATGCAACGAAGAGAGCTCGGCGGTAGCGGGCAGGGTGAGATCCATACTGCCGGGATAGTGGTTGCCACTCAAAAGGTCTTTTGGTGCGAGTTGACCTTTATCAATTTCTATCTTGTTGTAAGTGACCCCTTCAGCATGTCCATCCAGCGTTAGGTTTACTTCGGAGCGATAGCTAATACCAACGCGGTGCTTGTCATTGATGTCGTACACGGCCCCCAATTGCCAACCCCAAGCACGGTCATCCCCTTCCATATATTTTAAAGTCGATCCTGCCGGAATGGACTTGTTAGCGGCCATCGTATTCGCTTGCGCGCCAATACTCCCTTCTCCCAACACATAACGGATACCGGCACCGAGGCGTAATTGCTCGGTGGCTTTCCAAGCGATATTAGGGTTGATCTCAAAGGTAGTCACCGCCGCTTCGTTACCAAACTGGGTCCCAGTAAAGTCATTGCCCAAATCGGTTTCCATGCCAAAGTTGGTCGCCAGAGCTAAGCCCGCGGTAAAGCGATCGTCGATTTGATGGGCAAAATAGAAATTAGGGATCACGGCATCATGGGCAACATCATCGGTTGACGTTGCAGTCTTTTTATCATTCGAGATGTTTGTGTTTGTCCCATCAATATCAACGTTAGGGTTCACATAGATACCCCCTGCTGATACTTGCGTGTCGGCAAGGTAGCTTAATAGCGCAGGGTTACGAAATTGCGCACTGGCGTTATCCGCCATTGCTGCTTCCCCTGCGAAAGCGCGGCCAAGGCCGGTTGCTGAGGTTTCTGCGAGCTGAAAACCGGCACTGTGTGCGGTCGTGGAAAGAGAGCCGAGCGCGGTGGCGACGGCAAGATAAACGATCTTATTATTTTTCATCTGCTTACTTGTTCGCTGTATAAAGGGAGGCCTAGAGTAAAAGCTCGCGTGCGTAAATCAATTTATCGCTACGATAAAGGGTAAAAACAAAATAATGAAACAACAAAAAACGAGTTTTTAGTGTTTTTATCTGCTGTGTTGGCGGGGATTTAAGCGACGAAGGATGAACTCAGCGCACACCTGTTACACATTAGGAGGCGAAAAGTCGTTGGCGCGGAAGGAAAAATCACAGCATGCGCCCTCTCTGCCTGCCGAGAGGGCGCACAATACGCGGTTAGATCGCTCTGGGGGTGAGTTGCTGTTGCAGTTGCTCGGCAATGGGGGCGGCGGCGCTTTTCGCCTCGCCGACCACAATCACGCTCGCTGAATGCACGGGGCGGCTGACGGCTTGCATTTTTCCGTCACTTTTTTGTGCGGGCGCCTGACTGGCAGACGGGACCACAAACACCGTATAGGCTTGTCCATCACTCTCCATCACCATGTGTAGGGCATGTTGCTCACCAAAACTACAATGGTTGATGTAAGTCACCTCGCCGGGGAGCGCATTAAACGCTTTGCCAAAGGGTTGTAACTTCGCGTTGACTTGCTCAATGGTCGCCCCCTCGTTAATACCTTCTATAAAGGCATGTTCGTGATAATAGTGCGCCAATGCCGTTTGATTAAGGTCGAGCGTCGCGTGCCCCCAATTAAACTGACCAAGTGCAATACCAAACACAAAGGCAATAGAGGCGGCAATAGCGAGATGCCAGCGCGGACGTTTGGCTCGTTGCTCAACGTCGGTGGTTTGCGAAAACAAAATTTTATCGGCTAAGTCTTCTGGCACATCCACGCGAAGCGCTTGGTCGATTTTACTGTCCAACTCGGCGATATCGTCCGCATAGTTTTGGTGACGTTCAGACTCGGCCTTGGCGGCTTGCAACTCAGGATCAGTATCATAAGGGTCTGCAAGTAGGCGGCGGCGAAATTCAAGATCGTCCATACTGTTGGCCTCCTGAGGTGGCGGTGGTGTCCAGCGCTTCTTTGAGTTGAGCGCGAGCGCGAAAGAGGCGAGTCATCACTGTGTTTTTGTTCAAATCCAAGATTTGGGCGATTTCGTCGCCGCTAAAACCGGCAATAACCTGTAAGACCAAGGGCTCGCGATATTCCGGTGATAAAGCGGCAATCTGCCGGTGTAGCCAGCGTTGTTCCATGGACGCTTCTTCGCTGGGTCGCGTTTTGTCTTCCAATTCGCCATCGTCAATGTCCACATGGTCAAACTGCTTCCGTTCGAAGCGCCTCGCATTCTCTCGGCGCAAAATGGTGATTAGCCAGGCTTTGGCTGCCTTGTCATCTTGCAAGCTGTCTAACGAGCGCCAAGCGCGTAAGCAGGTTTCTTGCACCAAGTCTTCCGCGATATGCGAGTCTTTTGCTAACCAGTAGGCATAGCGGTAGAGGTCACGATGCCATGCGCGCACCAATGCCTCGTATCGTGCTTGTCGGGTCATACCGGATGAGCCTTTATCCATGGATTAGTCAGCCTATAAAGACCGAGTGATTTGTCATTTTATTTCATCTTAGGTGAAAAATCGGTACAAGTTTGATCTGTTTCAATATTAGAACCCGACAAGTCGGTAAAGTGACTCCTGTCGTTATCGGCCATGTGTCGACACTCGTGAGGTTGAGTGAACGGCGTTTCCTTTTTGAATGATATGACTTTCTGTTCGGATCTGGGTGCGGGAAAAGCACTGCACACTTCCCAGATTATCGTTTTGCTTTCCAATATTTTTGGGGCCTGCGTTCGCGCAAGGCCCCTTTTTTTATTTTTCTTTTTGCTTTTTCGTTTGTTTACCATGAACCATTGTGGTGACACGGGTAGCGGATCTGTGCGCCTGTTGGCAATCTTACCAATCAATTAAAACGGATGTTTTAAGCTGGTAACAATTTGGTTACACTCGTGGTCAGACCTGTAGAACATCCTAAGGAGCAGTGATGACGTCTCAGCAACACCTCAAAACCAGCAATGGTGATCGCATTGCTATTGTGTCTGGGCTACGCACACCCTTTGCCCGCCAATCAACCGCTTATACTGACGTGCCAGCGGTTGATCTCGGCAAAATGGTGGTACAAGAGATGCTCAACCGAAGCAGTATTTCCCCGAAAGACATTGATCAAGTGGTGTTTGGTCAGGTGGTGCAAATGCCTGAAGCGCCAAACATTGCTCGCGAAATCGTGCTAGGTACTGGCATGGATATTCACACCGATGCCTACAGTGTTACGCGTGCCTGTGCCACCAGCTTTCAGGCGGTCGCCAATGTGGCAGAGAGTATGGTTGCAGGCACTATTCAAGTGGGTATTGCCGGCGGGGCGGATTCATCATCCGTACTGCCCATCGGCGTTAGTAAAAAACTGGCGCGGACATTACTAGACTTGAGCAAGGCGAAAACCATGAGCAAGCGATTAAAGCTGCTCAGTAAGCTTTCAGTGAAAGATCTGGCACCGGTTCCGCCCGCCGTGGCTGAATATTCGACGGGGCTGAGCATGGGGCAAACGGCCGAGCAAATGGCAAAGTCGCATCAGATCCCACGCAAAGAGCAAGATGCGCTAGCGCTGCGCTCCCATCAACTGGCGAGCAAAGCTTGGGATGAAGGCTTGCTCAGCGATGAAGTGATGACGGCCTATCCCGAACCTTACAAAACATGGATTGCACAAGATAATAACCTGCGCCCCGACTCCACGCTGGAGGACTACGCTAAGTTGCGTCCTGCATTCGACCGTAAGCATGGCTCGGTCACGGCGGCCAATAGCACGCCGCTGACTGATGGTGCGGCTGCGGTATTGATGATGCCAGAGAGTCGCGCGAAAGCATTGGGTCTTGAGGTGCTCGGTTACATTCGCTCGTATGCGTTCTCCGCCATCGGGGTGGAAAAAGACATGCTGATGGGCCCTTCTTACGCCACACCACTTGCGCTTGATCGTGCGGGGATTTCTCTTGCGGACTTAACCTTGATTGATATGCACGAGGCGTTCGCTGCGCAAACCTTATCCAATGTTAAAATGTTTGCCTCCGACGCCTTTGCTCGTGAGCATTTAAATCGTGACCGCGCGATTGGTGACATCGATATGGATAAATTCAACGTGTTAGGGGGGTCAATCGCCTACGGCCATCCATTTGCCGCGACAGGCGCGCGGATGATCACCCAAACCTTACGTGAATTAAAACGTCGTGGCGGCGGATTAGCATTGAACACAGCCTGTGCAGCAGGTGGCCTAGGCGCAGCAATGATCTTGGAGGCAGAATAATGACCACAGAAACCCATCAAGCCTTTCATTTAACGGTTGCTGATAACCAAATAGCCTGGCTGACCATTGATGTGCCGGGCGAGAGCATGAATACGCTGCAGGCAAGCTTTGTTGAGGGCGTTTCCGCGGTATTAGACCAACTCGAAAACGATAAAAGCGTGAAAGGGCTAGTGATTCACTCTGGTAAGCCAGATAACTTTGTGGCCGGTGCAGACGTGCGCATGCTAGAAGCCTGTGACAGCGCCGAGCAAGCCCGCGATATTGCCGCGCAAGGTCAGGCTCTGTTTTCACGCATTGAAAAGCTTCCATTTCACGTGGTGGCAGCCATTCACGGCCCTTGCCTAGGTGGTGGGCTGGAGCTCGCGCTTGCCTGTCACAGCCGTGTGGCCACAGATTGGGATAAAACGCGCCTTGGCTTGCCAGAAGTACAACTAGGCTTGTTGCCAGGGTCGGGCGGTACACAGCGACTCCCTCGCCTTATCGGTGTGCCTGACGCACTCGATATGATGCTAACGGGCAAACAGTTACGCGCCAAAAAAGCGAAAAAGCTTGGTGTGGTGGATGACTGTGTGCCAGATACCGTTTTGCTCGACGTGGCCGAACAGCTGGCGCAGAAATCGAAACCAAAACGCAACCGCAGCTGGCAAAGCTGGATGCTGAGTGGGAATGCGGTTGGGCGTAACATCGTCTTTGATCAAGCAGGCAAAAAAGCGCGAGCGAAAACCCGTGGTAATTACCCTGCCGCCGATGCCATTTTATCCGTGGTGAAAAAGGGCCTCGATAAAGGTTTGAAAGCCGGCTTTGAGGAAGAAGCGCGCCAGTTTGGTGAGCTGGTGATGACGTCGGAGTCTAAAGCACTTCGTAGCATTTTCTTCGCGACCACCGCGATGAAAAAAGAAAACGGTGCCGATGCTGAGCCCAGCGATATCAGTCGTATTGGCGTGCTTGGCGGTGGCTTGATGGGCGCGGGAATTGCGCATGTTTCGGTCGCAAAAGCGGGTTATCCCGTACGCGTGAAAGATGTGAGCGAAGATGGTATTTTGAATGCTCTGCGGTATAGCTATCAACTGCTGGACAAAAAACGCAAGCGTAAACAGCTCAGTAAGGCCGAGCTGCAAGCGACGATGATGCAGCTATCGGGCGATACACAGGCGACGACCCTCTCTAACTCGGATGTGGTGATCGAAGCGGTATTTGAAGATTTATCGCTTAAACACCGCATGGTGGAAGAGATGGAGTCCATCACCGAGAAGGACGCGATTTTTGCTACCAATACCTCGTCATTGCCTATCCACCAAATCGCTGAAGGCAGCCAGCGCCCGGAAAACATTGTGGGCTTGCACTACTTTAGCCCGGTAGAAAAAATGCCACTGGTGGAGGTGATCCCCCATAAAAACACCAGTGATAAGACGATTTCGACTGTAGTTAAGCTGGCGCGCCAGCAAGGTAAAACGCCGATTGTGGTCGGTGATAGCGCAGGCTTTTACGTCAACCGGATCCTTGCCCCTTATATGAATGAGGCCGCGCGCGTGTTGTTGGCTGGAGAAAGCATTGAGCATATCGACACCGCGCTATTGGACTTTGGCTTCCCTGTTGGGCCTATCACCTTACTTGATGAGGTGGGCATTGATATTGGCGCTAAGATAGCGCCTATCCTGACGCAAGAGCTTGGGGAGCGTTTTGAAGCGCCGGATGTTTTCGATGTGCTGCTGAATGACGACCGCAAAGGGCGTAAAACAGGTAAGGGCTTCTATCGCTACGATGCCAGCAAAAAAGGCAGCAAGGCTAAGCAGGCCGATAAGAAAGTCTACAGCTTGCTCAATATTACCCTTAACGCCCAGTTGTCTGGTCATGAGGTGGCGCAGCGCTGCGTATTGATGATGCTCAATGAAGCGGCACGATGCCTCGATGAGGGCGTGATTCGTTCTGCACGTGACGGTGACATCGGTGCGATCTTTGGTATCGGCTTCCCGCCGTTCTTGGGCGGACCTTTCCGCTATATGGACCATATCGGCATTGACCGTGTGGTCAACTTGCTCAACGAGCATCAAAATCGTTACGGTGAACGATTTGCTCCTTGTGAGCGCTTAACCGTGATGGCCAAAGAAGGGCAGGTGTTTTACCCCGAAAGCTAACCGTTAGCCAGCCAATGATAGAAAGGGCAGCCAGTGGCTGCCCTTTCTATTGATTGGGAGATTAGTCCTCACTACGCTGACATAAAGCGCGGAAGGCAGCGATATCCGCAATCGGATAGGCACCGTCTAGGTGTGCATCTTGTTGATGTTCTGTCCCGCAACTGTGCATGACTAACCTATCTGCGGTTCTCGGCTTGAGTGTATTGACCACAAACCGCACCATATCCGCGCGACTGAGTGTCGCCATCGCCTCTGCAACCTGCTCGCGACGTTGGTATTGATAGTCTTTGTTGCCAATACTGATCCAGTAACGTTGAGCGCGAGCTCGTAGGTTATTATCCGGCTCTCTCACTTGTGCCAATAAGCTTTGCTTGCTGCTTTGCCAGCTTGCCTCCGTCATTTCTAACAGCACCATGAAAAAAGCATTGAGAAAGTCGTCAATCGCTGCCATTAACTGGTTGGGGCCTGCCATGGGGGACTGCACATAAAAAATCAGTCCAGGGTGGCGGTTTAGCGGTAAGTTATTAGCACCAACCATATAACCTAATTGTTGTTTGGTGCGCAGTTCGTTGAAAAAAGTCGCCGACATCAGGTGGTTGGCCAAGGTGTAGGTCGCCACAGCTTGAGGGTCGGTCGATGAACTTTGGTAATACACTAGAAGCGCTGACTCAGCATGCGCAAGAGGGCGCTCAAAACTGACGGTACCGACGCCCTCAAGTAAGGTCAACGGACGCACAGACTCTTGATACGCTTGTCCTTTCACGCGCAAACTGTCTTTGACAGTTTCTGCTAAGGCCTTGGCATGATGGCGGTGCCAATTACCATACATAAACATATCGACATGCAAGGTGGCGAGCATGGCATCGACAAAGTCAGGTAAGTCACTCAGGGTCACCGTTTCCAATGCCGCTAAAAGGGCGTGATACGGTGGATTATTAGGCTGAAGCAGCCCGGTCATGCTGTTATATAATTGGCTCAGCGGCTTGTTCTTTTCTGCGTTTTCCCAGCTACGTTGCAGCTGCGCTTTTATGGTCTCGAAGCGCTCAGGGTTGAAACTGCGCTGAGAGAAGGTTTTCAAGATAAGTTCGAGCAATAGCGGCTGCTTGTCATTGAAGCCACTGAGTGTCAGCGTTACCCCACCTTGGTGCGCGTATAAATTGTAATTTATTCCCGCAATTTCAGCCTGATAGGCTTGCTCATTTAGGGCTTCGAGCAACATTTCAACACTTAAGCGGGTCATGACAATGTTTTTCACCGTCGCCACGGCATGTGGGCTATCGATGGCGATATAGATGTGGCCTTTAGGCACGCGAAAGTGGGGTTCTTGGCCATGCCAAAGGCGGAAACCAGGTAGCGCTTCAATTAAGCTTGGTACCTCGCTGGCATCTTGCTCGATAGCCAGTGGATGCAGGGCATCGGCAATATAAGGGTTGGGGTCAGGCAGTGTCAGTGCCGGTGAAATGTAATCGGTTTTCCATTTGGCAATTTGTTGCGTAGAAAAGCGTTTCACCGCGTAGGGCGTGTGATACCAATCGGCGCACTGATCGTAACTTAGCCCTTTGGCAACCAGCATCACGCGAAGATTATCGACGCTCATATGTTGTAGCATGGCTTGAATCTGGTGGCGATCAAACCCTGTCATCATGTAGTCGCCATACAGAAGATCGGCTGGCGCATAATGCTGCATGTTCATCACCAAATGACTGACGGTATCAATGGGTCGGTGCGGGTCTTGGTAATGAAATGCCAGCTCTTGGACTTGTCGTTTTTCTTGATAACGCCAAGGTTGTAATCCATCGCGCCGAATGAGGGCAATGGCTTGAAAAACATAGGCAATAATGTCGTCGAGATGGCTAAGCCCTAATGGCGTCAACGAAAAACCGAGGGTAAATTCACGAAAATCTCGCCCGCTGATCCCACCACCCGCAGACAAGGTGTTGATATAGCCCTTATTTTTTAATAGTGACATTAAACTCCCTGGCCCCTCATACCCCAATAAATGGGCAATGTAAGACAAAGGCTTAGTGCGGTATTGCTCGGGACTTTCAGGGACAGAAAACGCCAAGGTGAGCTTACGAACGTCTTTTAAAGGTTCAATGCTCACCCATTGATGCTGCTCATTTTTGGTGACTAAGGGCGCATTGATGGCAAGTTCGGGGTAGTGATGGTTGGCAATGGCGGAAAAATATTGTTTCGCGAAGCGCTCAAGCTCATCCAATGACTGTGGCCCGGTCAATGCCAGTGTCATAAGATTGGCGCTGTAGTTAGCTTGGTAAAAGGCGATGAGATCATCACGTACATTGGAGTCATCGCGGTCCGCGAGCGTCTCGACACTGCCAACGGAGAACTTGGCAAATGGATGGTTGGGGTTGATGGTTTCTTTATGAACTTGATAGATACGTCGCACGTCGTCATTGAGCTTCATGCGATACTCGGCGTCGACCGATTGGCGCTCTTTATCCACGGCATCAGCATCAAAACGCGGTGAAATGAAAAATGCGCTGAAGCGATCTAAGCTCGCGGCGAACTGGCGGGGGCGAATATCGAAAAAGAAGGTAGTGTGTTCTGTGCCTGTCCACGCGTTATTGTGGCCACCATGCTGGCTAATAAAGCGCTGAAAGTCACCGATGACGGGGTACTGCTCAGTCCCCAAAAAAAGCATATGCTCAAGAAAGTGGGCCAGCCCTTGTCGCTCGTCTGGATCGTGGAAGTGACCGACATTCACTGACAATGCTGCGGCACTACGATGCGCATATGGGTCATTCACCAATAAGACACGTAATGCGTTAGGAAGCGTGATATAACGGTAGTGTTTATGGTCGTTAGGGCTAACGTGCACAAGCATCTCACTATCAGAGTAAATAAGTTAGTAGTAAGTATGACTACCAGTGACCAGAGTCGCAAACCACTTATTTGGTCTTTTGCGGTTCATCTTGATAGCATGCAGCCAATCTTGGCATATGAATGTGGGTATTAAGGCGATGAAAGTAATCATAATGCGTCATGGCGAAGCGCAAGCATTTGCGGCCAGTGATAGCGACCGCGCGCTAACTGCCAATGGTGAACAACAAAGTAAACAGATGGCGACGTGGCTGAACCAGCAATTAGATGGAAAAGTGATTGATAAAGTGTTGGTGAGCCCTTACTTACGTGCGCAACAGACATGGCAGGTATGTGCGCCTTTATTACCCGATGCAAAAGAGGTGATCACGGAAGAAGAGATCACCCCTTATGGGCAAAGTGATCGTGTCTATGATTATGTCAATGCAATGATAGAGGTTGAGACGCTCGACGTGGTCTTGGTTGTCTCTCATCTGCCCTTAGTCGGATACCTCACTAACGAGTGGGTGCAAGAGGGGCAACCGCCAATGTTTGCGACCTCAGCCATGGCCATGATAGAAGTGGACGTCACGACCCACCAGGCGTCGCTGAGTGCGCATATGTCACCACGACAGCTTTTGAATCCGAAATAGATAAAGCGGCTTGATGCTGACCTGTTTCTTTAGCGACAGGTTGCTTTAGCGCTCAGGCACTTCAATCAACACCAGCAAGGCGGCATCCCCACCAAACTCACGTGGGGCTTGGTGAAACGCCATCACATTGGGGTGTTGTGCTAGCCACAGTGGAATTTTGTCTTTGAGTACGCGTTTACCAATCCCGTGCATTACGCTGGCGCAACGAATACCGTCTTTCACACAGGCCGCGAGCATCGCCCCCAGCTCTCGTTTGGCTTCTGTTTGGGTCATCCCGTGTAAATCGAGATAGATATCGGGCACATACACACCACGGCGAAGCCGCTTGACCTCGTATTTAGAGACATCCTGGCGGGCGTACTGCATCGGGCCCGATTCACTGAGCAGCGGCTCGAACTCATCGGAAAAGTAAAACGCATGATCGCTACTCTGTCGCTCAAACTGACGTTGTTTGCGCGTTTTGGTCGTCTGGCGTTGTGGCGGGTTTATGGTATCCTGCTTCAACTTTTTTGCGCCCTTGACGGCATCACGGAATAGCGCCAAGTCCTCTTCCGTCATCGATGGTTTTTTGCTCATAAAAACTGTCCCCGAGGTGATGACCTGAATTGTACATTCAGCCAGCTCAAAATGCTGCTTATTGTACTGACCTCGCGTCAAAGGGCGACCCCCAATTGCATGAAGCCGATGGAGGCCAATGTGGATACGATTTTTACTGAAGAGGTGGTCAGCGAGTTACATACGCTGCAAGACATGCTGCGCTGGACCGTCAGTCGTTTCAATGCGGCAGGCTTGTTTTATGGCCACGGCACCGATAACGCGTGGGATGAGGCGGTACAGCTGGTCTTACCGACACTCTACTTGCCGATCGATGTGCCCTCAGAAACGCGCTTTTCGCGTCTGACCACCAGTGAAAAGCATCGTATTGTTGAGCGTGTCATTGCACGTATCAATGATAAAACACCGGTTGCCTATCTGACCAACAAAGCGTATTTCTGTGGCTTAGAGTTTTTTGTCGACGAGCGCGTGCTCGTTCCACGTTCACCGATTGGTGAGCTTATCCAGCAAGAATTCGCTGGCATCTTGCCTCACCCGCCTCGCCGGATTATGGATTTATGCACGGGCAGTGGTTGTATCGCTATCGCGTGTGCTTATGCGTTCCCAGAGGCAGAGATCGATGCGGTGGATATTTCCACCGACGCGCTGGATGTGGCTGAAATCAATATTCAGGATCATGGCTTGGAAGAGCAAGTGATCCCGATGCGATCGGATTTACTAAAAGATGTCCCGCACGATAAATACGACTTAATTGTGAGCAACCCACCGTATGTTGACGCGGAGGATATGGACGACTTACCGGATGAGTTTCGCCATGAACCTGAGCTGGGGCTTGCCGCCGGCACGGATGGCTTAAAGTTAGTACGGCGTATGCTTGCTAATGCCCCCGATTATCTCACAGAAGAGGGCGTATTGGTCTGTGAAGTCGGCAACTCGATCGTGCATATGCAAGAGCAGTATGGTCATTTGCCTTTGCACTGGATTGAGTTTGAAAACGGCGGTCATGGCGTGTTTATGATCAGCCGCCATGACCTCGTTGCGTGTGCCGATGAATTTGCGCTTTATCGCGATTAGCGGCAAGGCATCTTTTCGATATAAAGCCAGCCTCGAGCTGGCTTTTTTATTCTCTATCACTGACAAGCGTTGCCTCATGCGCCTGGATTTTTTTTGCGTCTTTGGTTGCTTTATGGTTAATTGCTAACAAAGTACGCAAAAATACAACAATGCCGATCAGGCAAATAGAGGAAGGCATGGCAGGCAACACGATAGGACAGATATTTCGCGTCACGACCTTTGGAGAAAGCCACGGCGTTGCGTTGGGGGCGATTATTGACGGCTGCCCGCCGGGGTTAGCACTGAGCGAAGCGGATATGCAGCATGATCTCGATCGCCGTCGTCCCGGCACGTCGAAATACACCACACAGCGCCGTGAGCCGGATGCGGTGAAAATCCTTTCTGGGGTCTTTGAGGGCCAAACCACGGGGACATCGATCGGGTTGATGATCGAAAACACCGATCAGCGCTCGAAAGACTACTCCAAAATCAAAGATGTGTTTCGTCCCGGTCATGCGGACTTTACCTACCATCATAAATACGGCATCCGCGACTACCGCGGCGGTGGTCGCTCGTCAGCGCGTGAAACGGCGATGCGCGTGGCTGCAGGCGCGGTGGCTAAAAAATACCTCGCGCAAGTACATGGCATTCAAGTGCGTGCTTACTTGGCGCAGATGGGAGAGGTGACCATAGACACGGTCGATTGGGCTCAAGTCGAGCAAAACCCCTTCTTCTGCCCGGACGCAAATAAGCTCGAGGAGTTAGATGCACTTATCCGTCAGCTCAAAAAAGACGGCGACTCAATTGGTGCCAAACTGACCGTGGTGGCGGAGAATCTGCCGGTAGGCCTAGGTGAGCCGGTATTTGATCGCTTAGATGCAGATATTGCCCATGCGCTAATGGGGATCAATGCGGTAAAAGGGGTCGAAATTGGTGATGGTTTTGATGTGGTGCAGCAGCGTGGCAGTGAACATCGCGATGAAATTCACCCTGAAGGGTTTGCCTCAAACCATGCTGGTGGCATTCTCGGTGGGATCTCTTCAGGCCAGCCATTGGTGGCACATTTAGCGCTCAAACCCACCTCGAGCATTACCGTGCCGGGCAAGAGTATTGATGTTCACGGTGAATCCGCGGATGTGGTGACGCGTGGTCGTCATGACCCGTGTGTGGGTATCCGTGCGGTGCCGATTGCTGAAGCGATGGTGGCGATTGTGTTGATGGACCACTTGCTGCGTCATCGTGGACAAATGGGCGAAAACCCCAGCACTTAACAGCGCGTTCTTCTCACGCGACAGACAAAAACCGCACTACGTTGTGCGGTTTTTTTATCAGTGTAGAGAGGAAGGGGCTTCAAAGCGGAAAACCGGTAACGACCAGCTAAAGCGAACAGCCGCCATTCGGAATCCAAAACCAATCACTAAACTGGCGACGGTCGCAATCAGTTCACCGACATCAAGTCGAATCAAACTAAAGTAGAGCGCACCGGTGACAAAGGCGACCAAGGCATACAGCTCTTTGTGCAATACCATAGGCGATTGACGACAGATCAAGTCGCGCAATAGCCCACCAAAAATACCGGTAATCAAGGATGAAACCATGCAAATTAACGGGTGTAACCCCATATCCATCGCCACACGGCAACCGATAATACTAAAAGCGGCAAGGCCCAGTGCATCTAGGGTAACAAAGAGTTTATAATTGCGAGCAACCCAACTGGCAATCCATGGCGTGATCAAGCCGGCGAGGCAGGTGATCACGAGAAAGTGTGGGTTAGCGACCCAGGTTAGAGGGTAGTGGCCAAAAAGAATATCGCGGACTGTCCCGCCTCCGATAGCGGTGGCACTAGCGACAAACATCACCCCAAACCAGTCCATGTGTTTTCGCCCGGCACTGAGCGCGCCTGTCATGGCTTCCGCGGTAATGCCTATGACATAAAGCGTCAATAACAACATACAACCCGACACCTTACATTGAGATTAGAAATTGACGCGCATTGTAGTGGCCTTATTTGCCTTTCACAATCAAATTTGTAGTAAAAAACACATTAAAAAGAATGTGTATATTGAAAGGTTTAGCCGAGGTATGTGCGGCTTTTTATCGCTAAGAGCGTGTTTTTGTTTTCTTATTGATATTTGATCTTATTAAAGAGCAGTATGACCCACGATTATCACGACTTGATCCAACTTTTTAACCAATCCTTTCTTGCCTCTTTCAATACTGAGCTGGTGCGTGGCGGGGATGAACCTATTTACTTACCTGCGGATGCGGCGCACCCGCATCACCGCGTGATCTTTGCCCGCGGATTTTTTGCCTCTGCCTTACACGAAATTGCACACTGGACCATTGCCGGTGTGCAGCGCCGTCAATGGGAAGACTATGGCTATTGGTATCATCCGGATGGCCGTGACGCTGACACGCAAGCGGCCTTCGAGGCGGTCGAAGTGAAGCCGCAAGCGATTGAATGGATCCTCTCTGCAAGCTGTGGGTTTCGCTTTCAAGTGAGCTGCGACAATTTAAGTGGTGTTGAGCCCGATCGCCACGCGTTTACTGATAAAGTTCGGCAACAAGTCGTACAATATGTCTCGGATGCATCGACAAGCGCCGCTTTGCCCGTGCGCGCCAAGCAGTTTTCTGATACCTTGCGAGACTTTTATGGTGTTGCACCGTTGACGCCAGATACCTTTACGTTGCCAAGCCAAGCCAAGGTTAAAAAGATGAAAGTTCAAGACTACGAAGCACGCATTCTAGCGTTAATCGATGAGATGGTAGAAACCGCCTCAGACGATGAATTGTTTGCCAGTGGCTATTTACGTGGCCACGTTTCTTTAGCGGCAGCGGACTGTGAGTTGGAAGGCGTTGATGAGGTGTCAGCATTGAAAGCGCGCGTCGATGCCAGTCTCAATGACAATGCCAGTGAGCTGTCACCCGGCGACCAACGTCTCGTCGGAGCGCTGTGGGATCTATTGCAGCAGCAAGTGGAAAAAGACGCGTAACGTGCTGTTTTAAATCGAACATTAAGCGGTATCACAAACGATACGTCTTGGAAAAAGAAAGCCATCGCCTCGACGATGGCTTTTTTTTTGACCTTATCCGAGGGGGCTACAGTGCTTTACCTTTTAGCAGCTTACGAACCCACATTCGCCCTGGATGCAGAGTGTCTAGGACCGACTGAGGTAAAGGTAAAGGCTCGTCACACAGCTGTGCTGCTAGCACTTCTGCCGCCAATGGCGCTGAGGTGAGGCCGCGAGAGCCGAGCCCCAGTAAGCAAAATAATCCTGGGTAAACGGGAACGGCGTCCGCCTTTTCTTTGTCTTTTTGCAAGGTTTGGTAGGTGGAAACCAAGGCGTCATAATCACACACGTTGCCCACAAAGGGTAAATGGTCGCGACTGGCGCAGCGCACCCCAACGCGTCCTTTTTCCGCCAGTGGCACCGCGCGCGCCCACTCAGTGTCGATACAATCGGTTAAGCGTTGTTGATTTTCTAGCTGATCGGCAGCTTGGAACGCTAAGTCAGCATTATTGCGACGATAGCTGGCGCCTAGACAATGTTCCTCCCCCTGATTAGCCGGTGTTAAATAGCCTTCGAAACACAATACAGTGTTGAGCTTACTGAGTTCGGTATTGGTGGGCACATGGCTGACTTGACCGCGCACGGGGTAAACCGGAATAGGCTGTGTTTGGCTGAAGCTATCTGCTTGGTGGCCATTGGCGATCACCACATTTTGATGACAAACCTCACCCATGCTGGTATCGAGTGTCCAACCATTGTCCGATTGCGTCAGCGCATTCACATGACAACCAAAATAAGCATCAAGCTGCCCGCTGGCTATCGCTGCATCAATCACGCCCGCGGTAAACTGTTGCGGGCTCATCCAGCCGCCAAGCGGATAAAACACGCCGGCATGTCCGGTTTCTAAACCGACTTTCTCGCTCACGCCATCGACATTTAACGGTGTGACCAATGCTTCAGGAAAGGCACCATCGACCATCTTAGCGAGCTTAGCGGCACTTTTTTCGTCGTAGCCGAGTTGCGTGACGCCACACCAGTCGTGTTCAAATGGGATACCTCGCGTGCGTTGCTGATCGATAAATTGGCGAGAAAACAAAAAGGCGGGGGCAAAAAACTGGCTTAAATTATCGTTATTGCCATTTAAAAGCGGATAAATGGCGCCTTGATGGTTCCCAGATGCGCCAGCCGCAGGGCGCGGGTCTTGGCAATACAGCGTGACTTGCTTACCCCGTTGAAGCAATGCGGTGATTAAGGCGGCACTGGCAATGCCGCCGCCAATAATGGCGATGTCGTCCGCTGTTGAGGCAGGTGAGCGTGCATACCAAGGTGAGTAGCTTGCAGCGGCTTGGCGAGCAGGCAATGTGCCTGACAACATGTCGCGTTTGAAGCCGAAGCCTTTTACTTTTTTCATCTCAAAACCGGCCTCGATAAGGCCACGGCGCACAAATCCCGCCGCTGTGAAGGTGGCACAGGTACATTGCTCGCGCGCAAGTCGTGCCATGCCATTAAACAAGGCTTGATTCCACATCTCTGGGTTTTTGCTTGGGGCAAAGCCGTCTAAATACCAAGCATCCACGATCCCTCCAGGGCCCGTTGGCACTTGTGGTAACCAATCTTTAATATCACCAAACCACAAATCGAGTGTAATCTGACCTTGAGCCAAGACGACACGTTGACAACCCGCGAGCGGGACGGGGTAATAGGCACGTAATTGCTCAGCATAGCTTGCCAGCTCTGGCCAAGCTTGATGTGCACGGGCGAGATCCTCTACTGTCAGGGGGTACTTCTCAAAACTGATAAAGTGAAGCTGGGTCACAGGTGCATTTGGATGGGTTTGACGGAACTGCTCGAATGCTGCCCAAGTAGCCAGAAAGTTGAGCCCAGTGCCAAAGCCGGTTTCCGCAATCACAAACCGGGATGATGTGGCGGTTTGCCAACGTGCGGGAAGTTGGTTTTGTTCGATGAACACATAGCGGGTCTCGGCCAAACCGTCGTGATTGGAAAAGTAGACGTCATCAAACTGTTCCGCGACGGGGGTGCCCGTATCATTCCAGCTGATTTTTGCGTGGTCGATCGAGGGAGTGCTCACAAATGCCTCTTACACAGGAAAGGAAAAAGCAAATTGTACTGGCTCTAAGGAAAGCTGACCACTTATCAGCTTTAAAAACGCTATCATCCACTGCGAAATTAACGTCTAGGAAAGAATCATGAAACGAGCTGTCATTACAGGCATGGGGATTGTTTCCAGTATTGGTAACAACGTCAAAGAAGTGCTGGAGTCGCTCAAAGCGGGAAAATCTGGCATTAACTTTTCTCAGCAGTTTGCAGATATGAAGCTGCGCAGCAATGTTTGGGGTGATCTCAAACTCAACCCCGCCGACCATATTGATCGCAAAAGAATGCGCTTTATGGGTGACGCGGCGGGTTTTGCCTACCTAGCGATGGAACAGGCAATCGAAGACTCGGGCTTAGCCCCTGAGCAGGTTTCTAACCCACGAACTGGTTTAGTTGCCGGGTCGGGGGGCGCGTCATCCGTTAACCAAGTTACCGCCGTTGATACATTGCGCGAGAAAGGGGTTAAACGTGTTGGCCCTTACATGGTGCCGCGCACCATGTCATCAACTGTTTCAGCGTGTTTGGCGACTCCGTTCCAAATCAAAGGGGTGAACTACACCATGAGCTCTGCATGTGCGACTTCGGCACATTGTATCGGCCATGCCCTAGAGCTGATTCAACTGGGTAAACAAGATGTGGTGTTTGCCGGTGGCGGTGAAGAGCTGGATTGGTCGCTTACCATGATGTTTGACGCGATGGGAGCCCTTTCAACCAAATACAATGATGATCCGCAAAAGGCATCACGCACCTATGACGCGGACCGGGACGGTTTCGTCATTTCAGGTGGCGGCGGCATGCTGGTCGTGGAAGAGCTGGAGCATGCGTTGGCGCGTGGTGCGACCATCTACGGTGAAATTGTCGGGTACGGTGCAACGTCTGACGGGTATGACATGGTGGCACCGTCGGGTGAAGGCGCTGTGCGCTGTATGAATATGGCGATGCAAGATGTGGATGGCGAGGTTGATTACATCAATACGCATGGTACATCAACGCCTGTGGGTGATGTGAAAGAGCTAGGCGCAATTCAAGAAGTGTTTGGCGGTAAGAGCCCAGCCATTTCTGCGACTAAGTCAATGACAGGTCACGCGCTCGGTGCTGCTGGTGTGCACGAAGCCATCTATTCAACCTTGATGCTTGAACAAGGCTTTGTCGCGCCAAGTATCAATGTGGAGAACTTGGATCCCGCGGCTGAAGGGTTAGATATTGTGACCCAACCGCGAGAGCAAGCACTGACGCGCGTGATGTCGAACAGCTTTGGGTTCGGCGGTACCAACGCCACCTTGGTGATTGAAAAGTATCGCAGCTGATCCCGCGCCTGTTTCCAGGTTTGCAGAGAGACTCTGCCATCAGACACGGATCATTATCGTTGAGAGCCGTTAATGGTCTTTTCAGGTCCTGGATTTACCCGGCTTCGGCCGGGTTTTTTTATGTCTGAGGCCACCCGGTAAGCGGGGTAACCCGCTCAGCTGAAGGGTGTTTTCTTACCGTGAGACAGATACAATAACCTTCTCGCATTTAGCATCCGATAAGCGATGCACCGACTCACATAGGACGTTGAACGTGAAAATTGTCGTAGACGAAAACATGCCTTATGCCCAAACCTTGTTTAGTCAATTGGGTGAGGTGGTTGCATTACCCGGGCGCGCAATCCGTGCCGCGGATTTAATCGATGCTGATGCATTAATGGTGAGAAGCGTCACGCAAGTGAACCATGCGCTGATTGACGGTGCCACCCGTCTTCGTTTTGTCGGTTCAGCCACTGCTGGTGAAGATCATCTTGATTTTAACGCCTTGCACGCACAAGGCATCCATGGCACGGCAGCGCCAGGTTGTAATAAGGTTGGTGTCGCGGAATATGTGATCAGTGCTTTATTGGTATTGGCACAACAGCAAGGCTTTAAATTGACCGACCGCACAGTCGGTATTGTTGGCGTGGGTCATGTGGGAGACTACTTGGCTGCGCGGCTTGCGGCTCTTGGGATTACAACTTTGCTTTGCGACCCACCTCGTCAGGCTCGAGAGAACCTTGCTGACATGGTGGACATTGATACTCTGATCGCAAAATCGGACGTGGTCACTTTCCATACACCTTTGACCACGACTGGTGAGCACCCCACTTACCACCTCATGAATCAAGCTCGGTTAGAGGCGCTTGCGTCAGGCAGCATTTTGATAAATGCTGCGCGTGGCCCGATTGTTGACAACCATGCACTTAAAGCGCGGTTAGCACGAGGCGACATTGATGCGGTGTTGGATGTTTATGAACATGAGCCTGAGGTCGACCTTGCCCTTATGGACCAGCTCACGTTTGCCACACCTCATATTGCAGGCTATGGTCTGGAAGGAAAAGCCCGTGGTACCACCATGGTCTTTAACGCACTGTGTGAACACCTTGACTTGCCTCATCGTGTGCATGCCAGTGAGCTGCTGCCCACGGCGCCGATTCCACAGGTTGCCTTGGCACAGCCGTGGCAACAAAGCGATCTGATGGCACTGACCCAATTGGTCTACGATATTCGCCGAGATGACAGTGATTTTCGTCGTGCCATGCATACCGCAGGTGATGACAAACAGGCTCAGCGTACAGCCTTTGACCAATTGCGAAAAAATTACTGGGATCGACGCGAGTACAGTGCGATCACGGTAGCCGGACAGGCTGATTTCGGGTTACAGTCGCTGGCTAAGCTGGGCTTTAGTATTGAGGAGCATGCATGACACAAGCATTTGACGTTGCCATTTTGGGCGCAACCGGTGCGGTAGGGCGCACCATGATCGAGATTTTAGAAGAGCGCGATTTTCCCATTGGCACGCTACACCTCCTCGCCAGTGAGCGAAGTGCAGGTGAAACCATTAGCTTCAAAGGTGAGAGCTTGCGTGTGCAAAATGTCGACAAGTTTGATTGGACACAGGTTCAGCTTGGCTTGTTCTCGGCGGGCGCACAGGCTTCTGCGCACTGGGCGCCGATTGCAGCAGATGCGGGCGTCGTCGTTATCGATAACACGTCGCAGTTCCGCTATGACTTCGACGTACCCTTGGTGGTGCCTGAGGTGAACGCCGCCGCGATTGGTGACTTTCGTAACCGTAATATTATTGCTAACCCAAATTGCTCGACGATTCAGATGCTGGTGGCATTAAAACCTATTTACGATGCCGTCGGTATCGAACGCTTAAATGTGTCTACCTACCAATCGGTTTCTGGGTCAGGGAAAGCAGGCGTCGATGAGCTTGCCGGACAGACGGTTAAATTGCTTAACAGCCAAGATGCGGAGCCTGCGTTATACAGCAAGCAAATTGCTTTTAATTGTTTGCCCCAGATTGATCAGTTTATGGAAAATGGCTACACCAAAGAAGAAATGAAAATGGTGTGGGAAACTCAGAAAATTCTTGCCGATGAGATGATAGGGGTTAACCCTACTTGTGTGAGAGTGCCCGTGTTTTACGGTCATGCTGAAGCTGTGCACCTTGAGTGCCGTCAACCGATTGACGCGACGGAAGCGGTGGCGATCTTGAGTCAGCATGAACATATCGAGGTCTTTGAAGGGGAAGACTATCCTACACAGGTGAAAGAAGGCACTGGCTCAGATAAAGTGCTCGTCGGGCGTATTCGCAATGATATCAGCCACCCCAATGGACTTAACCTCTGGGTGGTGGCAGACAATGTGCGTAAAGGCGCAGCGACGAACTCAGTGCAAATTGCTGAAGTACTGGTTCGCGATTACCTTTAATCAACAAGCCTATGATCCGTAAAAGAGCGTGATAGCCCGCCCATCACCACACTAGGTTGATTGATACCCCATCCGTTGATGGGGTATTTTTTTAGGCATTAAATTTGCAACGATGGACGATACGCGACGTGTGACGATGCTATCATCGAGTCAAAACTGAGGCAGAGCGCCCACAGTTTGATCGCGCAACACACTTTTATATCACCAAACTACAGTTTTTAGCATGGCTTCCGATATAGTTAGATATTTAGTGAGGCCATTTTTGCCATAAGGGAGTGCGGGTGTGTCCAACGCACAGCAAAGTGAACAGTCTTCTTCTCAAACTCGATTGACCAAAACCCCGCATCGCGTTAAGCGGCATCTCATTGCCGTCGCAGGGGTATTGGCGGTTGCGCTTGTCAGTGTTTCAACGTTGCCGGTCGAAGCGGCAATACGCATTCTTGGTCCGCAAGATGAAATGGCGGCCGAAACCGCCTCGCCCCAACCGACGCCAGCGGTTGCATCGGCACAACAATATGGCCCAACTGGGGCCAACGAAACCTTGTGGTCGATTGCGACTCAAATGCGTCCTAATACGCAAGTAAGTGTGTATCAGACGCTCGGTGCGATTTTTCGTCTTAATACCGACGCATTCACCAACAACAATATTCATAGCTTGCAGCCGGGTAGCACCTTAGTGATGCCGACGCTGACGCAAATTGAGCGAGAAAGCACCCAGGACGTGATCAATCGGCTTGAAATTGATGAAGCGCGTAAGCAAGCCCAAAATACCACGCCCCTGAGCGAACAGGTTGAGCAACCGAGCCCACAACCACAGTCAGCACAAGCCGATAATAACCAAGCTGCGCAGACCCAACCAGCACCAAATAGCGAAGACGCGTCAGACGCCCAACCTAGTGGTGAGAGCTCGACAGCGAGCGCCCCAGAGCCACAAGTGGTACAAAACCTACAGTCTCAGCTGCAAGCCTCTGATCAAGAGATGACTCGCCTGGTTGAGAGCAATCATGTGCTCAAGGTCCGTCTGTCTGAAGTGCAGCACGAGTTGAGCGCGTTAAAAGAACAGGTAAGTGGTGATGCCGAGCTTAATAAAGAGATCCGAGCATTTTTAGAAACCCAGCGTCAGCAACAGGTGGCAAAGGATACCCAACCCCCATCCGCGGTTGAGTCTTTACTTGATAGCCCATTATTGCTTGCCATGTTGGCCATCATTCCTGGGGCCTTGATTGCAGGCGCGATATTCTTCTTCCTCGCACGTCGTAGAAAGCAAGAGGAAGACGCGGAAGAGCCTGCGGCGCTGGATCATGATGATATGGACGATATGCCTGTGGTCATGGTGCCCGATCCGGATGACGATGAAAGCGATGTTGACGATCCGCAAGATGACGATGAGCTAGAGATCACCGATGACGGTAAGGGATACGAGGATGTCGCGTTTGGCGATGATACCGACCTGGACGATCTGGATCTTGATGACGAACTCGATGACATGGCTGGCAATGAATCGAGTGTCGCGCCCACCAGCGATGATGCTATCGGTCTTGAAGACATGGAGCGCGCATTGGATGAGTTGGCAGATGCGCCGCCGGCTGATACGGAAAGCGCCGCCGATGACACATCATCCGACGATGACAGCGAATTAGAAACGGGCGAGGCAGAGCAACCTGAAGAGGAAATGAGTGCTGATGAAGCACTTGCCGCAGAGTGGGCCAAAGCGCTCGAAGAAGGCAATGACAGTGATGTCGACGATATCGATGCCTTGTTGGCAGGCGAAACGGGTGAAGACACGACTGCCGATGAGGTCTCCGCTGCTGATGAACCTGAGGACGAAAATACCGAGACCAAAGAACAGGCTTCACGAGAGAGCGAAAACAATGACGAGCAAGCGCCTAATGACGCCTTGTTTGACTCGGTGCTGGACGATGAGCCTGAGCTGGATTTAAGCCAAGATATTGACTTATCAGATGATGATAACGATGACGATGCCGTTTCTCTCGATAACACGACAGAGTTGCTTGATGAACTTGTCGGTGATGAAGAAGACGAGGACAGCTGGCTAAATGAAGGGGATGATACTGAGGACGAATTCGATGAAAGTAGTGATGCATTACTGGATGAAGTCTTAGACAAAGATGATGATCCTCATCTAGAAGATTCTGACGCTTTACTAGAAGAAGTGTTGGGGGATGACGATGAACCAGACCCACTCGCTGATGAGGACGATCCGGCACTGTGGGGAGAAGAAGATGACAGTGATCCGAACGAAGCGGAGCTCGAGCAACTTCTTTACACGTCGGATGAGCAATCAGAAGAAACACCTACAAGTGATCAAGGCTCAGAGACGCGCGTCGAGCAAGACGACGAGCCGCAAGCTGAGTTAAATGAAGATGACGCACCGGCGGACGAGCCAGCTGCACCAGAAGCGACTAGCGAGGCAGATGAAACGGCTGACGAGGACGCTGACGACGAACCGCAAGCCGAGTTAAACGAAGACGACGCACCGGCGGACGAATCGGGCACGCCAGAAGTTAGCGGCGAGGAAGATGAAACGGCCGACGAGGACGCTGACGACGAGCCGCAAGCCGAGTTAAATGAGGGCGACGATGCACCGGCGGACGAATCGGCCGTGCCAGAAGCGACTCGCGAGGAAGATGAAACGGCTGACGATGACGCTGACGACGAACCACAAGACGAGTTAAGTGAAGACGACGCTCCAGCGGACGAGCCAGCTGAGCCAGAAGCGACTATCGAGGCAGATGAAACGGCTGACGAGGGCGCTGACGACGAGCCGCAAGCAGAGTTAAATGAGGACGATGCACCGGCGGACGAGCCAGCTGCGCCAGAGGCTACCGGCGAGGCAGATGAAACGGCTGACGACGAGCTGCAAGCCGAGTTAAACGAAGACGACGCACCGGCGGACGAATCGGCTAAGCCAGAGGCGACTCGCGAGGTAGATGAAACGGCCGACGAGGACGCTGATGACGAACCGCAAGCAGAGTTAAACGAAGACGATGCTCTAGCGGACGAGCCAGCTGAGCCAGAGGCGACTCGCGAGGCAGATGAAACGGCTGACGAGG
>NZ_SATA01000009.1:0-104265 GCF_009377995.1 Salinivibrio sp. VGrn1
AAAATTTTGCTTGGCGACCATAGCGCTTTGGACCCACCTGACTCCATGCCGAACTCAGTAGTGAAACGAAGCAGCGCCGATGGTAGTGTGGGGTCTCCCCATGTGAGAGTAGGACATCGCCAGGCTTTCATTGCTTATCTTGTTGATAGCTCGATGCTTTTGATATCTGCGATGCTCATGTATTGGCATACACTGTGCGTCTCGCTTCAAAATCCTCATAGCATCAAACAAGATAACTTAATTAAAGCAGCTACATGTAAGACTTTAATTAGCAGAAACACCAAGCCCTGACCTCACGGTCGGGGCTTTTTTGTATCTGTCGCGTGGTGATTGCTGGTTAAGTAGAAGAATGGGATTGAGGTTGCCAGTGTAAGCAGAAATCCCAGAAGCGGGTGAGTAGGCCTGATTGATATTTATCTTTATGACGCACAAGCCAATAGCGCCGGGATAATAGCAAAGGGAGTTCGAGGGCAACCACTCGACCATCGGCAATGGCGTGTTGAGCGGAGAGCTTAGACAGGTACGCCAAGCCTAACCCGGCACTTGCAGCATTTAAAATCGCTTCTGTGGTATTGAGCTCGAAAGAAAGGTGCCAGCGCTCGAAGCGAGGAGCAAGGCGTGAGAGAAAGTGCTCACGGGTGCCCGAGCCAGATTCGCGGATCAGCCAAGTTTGATTGTCGAGATCGCCCACACTTAACGGTGCGTGACTCACAAGTGGGTGATTAGGGTGACAAACCACCGCCATCTGATCGCTTAACCATGGCGTTTGCAGTAAATCGGGATGCAGTATTTCACCCTCTATCAACCCAATATCCAGCTCGAAGTGTTGAAGGCGAGCGATGATTTCTTGGCTGTTGGCAATCACTAATGTTTGTTGTTGATGACATGTCGCATGACGAAAATCACTAATCAGTGTAGGTAAAAGCTGGTTACCCACCGTATCGCTTCCACCTAGTCGCAACCAACCAATCAGTTGGCTATCGTCTTTTAGTGTGGCACTGATTTCGTCGCTGCGGGTGAGTAGTTCATCTGCTTTAGGGATAAGCGCTATCCCTTGGTCATTGAGGTGAAGTCGATTGCCGCGTCGATCAAACAAGGGGTAACCGAGCTGACTTTCTAACTCGGCGAGTGCCATACTGACCGCCGGTTTACTGAGAAACAGTTTCTTGGCGGCGGCGGTGATGGTGCCCTCTTGCACGATGGTTAAAAACACCCGCAGTTGAGGAAGAGAAAGCGTCATCGAAACCTAATGATAAAGAGTTTCAAACACTATAAGGCGGTGCCTGTGTGATGACAATCTTAACGCTGGCCTTTGTCTTGGCTGACCCAGTGCTGGATATCTAATTGTGCCTGTTTTAATGCCTGATAGTGTGGTGATTGCTCACTCGTATGCTTGAGAACAAACTCGAGCGTGCGCACTACATTTCGCCAACGTGGTGTTTTGGGGACGGTTTCTACGTGCAGGTACTTATCCAAGGTTCTTGTTTGAAAGCTACCTTTATCCTGGTAAACACGCCATAAGCCACTTTTTTCTGCTAGCCCGATTTTATCCCCACCCCAAGCGGCCAGAGCCAAGTTCATCGCATCCACTAAGCGACGATGAATACTCTCCGGCTGATGCGCTTGTGTCTCTTTATCGTTAATCGTGCTTGATGGAGAAAAATACGTCGCTCTCAAGCTGTGTTTCAAGTGGGAGAGTGCGCTTGCAAGGCGACCAATTTCATCTTTTCGCTGGCGATGGGTGACCGGATAGTCCAGTTCACCTGCGGCAAACTGCTCGGCGCACCAAGTCAGTTGTAAGATAGGCAGTGTCAGGCGGTGAGATAGCCAATGCCCAACACAGACTAATAAAACAATAACGACGATCACGAGTGTCGCACTGATCGCATACAAGTGGCGCAGAGGCTGATAGGCACGTTTTTGAGGTGTACAAGTGATCAACGCCCAAGACGCCCCCGCCACATTGACGGGTCGATACGCCGTGAGTTGAGGCATGAGTGTATATTGGCTTGGAGACATGACCCCTTGTTGGCCATGGAAAGCGGCATCGATGGCGTGCTTTGATGGCAAGATCGAGGGCCTAGCTTGATCAGTGTGAGGCACCCAACTGTTGAGTAACGATTGATGATTTTGATTAATCAGCCACAGCCCCGACTCTGGTTGCTGCCGTTGGCGAAGTGTCGCAGACAAGTTATCGGTTGTGGTGCTAATAGCAAGGACGCTTTGCATATGGCCGCTTTTAAGTATGGGGATCAGATACCAAGCTTGCATGGTGCGTGAGCCATGTGGCTCAAAGGCAGTGCGCATCCATTTAGGGCGCTGCTGGGCAGGCATATTCATCAATTGCTTGATCGCATTTTTCAGTGATGGGTTGTCCTGTGTCATGGGGTGGGCTTTGACTGTGTATACGAGGTTTTGGTTTAAATCAAACATCGCGAGATTGTTGAACGCGTATCTTGCTAACCAAGATTGAAATTGGTGATGAAAGCGACGATATAAGCGGTGATACTTTTGGGCTGTTACGCCAGCATATTGGTTCGGAGACTGTTGAAGGATCGGTATGAGTCGACGCTGCGATTGGCGCGTATCATCACCGAGTTGTTGGAATGCATGAGGAAAGCCATAAAAGCGTCCACCGCTGCTGGTTGCTAGATCAGAGGCTGCAAGATTGGTTACCGCGCGCACTTGGTCATTAAAATATGATGTGATGGTGACATAGTAACGATCGCGCTCGCTCTCGAGCTGTTGATGGGCTTGATCGATCAGCAGTTGCGACTGACTCCAAGTAAAGTATCCCGTCAAAATCACCACAGGGATAATACTAAGACTAAAAAACCACCACATAAATCGGCGTTGAAGACGTGTAGAATAACCTATATCCATTTGCACGCTGTGAATACCTCTCCCTGATCACGCGGGCTTGAATCGCAAACGGCTGCCAAAAGGCAGCCGCGAGAGAGTAGACGCTAACACGTCCGATCAGTCAAAACTGTGACCTGCTGTCAGGTATCCAACCTTACAAGTGTGTTACTCGACTGATTGATGGTGTTGTCAGCAACTAGCGTGCTTTTCGCGCATGATAAACGGCAAATCGACGGGTTTTCGCGAGGGTATCGCACTGACCGAATCCTTTTTCAATAATCGGCGGATAACGTAAGAAGCTGTTGGCGACGATCGCTAATTGGCCGTGACGGCGCAGGTAGCGAGGTGCGTTTTCCAGCAAGGATTCGGTGGCATGGTAAAATGTCTCCAATCCTTCATGGAAAGGTGGGTTGCTTATAATGGCATCAAACTGCTGTCCACTGACGGCCCCTAACATGTCAGAGACAAAAACAGAGCCGCTGAGCCCATTGGCCGCGAGCGTCGCTTGGGTTGATGCGACCGCTAAATGACTCACATCAACACAGGTGACCGTACAGCTTGGGTGGGTAGCCAGTAGTACCGTGCCGATAACGCCCGCGCCACAGCCGACATCAATCACATCGCCTTGTATGTCGGGCAGGTGCTGGAGTAATAAGGCCGTGCCATCATCAAGGCTTTTGTGACTAAACACACCGGGTAAAGCACGAACAGTGAGTGATAGGCTGCCTACTTGGAGAGGGTAGTCGTGAAACCAATCTGCCAGGCTAAATGACGCCGCCGGTGATGTGCACTGGCCATGGTATAGGCTGCATCGGCGAGCTGAATCTTGTTTAATGACTTGGCCATACGGTGCAAAACGTTTTTCGATGCTTTTGACGCCACTGCGGTTTTCACCCACTACGATCCAGTCGACATTCGCGCCGAGACGATGCGTGAGCATCGCGAGAAGAAAATCGCCTTCCGCTTTTGACTTAGGCCAGTAGAAAAGTACCACGTCGACGGCGCTATCATCCGTATATTCTGCGCCTGCGTGTACATGGATGTCAGTATTTGCCATTCGTGTGGCATAGCCATGATGGGTCGTAAATACCGACACGCGTGCGGCATGAGACAGTAGCTGCTGGGCAAAGTCATCTTCGAGCTCCCCGGCCAATAGAACATGTTTATTGGCGAACAAGGTGAGGTGACGCTGAGCAATCTCGCTGGGTGCCGTGAGGGTCATGAGGGTTCTCTTTCCGGTTATAAGTACTTATCGGCCGCGTTTGAAGGTAGGGTGGCGCGCCAAGACAAGGATTTTCCCACAAAGCGCGCACTAGGCCAATATCAAACCCCCTACGCGTTATCTTGTCGGTCAAGAAAGCGTTCAAATTCGATCTCGTACATCCGAAAGAGTACCAAGGTAATCGAAAAGATAATCGGACCATAGATAAGCCCCATCAAGCCGAACAGATGAAGCCCTCCTAATAGTGAGAAGAAGATAAGCAAGGTATTCATCCCCGAGTTACCTTGCATGAGGAAGGGACGGAGTAGATTATCGATGGAGCCGACCACCACAACACTCCATATCAGTAAGGCGATAGCCCATTGCCAATCGCCCGTGGCCACCAAATACAGCACGGTTGGCAGCCAGATAAGCGCAGTGCCTACCACAGGGATAAAGGAGGCGAACGCCATCATGGTCCCCCAAAATAGTGCTGGCAGCCCGACGGCCCACATCGCTAGCCCGCCGGCGGCCCCTTGCGCCAAGGCGGTAAGAAAAGACCCAAGCACGGCAGACTTGGCGACCTTCTCTACTTCATCCAGTAACTGATCTTCTTGGCTTCGTGATAAGGGGATCACGTGGCGGAGCGTATGGATAATGCTGTCGTGATCACGGAGCAAGAAAAACAGGACAAACAACATCAGCATGAAGGTGATAAAAAAGTCGGTCACATCACCTAATACCTTGGAGCTAAATTCGAGCATTTGGCCACTGAATGAAGACATCCAAGCCGCCAGCTTTTTCACGGTTTCTTGTGGGTCAATTAAATCAAATGGCAGCCACTGGTTGAGAAAATGCAGCGACGATTGTATTTGCGGGTTGTTGAGTAACTGTTTTGCGCCGCCGTTGTTGAGCCATTCGTAACTGCGTGTAAAAAAGCTCACGCCTTGCTCGATAATGGCCCCTGCTACCACGGTGAGCGGAATGATGATGATAAAGGTGATTAAGACACAGGATATGACCGACGCCGTGTTTGGGCGTTGTCCAATGCGATCTTCAATACGTTTATGAACAGGGAAAAAGAGCAAAGAGACAATAAACGCGAGTACAATTGCGCCAATATAGGGCTCGATAAGTAAATAGCACGCATAGGCTGCGATGATCAGCGCGGCGATTAAAGTCCAATGTTTCGGCTCGACACGAAATGACGAAGTCACAGGGTATCCCTCTTAGGCTGGTTGAATGAATCGCGCTTGCTTTACTTGCCGTCAAAAGACCAATCCGCCGCTGGGCAGGTAAAGGCGCCTAAACAATAGGCACCTTAACATACAGTTTGTTGCACTAGTCAGCTAAAAAAATGGCCAAAAGATCGTTGAGGAAGAGTTTACCTTTGGCGGTCACTTGCCAATGTGTCTCGGACTCAACGAGCAGACCTTGGTCATACGCTTGAGCTAATGGCTGGTTAAGGTGGTCGAGAGGCAACCCCGTGCGGGCAACAAACTCGGCTTTCGGACAAGGCTCGAGTAGGCGAAACCGGTTCATGAAGAACTCAAACGCGAGATCAGTCTGTTTCACCCACTGGCTATCGGTGAGATAGGCCTTTTGTGGATCAAGATAGCCGCGTGGATGCTTCACTTTAACTGTCCGAAGCAGGCGAGGCTGATCGCCATTCGGTAAGGTGAGTTTGCCATGGGCGCCGCAACCAATCCCCAAGTAGTCGCCAAAGCGCCAGTAGTTGAGGTTATGAGCGCATTGATGATCGGGTAAGCTGTATGCAGATGTCTCGTATTGCACGTAGCCAGCGTCGGTAAGCAGCTGATGGCCGCGATCAAAAATGTCCCACAAGGTATCTTCTTCTGGCAGGGTCGGTGGTTTGGAGTAAAACTGGGTGTTGGGCTCGATGGTCAACTGATACCAAGACAGATGTGGCGGCTTAAGTGCGATGGCTTTTTCCAAGTCACCCAGTGCTTCTTGCTCAGATTGCTCAGGTAAACCATGCATTAAATCGAGGTTAAAACTGTTTAATCCAGCTTGATGAGCAAGGTGGGCCGCACGCTCTGCCTCGCCAGGGCCATGAATACGCCCTAGGCGTTCGAGCTTATCAGCAGAAAAGCTCTGCACCCCGATAGAAATCCGGTTAACGCCTGCTTGTCGATAACCGATAAATTTATCGGCTTCCACGGTGCCAGGGTTGGCTTCCATGGTCACTTCCATGCTCTTACTGACGGGAAGGCGTGCTTTGATGCCATCCAATAGGCGTGCTATCTGTGAAGGCGACATCAAGCTTGGTGTACCGCCTCCAATAAAGATCGAGTGCAGTGTGCGCGTGATGACTGAAGGGTAGGCGGCAAGATCGGTATCAAGATCGTCAAGCAGCGCATCGATATAATCCTCTTCTGGGATCGCGCCCTTTTGGGTATGCGAATTAAAATCGCAATAGGGGCATTTTTGTACACACCAAGGGATGTGCACATATAAACTCAATGGGATCATGGCTTATTGCGACGCTTTTAAGGCTTGGAACAGGGCGTTGAGTGCTTGTCCGCGGTGAGAGCGTTGTTTTTTCTCGGAAGCGGGCATTTCTGCTGCGGTACACTGCTGATCGGCAGGTAAAAAGACCGGATCGTAACCAAAGCCGTTTTCCCCTTGCGGTGCGTGAGCGATTTGCCCTTCCCACACCCCGTGGCAGACTAGTGGTGTTGGGTCATTAGCATGACGCATATAAACCAATACGCAATGGAAGCGAGCCTGGCGTCCATCATTGTCTGTATCATGCAATGCTTCTAACAGTTTAGCGACATTATCCGTATCACTGGCCGTTTCCCCCGCATAGCGCGCAGAGTAGACGCCTGGTGCGCCGTTTAAGGCATCGACTTCAAGGCCTGAGTCGTCGGCGATGGCGGGGAGGCCGGTCACTTTCGCCGCATGACGTGCCTTAATGATGGCATTTTCGATAAAGGTGGTGCCTGTTTCATCAACTTCTTCAACGGCAAAGTCACTTTGCGGCAGGACGTCGAAACCAAATTCGCCGAGTAGTCCCGCCATTTCTTTTACTTTGCCTGCGTTCCCCGTTGCCAACACAACTTTATTCATCACAGTTACCTATTGGTTTATGGCCCGACTATGGGGCATCGACGTAAAACGTATAATTATAGTCAAAAGACGCATTGCGGTTTCCTTCGGCGTTAAGGTCGATATGGAAGCGATACGTCTCTTCATCATCGGCTGCGAAGGTGGCGATGTAGTAGATCGCGTCCCCTTCTCTTACCTCGGTAAAGTCCAGTTCACGACTGTTTCCGACCAAGTTTTTTACTTGCCCGGTGATCTCGGCGGCTACCGCCGGTTTTCCCAGTTGCATGGTATCGAGAACGGCAATGTTGACCAAGCCTCGATAGCCACTACGAGTAATGTCGTACTGCTGGGCGATTTCGGGTGTCAAGAAAGTGGTCGAGAGCGTGTTGTAATGCACTTCCAACTCACCGACTTCTTTAAACTGCCCCGCCCAAGCCGGTGTGATAAGCAAACTCAATACCATGCTGAGCGCTGCTACGATCTGACGCATAATCATTCCTTGTGATAAAGCGAAGTGAGGTTCGCTATCAATACGTACGGGTGCCTAAGTACGATCCGCCGTACATCGTTGGCACCCGTGAGATTCCGTAAGCGGTGCAACCCGTGGCGATAAGTCGAGGGAGACTTATCGCGTGGCGATTCGCTTACAGGGCATACCAAATCGGGCCAATAAAATCGCCGATAAGCATATTGATAAATTGGAGCGCGATAAAGATCACCAGAATACTGAGATCGAGCCCACCGATGGGTGGAATAATACGGCGTACTGGCGCACATACCGGCTCAGTAAGTTGATGAAAAACATACTCTACTGGATTGTTGCCTTGGCTGACCCAACTCAAAATGGCACGCAGGATCAGCACCCAGAACAGCAACTTACCCGCGGCTTTCAGTAAGGCAATGGCAGAGAAGAGGAACATGCCAGAACTCATTGCAAAGGGGTTGCCGGCGACTAGATCCAGTACCACAAATTTCGCCACCATGAGCAGGTAAGCAAACAGTACCGTTGCCAGATCCAAACCACCGAGTGCCGGGATCATACGACGCAACGGGCCCACCACAGGCTGGGTCGCTTTGACGATAAATTGAGAGAAGGGGTTGTAAAAGTCTGCGCGCGCCCATTGTAGCCAAACGCGTAGCAGCACCACCATGATGTAAAGATCAAACGCGGTGTTGATCAGAAAGGTCATTGCATTCATATCGTTGCCTTAGTGATTAAAATTCTTGTTCCATTTGTTTGGCGCGGCTGACTGCCGCCTGCATGGCCTGTGCCACTATATCGCCAATGTGGTGCTGGTCGAAAACACGTAACGCTTCAGCGGTTGTGCCGCCTTTCGAGGTTACCTGCTCACGCAATTGGCCAATGGTTGTGTCCGTATTACTTACCACCATTTCTGCCGCCCCTTTTGCGGCTTGCTGAACCAGCTGCCTGGCTTGCTCGTCGCTAAAGCCTTGGCGGATAGCTTCTTGATGCATCGCTTCCATAAAGCGAAAGAAGTATGCCGGTGCGCTGCCTGCAGCCGCAATCACACCATTAATTTTTGCTTCCTCATCGACACAGCAGACCTCGCCGACGGCTTTCATCAATGCGGTGGCGTAGTGTTTATCCGCCTCCGTTACCTGGCTAGATGCATAGAGTCCGCTCATTCCTTGGCCGACAAGAGACGGTGTATTCGGCATGACACGGATGAGGTTGAGTGTGGTACCAGCCATCTCACACAGACGATGAGTACTGATGCCGGCTGCTATCGAGATCACCAGTTTCGAAGACCAATCGACAGCCGATAAATCGCTTAAAACCTGCGCCATTAATTGTGGCTTGACCGCCAAGACAATGACGTCTGCCGCTTGGCAGGCATGCAAGTTATCACGGGTGGTTTGGATGCCATAATCCGTACTCAGCACATCGCCAGGGTGGGCGCTGGGTGATGAGGCCGTTATCGCAGAGGTGGGGTAGCCTGCACTCACAAGGCCAGCAATGATGGATCGCGCCATATTACCGGCGCCAATAAAGGTAAGGGAGCGATGTTCCATGAAAAGCGTTCCTGTTGTTCTCGTCATTGTATTGGTTTATTACGACCGCTTCGTTAGCGGCTGTCTCGCGCGCCAAAAATCGCGGTGCCGACACGTACCATGGTGCTACCACACGCAATCGCCGCTTCCATGTCACCACTCATGCCCATCGACAAGGTATCGATACTCTCTGTCTGCTCACGGAGGGCATGAAACGCATTTGATAAAGGTTCAAATGCGGCGCATTGTCGCTGATAGTCCGTCTCAGGCTGTGGAATAGACATTAATCCTCTGATATTCAGGCCGGGTAGGGCTCGGATATCTTCAATGAGGGCGATGGCGTTATCCACGGTTAACCCCGACTTTGATGCCTCGCCACTGGTGTTTACTTGTACCAAGACATTGAGCGGCGGTAAATGTGCCGGACGTTGCTCGCTCAGGCGTTTAGCAATCTTCAACCGATCGACAGAATGCACCCAGTCAAAGTGCTCTGCAATCAACCGTGTTTTGTTGGACTGAATGGGGCCAATAAAGTGCCATTCAATGCGTGCTTCGGGGTGATGCTGGGCAAAGTAGTCAATTTTTTCTACCCCTTCTTGCACGTAGTTTTCCCCAAACGCCTGTTGTCCCGCGGCGATGGCATCTGCGATCGCCTCGATAGGCTTGGTTTTGCTGACTGCAATTAATTGCACTGAGTCCGCGAGTCGACCGCATTTTTGGCTTGCGTGGTCTATCTGTTCCCTGACCTGTTGAATATTGTTCTTAATATGACACATACCTGATTCTGCAAGGAAAATGAATGGATATTAATGAGCTACTTGCGTTTAGTGTAAAGCATCGCGCGTCAGATCTACATCTTTCTGCGGGGGTGTCGCCTATGGTGCGGGTAGATGGCGATATGCGCAAGCTTAGTCTGCCACCGCTTAGCCACCAAGCTGTACGGCAATTGGTACTGGCGGTGATGAGCCCTGAGCAGCAGCATAGTTTTGACAATGCATGGGAAATCGACTTTTCCTTTGAGCTGGCCTCGGTGGCGCGTTTTCGTGTTAATGCGTTCCATCAGCAACATGGCTGTGCGGCGGTTTTTCGTGTGGTGCCAACGGCTATCCCAAGGTTAGAGGATTTATCCGCGCCGCCACTTTTCAGTGAGCTGGCTTTGTTACACCAAGGATTGGTGTTGGTGACTGGGCCGACAGGCTCGGGGAAATCGACCACATTGGCGGCCATGATCGCGCAGATAAATCACCACCAGCAAAAGCATATTGTGACAATCGAAGATCCGATTGAGTTTATCCACCCGTCCGAGCAAAGTTTGGTCAACCAGCGAGAGGTCAAGCGTGACACTCAGTCTTTTCAGCAGGCATTGCGCTCCGCGCTGCGTGAAGACCCAGATGTGATATTGGTGGGTGAGCTACGTGATTTAGAAACCATCAGCTTGGCATTAACCGCGGCAGAAACCGGGCATTTGGTGTTTGCGACCTTGCATACCGTCAGCGCTGCTAAAAGTGTGGATCGTATCATTGACGTTTTTCCGGGCAGTGATAAACCCTTGGTACGTTCAATGCTGTCTGCTTCACTGCGGGCGGTTATCTCTCAGCAGCTTGTCAAAAGTGTCCAAGGTCAGCGTGTTGCCGCTTATGAAATCATGACGGTGACGTCAGCGATTTGTAACTTGATCCGAGAGGATAGAGTGGCGCAAATCACCTCCATGATGCAAACCGGCACCGCGCATGGCATGCAGACCATGGCGCAAGCGATGGCACAGCTAGAGAACCAAGGCGTGATTGCGCCGCAGGAGGCGATAACGTCCACTCAATCTGTGTATTGACGCTCAAACCAGCTTTCGATAATCACCACCGCAGATTGGGCGTCGACGGCGCCTTTTCCTAGCGCCTTATACCCGCCGCGGGAAAACAGATCCGCACGCGCTTCACGGGTAGATAGGCGTTCATCGTGCAGCTCAACCGGGTAGCCGAAACGTCCATGCAGGCGGTTGGCAAACTTCTTTGCCCTTGGCGTGATGGTCTCTAAAGGTTGACCGTGTAAATCAAGCGGTAAGCCTACCACCAGATAATCGGGTTGCCAGTCTTTGAGTATGGCTTCAATGTCATCCCAATTTGGGATCCCGTCTCGGGCTTTTAAGGCACACAAAGGGCGAGCGGTGCCAGTTAGCGACTGGCCGATGGCAACGCCAATGCTTTTGACGCCGTAATCAAATCCAATAATGGTTTGTGCGTTCATGCATGTCCTACTTGTGAAGAGAGGTTTGCGGCGTCAATGCCGAGCTGATCGAGCGCTTTTTGCCAACGTTGGTGAACGGGGGTATCAAAAATGACCTTGGGATCGGCTTCCAGTGTTAGCCAGCTATTGTCGGCCAGTTCCTGCTCGAGCTGTCCCGGCTCCCAGCCTGCATAGCCCAGCGCGACCAGAAATTGCTCTGGCTGTTGCTCGGTGCCGAGAATCGAGAGAATATCTTTTGAGGTCGTGACCGATAGCTGATCAGACAGGGGAATACTGGTGCCATACTCACAGGTTGCAGGATGCAGCACAAAGCCTCTGTCTTCGGAGACAGGACCACCAAACAACACAGGTTGAGACAAGCTCTCTGTGGTGCTTGAAAGGGGGAGCTGGCGCTCGACGTCAATTTGATCCAGCATTTTGCCGACAGACAAATTAATGGGGTGGTTAATCATCAGTCCCATTGCCCCATCATGGCTATGCTCACAGACATAAATGACACCATGCTGAAAACGGCTATCAGCCATACTGGGCATCGCGATTAAAAAATGATTTTTCAGATCCATATCGCCGTCTCCTGTTGGTGCGCGTACCTTGAGTATGCGCGAAGATTGATGTTTTAGATAATGAAGGAGGCGCTGCGCCTCCTCAAATTAGGCGCAGCGTCTGGCGATCGCCTCCATCAAGATGTCACCAATTGAAATGTCATACGCGGCGTCAATCTCGCGAATACAGGTCGGACTGGTGACGTTGATTTCTGTTAGCTTGTCGCCAATCACGTCGAGCCCTACGAATATCAGCCCTTTCTCTTTCAATGTCGGAGCGATCGCGCGTGCGATTGTCCAATCAGTCTCTGATAAAGGACGCGCTTCGCCACGGCCGCCAGCAGCCAAGTTACCGCGCGTTTCACCGTCGGCCGGGATACGGGCTAAACAGTAGGGAACCGGTTCCCCATCAACAATTAAGATGCGCTTGTCACCGTTGCTGATGTCAGGGACGAAAGTTTGTGCCATGCAAAAACGTTGGCCATGCTCGGTCAGGGTTTCAATAATCACCGACAGGTTCGGATCGCCTTGTTTGACTCGAAAGATAGACGCGCCGCCCATGCCATCGAGTGGTTTTAAAATCACATCGCCGTGTTCGGCTTGGAATGCTTTAATTTCGTCGGCACGACGGGTCACCAAAGTGGTCGGCGTATGCTCTGGGAACCACGCGGTATAAAGCTTTTCATTGCAGTCACGCAAACTTTGCGGCTTGTTAACAATCAATACACCCGCTTCCTCAGCCCGCTCTAACATGTAGGTTGCGTAGATGTATTCCGTATCAAACGGCGGATCTTTGCGCATCAATATGGCATCAAATTCTCGCAATGCGAGGGTTTGGGTTTGGTCGATTTGGTACCAATGGTCAGGGTTATCCATCACAGTCACACTGTGGGTGCGAGCGTATGGTTCACCTTGCTGCATTGACATATCTTCCATCAAGATATAATGCACTTCCCAGCCGCGTTTTTGTGCTGCCAGCATCATGGCAAACGTGGAGTCTTTTTTCACACTGATGGCCTCGATGGGGTCCATCACAACACCTATTTTCATCATGTTTCTCCTGTTTGCCGGTTAACCCAAATCGCCAAAACGGACTTGAAGGGCCGTGATGGCGGTGAGCGCCGCGGTTTCTGTTCGCAACACGCGTGGGCCGAGTAGGATCTCTTCAAAGCCGTGTTCGCGTGTCATTGCAATCTCGTCATCAGACAATCCGCCCTCTGGGCCAATGAGCAAGCGTAGCTTGTCGGGGGCGTCGGGTAGCGTATTGATAGAGTAGGGGGCACGCGGATGAAGGTTCAGTTTTAAGCCATCAAACGCCTGCTGGCACCATGTGTCTAGATTGATCACCGGGTTAATGGTGGGCACCACATTACGGCCGCTTTGCTCACAGGCGCCAATCGCGATTTTTTGCCATTGTTGGCGTTTTTTCTCGAGTCGCTCAGCATTGAGTTTCACTCCGCATCGAGCCGATAAAAGGGGAGTGATGGTATTCACGCCTAATTCGACCGATTTTTGAATGGTAAACTCCATTTTCTCACCACGTGAAATCACTTGGCCGAGTTCAAAGTCAAGCGGTGACTCGACACTGTGTGATTCGCAAGCGGTAATGGTCGCGACAACCTGCTTTTTACTGACTTCCGTCAGCATAGCGGGAAACTGCGCACCACTGCCATCAAAGAGCAAAATCGGTTGTTCAGGTTGCATACGTAGGACGCGACCGAGATGGTTGGCAGCTTCGCCACTCAGTGTCACATCGCCTTGCGATGGCAAGGGCGTTGGGTGATAAATTCGAGGAATTCGCATTGTGCTCGTTTTCCATGGTCATCTCGCCTTCAGTGTAACATGGCTACGGGGGCGATAGGCTTTGTCACTAATATGGGGTCGAGTGGTGAAAAAACAAATTATTCTAAGGCGTCAAGGTTTCTCACTAGTGGCTGTTGACAGCGGTTGCAGCGATAGGTGGCTTGTCCGCGCTGTATTTTATTGTGGCGGCGAATGGATAAGGCAACAGGGCCACACTCACACTGGTACGCGAAGGTTTTGCCTTGCACGGCACTGATATCAAGCTGGTGGGTGGTATTGGCAGGGGCATTAAATACCTGGTTCATTAGCGAACGCCACTCAGGACCATGTGGTTTTACCCGACCGTATAGCGCAAAGGTAACCAAATGACAGACCTCATGAGGGATCACTTCGTCGAAAAAGGTCTCTGGTGCTTGCTGTAAAAGGATCGGGTTAAACCTAACACGCCATTGCGTGGGGTGCGCGGTGCCAGCGGATTGACCCCGTAGTGTGAAGCCAATCGCAGGATAGTGTAGCTGGGTACCTAATTGACGATTAGCCGCATCAATACACTGGTAAACACGCGTGTTAGCCGCTTGCTGTAATGCATCAGGTGACCAAGCGGTCTTGTCAAAGGCGAATGCGTCAGAAGCAGAAGACATAGTGTGGCGATCCTAGTGGCGATCAAAAAGGGAAGCCGAAGCTTCCCTTACAAGCAATGAGTACGTGGAGATTACCCGAGCTTGGCAAAGTCGCGCAATAGCGCTGCTTTGTCGGTTTTCTCCCAGGGGAAGATGTCGCGACCAAAGTGGCCATATGCAGCCGTTTGCTTATAGATGGGTTGTAATAAATCCAGCATTTCCTGCAAACCATACGGGCGTAAGTCGAAGTGTTCACGAACCGCTTTAGTGATCACTTCTGGGGCCACTTTTTCGGTACCGAAGGTCTCCACCATGATAGAAGTGGGTTCCGCAACGCCAATCGCGTAAGACAACTGGATTTCACAACGGTCAGCAAGACCTGCGGCGACAATGTTTTTGGCCACGTAACGCGCGGCATACGCGGCAGAGCGATCCACTTTTGAGGGGTCTTTACCCGAGAAAGCTCCGCCACCGTGACGGGCTGCACCGCCATAGGTGTCGACAATGATTTTACGGCCTGTTAAACCACAATCGCCCATCGGTCCGCCAATCACAAAACGGCCCGTTGGGTTAATGAAATACTTGGTGTCTTTGGTCAGCCATTGTGCCGGCAATACTGGCTTGATGATTTCTTCCATCACCGCTTCGCGCAGATCGTCGGTTGAAATACTGTCGCAATGCTGTGTTGAGAGCACGACGGCATCAATACCCGCAATTTTACCGTTGTCATACGCAAAGGTGACCTGGCTTTTCGCATCTGGGCGTAACCAGTCTAACGTGCCGTTTTTACGTACTTGCGCCTGACGCTCGACCAAACGGTGTGAATAGGTGATGGGGGCAGGCATCAGCACATTGGTTTCGTTGGTGGCAAAGCCAAACATGATCCCTTGGTCGCCAGCGCCCTGATCTTTCGGGTCGGCGCGATCAACCCCTTGGTTAATGTCTGGGGATTGTTTACCAATGGTATTCAATACGGCGCAAGAGTTGGCATCAAAGCCCATGTCCGAGTGCACGTAACCAATATCGCGCACGGTTTGACGGGTGAGCTCTTCGATATCGACCCATGCCGAGGTCGTCACTTCCCCGCCTACCATGACCATACCGGTCTTTACATAGGTTTCGCAGGCAACGCGTGCTTTGGGATCTTGCTCAAGAATGGCATCCAAGACCGCATCAGAAATCTGATCGGCGATTTTATCAGGATGGCCTTCAGAGACGGACTCTGAGGTAAACAGGTGCTTAGCCATGTGACACTCTCATTGATTATCAAGAATACCGACGATACGTAGCGAATCGTTTCGCCGATCATCTCAGATGTTTTAACTTCTAGACGTCTATTTTATTCGTAATTGTGATAAACGCAAGTCAGTTGATGCATATGGGTGTCTTAAGGTATAGCAAAATTGGCTGAGATGCGCTTACACCGCGTGGGATACTGGCTGTGGCTTCACTGACCCCCATGATGAGGGAATCGCCTCTTGCAGCCAGTGCACCAGTGATTCGACACGCAGAGGAAGACGGCCAGCGCTGCAGTTAAGACGCAACGGAATAGGTGCTGAGGCCCAGTTAGGCAAGCAGCGCATAATTCTATCAGGATGATGGTGTTGATAACCTGTGGCGCTCCAGATCGGTAGCAATCCAACGCCCTGCCCATCGGCGATAGCATCCAATTGAATGGCTATCATATCGCAATTAAAGCGGCTAGGCATGGCGCTTAAGTGGTAGGTACTGTCGTGGTCATAAAGCGTTAATCCTTGTCGACGTAGGGCAAAGACATCTAGCCAAGGGTGTTCATCGAGCAGGCTAGGATGCGTAAACGGGCCATATTGGCTGACATAGCCTGGTGCCGCGTAAATACCATATTGCCAATGGCCAAGCTGATATGAGCGGCAATTGACCGGTAACATGATGTCTCCTGCCCAGATGATAAGATCGGCCGACTGAATACGTTGTGCACTGACTTCGCTTGTTAATGTGATGGATACTTTGGGATGCTCAGCGAGAAAACGACTGATCAATGGAGCCGCCCAACCGCGCATCATTCCGGGGTGGCAAATCACTTCTATCGCCCCTTGAAGATGATTATTTAACCCCTGGATCGCTTCTTCACTTTCCTCTGCTAAATCGAGCATTTGTTGGCAGTAGTGAGAAAAAATCTCTCCCGCTTTGGTTAAGACCAGTCTATTACCTTGTCTTTGCGTTAAAGGCTGGCCTAGGTCGGCTTCCAGTTGAGCCAAGCGACGACTCACCGTTGACTTAGGTTGGCCCAATGCCTTAGCGGCAGCGGTAAGGCTTTGATGATGACACAAAGCCGCAAACGAACGGATCGAAGAAAAATCCTGCATAACGGTCCTTTTTCACTTCGGTGAAGATTCATATCAATGGTTCGGCATGAAGCTCACTGCCTCGTTCTATTACTGGAACGAGGTGTTCCTGTTTTGTCCCTATGCGTCCGAACTCAAACGTGAATAATTATCAACTAACAAATAATAATCATTATCACAAAATGGAGTTGATTATGTCCAGTTGTCTTCGTCCCGTTGTTCTCGGGATGGTATTAGCCGGTATGCCTGTGAGTGCTATTCATGCGGCAGAAGCGGGTGATCAAAATACCGAAACTATGGTGATCACAGCGTCAGGGTTTGAACAAGCCACCGCAAAGGCACCAGCAAGTATTAGCGTGATTAGCCGTGACCAACTTGAAGATCGTTATTATCGCGATGTTACGGATGCATTAAAGCGTATTCCTGGCGTGGTTGTGACCGGAGGCGGTGACACCACGGATATCAGTATTCGCGGAATGGGCTCAAAATATACCCTGATGCTGGTGGATGGAAAACGTACCACCAGTCGCGAAACACGCCCGAACAGTGACGGGCCTGGCATTGAGCAAGGTTGGTTACCTCCGCTACAAGCGATTGAGCGTATTGAAGTGATTCGGGGGCCGATGTCGACCTTGTATGGCTCTGATGCCATCGGTGGGGTGATTAATATTATTACTCGTCGTGAACAACATGAATGGCATGGCAACGTGCAGTTGAGCACGTTATTACAAGAAAAACGCGCATCAGGCGATGAACAAAGCGCCAATTTTTACTTGTCTGGCGCGTTAAGCGATAAGCTAGGGATGACGGTATCAGGCCAAAACGTTCAACGCCAAGAAGACGAGATTACTTTCGGTTACGAGGACAAATCTTTACGTAGTCTTTCTACCTCGTTGACTTACGGTGCCAGCGATTTTCAACAGTGGACCTTGGACTTGGGCGCGAGTTCGCAAGAGCGAAATGGCCACATAGGCAAAACCGTTCCCACGGATGATAGCCAGTGTCGAGGCAACCAATGTGAAAACAGTAACAATGAATATCGGCGGCAATCAATCGCCCTTGGGCATGAAGGGCATTGGACGTGGGGCTGGTCAGATTCACACTTACAGTACGAGCAAAGCCGCAATAAAAGTCGCGAAATGACGATTAAGAACACCGAGTTTAAAACCCGTCTCATTCGTGATTTTGAAACACACACTTTGACGGTCGGTGGCTCGGTGAACAAAGCGAAGTTGGAGGACTTTACCTCTAATAAAGCGTCGAGCCAAACTGAGATTGACAATACACAAGCGGCTTTATTTGTCGAAGATGAGTGGCGTGTGATTGAGCCATTTAGTCTGACCCTCGGCTTACGTGTCGATCATGATGAAAACTATGATTATCACGCTAGTCCACGCCTGTATGGTGTTTATCAGCTCACCGATAGCTGGACAGTAAAGGGTGGGGTCGCGACGGGGTTCCGCTCGCCACAACTGCGCGAAATTGCCCCGAATTGGGCACAAGTTAGCCGAGGCGGGAATATCTATGGTAATCCTGATCTGGAGCCCGAGACCTCTGTTAACTCAGAAGTCAGTATCAACTACCAAGGCGATACGGGGGTCAGTGGTTCGCTAACCGTATTCCATAATGATTTTAAAGATAAGATAACCCGTGTCACTTGTCCCGCGTCAACCTGTCCACCTACTGTCTATTACGACAAGGAAGAGGAAAAAACAAAAACTAAACCGTCCACGATTCGGATTAACGTTGATGAAGCGGTCACTCGAGGGATTGAAGCGAGCCTATTCGTGCCGGTCACGGAGACACTCGATGTGAGTGCCAGCTATACTTACACCGATTCGGAGCAGAAGACGGGGGCGTATAAAGGCCAGCCTTTAAATCAAATTCCCCAGCAGCTCGCGTATGGCGAAGTCAATTGGCAAGCCACGGAAAGGCTGAACCCTTGGATCAGCGCGACCTATCGTGGCAAAGAAATGGATCCTGTGAAAGGTCCCTCTTCTCGCAGCAATATTGAGCCTGGGTATACCATGATGGATACAGGGGCGAACTACCAACTGACCGAATCGATTGAGCTTCAAGGTGCTATTTATAACTTGTTCGATAACACGCTTGAGTACGACGATTATGGTTATATCACGGATGAGCGTCGTTACTGGTTGGGAATGAATATCCACTTTTAAGTGCTGATACAGCGATAACACTGCCGCGCCCGTCTTGGTATTTGGATGATAGCCAGACGGGCGTTTTTCACGGTACTTCATCCCCGAAGGCGCGTGAGAAGGCTCACACAACACGTGCGTCTTTTACGTGCTTGAGATACACTATGGGGCATCGTTAAACGAGCACCGATGGACATGGCATTAAGAGTCGCAATTAATGGATTTGGTCGTATAGGGCGCAGTGTATTGCGGGCCCTGTATGAAAGTGGCAAGCACGATCGCATTCAAGTGGTCGCGATTAATGAGCTCGCAGAGCCCGAGGCGATGGCGCATCTGCTGCAATATGACTCAAGCCATGGTCGGTTCGGCTGGCCGGTTTCCTATAACCAAGAACATTTGTTTGTCGCCACCGACAGCATTCGCCTGCTTCACTTACCGGAACTTCAGCTTTTACCTTGGCGTGACCTTGATGTTGATATTGTCTTGGACTGCACGGGCAAGTTTGGCACACGAGAAGACGGTGAGGCTCATATTGCTGCAGGTGCTAAAAAAGTCTTGTTTTCACATCCCGCCAGCCAAGATGTTGACCGTACCGTTATTTACGGGGTCAACCATGATGCGTTAACCGCGGATGATCGTATTGTCTCTAATGGCTCATGCACCACCAATTGTATCGTCCCAGTGATCAAAGCCTTGGACGAACACTTTGGGATTGAGTCCGGCACTATCACTACCATTCACTCTTCAATGAATGACCAGCAGGTGATTGATGCGTATCACTCTGATCTGCGCCGTACGCGCACCGCAAGCCAATCGATCATCCCGGTGGATACCAAACTCCATGTTGGTATTGGTAGGATTTTTCCGAAATTTTCTGACAAATTTGAAGCGATCTCGGTGCGTGTACCGACGATAAACGTGACAGCGATGGATTTAAGTGTCACTGTACGTACTAAAGTGAAAGTTAATGACGTAAATCAAGCTCTGCAGACGGCATCTCGATGTACATTAGACGGTATACTGGATTATACCGAAGCGCCCTTGGTATCGATCGACTTTAACCACGACTCACACAGCGCCATTGTTGATGGATCGCAAACACGAGTCAGTGATCACCAGCTGATTAAAACGCTGGTTTGGTGCGATAACGAGTGGGGTTTTGCCAACCGAATGTTAGATACCACACTTGCCATGGCGTAATAGACGCAAGCGTGGGTGGGGTGTTGCCCTGATTAAATCAGTTTCAATTTGCAACCTTATAGCGAGGACCATATGTCTGTAATTAAGATGACCGACTTAGATCTTGCCGGAAAGCGTGTGTTTATCCGTGCTGATCTGAACGTGCCTGTAAAAGACGGGAAAGTGACCTCTGACGCACGTATTTTGGCATCACTGCCTACGATTAAGCACTGCTTAGAAGCCGGTGCAAAAGTCATGGTGACCTCTCACCTAGGTCGTCCTGAAGAAGGTCAGCCTGAAGATCAGTATTCACTGCAGCCGGTAGTCAACTACCTTGATGATGCGCTGGATTGTAAGGTCAGCCTCGCTAAAGACTATCTAGACGGTCTTGAGCTTAATGCCGGTGAGCTGGTGGTGCTTGAGAACGTGCGCTTTAATAAAGGCGAAAAGAAGAACGACGAAGCGCTCTCTAAAAAGTATGCAGCGCTTTGTGATATCTTCGTGATGGATGCATTCGGCACCGCGCACCGTGCGCAAGCGTCAACCCATGGTGTGGGCACGCATGCGCCTGTAGCTTGCGCCGGTCCACTGCTGGCCAACGAGCTGGATGCGTTAGGCAAAGCGATGGACAACCCTGCTCGCCCAATGGTTGCCATTGTGGGTGGGTCAAAAGTGTCTACCAAACTGACGGTGCTGAAATCACTGTCAACCGTTGCTGACCAGCTGGTTGTGGGCGGTGGTATTGCGAACACCTTTATCGCAGCTGACGGCCACAATGTCGGTAAGTCGCTGTATGAGGCGGACTTAGTGGATACGGCGAAATCTTTAATGGAAGAGTGCCATATTCCTGTCGCGACCGACGTTGCGTGTGCGAAAGCGTTTGATGAAAACGCGGAAGCAGAGATCAAGCGCGTTGAAGATGTACAAGACGACGACATGATTTTCGACCTTGGTCCTGAATCAACCCAGGCATTGGCAGACATTTTGAAAAATGCCAAAACCATTCTTTGGAATGGCCCTGTTGGCGTGTTTGAGTTTAAGAACTTCGAAGCAGGCACCGCGGGTATTTCAAAAGCGATCGCGGAGTCTGAAGGCTTCTCTGTTGCAGGTGGCGGCGATACCCTCGCGGCGATTGACAAGTTCGGCATCCAAGCTGACGTGTCTTACATCTCAACCGGTGGCGGCGCGTTCCTAGAGTTTGTTGAAGGCAAGCCTCTTCCAGCGGTAGAAATGCTGGAAGCACGCGCCAAAGACGCATAAACCAGATAATAAAACGGGAGTGACATCTCCCGTTTTTGCTTTCGTTTGACTACAATAGGCCGAGTCGTAAACGATTGCACCAGATTGATAAGGGTGCTTCAGGCATCTTTACTCAGTTCAGCAAAGACAACCCGAGTTAATAGGACAAGAGCCATGTCTAAAGTTTTTGATTTTGTAAAACCTGGCGTTATCTTTGGCGATGACGTTCAGAAAGTATTTGAAGTTGCCAAAGAGAACAAGTTTGCATTGCCTGCAGTCAACGTGGTTAACACTGACTCAATCAACGCAGTGATGGAAGCCGCGGCGAAAGTAAAAGCGCCAGTGGTTATTCAGTTCTCTAACGGTGGTGCGGGTTTCTTCCCGGGCAAAGGTCTGAAACTAGAAGGCCAAGAAGCGCAAATTAAAGGCGCTGTTGCTGGTGCGAAGTACGTTCACGCCATGGCTGAAGTCTACGGTGTGCCGGTGATCATGCACACTGACCACGCTGCGAAAAAACTACTGCCTTGGATTGATGGTCTACTTGACGCTGGCGAAGCCTTCTTCAAAGAGCACGGTAAACCGCTTTTCTCTTCTCACATGATTGACCTGTCTGAAGAGTCTCTAGAAGAGAACATGGAAATCTGTGCCGAATACCTAGCGCGCATGGACAAAATGGGCATGACGCTAGAAATCGAACTGGGTATCACTGGTGGTGAAGAAGACGGCGTGGACAACAGCGATGTTGATACGGCTGACCTTTACACCAAACCAGAAGAAGTGGCTTACGCGTACGAAAAACTGTCTGCTGTAAGCCCTCGTTTTACCATTGCCGCTTCATTCGGTAACGTTCACGGTGTTTATAAGCCAGGTAACGTGGTACTTAAGCCAGAAATTCTTCGTGAATCACAGGCTTACTGTTCAGAGAAATTTGGTCTGCCGACCAATGGTCTGAACTTCGTGTTCCATGGTGGTTCGGGTTCTTCAGAAGAGCAAATTCAAGAATCCATTGGTTACGGTGTGATCAAAATGAACATCGATACCGATACCCAGTGGGCTACATGGGATGGTATTCGTCAGTATTACCAAGACAACGAAGGCTACCTGCAAAGCCAAATCGGTAACCCGAAAGGTGATGATCAGCCAAACAAAAAATTCTATGACCCACGCGTTTGGCTACGTAAAGGTCAAGAGTCGATGGTTGCGCGCTTGGAGCAAGCTTTCAAAGACCTCAACGCAGTTGACGTCCTGTAAACGTCACAACAGTGTTGAATGTAAAAGCCCGCCGCTTGGCGGGTTTTTTTATATCTGCGTGATAGCGACACGTCTCATTGGGTAGACATTTTGCGTAATTGAGATAGACAGCGACCAGTAAAAGGCTGTTAACATAGGGTTACCGTTTATCCCAACTTGAAAAGGGAAATTGAATGAGTGAGGAAAACACAGTGGTAGAGGGCGCTAAATGGGCCCAGACTTGGCTGATGGATAATCAAGATCTGTTGACGCAGTACGGGGTGAACATTATTTCCGCGCTACTGATCTTGGTGATTGGTAACCTTGTAGTTAAAGGTTTAGCTAACTCCATGGCGGGTGTCATGCGCAAGCGCAACATGGATAACGCGGTGGTGGAGTTTATCCATGGTTTGGTGCGTTACTTACTGTTTGTCATTGTTTTAATTGCAGCATTAAGCCGCGTGGGTGTGCAAACGGCGTCTGTGATTGCCATCTTAGGTGCCGCAGGTTTAGCCGTGGGTCTTGCCTTGCAAGGCTCGTTGGCAAACTTTGCCGCCGGGGTGTTGATTGTGATGTTCCGTCCGTTCAAATCGGGCGATTACGTCGAATTGGCCGGAGTCGCTGGCTCTGTTGAGTCCATTCAAGTGTTCTCTACGGTGCTCACGACCCCTGACAACAAAATGGTGGTGGTTCCTAATGGGTCCGTGATCAGTAGTCCAATCACTAACTATTCCAAGCACGCGACACGCCGCATTGACTTGACTATTGGCGTAGCGTACAGCGCGGATTTGAAGAAAACCAAAGCGGTGTTAACCAACATCGTCACTCAACACCCCTTGATTCTGAAAGACCCTGAGCCCAATGTGGCGGTGATGACGTTAGCCGACTCATCGGTCAATTTTGTGGTGCGCCCTTGGGTGAAAACAGAAGACTACTGGAGTGTTTACTTTGAGCTGTTGCCAACCATCAAAGAAGCACTGGACGAAAATGGTATTGAAATTCCGTTCCCGCAAATGAGTGTTCATTTCGAGCGCGGCGAGGGCCAAGCGTAACCTCACGGCGGGCGACCGTCATTATGGATGCGGCAGCGTGGCCGCATCCCTGTTTTTTTAACCCGCCAGTAAACGTGCGTACAGGCCAAGTGCGAGCTTACCGGCCACGAATAACATCATACTCGCCATGAGTAGGTCGAGCAGTCGCCGGATAGAGGGCGTGGAGAGCCACGGCGACAAGCGCGCGGCCCCTGCTGATAAACCGTAAAACCAAAGGCACGATCCCATTAGGGCGCCGACAGTAAAGGCAACGCGTTCATCGAACGCAAATTGGCCACCAATTGCCCCTAACACTACCACGGTATCGAGATACACATGCGGATTGAGTAAGGTCACCGCCAAGGCACCAATGATCACCGCGCGGCGGCCTCGACTCATGGTGGGTGTCGCCATTGACACGTCTTGGCTGTGCTGACGTGCGCTTTGGATAAACTGCCATGCATACACACTCAGAAAAGCGATCCCCGCGAGCGTAATGGTGTTGAGCAGAAGTGGGTAGCTTGCTAACAATGCCCCTCCGCCAAAAATACCACTTGAAATCAAAATAATATCGCAAATAAAGCAGATCGATGCTGTGGTCATATGGTGTTCACGGCTGATACCTTGGTTAATCACATAGGCATTCTGAGCGCCAATGGGAATAATCATGGTTAGGCTTAATCCTAAGCCCTGAAGTGCGACGAGAAAGCTGCTCACCCTGTTCTTCCTTCTTTTTACTGGTATAACCCTCACTTTAAGCAGGATTGCCTATTAAAGGAACTTAATTATATTTATGGTTAATTAATTTAACTAATGAGGCGCAAGGATGGATTATCGAGGAGTAGAAGCGTTAGATGCGGTGATCTCTTGGGGAAGTTTTGAACGCGCGGCGGCGGCCCTGTTCATTACTCAATCTGCGGTCTCTCAACGTATAAAGCAGTTAGAGCGGCAAATCGCCCAGCCTGTAATGGTGCGTGAGCAACCTCCGCGGCCAACGCCGATCGGTCAGCGTCTACTGGGTCTTTATCGACGCGTGCAACTGTTGGAGCAAGAAACCTTGCCTGAGCTGGCACCAGGTATTGATGGGTCAGTCTTGCCGGTCTCCATTGCCACCAACGCGGATAGTTTAGCGACTTGGCTACTTTCGGCCCTCGCGCCACTGACCGCCCATCAAGCGATTGACTTTAATTTATTGGTTGAAGATGAAAGCCGTACGCTCAATAAAATGCGCAGCGGTGAAGCGATTGCGGCGATCAGCACTGACTCCACGCCGATGCATGGCTGTGATTGTCGTTACTTGGGTACCATGGACTACAGTTGTGTGGCTACCCCAGCGTTTGCTCAGCGATACTTTTCTGATGGGATTGATAGAGAGGCGTTAATGGCGGCGCCGGCAGTGATTTTTGATGCACATGACGATATGCATGCGGATTTTCTAGCGGCTCATTATGCCATGCCCGCAGCGGGGTGGCGCCGACATATTGTCCGCTCTTCGGAGGCATTTGTGGCCATGGCATCGCAAAGTATGGCGTATTGTTTGATCCCACGGATTATGGTGTCAGCGCAGTTAGCGGACGGGCGCTTGGTGGATGTGATGCCGGGGAAAGTGGAGTCACGGCATTTGTACTGGCATTTTTGGGCGATGGAAAGTGGTGTGTTAGCGGCGATTACCCACGCTTGTCAGCAAGCGGCGAAACAAGCACTGGTTCAATATTGACACAAAATTGACGTTGGCAGGGGAGCTTTTGGTGTTTTTTCGCGTCTGACTTAGCGTTACTCACTATCTATCGCTTGCCTTCTCAAAGGAGAGATTATGCAAAAATTGAAAGCAATGGTATGGCTGACGGGGGCCTTAGTGATGGCACCCGCCGCGATGGCCAATATTGATTTTCCTCACTTGGACATTACCGGTGTCGGGGAAGTGACCGCTGCGCCAGACATGGCGAGCATTGAAGTGGGCGTGGTCACTGAGCGTAAAACGGCGAAAGCTGCGAAAGCCGCATCCGACAAAGCGGTCACGGCGTTTATCAATCGGCTGTCGGCACAAGGGGTAAAGCGCGAACAAATCGAGAGTGCGCATATTCAGCTGTCACCGCGTTATCAACACGCCAAAGACAAAGCGCCTGAGCTGATTGGCTACCGTGCGGAACGCCACGTTACTGTGACACTCAATCAGCTCGATAAATTGAATGCGGTGCTAGATGGTGCCTTAGGCGAGGGGATCAACCGTATTCGCCATGTACAGCTCACCAGCAGTGAGCAGGCCACCTTGAAAGACAAGGCCCGTGAGGCGGCGGTACAAGACGCCAAAGAGAAAGCCGAGGCGCTCGCGAAAAGCCTGGATATGCGTGTTGATGGCGTCTGGCAAATTCGCTATCGATCCAGCAACCCACGTCCTGTGATGATGAATGCCGAACTGCGCAGCGGCAGCGCGGATGTCGCGGCGAGCTACCAAGATGCAACCATGCAGGTGCGTGATCAAGTCGATATTATTTTCCGCCTTGATGACTAGGAGCGTCGTTGGCTAACACGATCAAAAAAGGGCGCTGATGCGCCCTTTTTTACCATTGATTCGCTGTTTGAATCTTATGCCGTTGGATTGATAGGTTTGCCATCGGCATCGGTGGTTTCACTTTCTTGCTTGCCATTACGGCGCGCCAGACGTTGTTCCCAGTAATCGGCATTTTTGATGCCAAGCTTAACCGGATCAAAGGTGTAGGTTTCTACCCCTCTGGCCTGTTGCTCTTCATAATCTTTCAGCGCCTTAAGGGCTGGCTTAGACATAAAGAAGATGATGATGATGCCAACAATGTTTAACCATGCCATCAAACCCACACCGGCATCGCCAAACGCCCATGCCAAGTTCGCACTCCGCACACAGCCGTAGAACACGGCGGACATCAGCACCACTTTCAGCGCAAACATCATACCTGGCACCTTGATAGTGCGACGCAGGTAAGCAATGTTGGTTTCGGCAATGTAGTAGTAGGCCAAAATGGTGGTAAAGGCGAAGAAGAAGAGTGCAAAGGCGATAAAGGGTTTACCTAAGCCAGGCATCGCCGCTTCAATCGCCAGCTGAGTAAACTCAGGGCTGTTTGCCGCGACCGAAGACGCCAAGTTTTGCACGATATAGGCTTCACCTGGACCATGGACGTTGTAAGCACCGGTGATGATGATCATAAACGCGGTTGCCGAGCAAACTAGCAAGGTATCGATGTAAACCGAGAAGGATTGAACTAGGCCTTGCTGAGCCGGGTGATCCACGTTGGCAGCCGCCGCCGCGTGTGGACCTGTACCTTGACCCGCTTCGTTGGAGTAAACACCACGTTTAACCCCCCAACCAATGGCTGCACCCGCACCTGCCATCGGTGTGAAGGCATCGCCGATGATCATAGAAACCACGGCGGGAATTTCACTGATGTTCAATAGGATGATGACAAACGCAATAATGATGTACGCCAGCGCCATGAAAGGCACGACGATCTGCGTAAAGTGGGCAATACGTTTAACACCACCGAAAATGATGAATCCGAGCACGATAGAGATAAAGGCACCGGTAATCACTTTCGAGACTTCAAGCGCACCAAACATGGCGGTATCAACCATGGCGCCAGAGCCAAATGCGGTTTCAACGGCATTACCGATGGCGTTAGATTGCACGCCAGGTAGCATGACACCACAGGCGAGTAAGGTCGCGAGAGCGAAGAGGATGGCATACCATTTTTGTCCCATCGCTTTTTCGATGTAGTAAGCTGGGCCACCACGGAACTCACCATTGTCTTCTTCTTTATAAATCTGTGCCAATGTTGACTCGGTATAGGCGGTTGCCGCCCCGAGAAAAGCAACGACCCACATCCAGAAGACCGCGCCTGGGCCACCAAACCCGATAGCGGCGGCGACGCCGGCAATATTACCCGTACCGACACGGCCGGAGAGTGAGACTGCTAAGGCTTGGAAAGAAGAAATCCCTTTGGTTGAGCTTTTCCCTGAAAAGAGGAGTCGCCACATTTCGGTGAAGTGACGGATTTGAACAAAGCGCGTCAGTATGGAATAGAACAGTCCCGCACCCAAACAGGTGTAAATCAGAACCGGGCTCCATATGATGCTATTTAAGAAATCGACAAACGATTGCATAGTGAGTTCCTTCTACTGTGTTTGCATCATGTTTTGTTGTTATCGCGATTAGCATCTTAAACTGATTTGCAGCGCAATTGTTAATATTTTGTGTCATTGCATTGCGCGATGTGTGAATCTGATCGTTTTGTGCTCAACAAAATGGACGTCGATAGCGAAAAAAAGGAGGCCTTTTCGGGCCTCCTTGAGTAATTCCTTATATATCAGCCAGTCAGTGAGGCTGATAGATGTCTAGTTCTATTTGCGTTTTTTGGGCTTTTTGACTTTGCTCGAGTTTTTAACGCTTTGCTTCTTTTTTTTCTTCTTATGCTCTGCTTTTTTATGTTTTGGCTTCAAGCTAGCAATGGTTCGCTCTTTAATCTCTTCATCCATATAGCGCATGATCCTATCCATCATTGGTTGATCATGGGCTTCGACCAGTGAAATGGCAGAGCCTTTTTTGCCCGCACGAGCCGTGCGACCAATACGGTGTAAATAGACGTCAGCCGTGCGTGGGAGATCATAGTTGATCACATGGGTGATATCTGGGACATCAATGCCGCGTGCCGCAACATCAGTGGCCAGCAGTACACTGACTTTTCCTTCACTAAACCGGTTGATCGCATTGTTACGCTTCGCTTGTTGCATTTCACCTTGGATCCAGGCGCAATCCAGTTGTTGTGACTGCATATAATCACGAAGCTCCGCCAAGCGCTCACGTGTTTTAATAAACACAATCGCTCGTTCAGCCTGTTCGCTGACAATCGCCTTTAATAAGGCGCGTTTATGGTCAAGATCATCGCAGCGATGGTACCACTGGATGATTTTTTTACGCTCGCGGCGTGGTGGTGTGACATCAACCAACTCAGGGTTGTCCAACAAATTATCGGTAAAGCCTGCTACCCCGCGGCCTTCTAATGTGGCGGAGAAGAGCATGGTCTGACGGCGGCGCTGGCACTCATCAGAGAGTCGATTGACGGCATTCGCAAACCCCATATCCAGCATCCGGTCTGCCTCATCTAAGATCAGGCATTCAACGGCGCGACAATCGAACCGTTCGGCTTCAATGTACTCCATCAAACGGCCAGGCGTTGCCACCACAATATCCTGTGTTTTACCCAACTGCTCGGCGTGCTCTTGGTATGAAATGCCCCCGGTGATGGTGAAGATCTTAAGACTGGTATTTTTCGCTAATGCGCGCGCTTCATCAGCCACCTGAATGGCTAATTCACGCGTGGGGGTGAGAACCAGTACGCGTCCTGGCCCGGGCTTTTGCCGCGGGAAGTCGAGTAAGTGCTGCAACATGGGCAGCAAAAAAGCCGCCGTTTTGCCGGTTCCCGTTGGGGCGGAGGCAAGGATGTCACGTCCATCCATACCGTGGGGGATAACCTCAGATTGGATCAGCGTAGGGCGCTGATAGCCCATATCGTCAAGTGCACTGAGCAGTTCTGGATCCAGCTCGAGTTCGGCAAAGCTTCGCACAGGTAATTCTCCAAGGATAGTTAAGCGCGGTATTATAGACGCAAATAGTGTAAATGGGCAGCGCGCCCAAGGCCAATGATAGCGAGACGCTGCTCGGTTTGGATTACGAGAGTTTGAGGTAAAACGCGCGTGTCAGATCCGCGAATGCCTGCGTATAAGCGCCATCTCTCTCGCGCACCGCGATCGTATCAGATCTGACTACGTCCGTCGTTGGCGAGAGTGTGAATAATAAGCGCGAAGGCGATTTATCCGGCGTCGGGCGCACGGATAGCTGCCGGCGTAAGAACAGGCCTTGTCCCTGAGCAGAATGAATAAACGCGTCTGCCTCTTTGCTGGGCAAAATAAGATCGGCACACCCCGTCGGGGTAAGTAACCCTTGCAAGCACGCGATAAGTGCGGGATGGCTCAGGGTATTTGCATGCCTAGCGACCGCGCGCTGTTGATTGCTGGACGGGGCGCCACTGGTAAAGTATGGGGGATTACAAACAATGTGTTGCCATTGTTCCGTGCGCTCAAAAGCGTTGATATCAGCGTGGTGTACTTGGATTTGCCGAGCAAAGCATGAGTGTTTTACATTTAGCTCGGCGCAGCGAAACGCGGCCGTATCATACTCAACCGCGGTCAGCGACAAGGATGGAAAACGTTGTGCCAACATCAATGCCAATAAACCGGTTCCCGTTCCGATATCCAAGCTATTACTCGCCGTCCCAGGCTGAGACCACGCGCCCAGTAGTACACCATCCGTACTGACTTTCATGCCACAGTCACCGTGGTCGATAACAAATTGTTTAAAGCGAAACTGGCTCATTTGTCCTGCACTCTGACAACTTAGCGGCATCAAGGGGTAGCATTTTTTGCTTTTGTGTAACCATGATGTTATCGAGTTTGTTTGTTAAAAAATACCACAGATAACATAATAGCTAGTTTATTGAGCTGATTGTTATTGCTAACGCAGAAGATCACAAGGTTTTTTGTCAATGCCTTTACTGTGGCTATGAACTTCTTCATTATTCTGCGTTCTGCCCATCGTCTGAAACAAAATATTATAATTGAGCGTTTCAGATGGGTGAAACATTATTGATTGCAAACACCCTCTTAAGCTGTAGGTATACATCGTGACTAAGCGTTTAAAATTAGTAGATATTTTAGCGTTAGGTTTTATGACCTTTGCCTTTTTCTTAGGCGCAGGAAATATAATCTTTCCCCCACAAGCTGGCATGTTGGCCGGTGATCACTTTACGGCTGCAATGATCGGATTTTTGATCACTGCCGTCGGTCTTCCTTTAATCGGTATCATTGCGGTTGCGGTGGCAGGCGGAGGCTGGAAGGGCCTAACGCGTGACTTACCCACAGGTGTTGCCACACTAATGGCCGTGCTGATTTTTATCATTATTGGCCCCGCCTTTGCTGCGCCTCGTGCCGGACTTGTCGCCTATGAGATTGGATTTAAACCTTTTTTATCAGCTCCTGGGCAGCTAGAACTGGGCGCTTTCTCTGTGGTCTTTTTTGCCGTCGCGATGTTTTTCTCTCTTTCTCAAGGCAAGCTGATTGATACCATCGGTAAATTCTTGACACCTTTGCTTTTCGCGGCGCTCGCGATTTTGGCTATCGCGGTGATTGTTAACCCACAAGGCGAAGTGGTGGCCGCGCAAGGTAACTATGTTGAAAACGCACTGACGACTGGCTTTTTGGAAGGTTACAACACCATGGATACCTTTGCGGCGTTAATGTTCGGCATGTTGATTGTCGATGTGATCCGTAAAAAAGGTATCGAAGACAACAAAGCGACCTGCATGTACCTGATTTGTGCCGGTATTATTGCCGCCGCTGGACTGGCGTTTGTGTACGTGTCGCTGTTCTACTTGGGCTCAACGGCTAGTGCGGTGGCGCAGGGAACGCAAAATGGTGGCGAAATCATGGCCGCCTACGTGGATGCACTGTTTGGCCCGGTTGGGCAAATGATCCTGGCGGCGATTATCGGTTTAGCGTGTTTGACGACCGTGATTGGGTTGGTGAGTGCGTGTGCTGATTACTTTAGTTCGCTCACATCATGGACGTACCGTCGTTGGGTGGTCGTCGTGGCTACTGTCTGTGCGGTGGTGGCCAATGTGGGTCTCAAGCAGCTGATTGCGATTTCTGTCCCTGTGCTGTTTGCCCTTTATCCTGTCGCGATTGCGCTTATTGGTTTGACGTTTATTCGTCGCTGGTTGCCAAATCCGGCTGTGGGTTATCGCCTTGTGTTGGGCGTGGCATTGCTCTTTAGCTTGCTCGATGCGGCAAAAGTCATGGGCGCTGACATGAGCGGCTTTAGCTTCCTACCGCTATTCGATGTCGGTATGGCCTGGCTGCTACCTACATTGGTGGCTATGGGCGTGGCAAAGTTTGTTGGATCACGGGCGAATGCGTTAGCAGACGCATCGTGATATCGACCGCTGCATGATAGCGAACAAAAACCGCGCTGAGAGGCGCGGTTTTTCAGACTGCTGACAAAGGTCTAGCTTTCGAGCTAGACCTTTGATCTAATAGGAGTGTCGCAATAGGGATGCTCCGGTATGCTTCAAGAACCTTCTCCACACCAATATGAACTTGAAATGGTGACGATGGAACAACTTGTTCCCAAAGACCATCTTGTTCGTAAAATCGACCGTGCCATCGACTTCGAGTTTATTCGAGATGAAGTCGCCCACCTTTATTGCAAAGACAATGGCCGCCCACCGATTGACCCCGTTCGCTTATTTAAAATTATCCTGCTTGGCTATATCTTCGGCATCAAAAGCGAGCGTCAGCTTGTTAAGGAAATTGAAGTCAACGTTGCTTATCGTTGGTTCTTGCGTATGTCGCTGACAGAGAAGGTCATCCATGCGTCTACGCTGAGCCAAAATCGTATTCGTCGCTTTAATGGCACGGATGTCTTCGAACGCATATTCAACCATGTTGTGGTTCAAGCCATGGAGAAGGGCTTAGTCGCAGGGCAAGAGTTGTATACCGACAGCACGCACCTTAAAGCCAGTGCGAACAAAAATAAGCATGTGAATAAACTGCGCCCGGTGAGCGCCGGCGCTTACCTAGAGATGTTGGATGAAGACATCGTCAGTGACCGCAAAGCAGAAGGAAAAAAGCCGTTCAAGGACGCGCCATTAAAGACGGACGTCAAAAACACAAAAGTGAGTACGACTGACCCTGAAAGTGGTTTTATGACCAGAGATAATAAGCCCCAAGGCTTCTTCTATCTTGACCATAGGACCGTTGATGGCAAGCACGGTATCATCGTTGATACGTATACAACCCCAGGGAATGTCAACGACTCACAACCGTATATCCGTCGCCTTGACCACACACTCGCGCAATTTAACCTCAATCCTATCGCCGTGGGCATCGATGCTGGCTACTTCACGGCACCGGTTGCCGAATCCTTAGAGCGTCGCAGCATTCTTGGCGTATTCGGCTATCGTCGCCCTTCTCGAACGAAGAATACGTTCAAGAAAAAACACTTCACATACGATAAGAAAACCGACACATATCGCTGCCCCAAAGGGCAAACGCTTATCTATAAAACAACCACAAGAGCCGGCTATCGTACTTATCACTCAGACCCAAAGCAGTGTGCGTTCTGTCCGGTTAGAAACGACTGTACGCAAAGTAAGACTATGCAAAAGGTCATCACGCGTCATCTTTACACTGATGCCGTAGAGCGTGCCAATGAAATGCGACTGTCTCGTTATGGCAAAAAGATATACAAGCGACGAAGTGAGACTGTGGAGCGAAGCTTCGCCGACGCTAAGCAGCATCATGGACATCGCTACGCACGCTTCCGAGGGCTTGCAAATGTGCAAATGCAATGCTGGCTGGCGGCGGCTGCTCAAAACATCAAGAAGATAGCGTTAGTGGTGAGCTATCTAAGAAAATGTGGCTTTAACATGGCGGGTATAAGGCAAATACTGGCTTCTATCCGCCAATTTGGGCGTTGGTCGGTAGCGACCACTCTCTAACAAAAAATATCGCGATCGCGGCCTACGGCCGCTTGTAAAAAAGAACCCCGCCTAAAAAGGCGGGGTTCGTCAGCAATCTGAAAAACCGCGCTGAGAGGCGCGGTTTTTTTGTCTCATTAATTGGCAAGCGCGAGCCGGGATAGGCTCAAAGTAAGGCTTGATACTCGAGTAGCACTTGCTCGCACCAGTTTTGAATCCGCTCGTCACTGAGTTCGTATTCTGAGTCTTCATCGAGCGCGAGACCGACAAAGTGTTTGCCATCCACGGTCACGGCCTTTGACGCGTCAAAACGATAACCTTCGGTGGACCAGTAACCAATAAACTGTGCGCCACAGCCTTGTAGTTGCTGGTGGAGCATGCCCATGGCATCCAAATACCATTCGGCGTATCCTTCTTGGTCGCCCAAGCCAAACAGGGCTATGACTTTGCCGTTTAGTTGGAGACTATCAATGTCTTGCCAAACCGCTTCCCAATCTTCTTGTAGCTCACCAAAATCCCACGTTGAGATCCCAAGTAGCAGCAAGTCGTAATCTGCCATTTTGGCTAGCGGTGTTTCTTTGACATTATGTAGCTCGACCAAATCATCACCGATAAAGTCACGGATTTTCTCCGCGGCCATTTCGGTATAGCAGGTGGTAGAACCATAAAAAAGACCGATTTTCATAGCGCGACTCGTTTGTGTGTAATGGGCGCAGTTTACCTGCTCACCGGCAATATGATCCAGCAACTGACGGTGACATTTTGTATAATAGCCGCTGACCGTTACCCAGATGATGGGCGGGTTTTTTCGATTAATAACCAAGTGGGTTGAAGGTGACGAATAACATTGAACGCATCGAGCAGTTTTTGGATGCAATGTGGATGGAGCGTGGGCTTTCCGAAAACACGTTGAATTCGTATCGCACAGATTTATTGAAGCTGTGCCATTGGCTCGACACCCGCGCGTTGGTGGCGGTGAGCAAGCAAGACTTACAAGATTACCAATACTGGCTACATGAGCAGGGCTACCAGTCTAGCACTCGCAGCCGTATGGTGTCGGCGTTACGTCGCCTATTCCAATACTTGTATCGACAGAAGTTGCGTCCCGACGATCCCAGTGCCACCCTAATCAGTCCGAAGCAGCCCAAGCGGCTGCCGAAAGATCTGACGGAAGAGCAAATCGATGCACTATTAATGGCACCGAATACCGACGACCCCCTTGAGCTTAGAGATAAAGCCATGTTGGAGCTGTTATATGCGACGGGTTTGCGTGTGACAGAGCTTATCGGGCTGACGATGGAGAATGTGAGCTTGCGCCAAGGTGTGGTGCGGGTGTCCGGTAAAGGTGACAAAGAACGCTTGGTCCCGATGGGAGAGTCGGCCGTGGATTGGCTGGAGCACTATTTGGCGTATAGTCGCCCGGTATTGCTGGGTGAAACCAGTACCGATGTGTTTTTCCCAAGCAAACGCGCCCGTCAAATGACACGGCAAACCTTTTGGCATCGCATCAAGTACTATGCGCAACTGGCGGGGATTGAGACAGAGGATCTCTCGCCCCATGTTTTACGTCATGCGTTTGCGACCCACTTGCTCAATCATGGGGCCGATTTACGCGTGGTGCAGATGTTACTCGGACACAGTGACCTATCGACGACCCAAATCTATACCCATGTGGCGACTGAACGTTTAAAACAGCTGCATCAAACTCATCACCCACGCGGCTAATCGAGAACTGGTGACAACTTCATGATAGAAATAAAAAGACGTACGCCGTCGGTTACGCCGGCATTCAGCGATGCGATTCCGCCGTTACTGCAGCGTTTATACGCCAACCGCGGCTTACAAGCAGACAGCGAGCTCAATCGAAGTGTGGCTGGATTGCATCAATATCAAGCGTTAACGGGGATCGACACCGCAGTGAGCTTGCTGGCTGAGGCGCTAAAGGCTCATCAATCGATCTTGATTGTGGGTGACTTCGACGCCGATGGCGCGACATCGTCAGCACTCTCCGTCAAAGCCTTACGCATGATGGGCGCCACCCGCGTCGATTACTTGGTGCCAAACCGCTTTGACGATGGGTACGGCTTAAGCCCAGAGGTGGTCGATCAAGCCGCTGAGCGGGGAGCAGAGCTTATCATGACCGTGGACAACGGGGTGTCATCGCTGACGGGTGTGGCGCGCGCCAAAGCGTTAGGCATGCAAGTGGTGGTGACTGACCACCACCTCCCAGGAGAAACATTGCCCAATGCCGATGCCATGGTGAATCCTAACCTTGATGACTGTGGTTTTCCGTCGAAGGCACTTGCCGGTGTCGGGGTTGCTTTTTATTTGATGCTGGCGCTGCGCGCGCATTTACGTCACCAAGGGTGGTTTGAGCAGCAGGGACTGACCGTCCCTAACTTAGCCGACTTGCTGGATTTGGTGGCGCTGGGCACGGTCGCCGATGTGGTGGCCTTGGACAGTAACAACCGTATCCTGGTTCACCAGGGCTTACAGCGGATCCGCGCCGGACGTTGCCGCCCAGGGATCCAAGCGTTGATCGAGGTTGCCAATCGCAACATGGCCACGCTTGTCGCTAGTGATTTCGGGTTTGCATTGGGGCCGAGGATCAATGCCGCGGGGCGTTTGGATGACATGGCATTTGGGGTTGAGTTGTTGCTATGCGACAACATTCATGCTGCCAGACGCATGGCGTCTGAGTTGGATGCGCTCAATCAAACCCGCAAAGACATTGAGCAAGGAATGAAGCAAGAAGCCGTGGCTTGGTGTGAGCGCTTGATTGCCGAGCAGTCTGAGCGTGAGTTGCCGGTGGGGCTGGCACTTTTTCAGCGAGATTGGCACCAGGGAGTGATAGGGATCCTCGCCTCGCGCTTAAAAGATCAATTTCACCGCCCTGTGATTGCGTTTGCCGATGGTGGTGATGGACTGATAAAAGGCTCAGCGCGTTCGATTCCTGGTTTGCATATGCGCGATACATTGGATCGGATTGATACCTTAAACCCTGGATTAATTAAAAAGTTTGGCGGCCATGCCATGGCGGCCGGATTGACCATCGACGAAGCACAGTTTGATACGTTCGCCAAGCAGTTTGATAGCCAAGTACGTGAGCAGATCAGTGAGGACGACTTAAAAGGTGTCTTGTTAAGTGATGGTCCCTTACAAAGTCACGAACTGGGGTTAGAGACAGCAGAAATCATTCAAGCAGGCGGCCCTTGGGGGCAAGGCTTCCCAGAGCCGCAGTTCGATGGCATTTTTAAGGTGCTGCAGCAAAAACTGGTGGGCGGAAAACACTTAAAATTGATGGTCGAGCCCGAGGGCGGTGGCACCATGATTGACGCCATTGCCTTTAATGTTGATTTGCGTCGCTGGCCGGATCCCAGCACCAAGACGCTACGGCTCGTTTACCGCCTCGATATAAATGAGTTTCGCGGAAACCGTAGCGCTCAGTTGATCATCTCTCACCTTGAAGCCGCTTAAATGTGCGGCTTTTTCCATCACGCCCTGTTTATTGGCGCGACAATTCGCTAAAATTCGGCGGTTAAATTTCCGCTAACAATGAAGATGCTTGACCATGTTTGAGATTAATCCAATCAAAAATCGCCTCGCCGATATCGCCGAACGTACCGATGTCCTTCGGGGGTATCTTTGACTATGATGCCAAGAAAGAGCGTCTAGAAGAAGTTAATGCCGAGTTAGAACAACCGGACGTGTGGAATGAGCCGCAACGTGCGCAAGCGCTAGGGAAAGAGCGCGCCTCACTAGAAGCGGTGGTGGAAACCATTGATCAACTGACTCAAGGCGGCGAAGACGTCAACGAATTGTTGATGCTTGCGGTCGAAGAAGACGATCAAGAAACCTTCGACGAAGTGGAACCGGAGCTGGTGGAGCTTGAAGCCAAGCTAACCAAGCTAGAATTCCGCCGCATGTTTTCTGGTGAGCACGATGCGTCTGATTGCTATATTGACCTGCAAGCTGGGTCAGGCGGTACCGAAGCGCAAGATTGGACCAACATGATGCTCCGCATGTACTTGCGCTGGGCGGATGCGAAAGGCTTTAAAGCCGATGTGATTGAAGTCTCTGAAGGGGATGTGGCTGGATTAAAGTCTGCCACAGTACGCATCACCGGTGAATACGCCTACGGCTGGTTACGTACTGAAACGGGCGTTCATCGTCTTGTGCGTAAATCGCCTTTCGACTCGGGGGGCCGTCGCCATACCTCGTTTGCCTCGGCGTTTGTGTATCCGGAAATCGATGACAACATTGATATCGATATTAATCCATCAGATTTGCGGATTGATGTGTACCGTGCCTCTGGCGCGGGTGGGCAGCACGTTAACACCACCGAGTCAGCGGTTCGGATCACCCACGTGCCGACCAACACCGTGGTGCAGTGCCAAAACGATCGCTCACAGCATAAAAACAAAGATCAAGCGATGAAACAGCTGCGTGCGAAGTTGTTTGAGCTTGAACTACAAAAGCAAAACGCGGAAAAACAAGCCAACGAAGACGCCAAATCAGATATCGGTTGGGGCAGTCAGATCCGCTCCTACGTATTAGATGATTCGCGCATCAAAGACTTGCGTACCGGTATTGAAAACCGCAACACGCAGGCCGTTCTCGACGGCGACTTGGACAAATTTATTGAAGCCAGCCTCAAATCTGGCCTGTAATGACGAATTAATGTAAAGGGTTTTCTATGACTGACCAGTTACCAGATGAAAATAAGCTGATTGCCGAGCGTCGCGCCAAGCTCACTCACATTCGTGAAAACTGCAAGGCAAACGGCCATCCTAATGATTTCCGTCGTGAGCATCTAGCGGCTGACTTGCAAGCTGAATTTGGCGAGAAAGAAAAAGCGGAACTTGAAACACTTGACCATAAAGTGACCATCGCGGGCCGCATCATGGCTAAACGTGGCCCATTTATGGTGGTGCAAGATGTTTCGGGCCGTATTCAAGCCTATGCGTCAAAAGACGTGCAAAAGGCGTTGAAAGCCGAGTACCAAGGTTTAGATATCGGTGACATCATTGGTGTGCACGGTGCGCTACATAAATCTGGAAAAGGCGATCTGTATGTCAACATGGAGCGCTACCAGCTGCTGACGAAAGCCCTACGTCCGCTACCGGAAAAATTTCATGGGCTGGCCGACCAAGAGCTGCGCTATCGTCAGCGTTATGTCGATCTGATTGTCAACGAAGAGTCGCGTCACGCCTTCCAGGTACGCTCTAATGTGGTCACCGCCATCCGTAATTACATGGTGGAAAAACACTTTATGGAAGTGGAAACGCCGATGATGCACGTCATCCCAGGCGGTGCGACCGCGCGTCCGTTTACCACCCACCATAATGCGCTTGATATCGACATGTACTTACGTGTGGCGCCAGAGCTTTACTTAAAGCGTTTGGTTGTCGGCGGCTTTGAGCGTGTGTTTGAAGTGAACCGTAACTTCCGTAATGAAGGGCTCTCACCGCGTCATAATCCAGAATTCACGATGATGGAATTCTATATGGCGTATGCCGATTACAATGATCTGATGGATCTTACGGAAGACATGCTCTCTCGCGTCGCGCTGGACGTGATGGGGCAGTCTGTGTTGCCTTATGGTGAGCATGAAATTAATTTCGCGGGGCCTTATCCGCGAATGACCATGCTCGATGCTATCAAGCAATATAACCCTGATCATGCTGATATTCAGGCGCTGACGTATGAGACGGTACAAGATCGTGACCACCTTGCCTCGATAGCGAAATCACTCAAGATCAGTGTTGAGTCATTCTGGACGACTGGGCAGTTGCTGGAAGAGATCTTTGGTGAGACGGCTGAACCACAGTTGATTCAGCCAACCTTTATCACCGAATATCCGGCCGATATTTCACCGCTGGCGCGTCGCAATGATGATAACCCGTTTGTGACCGACCGTTTTGAATTCTTCGTCGGTGGGCGTGAAGTGGCAAATGGCTTCTCGGAGCTTAACGACGCAGAAGACCAAGATGAACGTTTCAAAGCTCAGGTCGATGCCAAAGATGCCGGTGATGATGAGGCTATGTACTACGATGCGGATTATATCAACGCACTCGAGCATGGTTTGCCACCGACGGCGGGACAAGGAATTGGTATTGACCGATTGGTGATGTTATTCACCAACACGCATACGATTCGCGATGTGATTTTGTTCCCAGCCATGCGCCCACAGCAAGGCAGTTAACACTGGACAGACCACAGAACAAGCGGCTCATTGAGCCGCTTTTTTTGCGCCTTGCGTCATTGTCTTTTCATAAACCTGCGATATTTTATCTGGCTTTTTCAGATATTTGGCTACAATTATCCGTATTACAACCCATCGTATGTCTCTTTATTGAGACAGATTAGAACTTGCCCTTCTTTATAATAGGGGCTTGATTCGCTGGCAAAAAAGACAGACTGGATGTAAGGCAGGTGTTATGGGATTCGATTCGGGGAATGACAAAACCTTGAGCTCACTCGTCGTTGTTGGCGGGACATATGAGCCTTGGTTAGCGACCCTTGAGCAAGCTGGTTGGCATTGTCATCGCTGTTATGATTTGCGAGCCGCGCAGTCATTGCTACAAGATATCGGCCCCTGTATAGGTATTGTCGATTTAAGTCATGATGACTTCAGCCTCAATGGGGTGGCGTCACTGGTTAATCGCAACAAACAGGTGCGCTGGTTAGCCTTAGTAAGAGAAAACCAACTTAATAACGAAGCGATCTGTCAGTTTATTGTCAGCTTTTGTATTGATTACTTCACCTCGCCTGTCCCGAACTCGCAATTGATGAGTACCATTGGTCACCAATTGGGCATGTTGCGCCTTGAGCGACAAGTATGGCCGCAACTTGGCGATCATAGCGATATGGGTTTGGAAGGCGCCAGCCCCGCGATGAAAAAGTTGCGTGACCAGGTCAGGCGTGTTGCGCCAACCGACGTGTCTGTATTGATAGCCGGTGAGAGCGGCACAGGTAAGGAGTTGGTAGCGCAAGCGGTTCATCATGCATCAACCCGTGCGAAGGCGCGATTTGAGTCGATTAAATGCTCAGCGCTTGCGGATGAACAAATGCAGCAGGCGTTATTGGGAGACGAGCACTCGCATGGCAAAATTCGTCAATGCCATAAAGGTACTCTCTTTTTTGATGAAATTGGTGATCTGCCGCTGCATCTACAAGGGCACTTATTGCACTTATTGCAAGAGGGCACCTTGGATATCAGTCATGATAAATATGAGCATGACCTGGATGTGCGTGTGATTGCCTCGACCCACATGGATTTGGAAAAACGCGTGGCTGAGGGGCTTTTTCGTGAGGATCTGTATTACCGGTTAAACGTACTGCGCATTAATATGCCTTCATTAAAAGACCGTCAGCCAGATGTGCCTGATTTGGCAGAATATTTTTTGCTTAAGTTTGCACGTCAATACAACACACAGGCGAGGACCTTTTCCGATGAGGCCAAGCGTGTGTTAAGCAGTTACTCGTGGCCAGGTAATGTGCGCGAGCTCATTAATCAGGTGAAACGGGCAGTATTGTTGGCCGATCATCTGGTGATTGAAGCGGAGCACTTAGATCTGCCCCGTCAGGGGGATTATAAACAAAGCTTACGTAAAATCCGTGAAGAGTCTGAACGAGACGCGCTGATCGCCGTCCTTGAAGAAAATAAGGGACAAGTATCGGCCGCGGCCAAAGAGCTCGGTGTGTCACGTGCGACCATGTATCGGCTATTGAACAAACACAACTTGATCCCCTCGCCGCGTACCTTCCGTCAGTAAATCTTTGTACGAGTGACGCTCAGGGCTGGCAGACTCAGCCCTGCTGGGATTGCGTATTTGGGATCGGAAACAGATAGTCGTACAGCCAGTTATAAACAAACGCATATACCAGATAAAATACCACGAGCCCAATATCCATACTGAGTGCTTGCCAAAAGCTCATCGACAGCCACCACATGATAAAGGGGATGGTTGCGACCAGCAGACCGGCTTCAAAGATCACCGCATGCAGCAGACGCAGCGGTAAGGTTTTGAGCACTGAGCCCCGCCAAGCCAGCATCGCTTTATCAAAGCCAATGTTGTAGACATAATTCCAAAGGGTGGCAAGCACAGAAAAAATCGCCCCCATGATCCCAAGATGACCGATGCCTGCGCCAAGGATCCAATTGAGCCCTAACACCACTAAGATCAAGCCCGTTAATTCAAAACCGATAGCATGGCGCCATCTATCTGCTTTTGTTCTCATCAGATATTCCGTCGAAGTAAGGTAACCCGGTCAGACTACACCTCATACTCAACAACGCAACCGAGACGTCTCTAGGAAATGGATCATGGTGGTGTTTGGCGGTGAGCGATGAATTCAAAGCTGTACTGGTATAAGCGAAAGTAGTTCACTGTATATTCAAACGGTGTCCCGTCGACAAGCTCGCTGACTGATTCGACCCGCAATATGGGTGAATTTTCACGGGTGTTGAGGAGGGCGGCGAGTGAGGTTGACGTGCTATCTGGCCAGACACATTGGCGACTTTTCGCGATCTGCATCCCCTTATGTCGCTCGATATAGTCGTACTTTGATGTTTGCATCACTTCGATACTGAGATCGGTAAACATGGCCACTGGCAGGTACGTGCACTCAAGGATTTCTGGCTCGCCATCAATCAAACGAAGACGTTGTATTTCATAAATCAACGTCCCTTCCTCCACGTTTAACTTGCTGGCAATGGTGTGGCTGCAAGGTGACGTTTCAAATGCGATCACTTTTGAGCTGGGTGTTTTGCCTTGCGCTGAGACTTCTTCGATAAAGCCCATCAGTTGAAAGGCGTTGTGCTGTGCTTTAGGTGCTTTTACATAACTGCCGCTACCTCGGACACGGTAGAGGAGATCATTATCAACCAACACCTTCATCGCCTTACGTATCGTGACGCGGCTGACGTCATAGGTAGCCTGTAGCGTGGCCTCAGTCGGCATCATCGCGCCTGGTGTCAGGGTGCCATCTTTAATCTGCTCAGTGAGTAAATCGGCTATTTGCATGTAGCGAGGTTTCAACATGTCGGCTCCTTTTGGCTGCATTCCCCATCATAACAAACTGTGATCGATAATACATTTGAAGTACATAAATAGATTTTCATTGTGCTTTAGATCAATAAATGCTCTTTTGTGTATTCTTAAAGTATTACTTATGTAATACATTAAAGATACATATTAAGAGGAGACACGATGATGAAACCACAAAAGCTCACTATCGTCGGGGGTGGAAGCACCTATACATTGGGGATGATCAATAGCTTGATTGCTGAAAAAGAAGCATTTCCGCTAAGCAAAATCACCTTCTACGACATTGATGAACAAAGACAAGCTTCAAACGCCAAAGCAACAGAAATCTTACTGCGCGAGGCCTATCCTGAGGTCGAGGAGTTCGTTTATACCACGGATAAAGAAACCGCATTTTCAGATGCCGATTTCTTCTTTATTCAGATCCGCACGGGTGGGTTACCGATGCGTGAGCGTGATGAGCAGATCCCATTGTTTTACGGTTGTGTGGGACAAGAAACGTGCGGCGCGGGCGGCATGGCGTATGGACTACGCTCGATTGGTGACATGATCACTCTCGTGAATGACATCCGTCACTTTGCTCCGGATGCTTGGATTTTAAACTATACCAATCCTGCAGCCATTGTCGCTGAAGCCTTACAGCGAGAGTTTCCTCATGACAACCGCATTCTAAACATCTGCGACATGCCCGCTGCCATTATGGTGAGTTATGCGCAATTACTCGGCTGCGAAATCTGGGACTTGGTGCCGGAATACTTTGGGCTGAATCACTTTGGATGGTTTACCAAGGTACGAAACCGAGAAGGTGTCGACCTGACCGATGAGATTAAACGCATCATTTTGGAAGAGGGGATCAGTGCCGTTGATCCAGAAATTGCTGATGACCCTTCATGGCAAGCAACGTTCAAGAACATGCAAACCATGCTAAAAGACAATCCGCAGTATTTACCCAATACTTACCTGCAATACTACTTATATCCAGAAAAAATGGTGGAAAAAGAAGATATTGCTAATACGCGTGCGCGCCAAGTGATCAATGGTCGAGAAAAGCGAGTGTTTAGCCTGAATGAGCGCATCATTGCCGCGGGCACTACCGCGAATGAGCATCTTCATGCAGATATCCATGGACGCTATATGGTGCGTGTAGCGGCCTCCTTGGCCTATAACCGTGGTGAGACCTATCTGGTTATCGTACCGAATGATGGCGCGATCCCAAATATTCAGAATGATGCCATGGTTGAAGTTCCGGCCGCGTTAACCAATGACGGCCCGAAACGCTTTGCGGTCGGAACCATCCCTACATTCCAAAAAGCACTGATCGAAGGCCAACTCGGCTACGAAAAGCTGGTCGTGGATGCATGGTTTAGCGGGGATCGACAAACACTGGTCAACGCGCTCACGCTTAATCGCACCGTTGTGGATGTGCCAAAAGCGCAGCAAATCGTCGATGAGCTCTTACGTGTGAACGGCGACTATCTACCTCAATTTCATTAATAATACGATGCCCCAGAGACCATCTGGGGCCAACATCTGGGAGCGATCATCATGAAAGATATGATCCAGCGCTTTGGCGCAGCAATGTTTGTCCCTGTGCTCCTCTTTCCTGCAGCCGGTATGTTATTAGGCTTATCGGTGATGCTGCTCAACCAAGATCTATTTCCTTGGGCAGTGGAAGGCAGTGCATGGGTAAAAGTGTCAACGATCCTTCTCCAAGCCTCGTTGGCGGTGTTTAAAAATATGGCCTTGGTGTTTGCGGTAGGGTTACCGATAGCACTAGCAAAATCTGCATCTGGGCGCGCAGTGCTTGCCACACTGGTGTCATACATCACCTTTAATTATGTGATTGGTGGCATTTTACAGTTCTGGGGACCTGAGCTTGGGGTGAACTATGTGGAGGGTGAGCGTGGGCTTACTGATGTGGGCGGTATACTTACTTTGGATACTAACCTATTGGGCGCCATCGTAATTGCTAGCCTCTCCGTTTGGGTTCACAACCGCTTCTTCGACAAAAAACTGCCAAACTGGGCGGCGGTATTTGGTGGCACACCTTTGGTGGTTATTGTGAGTTTCCCCATCATGGTACTCATGGCGATTATCACCTGTTTTACTTGGCCAAGTATTCAGCACGGCATTAATAATCTACAAACCTTTTTAGTCGGTGCTGGATCGTTCGGGGTATGGATGTTCACTTTCCTTGAGCGAATTATGATCCCAACGGGGCTGCATCACTTTGTCTACGGTCCCGTATTCTATGGACCTGTAGCGGTGGATGGCGGCACGGTGGCGCATTGGATTCAAAATATCCAAAACTTTGCCAGCAACCCTGCGCCTTTAACTGAGCAATTCCCACAAGGTGGCTTGATGTTGACTGGGATGGGTAAAGTCTTTGGCTGTACGGGGATTGCCATGGCCCTTTACGCAACTGCAAAACCAGAAAACAAGAAGATGGTGCTCGGTTTAGTACTCGGTGCGGCATTGACGGCCATTCTTACTGGGATCACTGAGCCGATTGAGTTTACCTTCCTGTTCATCGCGCCGGCATTGTTTGCACTCCACGCGGTACTGGCAGCTACCATGGCAACCATTGCCTATTGGTTTGGTGTCTCAGGTAACTTTCAAACCGGACTTATCGACTTTATTTTTCAAAATTGGCTACCACTAGGCAGCTTGCATGGCACCACATATATAGCACAAGTGCTTATCGGTCTGAGTTTTACCGCCATCTACTTTGTGGTATTCCGCGCGTTGATTTTGAAGTTTGATATTCCCACCCCTGGTCGAGGCAGCGCAGAGGCGAAGCTTTATACCAAAGCCGACTATAAGGGCGCGCAACAGGGTGATTCATCGAGCGGTGTGATTGACGGCGGACAAGCGAGCGCGTTTATTGAAGGGTTAGGTGGTAAAGATAACATAGCCCTGCTCACCAATTGTGCCACGCGGTTACGTATCAAGGTACATGAGCCTGAAAAAGTAGCGGAAACGCAATATTTCCAGGAGCATGGTGCAGTAAACATGGTGCGTAATGGTGATAGTTTTCAAATTATTGTCGGCTTAACCGTACCGCAGGTTCGCGAAGAAATGACGCAATTGACACGAGCGTAGGTTTTGCGCCTCAAGACAAGGAATGAAGAGCGGTACTGGGTACCGCTCTTATGCATTGAGGTTAATATAAGCCAGAAGTTAATAGTACTTAGGTACTATTGATTAAAGTGTTACTAATGGTAATGTTCGTTGGCTACGAAAAGTCGTGTGAGTCTGAGTAAGTTGTTGCCCAATTTAAGGCGATACTCAGTGTGACCATCGAATAATCATTGAGAGTATGTAATGTCTGAAATTGAAGAAGAGCTGTTACTAGCCTTTAAGTTGAGTAGGGTTATTACTTACGACGTTTTAGATCGTTGCGCTTTCCCTTATAGGGATGTTGTCAAAGAAAAATTATCTAATGAAAAGGATATCATTAGAGAAAATGGACATGAGTACTGTTATTTAGGGAGAGAACTATCGGATCTTGACTGGCAAACAATTCTATCGATCATCGATAATGATGATAGAGTCTTCAGGTTTTTAAGTGTGTTACCTAAAGAAGGAGTAAATCGATTATATGAAACCTTACTGAAGCATGAGAGTAATGTGAATCATTACGTGAGTGTGATCTTACAGGTGATGATTGATCTTAACTTAATTGAAACGCCACTGTTCTTAGTGAGCAGGCTGATGCGGCAAGGTTTCAATTTAGAAAAGAGAGTGCTCGTCAAAGCGATTAAAATATATCTTGTGTTTGGGAAGTTTGAACAAGCTAAGCTATGTTATAACGTTTTTTTCGGTAATCATAACCCAGACTCCAGTAGCTATGGTGAAATAGTCTTGTATCATATCGTGCGTCGGCTAGAGTACGGTGAAACACTCAGTGCTGATTTGTTTTTTGAGAAGTATCAGCTTGATAAAATTGACATTGATGACGAAGAAGCAGTTGACTTACTCACATCAACTGCCCAAGAATTATTTCTTTTAGGCCGATTTGACGATTGCCAATATCTGCTTAAAAGTCTCCTTCCTTTATGCCAAAGAAAAAAGCGTTGGATTAGCCTATATTATGGCTATTTTCTCAATATACTGAGTGCTGCCATGAGTGATCGTTATGAGACCGCATTAGGCCGATATGACTTATATTCACTATTGCCTTACCGAACGCATAAAATGCAGTACATGACAACGGTAGCTATTATCATTTCTTCAATTTGGGCAGGGAAAGGTTTACACACCATAGATAAATATATAACTCGCTTTAAGCGTGATTATTTATCATCTGCTGATAACTGTTTTTATCAGATATACTCTTTGTACTGCAATATGCTAATCGAGGTATCAAGAGAGCGGTTCTCCTTTAAGAGCTTTGTTGCGTTTGAGAGAAAACTCATCTCGGTTTACGAGTATAACCAGGTATCAGAAGCTTGGAACACCCCTGATTTCTACTCGTTGTATGAGTTAGCGAGATGTCGCGATGAGCGTGTCAGGTTACCGTGTATGGTAAAGGCGTCTTTTGTTAAGTGCTTTTATCAAGAGCAAATTAGAAATTACTTAAAAAATAGGCCTTGTCACTTCAAGCCTCCTATCCTTTTTGTCCGTTTGAAGCGAAATATACCAGCCAGACATTTACAAAGTGAGGGGGCAAGCTGTCATGCTTTATCAAAAAAAGAAAGAGAAATCGTGGAGCTTCTTAAACTGGGTTACACTTACAAAGATCTTGCTAGCGCACTAAATATATCAATCAATACGGTTAAGTCTCATGCGAACAATATATATAAAAAACTCGGTGTTAAGGGACGCTATGACTTGTTATGATTTTTTTATAAATTGAATTGGTTTTTTTTCTTCCAATTCGTACCAGAGTACCATATTAGAATATGCCATCTTAAGCTAATCTATTAGTGTAAGGATCTAGTCATAGTGTAAATGAAATGTAGTATTTAAAATTATAATACTAATAGGATGATTGCAGCAAGGTGGATGTATGTTCAATGAGTGGCTCTGTCGATTTAAATTTAGCAGTTTTATCAGAGGATTACTAGTCGTTATCGGTGTCCTGCCACTCGTTTTAATATCGTTAATTTCTATTTCAATATCCAAATCGGCACTTGAAGACTCAGCTTATAATCAGCTCAATGTAAGTCGATCTATAAAGGAAAAAGAGGTTGAGAACTATTTTATTGAGAGAGAGGCTGATACTCGTCTTCTTTCTAAGACTCTAAGTGTTTTTTATCAGAGTGCGACTATTAAATTAGATAGGTTTAGCAGGTTGAAGTCAAGGGATATAGAGTTTTTCCTTGAAAATGTCGATAAGGAAGTCACTCTTTTTTCTAGGATGGATGAGACGTCAAAAGCTCTGAAAGCATTTAGCAATGGGGTGGAAAAAGGAAAATTTTCAAAGGGTGAATCTTGGAAAAATAATCGTGAGAAATATTCATCATCAATAAATGAGTTTAAAGATCTATTTGACTGGCACAACGTTTATCTAATTTCTCCCAGTGGAAAAGTGACTTTCTCTGCTTTACAAGGTAATGAGTTAGGCTTGGACTTAATGAGTTCAGATATGATGAATACATCCTTGCATAAAGCATTTATAAGAGCAAAAAAAAGTAAAATCAAATGTGTTTAGTGATCTAGATTATTATCCTGCCACAAAAGAGTACGCAGCTTTCTTTTTACGTAAAGTGTCAGGCTTTAGGGGAGAGGTTGTAGGGTGTGTTGCAATTCAATTGCCCTTAGAAAAAATAAATGAATTCACATCCATTAATGGTGGTGGAGAGCAGGGTTTTGTTAGCTATCTAGTGAGAGAGGACAATAAGATAATAGGTGATGAAGATTCCTCTTTTTCGGCAGAGATAGTGAATTCAGATGAGCCGTTAATGGTAAAAAGAAGGGGGGGGACTTATTTAGTCGATACTGAATCGATTTTTGTGTCTCATGGGGTTAGCTGGACGTTAGTTACTGAATGCCCCCTAAATGAATCTTTAGTTCCATCTGGGAGTGAACAATCCTCTTATTATAAAAATTTCCTTGATGAATATGGATACCATGACATTTTTTTAATTAGTCTAGATGGTGAGGTTTTTTATACTGTTGCTAAAGAGTTAGATTATAAAACCAATATGCTATATGGAAAGTACGCAGAATCAAACTTAGGTAAATTAATTGCAAAAATATCACAAACTCTGAATTTTGGCGTCATTGACTTCGAGCCATACGCTCCTTCATCGAATGAACCTGCTGCATTTATGGCTATACCTGTTTTGAGTGGAAAAGGGAAGCCGGTTTTCTTTGTTGCACTGCAATTGTCACTTGATTCGATTAATTCAATGATGAATCAACGAGAAGGAATGGGAGAAACCGGTGAAACCTATCTAGTAGGTGATGACTTTAGAATGCGATCTGATTCTTTCTTAGATCCTAAAGAGCACTCTGTTTCTGCCTCTTTTGGAGGAAGCGTTGAGAAAAATGGTGTACAAACAAGCGCTGTTAAAGCAGCGTTGAGTGGAGAAACTGGAACGAAAGAAATAATTGACTACAATGGTAATGCGGTTCTTTCATCGTATTCGCCCTTTGATTTTTATGATATGAATTGGGCAGTGATAGCAGAAATTGATGTTGTTGAAGCCTTTACTGCTATTGACGAATTAGTATCTTGGTTAACTGTTGGTTTTACCCTAACGTTGGTTGTCACAGTTGTCATTTCTTTCCTCGTTACTAAGTTAATTATAAGGCCGCTTGGTGGGGAGCCAAAAGAGATGATGGATTTGGCTTATCGGATTTCAAGAGGCGATCTTACCTCTAAGTTCCAACACTCACCTTCTACAGGTAGTATATATTCGTCTCTGTATGTCATGACGGAAAACCTTAAAGATTTTATAGGAAGCATTCTGGCATCGAGCCAAGAGTTGGCCTCGACGGCTGAGCAATCATCAGTCGCTTCTGAGCAAACTACATCTTCAGTGATTAGTCAGAAAGAAGATATTGAAGTAATAGTAGCGTCGACGAGTGAAATGTCGAATACGATTGCTGACGTTGCGATGAAAACTGAGTCAGTTTCACTGATAGCCAAAGAAGCTTATAAGAAAAGTGTTGATGGTAAATCGCTGCTCGAGATGAGTGTTGATTCAAATAGTAAGTTGATGAATGAATTATCGCTAACTTCTGATCATATGACTAGACTTTTAAATGAAATTCAACACATAGATGAAGTATTAGAGTTTATACATACGATCGCTGATCAAACTAATTTACTGGCTCTCAATGCAGCAATCGAAGCAGCAAGAGCGGGAAGTAGTGGAAAAGGCTTTGCGGTTGTAGCTGATGAGGTTAGACAGTTAGCTGACAAAACAAAACAATCCACAGCAGATATTCAGCGAGTTATCCTGTCTGTAAAAGGTGCGGCTCGGGAATCAACTGAAAATATGCAAAAGAGTGTAGAACAAGCCAAAGATGCTAATCTCTTATCTGAACAAACAGCAAGTACTTTTCAAGTAATTAACGATGCAGTAGAGAAAATTGATGGGATGATGACACAAATAGCGACAAGTGCCGAGCAGCAGAGGCAGGTCAGTGAGGATATTAGTAATCGCATCGTACATATCAGCGTTACTTCCTCAGAGACGTCTGAAAGTGCGCAAGAACTATCAGCAGCGAGTCAAGAAGTGGCGCGATCGGCTCAAAGCTTGAACGATCAAACTCAACGCTTTTCCGTTTGATTTTTCGGTTAATGAACAAAGATTATATGCTATATAAAGGTTTCAGTTACATATAGGTTGCATTTTATCGGTTTATTAGTGTGGGTGAATATGATTTTTGGCTATCCTGCTAGTTTGACAGGCAACGGGATTTACTTGCTCCTGTTTGAGATCGAAGGAAATCAGCGGTATTAAAAATAAAGCGGCGTTCTTGCTTATTTAGTGTTTCTAGACAGAGAGCGGCTTAACTCTCATTTAATGACCTCATCAAGGCGGCGGCGTGGTGACGCGCCAATTTGATCTTTCGGAAATCCTAAGCTGATTACAACTTGCGGAACCCCAGTTTTTTTCAATAGACTTTGAAGTTTGGGGCGTAACGATGCAACCTGAATAGGTTGATTGAAGTAAGCTGCTTGTAGTCCCTTTGAGTGTGCAGACAGCAAAACCTTTTCCAGCGATTGGCCAGTTTTCAGCCAATCCGTGACATTGTCATTAGCCGTACCAAGGACAGCAAGGGCGGGAGATTTTGCAGTTAGTTGCTTATTTTTTGCCGCAATTCCCATACCCATATCTAAAGTGCGCACAATAGCTCGAGCGACGGGCACTAAGAAAGGATGCATGGTAAGACCGCCCCCTTGGTGACGAGGTAGTATCCATGAGGCCAGTTCTTTTCGCCAGTTGGGGTTTGACCACTGAATAGAGTCCCCCTCTGAAATCAGTTCGGCTACTATCCGACGACTCTCTTCCAGTGTTATGAATTCGAGCCAAGTATCTTCCTTCGACGCAGTCATACGCAATGAATCTAATATCTCATTCGGAATATCTTTTGATGCAAAGTTTTTGCGATAGGTTCGACGAGACTCAATCGACTTAAATAGTTCTGCGTCTTTCAAAGATGAAGAATGTTGTTTATTAAATGAAATCACAGCTAGCAGCGCGTCGTCACCAGAGGCAGGTTCTACATTGATAGAAATACTAAATCCTTCGTGAGCAGCCGCTGCACGCAAATTCATCAAAGCACAACCGCAGCTTATATATAGTTCTCTACTGTTCGGATCGCTTATTGCAAGTGCGCGTGTCTCGTCGGCAAACATGAAAACTGTGCCATCGGTTATCTCAAATCGCCATGGCTGAGTATTGTGACTCGAAGGAGCAAGTACCGCATAGCTTAACAATAACTTTATCTGTTGCTCGGTGATAAGCGCTTTATCTGAATTCATCATGATCTCCTCTCTTACTCTAGAAAGATGCAACGGAATGATTGGTAAATATACCTGGCTATCCTAAACCGTCATATGTATCTGTTACCGACCAAATTGCTGTTATCTGCACACAAAACGTAGGTATGGTGAATATTACAAAAGCTGAGTCCTACTCGTAGTCGCTCTCGTACATGATATAGAATTACAGTCAAAATTTAATCTTGGCTTGTATAGCTATAAAGTCAAGAGAATATTTCTTTAACTTACACGGTTTATGAAAGAATATTGGCTTACATGCAAGTAGTGAACTGGCCTTCTGCTAACTACTATCGGTACTTTATACTTTCTGGTTGTTGACTATATTCGGAATAAAATTATTTTTGTCAATTGGACCACTTCTCAGTTAATCTGTTCCTGTTCAATCATCTCGGAATGACGTTAATCTTACCCAGATATCGGCATCGTTTTTCGTTCAATCTCGACTACCATTTTTTAATGAAAGCGCTGTTTTTAATAGGTTGTGATGTTCATATTGGTTTTTAAACATTTCGTACCAGAGTACTATTTACCCATATAGTGCCGAGCGGTAGTCTCTGAGTATGTTCTACTTACTTGGTTTTCATAATGAACACCTCCGCTTTTTACTCATTATTACTGCTGGCCTTGCTCACTTCATTTTCTGCTTACTCTAACACGAATAATTCAATATCAGTTGAGTACAGACACTCTCTTTATGACAGTGGAGAAATAATAGATGGACGTGCGAATGGCGCTCAGTTTACCTATTACTATCAACTGTTAGATGGAGCATCTGTCTATGCCGGGTGGAGCTATGATGCTATAGAGCATAAAAGCCATCTACCATTAAACGGTATCGATAAAACAGGCTATTCCCTCGGTTTAAAAATAATGCGTAATTATGATTTTATCCAGGCAGGGTTATATGGGGGACTCACTTATAAGCATTATGAGTTCGATATAGATGATAATGATGATCCAAAAGATTTTGGACACGAATGGGGATATGAGCTTGGCGGAATTGTTACGCGACCGCTAAGCGAAAATATTCATATGATTTCTCGTCTCGGTTATGAGTCTTCGGATGATGACGTATATATAGTAGGCTCTAGACAAGAAATTTATGATAACTACCTGTTTTCTATTGGTTTTTTGTATAACTTCTAATGGCTAAATAGTCAGTTTTGTGGGAGAGGGGAATGAAGAAGCTAGGGTTTAGACAATCGCTCCTTATGGGAGTGTTGATGCTGGTATCTTTATCATTGGGTGTGGTCAGTCTTTTGACGTACCTCAATGTCTACGAAGCGTTTAAACAAGATAAAGAGACAACCGTTAGGGAATATGTAGAGGCGAATGCCGTAACCATTTCATCTTATTTTGATGAAAAAGAAAGTGTCTTATTAAATCTTTCAGAATACTACAAAAGTAACCCTTTTCCAGATAATAAAATAGCGCTAGTCAAGCATATTGCTGCCTCTACGAACTCGGACAGTGTGGTGTTCACTTCTGGAAATGGCCAAGCATATTGGAATCAACAGGGTGATGACTGGCCAGGGCATATATATAAAGGCGATGCACGAAATAGAGAGTGGTATAAAGCGGCTTTAGCGACAAATGGCGTTGCGACAACGCAAGCTTACAAAGGCGCCGAAAGAGTATGGATGTCGATGGCTACTCAAATTGGAAATGATGTGCTTTCCATTGACTTTGACTTATCAAAAATGAATAGGATTGTTGACAAGTTCAAAGACATGGATGGTGCAGTGGCGGTGATTATGGATAGGCACTCCACGGTTCTTGCCTCTTCAAGTCCAAATATTTCTAATGGCGAGCAAGCTGCGTCACTGGCGGGCTTTTCCAGCGTGGCCAAGGCTGTCATCAATAGTACTCAACCCAGGTATCAAGAGTATACCTACGGGGGAGTTGAAAAAGTGTTTTTCTCGCTGCCGCTAGAGATTGCAGATACAACGTGGTTTTTAGGCGTCGCTCTAGAAGACGAAAAAATATTTGCACCGATTTATAAAACTCGCACCACTACCATATTCATGGTGTTTGCGGGCATCCTGGCAGCGATTGCTGCTTTCTATCTGTTGATCAATAAGCTGTACCGTCCTATCACCTCTCTTCGTGTGTTGGCAGAGGATCTTTCCAGTGGTGAAGCCGATCTCACTAAACGTCTTAACCTTGAGCGCAATGATGACTTGGGTGACATTGGTCGAGGTATTGATGCATTTATTGATAAAGTCCATCGTGCCGTTGCTGATATTGTCGAGGTTTCTTTAGGACTGGCTGATAATGTCGAGCGGTTACAATCGCTCACCGAAGAAAACGCTGAGAGTATTGGTCAGCACTCGGTTGAAACTGAGCAAGTTGCAACAGCCATCGAAGAGATGAACAGTACCGCTCACTCGGTTGCGCAAAGCGCCGTCAAAGCTTCACAGATCACTGTAGAAGCTGCAAATCTTGGTGCGCAATCAGAAGAAGTCGTGAGAAAAGCGCAGTCGCTCAATGAGCGCCTACTAGAAGACATGGAAGCCTCTGTTGCCCTGGTGAGGGATATGAACGCCAGCAGTGACAATATTAATGATGCATTAAAAGTAATTGGAGAAATTGCTGAGCAAACCAATTTGTTAGCGCTTAATGCGGCAATAGAAGCGGCGCGTGCCGGTGAGCAGGGACGAGGCTTCGCGGTCGTCGCGGATGAAGTGAGGACGCTAGCGAGTCGGACAATGGACAGTACCAAGGAAATCGATAAGGTGCTTTCTGCATTATTAGATAGTAGCGAACAAATGTCTGCAGCGATTAATCGCACAAAAGAAATGTGTGTCGATACGGCTTCCGGTCAAGAGCAGGTTGCGACAAGTTTGAGAACGATGGCGGAGTACGCAAAAGAAACCGACGATGCCAGTACGCAAATCTCCACAGCCGCAGAAGAGCAATCAGCGGTGTCTGCGGATATCAGTGAAAATATGAATAGGATTAAGAGTATTGTTGCTTCGATTAACAAAGGCAGTGATGTGGTCACAGAAGAAGCCGAGAAAATTGGTCGTCTGAACTTACGCCTGCATGAAACGGTTAAACGATTCAGAGTATAAATCGAGGTTTTGGTGTTGATGGGTAGCAATCACTGTATGTCAGACGCCATAAATGACGCAAAAGAGCGGCTGTTTTTTGAACTTGTTGTGAATAGCTTAATAAGGCTTTACTCCCATATTGACAGCGTAGACAAGTATGTTCCTTTACCAGAGCGGAAGCGTTTGTTGCTTGTTTACTATAAACGTATGTTAGATAGCCCAAAATATAAGCCGATACGTCAGGATATGCGAGGCTTTATTCATGGGTGCCGAAGTAAAAGCTTTGATATGGAAGCGGCCTTGTTGAAGCTCTACTTTAGCTCTCATCCATGTGCATACTAGGCTATTGTTGCGGGTTATTTTTTCGAAAACTGGTAGCGAGATTATTATTCTAGCTATTTATAATTTTTTTTTAGGGGAGAAATATGCTGGAGGCTTATAGTGGTATTTCCAAGGAGGCCTATAAGCCTCAATGCATCCCTTGTTGTCGACAAGTTGGGCTAAAAGTGAAAAAGGCGAGTTATGAACAGTCTTTAAAAAATATGATTGGTTTTGATATGACCATTGATAAACGGTTATGTAGCGGAGAACAACGGCATTTTGAGATCACAGACTCGCTCATAAACGCAATTAAGGAATGCGGTATCCATATAGCTTTACAGCCGATCTTTGAGGTAAAAAGCGGAGAAATATTTAGTTTTGAAGCCCTCGCCAGGTGGACGCATCCTATCATGGGGCCAATATCTCCTGATGAGTTTATCCCTATTGCTGAACATTTGGGTCATATCCATGCACTCGGTCTAGAGGTGCTCAGTCAAGCCTGCCAATTCCTCACTGATTACGATAAGTTGTTTGAGACTCGACCAATGATTAACATTAATATCTCAGTTCAACAACTCACTTATCCTAATGTCGTCGAAGATATTCTCAATATTGTCAAAATGTACCACTTACCCCCAGAACGCATCGTATTGGAGGTCACTGAGTCTTATCCATTAGACGGGGGGATGAAAGTCAATGCAGTGCTCGAACAGCTTAATCGATTTGGATTTAAACTTTCTATTGATGATTTTGGGGCAGGAATGAGTGCAATCACGAGTTTATTTAATCTTCCTCTTTATCAGGTCAAACTAGATAAAAAGCTAGTGAGTGAGTCCATTGTCTCGCAACCCTGTATGGATTTTTTAACCTACCTATGTGGCTATGGTAGAAAAGAGGGAGTACGGATCGTTGCAGAAGGGGTAGAAGATGAGATGACAGTGAGTAAATTGAAAGAAATAACGATCCCCTATGTACAAGGGTATTATATGTATCGACCACAGTCCCCTAATTGGTGGTTAAAGGCAGAAAGTATATAAATGTAGTTTATATATTCACAATCATAGTGTGACGTTTTAATTATAAGGGCTATGTTTTTGTTACGTGATTATGAAAATTTTTATAAATATGAGGTGATAAAGAAATAAACATGACCAGTCCACTCAACGTTTGTGAATATAATAGTGATGCTTTTAAGGAAGTGGAACGATTTTTTGATTCGCTGTTCAAAAAGAGAACGGTAGATGCCTGTTGGCATCCGAGCAGGTTTGAATATGCACGATATTTGGTCAAACCATTGTTCGAAAAAAGAGGGATTACTGACTGGGAAGACCATGTGTCGTTGTGGCGAGATGATGATGGCAAGCTGGTCGGTGTGACTCTCTCTGAGGCTGCCGATTTCAACAGCTTTTTCTTTACATCTTCAGAGTATCGATCTGCTTTATTGAAGCAAATGCTGGAATGGGCAATGGAGACAAATTATTGCCTAGAAGATGGACGTAAAAAGATGACATGTTGGGCGGATCAAGAAGATAACATGCTAATAATGTTGCTTAAAGAGTATGGCTTCGATAAGGATACCGGACAGGAGTATTTGCTTGTCGGTGACTTAAATCAATATACGCAGTCTTTGGCTACCAGTCATTATCGACTTAGAACCCTCGTCGACCCCAACTTGTATGAAAGCCGGATGGAATGTGTCGCTTCGGCGTTTCAGGATCGCTCGCATTATGATTTATTATCAAGTTACAAAATAACGGAAAACGCACCTAATTATCGCCAGGATTTAGATTTCTGTTTAGTCGATCCACTTTATCCAAACACAGTGATTGCCGCGTGCACTGGATGGCAAAATCATGCCGATAATAGTGTGTATCTAGAACCGTTTGCAGTTGCCCCTCAATATCAAGGTCAAGGCGTTGGCACGATTTTTCTGCGTTTTGTTATGACTGCACTGAAGTGTCAAGGATTCAGGGATGTATATGTGGGAGCCTATGGTGATGGACTCAAGTATTTCTATTGCCAAGCTGGGTTTTCGCATTTTAGGACGTTAAATCATTACTCGCAAAGCAACCTGGTTTAAAGGTTTTTCATACATCTCGCCAGCCGTGGTACAAATATCTACGGACTATCAAACCGTGAGAGATTTAACAGCACAATCCCCCATGTCTTTATTGCTAGACAGAGTGTTGCGCTTTATTTGAACAATATTTATATAACTTATTGATATTAATTATAAGTTATTGAATACTATTAGCTCCATTCACGCAGATTCACATGCTCAAGGAGGTTAATGCCATGACTGATTTTCCGATGAAAAAACTCGATGTCATCGTTGCCTCTGCGCGTCACTGTGCCAACCACTTGGCTCAGGATACCCGCTCACGCATCTGACTCTGCGTCCAACTGTAACTGGTCGCAGGTATAACGCGGCCAGTTTGCAGTCCCACTTCGCTTTATGCCTGTGGCCTCCTGTAACCGAAAAGGAGAGCCATCATGACTCAACTATCTTTATTACCCTTAGCCCAAGCGCTGGTGCGTTTGGATATGATTCGTCAGCGTCGCGCGAGCACACACCGTTACCGCTACACAGATGTGGCGTTAAATCGTCACCTACAACGTGATATTGGTATTGCGCCTGACAAACAAGATGCTTTGCCCGTTAGCACACAATTTGCGGCTAAACGTTATCTTGTGACATGGCGACGACGATGGCGGTGGTTATAATGGGCCCCAGGAAGCGGCGTATCGGTTGATACGCCGCCCCATCCTCGAATAATACACTGCGCGGCAGCCAACTTGGCTGCCGTTTGCGATCTAAGGGCAGGGGTTGGGATAGCGGTTAGCAATCTCATCAATACCGGCAAGCACATCGTCACTCAGCGTCAGATCCAAGCTATCGAGATTACTCTCGAGCTGTTTTAGCGTCGTGGCACCGATGATGTTAGAAGCGACAAAAGGACGACTATTCACAAACGCGAGTGCCATTTTTGCAGGATCGAGGCCATGGCGTTGGGCAAGATCGACGTATTCTTGCGTGGCCTTTTGCCCTGACTCGGTAAAGTAGCGCGCGAAGCGTTGGTGCAGTGTACAACGGGCCCCTTTCGGGCGTGCGCCTTGCAAATATTTTCCGCTCAACGCGCCAAACGCGAGCGGCGAGTACGCAAGCAACTCGACCCCTTCATGATGACTGATTTCCGACAGGCCGACTTCAAAGGTGCGGTTAAGCAAATTATAAGGGTTCTGAATAGAGACGATACGCGTTAGGCCGTGCTTCTCTGCCAGATGCAAATAGCGCATCACGCCCCAAGGCGTTTCGTTTGAGACACCGATATAACGAATTTTTCCTGCTTGGACAAGCTCATGCAGCGCATCCAGCGTGTCGAGGATGGTGACCCCAGAGTGTTCATCTTGATACGGATAATTGAGCTTACCAAAACAATTATTATGCCGCTGTGGCCAGTGCACTTGATACAAATCGATATAGTCGGTTTTTAGTCGTGTCAGGCTATCCTCAACGGCTTGATGAATATGGCGTCGGTTAAGCGACATATTGTCACGGATATAGGGTACATTGCGTGGTCCGGCTACCTTGGTGGCGAGGATAACACGATCGCGCTTCCCGGATTTTTCTAACCAGCTGCCGATGTATTGTTCGGTTAACCCTTGCGTGGATTGGCTGGGGGGAACGGGATACATTTCAGCGGTATCAATGAAATTCACGCCCCGCTCAAAGGCAAGATCGAGCTGCGCATGGGCGTCAGCTTCACTATTTTGCTCACCAAATGTCATGGTGCCTAAGCACACTTTACTCACCTCTAGCGAGGAATGGGGCAAACGGTGGTATTGCATCCTTTCTCCTTGTCTGCAATCGACCTATGGCAGTCCATAGTAGAGAATTTTAAAAATGATCGAAAGCGGTTTAGCTGCGGCTTGACAGCTGGTTAAATCTTGACCATTACTAAATGGATTGTCCGATGGTATCGGTCTGAGCGCGGTGTTTTTGCTAGGCATGATGGACACGAAAAAGTGTAATCTAGAGGAAAGTCAAATGAACTATTCACAGCTTAAAGCCTGGATGCGCGCGGATCCTCGCTCATGTCCACAATGTTATGTGATGGCACACGCAGGCGGCGCAAAATACTCGGTCGAAGTAGAAGTGAAGCATGAATTAGAGCCTTTACGCTCGGACCAAACCGGTGAGGTGATGCAGTTTGATCATGTCGGGCAAGTCGGGGAGAAACTTAAAGCCCTAGGGATTGAAGAGGGCGTATTACGCTTGATGGACCCTTACGATGAGTTTGCCACCGGGGGCGAGCCAAGCTGTCGAGAAGATATGCCAATTCGTTTTTGATGTTTTACCTAAACGCGCGGGATGTCATGCATGCGGATTGATACTTACTTCGGATCCACAAAGTAACGACGCAAGATTTGGTGGGTGAATTGCGTGCGTAAATAAAAGCCGCGCGGCAAGGTACGGATCGGCTCACCATCGGGGCCGAAAGCGTCGGTCAAGGCCTTGCCGTTGGCGGCTTTGGGTCGTAGTTGGAGAGACTCACCTTGGCGGGCTGTGATTTCCGTCACGCGACCTAGCGCTACCCAATCCATTAACTCCTCCCAATCGGCGCGCAGTCGCGCTTCCTCCTCTTGGCTAGGGGACCATAATAATGGCGTGCCAATGCGGCGCTGTGATACCGGTATATCGCGTTCGCCTTCAACGGGGATCCACAAGACGCGTGACAGTTTTTGCCGCACATGGCTATTTTCCCAGCGCACCCCCGCGATCCCAGTGAGCGGCGCAACACACACAAAGGTGGTTTCCAGCGGCTTACCATCGCCGTTGACCGGAATTGTTTTTAGCTCAATGCCTAAATGCGCAAAGTCTTGTTCGGGTTTGCTGCCGGCGTTGGCGCCTAAACAGGCCTCGAGTAACATGCCAATCCAACCTTTCTCCCGCGTGAGTGACGCAGGACAAGGGATCGACAGTGTCTCGCTGACTTCGCCAAGGGTCAGACCGGCGAGGGCGAGTGCACGCTCCATCAATACCTGCTCGGATGCGGGGGGCTGTATCACTGTGCTGGGATCCTGCTCGTTACGTTGAGAGCGTGCATTATCAAGAACTGCTGTATTGGCTGCAAGTCGATCCTACCCTTGATGATCCTATCCGTACGCTTGTAGTTATCCACAGATGAAGGATGATTGATAGGATTCCTGACTGTCATGATCAAATATACAGTACGTAAAGGAGGGTGAAAATGTGAAAAATCGCGAATTTGCCGTTTTTTTGCGCTATTGGTGTGGATAATTTTCTGATTGGTGGATCTTTAAGCGATCTGTGTGTATTTGACGATCGCTCGATCTTAAAAAAGATCCTTTTGTTATGGCAAGAGTTTAATTAATTGATTATTAATACATTTATTGTTTTTTGGGTCGCTTTTGATTCAATGACGCGATCCTTGATCGTTCGAGAAGTGAACTTTTTCTAGGCTTCTTCACAAATCTATCCACAGAAAGCGTGAATAAATGTGCGCAAACTCTCATTGCTATGTTTATAACTTCCTGTTAGGGGCTGAGTTATCCTCAGATGACGACGAGTGCGCAAAAACAACGCTCAATCCACAATGTTTGTTTACCCTTCACCGCTTTTTGTGAAAAAATCAGGTTCAGTAGAGATTTATCATTGAGGTCGTCCAGTGATTGATGGCGATGGCTATCGTCCCAACGTGGGGATAGTAATTTGTAACGGCCACGGTCAAGTTCTCTGGGCTCGTCGATATGGTCAGCATTCATGGCAGTTTCCACAAGGTGGCATCGATGAGGGGGAAAGCCCTGAACAAGCGATGTACCGGGAATTGTATGAAGAAGTGGGGCTGACTAAAAAAGATGTACGCATCTTGGGGACTAGTCGACATTGGCTACGCTACAAGTTACCCAAACGCCTTGTGCGCTGGGATTCCAAGCCCGTGTGTATCGGGCAAAAGCAAAAGTGGTTTTTGCTCAAACTTGAATGTGACGAGTCACGCGTTAATGTCTCGCGCGGGGGGACACCAGAGTTTGATGGCTGGCGCTGGGTGAGCTATTGGTATCCAGTGCGGCAAGTAGTGGCATTTAAGCGTGAAGTGTATCGGCGTGCGATGAAAGAATTCGCGCCACTTGCGATGCCGTTTAAAGAACGCAAACCTCGGCGTCGACACAAGCGAGGATAAATGTAAGGAGAGATTGGGTGCTCACGCAGTTAAGGAATATTGTGCAAAGTGTGGCGGCGTCTTCAGATCTTGAGCAGGCGTTACACACCTTGGTGCAACAAACTTGCGTGGCGATGCGTACCGAGTGCTGCTCCGTTTATCTTGCCAATGCTGAACACCAACAGTTTGAGCTTATGGCAACACAAGGCCTCGACCCTTGTGCACAAGTGTCGATGGCATTTGGCGAGGGTTTGGTCGGTGTGGTGGGTCAGCGTGCTGAGCCTTTAAATTTGGCGCACGCGCGTAAGCACCCCGCGTTCAAACCCTTCCCCTCCACCGGCGAAGATGCCTTTCAATCCTTTCTTGGCACGCCCATCATTTATCGCAAAAAGGTGTTGGGTGTGCTGGTGGTGCAACAACATCAACCCCGCCAGTTTGATGAGAGCGAAGAGTCCTTTCTCGTGACCTTAGCCGCGCAGTTGGCCGTGGTGTTTGCGCATGCCGATGCCCAAGGTGGCTGGCAGGGAGCGCCGTCTCCGGTGTTGCTAGAGGGAATGCCTGCGTCGCCGGGCATTGGGATCGCACAAGCATGGTGTGATGACTCTCAACCGCGGCTTGAAGAGGTGGCGCCTGCTTGCCACCTAGATACACAAGGTGAACTCGACAGACTGGACGCGGCGATTGACGATGCCAGTACCGAGTTTCGCCGTTTGCGTAAACGCTTTGATAAAGAGCTGCAAAAAGACGCGCTGGCGATTTTTGATTTGTTTGTTCATCTGCTTAACGATCCTATGCTGCGTGAAGACATGACAGTACGGGTCCAACAAGGGGATGCCGCCACTTGGGCGGTGAGACAAACGGTTGAAGCCTTTTCTGCCCGTTTTGCCGCGATGGATGATCCTTACCTAAAAGCCCGAGCGGGCGATGTGAAAGAGTTAGGACAGCGGCTGCTTTACTTTTTAATTGCGCCAGCGGGGAGTCCACCACCGGTTTCGACACCCATTGTGCTGTTGGCGCGAGAGCTAACGGCGGGCATGTTAGCGTCCATTCCTCGCGCGTTGCTCACTGGTGTGGTGGCGGAAGAAGGGGCGGCGAACTCACACGCGGCGATCTTGGCGCGTGCGTTGGGGATCCCGGCGGTGATGGGCGTCAGCTTTTCGCCCGCTAAGCTTCATCAAAAAACCGTGATCCTCGATGGCCACAAAGGGGTGTTGATGATCGAGCCCGCTGAGGCATTGATCAATGAATACCAGCACCTCGTGCAAGAGGAAGCGAGCCTACAGTCTACGTTTGAGACGGCACTTGCGGCACCAGGACATACTCAGGATGGCACGCGTATTGAAGTTCACTTAAACGCCGGCTTAAGCGCCGATAGCCAGATTGCAATCAATCAGGGCGTTGACGGTGTTGGGCTCTTTCGTACGGAAGTGCCGTTTCTGATGCAGCGCCGTTTTCCGTCTGAAGACGAGCAGGTTAAACAATACCGTGCGATTCTTGCCAGTTACCCTGATAAACCTGTGGTGATGCGCACCTTAGATATTGGCGGCGATAAACCATTACCGTATTTAAGTGTTGAAGAGGACAACCCGTTTTTAGGCTGGCGCGGGATCCGTTTTACCCTCGACCACCCGGATATCTTCTTGATTCAAGTTCGCGCCATGTTGCGTGCCAGTATTGGTTTTAACAATCTTAAGCTGTTGCTGCCGATGATCTCCGGGCGTAACGAGTTATTGGAAGCCAAGGCGTTGATTAGCCGTGCTTATCAAGAGGTCAGCCAGGAGGCACACCAAGCTGGGCAAAGTATCAATATCCCTTTATTGGGGATCATGGTTGAAGTTCCCTCTATTCTTTATCAGCTCGATAACATTGCGCGCGATGTCGATTTTCTTTCAGTCGGCACCAATGATCTCACTCAATATCTATTAGCGGTCGATCGCAACAATGCGCGCGTGGCTGATATTTTTGATGCGCTGCACCCCTCGGTATTACACGCATTAGCGTCGATTGCCGCTGTGGGAACCCGTCATCAGCTTCCGGTTAGTGTGTGTGGAGAACTAGCCGGCGATCCGGTGGGGGCGTCTTTGCTGGTGGGGTTGGGGTATCACCAGCTCAGTATGAATACCCGCAACGTGGCCAAGATTAAGTATTTGCTAAGCCGTTTACCGCACGCGCATTTAGTCACGCAGGCCAAGCAGATGCTAACCCTGGATCATCCAGACGAGATCCGCGCTGCTACTGAAGCCTTTCTGGCTGCGCAAGGGTTAGAGGCGTTGGTCAAAGTCGGACAGCTGCGATGATAACCAGCTTAACGGCCCTACTTTTTGTAGTGTGTATGCTGCTGGGGGCCTGCGTGGGGACGTTGTCTGGTCTTCTGGGAATTGGTGGCGGGTTGGTCGTCGTGCCTGCGCTGACCTTTCTCCTCCCCGTGTTCGGTATTGCGCCCACCGTGGTGATGCCTATTGCGCTCGCTACCTCGCTCGCGACCATTGTACTGACGTCGAGTGCCTCTGCTTGGCGCCATTTTCGTCTGGGGAATGTTCACCTTGAGGCGGTTAAAGCGCTCGTCCCTGGCATGATGCTGGGCGGCATCTTGGGGGCAGGGCTTGCGGATCGGCTGCCACACGATTGGTTGCCCCGCCTGTTTGGCGTGATAGTGCTCGCCATGGCGCTACAAATGTTGCTCAATCGGCGTCCCTATCGCGCGCGTCCTTTACCGCATTGGCTGCGACTGTCCTTTGCGGGCACGCTGATCGGAACACTTTCTAGCTTGGCGGGGATCGGGGGCGGCTCGTTTACCGTCCCATACCTGCATTGGCGCGGAGTGAGTATGCACCAAGCCATTGGCAGTGCCTCGGCGGGGGGCGCGGTGTTGGCGCTGGGTGGCATGATGAGTTTTATGTGGTTGGGCTGGCGTCAAACGGAACCCTTGCCCGCGCTCAGTGTCGGATATTTGTATTTGCCTGCGTTGCTCGGCGTCGTGTCAACGTCGGTATTGATGACACGGGTCGGTGCTCAACTGGCGGTGAGGCTACCCACTGCGCAAATAAAACGTATTTTTGCCGTCTTTCTTGTTATTGTCGGCGCCAGCATGTTGTTGAAATAAAGGATCCCATTCATGGCCGAAGGCTACATTACCTTTCCGTCAATCGACCCCATCTTATTTGAACTTGGTCCGGTAGCCGTGCGTTGGTACGGTTTAATGTATTTACTTGGCTTTGTGTTCGCCTTGTGGCTTGCGAATCATCGTGCGGCCAAACCGAATAGCGGTTGGAGCAAAGAAGAAGTCAGCGATCTCCTTTTTGCTGGCTTTTTGGGCGTCGTGCTCGGGGGACGCATTGGCTATGTCCTATTTTATCAATTTGATGCCTTTATTGCCGATCCGCTGTTTTTATTCAAAGTGTGGACAGGTGGCATGTCCTTCCACGGGGGCTTGCTGGGTGTGATCACCGCCATGGCGTGGTACGCGCGTAAAACTCAGCGTCACTTTTTTACTGTTGCTGACTTTATCGCGCCGCTGGTACCGTTTGGATTGGGCGCAGGTCGTCTAGGGAATTTTATAAATGGTGAACTTTGGGGACGGGTGACTGATGTCCCGTGGGCGATGGTATTCCCAAGTGGTGGCCCTTGGCCGCGGCACCCCTCACAGCTCTATGAGTTTGCGCTAGAAGGTGTCGCCCTGTTTGTGATCCTCAACCTCTACATCAAAAAGCCACGCCCGATGGGCGCAGTATCAGGGCTTTTCTTGGCTGGCTACGGGACGTTCCGCTTTATTGTGGAATATTTCCGTGAGCCAGATGCGCACCTAGGCTTGTTTGCCGGCATTTTCAGTATGGGACAACTGTTGTCATTACCCATGATTATTGCAGGGGCAGTGATGATCGGATGGGCGTACCAGCGTCAATCCGCCAAGTGACCGAATAGCGCGAATCGGTTATAGTAAGTAAACCATCAAGGCACCTCAGCGGTGCCTTTTGTTCGTTTGGCCAATGATAGGAAACACTATGAAGCAGTATCAGGCTTTGATGCAGGATATTCTCGATAATGGGACGGATAGAGGCGATCGCACGGGCGTGGGAACACGGTCAGTGTTTGGTCGGCAACTGCGGTTTGACCTTGCCGCTGGCTTTCCGTTACTGACCACCAAAAAGCTCTACACGCGTGCCATTATCCATGAGCTTTTGTGGTTCCTTAACGGCGATACTAACGTTCATTATTTACAAGAAAATAAGGTGCGTATCTGGGATGAGTGGGCGACTGAAAGCGGTGACCTTGGCCCCGTTTATGGCGCGCAGTGGCGCTCGTGGGCGTGTCCTGATGGCTCGACGGTGGATCAAATCGAACAACTGATCGAGCAAATTAAAACGAAACCTAATTCACGTCGTCATATCATTACCGCTTGGAACCCTGCTGATTTGCCTGATGAGTCGATAAGCCCAACCGAGAACGCCGAACAAGGCAAGATGGCCTTGGCGCCTTGCCATTGCTTGTTCCAGTTCTACGTGGCTGATGGCAAGCTTTCATGCCAGCTTTATCAGCGCAGCGCCGATTACTTCTTGGGTGTGCCGTTTAACATTGCCAGCTATGCGCTTTTCACTCATATGATTGCGCAACAATGCGATTTAGCGGTGGGCGATTTTGTCCATACCTTTGGAGACGTGCACCTTTATCATAATCATTTAACCGACGAGATTGTTTACGAGCAACTAAAACGTGAACCGCGTGCACTACCTCGCTTGGTGATCAAACGTAAACCGGCGTCTATTTTTGATTATCAAATTGATGACTTTGAGATTGAAGGGTACGAGCCGCACCCAACGATTAAAGCACCGATAGCCATTTAGTGACGTCTTATCGGATTCACGTGTCATATCGCGACATCTTTATCTGACTTACTTTGGTGTCTCCAATAAAAAACCACCGCACGGGCGGTGGTTTTTTGCGCTTGGGCGGGAGGTCAACCCATCACTGTGACAACAGCACAATGCTTCCTGGAACAATCACAAAGACGAGGCTGATGTAAGCCAGTACCGCCGCTTTTGATTTGGCTGCCAATTGGCCTAACCAGTCGGCCCCTTTGAGCGGCAATTCACGCAAGAACGGAATACCGAAAATCAGCGTCGTCGCCAAGATGTTGAAGCTTAAGTGCACCAACGCGATTTGTAGGGCAAAGACCGCGAATTCACCGGTAACCGCCGTGGCGGCGAGTAGGGCGGTAATACAAGTCCCAATGTTGGCGCCTAAGGTGAAGGGGTAGATGTCACGGACTTTTAGCACCCCTGAGCCGACTAGCGGCACCATTAAGCTGGTGGTTGTCGATGAAGACTGCACCAAAACAGTGACCACAGAGCCTGAGAAAATACCGTGCAGTGGACCACGACCAATGGCGTTCTTCAGCATGTCTTTGGCACGACCGACCATCAGCTTTTTCATCACTTTGCCCATGATGGTAATCGCAATCACGATGGCAGCAATCCCCATGACAATCATGATAGCGCCACCAATGTTACCAGGCAGGGCGGCTTCAAGCGGTGATTGTACCGCGTTAACCACGGGTTTTGTCAGCGGCTTAACAAAGTTCAAACCTTTAATGCTCATGTCACTGGCTTGCGTCAGCGGTGAAACCAACCACTCGGAAATCTTGTTCAGCAAACCGAACGCCATCTCTAATGGCAGGAAGATAGCAACGGCAAAAAGGTTGAAGAAATCATGGACGGTGGCGCAACTAAATGCGCGACTAAACTCCACTTTACAGCGGGCATGCCCAAGGCTCACGATCGTGTTAGTGACCGAGGTGCCTACGTTTGCCCCCATGACCATTGGAATCGCGGCTTCAACGGGGAGGCCACCTGCGACTAAGCCAACTATAATAGAGGTGACTGTGCTTGACGATTGGATCAATGCGGTAGCAACAATACCAATCATTAAGCCAGCTACGGGATGAGAAGCGAACGCGAAGAGCGTCTTTGCTTCGTCGCCGACGGCCCATTTAAAGCCGCTTCCTACCATGGCAACGGCCACCAGTAGGAGGTAAAGCATGACGGCAAGCTTGGTCCAACGGAACCAATTTGAGGAGCTCTGGGTTGCCTCTACCGCTGTAGCATGGGGAGTCATAAGATATCTCCGTGACAGTTCTATGTCAGTTTAGTGTCAAAGCAAAAATCTGCGGCGATAGTAAGAAGGTAATATTTCAGAAATATGACACAAATACTGCAGTGGTTTGAAAATCCGATCTGGACGAGGTTATCAGTGGAATTCGCGCCAGTTAGCTTGCTGATTTTAAGTATTATTTGTGCCCGTTCGGTGCCGTAAAAAAATCCGTGGAAAAATGTAACAGGGAGGCGCACGTTGACACTATGCTAGACACTGGGCGGTTAGCAAGGATAAAAAAGATTAGACTGCGAATAAATCAATGGTAAGTTAGTTTTGATATCGGTTTTTCCGATGTTTACTATCAGAACAAACGATTTTTCTAAAAGTGGTCTGGCTGACTAGACTACGGAAATCCACTTTTTTTGTATGGAGTGCTTAAATGACTGATGTCATTCGTCAGTTTCTGAAAATGGAATCCGCAGGAGGTATTGTGCTGATTATTGCGGCGGTATTGGCGATGTTCGTAGCGAACTCGGATCTACAGCCTTTATATGACAGCACCCTTCATACCTATATAGCCGGTTTATCGGTTGGTCATTGGATCAACGATGGCTTGATGGTGATTTTTTTCCTGCTGATTGGTTTGGAAGTGAAGCGTGAGTTGGTGCAAGGTGCCTTAAACTCGAAAGACAAAGCGACCTTCCCGGCGGTCGCCGCCATTGGTGGGATGCTCGCCCCCGCATTGGTCTATTTAGCCTTTAACTGGGGTGACCCTCTCGCGGTATCGGGGTGGGCGATCCCGGCCGCGACCGATATTGCCTTTGCCCTCGGTGTCTTGGCATTGCTGGGTAATCGTGTACCGTTGGCGCTAAAGGTCTTCTTGCTCGCACTGGCGATTATTGACGATCTTGGGGTCATAGTGATCATCGCGCTGTTTTACAGCAGTGATCTGTCAGTGGTTGCGTTAGCCAGTGCGTTTGCTGCTACCTTAGTCTTGGTGGCGATGAACATGCGCAAGGTCACCAGTATCACCGCGTATGTGGTGGTTGGTTTGGTGCTGTGGTTCAGTGTTTTACAGTCAGGTGTTCACGCGACCCTCGCCGGTGTCGTGCTTGGCTTTGCCATCCCACTGAAAGGAAAAACGGATGATGACCCATCACCGTTGAAAAAAATGGAGCACGCCCTCCATCCTTATGTGTCGTATTTGATCCTGCCTATCTTCGCCTTTGCGAATGCCGGGGTGTCTTTGGATGGCGTCTCTTTGGCAAACTTAACCGAAATGTTGCCGTTAGGTATTGCATTGGGTCTGCTGATTGGTAAGCCTTTGGGTATCTTTAGCTTTAGCTGGGCAGCGGTGAAACTCGGCATTGCTAAATTACCAGCACGTGTGAATTTTACCCATATCTTCGCGGTGTCAGTGCTTTGTGGTATTGGTTTTACCATGTCTATTTTTATCTCGTCACTGGCCTTTGTCGGTGTGAATGGCGAGTTCGTCACACTCTCTCGGCTGGGGATCTTGATAGGATCAACCTTGGCCGCGGTGATTGGTTATGCGGTCTTGCACTTTGCATTGCCCCCAGCCAGCGCGCTTGCTGATGAACAAGGAGACGAGTATGAAGAAGGCGACACTAGCATTGATTACTAGCCTGGTTGCCGTCTCTGGCTCTGCCATGGCGGCGAACCAAGAGATGTACTGCCACGGAGAAAAGGATAACAGCGACGTGTGCCAAGCCTACTTAGCGGGCGTGGCAGATGGAAAAGCGATGACGGCCTCATTAAACGACACAGATAAAGCCGAAAATGGGTCGAGCTTTTCAGAGCGTGCGTTAGAGCATCGTGCTGGAGAGCGGGTGAGAAAGCCGCTCGATAAAGATGATGTGAAAGACTAAAACGAGCATGAAACTTGAAGGCGCCAGAGGGGCAGCGTAAGCTGCTCGTCTGGCGTTTTTTTATCAATCAGCATGGCTCACCTAAACTACAACCACCTCTATTATTTCTGGATGGTCTGCAAGCAAGGTTCGATCACCCAAGGGGCGGACAAACTTTGTTTAACACCACAAACTGTGACAGGGCAAATCCGAGCGCTGGAACAGCGCTTAAATGGCAAGCTTACTAAACGCAATGGCCGTTATGTTGAGCCCACCGAACTGGGTCAGCTCGTTTTTCAATATGCGGACCGTATGTTTGGCTTGAGTTATGAGATGCTGGATATTGTTAACTATAGCCAACAAGAAAACATCTTATTTGATGTAGGGGTGGCTGATGCCTTATCTAAGCGTTTGATCAGTCAAATCTTGCTTCATGCTATCCCGAACGATAATGCCATCCACCTACGTTGCTTTGAATCGACGCACGAGATGCTACTCGAACAGCTCTCTCAGCATAAATTGGATATGATCTTGTCCGACTGCCCAGTCGATTCCACGCAACAGGCGGGGTTATTTAGCGTCAAGCTTGGTGAGAGTAGCATGAGTTTGTATTCCTCTAATCCCGCAGAGCCCCCCGATGTGCCGCTACCTATCCGTCTTGCCACGCAAAAAATATTGATGCCGAGCAAAGCGACCGCTATGGGACGAAAACTCACACAGTGGTTTGATCAACAAGGCATCGTGCCCAACATACTGGGTGAGTTTGATGACTCTGCACTGATGAAAGCATTTGGCATTAGTCATCAGGCGTTATTCATTGCGCCCACCACCTATGCCGAGGAAGTGACGCGCCTCGGGCAAGCCGTACAAATTGTCGAGTTGAGTGCGGTCAAAGAAGAGTACTATGTGATCTTCGCCGAGCGAATGATCCAGCATCCGGCGGTCAAGCGGATTTGTGAGGCAGATTACAGCCGCTTATTTGTTTAGTTACAGATTGGCATAAAGATCGTGCTAGACTCGTGGCAATGAGTATTAATGAGTGATGGAAGTTGAATGGATTTAGCCCGCATGCAGCAGAATGGGCCGAAGGCGGTAAACCTGCTCAAGGCCATGGCCAACGAGAAACGCCTGTTCATTCTGTGTTATCTACTGCAAGGAGAGTTGTCGGTTGGGCAGCTGGTGGAGCGAGTGCCTTTAAGCCAGTCGGCGCTGTCTCAACACCTTGCTTGGCTTCGAAAAGATGGCCTGGTGGCCACGCGTAAAGAAGCGCAAACCGTGTATTACTCGCTAAAAAGTGATGAAGTCGAGGCGGTTATCCAGTTACTACATGATCTGTATTGTAAGGAAACCGTGGATTCACCCAACCCTTAAGCAATAAAAAAACCGGCCGAAGCCGGTTTTTTTTATCTCTTTGCAAAGAGCAAAATTACAGCGCTTTGATTTGTGCTGCGAATGCTGCTTTGTAACGAGCTGCTTTGTTCTTGTGGATCAGGCCTTTGGTGGCTGAACGATCAAGAATAGGCTGAACTTGTGCAAAAGCAGCAGTTGCTGCTTCTTTGTCGCCTGCAGCGATAGCTGAAGCAGTTTTCTTCATATAAGTGCGCATCATAGAGCGACGGCTTGCGTTGTGCTGGCGACGCTTCTCAGACTGGATCGCACGCTTCTTAGCAGATTTGATATTCGCCAAGGGTCTAACTCCCAAATCTTTTTGTTCGGTGACATTTCAAGGCGGAGGACTATGCCTCTTTTTACCTCTATTGTCAATTCATTTGTGCAAAGATCCGCCGCTCCAACGATGTGTTGGCGCTGCGGGGTTATCACAGTTAATATGGCGGCTGATTCTATCAGCATTTCAGCCCCGACGTCACCTATATTTCCATTTCTTATCGATGTCAGCGATAACGTGACAGCGGAAAGAAACAATGAAGGTGCGACAGTGACGCGCATTGGGCACGTGTTTTCAAGAGGTAACCGTGAGTAAGCGACTTTTACGCTCTGGGCTCATCGTGAGCACCATGACTTTGGTGTCCCGTGTTTTAGGGCTGGTCCGTGATGTGGTGATCGCGAACTTGATGGGGGCAGGCGCCGCCGCCGATGTGTTCTTTTTCGCCAACAAAATTCCGAACTTTTTGCGTCGTTTGTTCGCAGAAGGCGCCTTCTCGCAAGCGTTTGTGCCCGTATTAACTGAATATCAAGCGCGAGATAAAGATGATGACACACGCGCGCACTCGCGTGAACTGGTCGCCAATGTGGTGGGCACCTTAGGTGGCTTGGTCACTCTTGTCACCTTGCTCGGGGTGGTCGGTTCGCCCGTCCTAGCGGCGCTGTTTGGTACAGGTTGGTTCGTTGATTGGCTCGAGGGCCGGCCTGACGGTGCCAAGTTTGAGTTGGCGAGCTTGATGCTCAAAATTACCTTCCCTTACTTATGGTTTATTACCTTTGTGGCTTTATCTGGGGCGATACTTAACACCCTCAATAAATTTGCGGTGTCGAGCTTTACCCCTGTTTTTTTGAATATCGCCATTATCGCAGCGGCGATAGGGATCTCCCCGCATCTTGCCCAACCTGAAATAGGTTTGGCGATTGGTGTCTTTATTGGGGGCGCGGTTCAGCTTTTATTTCAACTGCCTTTCCTCTCTCAAGAAGGCATGCTGGTAAAACCTAAGTGGGGCTGGCAGCATCCTGGGGTAGTGAAAATACGCCAGCTGATGATTCCCGCGCTTTTCGGGGTTTCGGTGAGCCAAATTAACCTATTATTCGATACCTTTATTGCCAGTTTCTTGATGACTGGGTCGATCAGTTGGCTGTATTACTCTGATCGCTTGCTTGAATTTCCGCTCGGCCTGTTTGGTATTGCCATTGCCACCGTGATCTTGCCGGCGCTATCGAAAAAGCATGTTGACCAATCGCCTCAGCAATTTTCTGCCACCATGGATTGGGGGGTGCGTATGGTGTTGCTCCTTGGGATCCCAGCGATGGCGGGTTTGATCGTGCTTGCCCAACCGATGTTGATGGTGCTCTTTATGCGTGGTGAATTTGGCGTCCCTGACGTAGAAGCGGCGAGTTTATCGTTGATGGCTTATGCCTGTGGCTTGGTCAATTTTATGGTGATCAAGGTCCTTGCGCCTGGTTACTACGCCCGCCAAGACACCAAAACGCCCGTAAAGTATGGTGTGATAGCGATGGCGAGTAACATGGTTTTCAACGCCATTTTTGCTTACTTGTTTAGTTATGTCGGGCTGGCCATAGCCACCGCACTGTCTGCGTTGATTAACGCTGGCCTGCTCTATCAAGGATTACACCGCCAAGGCATTTATCAATTATCGCGGGCAACCGTCGGATTTATTAGCAAACTCGTGTTGGCTGTGGGGGTGATGATCGCCGGTTTGTACCTGGTGATGCCTGCGTTGTCTCAGTGGGTGTCGATGTCCTTGTTATCTCGAAGCTTAACGTTAGCCAGCCTTATTGTGGGAGGCGGCGCGCTTTATCTTGTCACCGCCCTGTTGCTCGGTGTACGGGTGAGTGATATTCGTCATCGTGGATGATAGAGCGCGCGGATTATCAATCCAGGGCTGATTGCCAGCGCTGACTAGTATATAATCCGCCAGTTTTAATAGTTCAAATAGTCAGCAGGCGATGGAATTAATTCGAGGCATCCACAACATCCGGGCGCAACACCGAGGCTGTGTACTGACCATCGGGAATTTCGATGGTGTCCACCTCGGCCACCAGGCTGTTTTGCGTCAAGTCGTTGAGAAGGCCAGAGCCCTTGACTTGCCTGCGACCGTCATGCTGTTCGAGCCGCAACCGCTCGAGTTATTTCTCGGAGAGCAAGCGCCTGCCCGTTTATCGCGATTGCGGGACAAATACACCCAGCTTGCCAAACTGGGCGTCGACAGGCTGTTGTGCGTGAGTTTTACCCCGGCATTCGCCGCCATGAGCCCTGATGCCTTTGTGGACCGCTTGTTGGTCAATCAATTGGGTGTTAAGTTTCTGGTTGTGGGTGACGACTTTCGCTTTGGCCTTAAGCGAACTGGCGACTTTTCGCGCTTAAAACAAGCCGGACAAGAGCATGACTTTGCGGTTGTCAGTACCGAGAGCTTTTGTGTGAGCGACCGGCGTGTGAGTAGCACGGCCATTCGTGATGCACTTTCCGCCGGAAAGATGCAAGTGGCGGCCGATATGCTTGGGCGTCCTTACAGTATTTGTGGCCGGGTTGCCCACGGTCGCAAGCTAGGGCGGACGATTGGTTTTCCTACTGCAAATGTGTTGCTTAAACGTCGCGTTTCACCTGTTTCTGGTGTCTATGCGGTAACGGTGGCCATCGATGGGCAATCATTGCCTGGGGTGGCGAATGTAGGGCACCGTCCTACGGTAAACGGCACGCACCAGCAACTCGAAGTACACCTTTTTGATCACACGCTCGACTTATACGGCAAACAGCTTGAAGTAAGCTTGTTACATAAGTTGCGTGACGAGACCAAATTTGCGTCAGTAGACGCGTTAAAAATGCAAATTCAACGAGATGCATCAGCCGCGCGTGCGTGGCTGGCTGATGCCAATAATGTCTAGAGTGTAACCTCCATACGGAATCAATAATCAATGAGTGACTACAAAGATACCTTAAACCTGCCGGAAACCGCGTTTCCGATGCGAGGTAATCTTGCTAAGCGCGAGCCTGATATGCTCAAGCGTTGGTACGATGAAGATCTTTACGGTGCAATCCGTCAAGCGAAGAAAGGCAAAAAAACATTTATTTTGCATGACGGTCCTCCGTACGCGAACGGCAATATTCACATTGGTCACTCTGTTAATAAAATTCTCAAAGACATTATTATTAAATCGAAAACGCTGGCGGACTATGACGCACCGTACGTCCCTGGCTGGGACTGCCATGGTCTACCTATCGAATTGATGGTAGAGAAAAAAGTTGGTAAGCCGGGTCAGAAAATCTCTACCGCCGAGTTCCGGGAAAAATGTCGTGAATACGCGGCCAAGCAAGTAGAAGGTCAAAAAGCTGACTTCAAACGGCTTGGCGTATTAGGTGAGTGGGATAAGCCTTACCTGACCATGGACTTTAATACCGAAGCCAATATTATTCGAGCACTGGGTAAAATTGCAGGCAATGGTCATTTGCACAAAGGCTTCAAGCCCGTGCATTGGTGTACAGACTGTGGTTCGGCGCTCGCGGAAGCCGAAGTTGAGTACCAAGATAAAACATCACCGTCGATTGACGTGACTTTCCGCGCGGTTGATGAGCAGGCGTTATTGAACGTATTTACCCTAGCGGGCGATCACCAAGGCGAAGGCCCAGTATCCGCGGTGATCTGGACCACGACGCCTTGGACTTTGCCAGCGAACCGTGCGGTCGCCGTTGCGGCAGACTTGGAATACGTCTTGGTGCAAGTGGAAGGTGACCAGCCACAGCGCTTGATCCTTGCCGCAGAGCTGGCAAAAGATGTGATGGATCGCGCGGGTATTGAGCACTATCACAACCTTGGTTTCTGTAAAGGTGAAGCGTTGGAGCTTCAACGTGTTCAACACCCTTTTTATGACTTTGATGTGCCAGTTATCCTAGGCGATCACGTTACCACTGAATCGGGTACCGGTGTGGTTCACACGGCGCCAGGTCATGGTCAAGAAGACTTTGTGGTCGGTCAAAAATACGATCTCGAAGTAGCTAACCCGGTTGGCAGCAATGGTGTGTATCTGCCCGACACGCCGCTGTTTGCTGGTCAACACGTGTTTAAAGCCAACGACAGCGTGATTGAAGCGCTGAAAACGCACGGTGCCTTATTGCATCATCACGCGTATGAGCACAGCTACCCGCATTGCTGGCGCCACAAAACACCGATCATCTTCCGTGCCACGCCGCAATGGTTCATTGCCATGGACAAAGCGGGGCTGCGAGATAAAGCGCTGCAAGAGATCAAGAACGTTGAATGGATCCCTGACTGGGGACAAAGCCGCATTGAGTCAATGGTGGAAGGGCGTCCAGACTGGTGTATTTCGCGCCAGCGCACTTGGGGCGTGCCTATTGCCCTGTTCGTTCATAAAGAAACCTCAGAGCTTCATCCTGATACGCTTAACCTGATTGAGCAGGTGGCTCAGCGCGTAGAGAAAGCCGGTATTCAAGCGTGGTGGGACTTAGATCTGAATGAACTGTTGGGCGATGACGCTGATCAGTACGAGAAAGTCTTGGATACCCTGGATGTGTGGTTTGACTCTGGCGCGACGCACTATGCTGTGGTTAATCAGCGTGACGAGTTTAACGGTCAAGAAGCCGATATGTATTTGGAAGGCTCGGATCAACACCGTGGCTGGTTCCAGTCATCACTGATGACGTCGGTGGCAATTAAAGACAAAGCCCCATACCGCCGTGTACTCACCCATGGCTTCACCGTCGACGGTAATGGCCGCAAGATGTCGAAGTCGTTGGGAAATACCATCATGCCGCAAGATGTGATGAATAAGCTGGGTGCCGATATTCTCCGTTTGTGGGTGGCATCAACCGATTATACGGGTGAGATCAGTGTGTCGGATGAAATTCTCAAGCGCAGTGCTGATGCTTATCGTCGTATCCGTAATACCTCGCGCTTCTTGCTGGCTAACCTACACGGTTTTGACCCTAAAACTGACTTGGTTGCTCCAGACGATTTGGTGGCGGTCGATCGCTGGGCCGTCAGCCGCGCCCTCGAAGCGCAGCAAGAGATCACTGCCGCGTATGATGCCTGTAACTTCCACCAAGTGACTCAGCGTTTGATGCAGTTCTGCTCGATTGAAATGGGCTCGTTCTACCTCGATATCATCAAGGATCGTCAGTACACAGCCAAAGCAGGCAGCCATGCGCACCGCAGCTGTCAAACGGCGCTGTTCCACATCGTGGAAGCACTGGTACGCTGGATGGCACCGATTATGTCATTTACCGCGGATGAGATCTGGAATGAAATGCCCGGCGAGCGAAACAAGTTTGTCTTCACCGAAGTCTGGTATGACGGCTTGTTTGACTTAGAACAGCAGGCTGTGCTGAATCAGGCGTTCTGGGCGAAATTGCTCGATGTTCGCGGTGCAGTGAACAAAACCCTAGAGCAAGCCCGGAATGAAAAAGTCATCGGCGGTTCATTAGAAGCGGAAGTCACGCTTTATGCACCAACAGACTTTGCCGAGAAGCTGCGCTTGATGGGCGACGAACTTCGCTTTGTGCTGTTGACCTCGAAAGCGACCGTGATCGCGGGAGATGCTCCTGATTCCGCAACACAGACTGAACTCGACGGCTTGGCTGTGGACGTGGCGGCATCAAGCGCGGCTAAGTGTGAGCGCTGTTGGCACCATGTCGCTGATGTTGGCACCATTGCGGGTCATGAAGAGATCTGTGGCCGTTGTGTGACCAATATTGCAGGAGAAGGCGAAACTCGCCAATTTGCGTGATGCAGACTCTTTCCCTCTCACAATCAGGATGGCGCTGGCTTTGGCTAGCGCCGCTGGTCTTTGCTCTCGATATCGGCAGCAAGTGGCTGGTGATGCAAACCATGGAATACGGGTTTGCGAATCGGATTGAAGTGCTGCCTTTTTTCAATCTTACATACGTGCACAACCACGGCGCGGCGTTTAGTTTTTTAAGTGATGCCGGCGGTTGGCAGCGTTGGCTGTTCAGTGCGATTGCACTGGGGGTGAGCGGATTATTGGCGTATTGGATGCGGGGAACACCGGCCAGCAAACGCATGATCAATATTGCCTATGCGATGATCATTGGTGGCGCACTGGGTAATTTGTTTGATCGTCTTGTGCATGGCTATGTGATTGATTTCCTTGATTTTTATCTCGGAAGTTCGCACTGGCCAGCGTTTAATCTCGCCGATTCGGCGATATGTTTGGGCGCTGCATTGATAATCTTAGATAGTTTTCGTCAAGGCCAGTCATCGACCAAACAAGGATGATGCGTATCTATCAGCAAAACCGCGACTGTCTAAAAGGATGAATCATGAAAGCAATCACAGCGTCTAGCGAAGTCATTATGCACTTTACCATCAAACTGGAAGATGGTTCGGTTGCCGATACCACCCATAATGCGGGTAAACCGGCGAAGCTGGTGATGGGCGACGGTAGCTTGACGGAAAACTTTGAAACTTGCCTTCTTGGTTTAAAAGAAGGGGAGTCGAGCAGCTTCACCTTGGCACCAGAGGATGCATTCGGCCAGCCTAATCCGGATAATATCCATCACATGGATCGCCGTCACTTTGGTGGAGAAACGCCCGCAGAAGAAGGGGCGATCATTGCCTTTAGTGGGCCGCAAGGACAGGAGATCCCGGGGATTGTGACGGCAGTGACGGGCGATTCCGTCACGGTTGATTTTAACCACCCGCTGGCTGGGAAAACCGTCATTTTTGATGTTGAAATTATAAGTGTGCAATAAAGGCGGACACATGAAGATCTTACTTGCCAATCCCCGTGGCTTTTGCGCAGGGGTTGACCGTGCCATCAGTATTGTTGAGCGCGCGCTAGAAATCTATCAACCCCCCATTTATGTCCGTCATGAAGTGGTGCATAACCGCTTTGTGGTGGAAGGCTTAAAGCAGCGTGGGGCGATTTTTGTTGAGCAGATCAGCGAAGTGCCTGATGACAGTATTGTGATTTTCTCCGCCCACGGCGTGTCTCAGGCCGTGCGCAATGAGGCCAAGTCGCGTCAGTTAACCGTGTTTGATGCGACCTGCCCACTAGTGACCAAGGTGCATATGGAAGTCGCGCGTGCCAGCCGTAAGAACATGGAAGTGGTATTGATCGGCCATGCCGGCCACCCTGAAGTGGAAGGCACCATGGGGCAATACGCCAGTGAAACCGGCGGCATGTATTTGGTCGAAACCCCAGAGGATGTGTATACCTTGAAGGTGAGCGATCCTGATAACTTGCACTATGTGAGCCAAACCACCCTGTCGGTCGATGAAACCGCGGATGTGATTGATACCTTGCGTAAGGTGTTTCCTAACATCCAAGGACCACGTAAAGACGACATTTGTTATGCCACCCAGAACCGCCAAGACGCAGTGCGCGATTTAGCGCAAAGCTGTGATGTGATGGTGGTGGTTGGGTCAAAAAACAGCTCCAACTCAAACCGTCTGCGCGAGTTATCCGAAAAACTCGGTACGCCAGGTTATTTAACCGATACGGCGGAAGATATCGATCCGGCCTGGTTTGAAGGCAAGCAGACGGTCGGGATCACGGCCGGTGCGTCGGCACCAGAAGAGTTAGTGGATCAAATTATCGAGCGAATCAAGCAGCTGGGTGCCACCCATGTTGATAATCTCGCAGGGCGTGAAGAAAACATGTTTTTTGAAGTGCCTAAAGAGTTGCAAATTCGAGAAGTCACCTAGGGTGATGTTCAAGACGGCGAGGGGAGCATGTGCTTCCCTTTTTTTCGCCAATATACAAGTGCCAAGGAACGCGCTAGAGTGATTGGCTACCAAGAAGGAGCCAGTGAACTGGCATAGTGACAAAGGGGAAAATCATGGTACGTATTGCCATAGCAGGCGCGGCTGGGCGCATGGGTCGCAACCTTATCCAAGCGGTTTCACAGTATCCAGGTGCCACTTTAGGGGCCGCGAGCGAAAGACCGGAATCCAGCTTAGTCGGTACCGATGCGGGAGAGCTCGCGGGCATTGGCCGGTTAGGCGTTAATGTGGTGGACGATTTAGCGAAAGTGAGTGACGACTTCGATGTGGTCATTGATTTCACCGCCCCTGCTGCGACCCTGGCCAACCTGACGTTATGCCAAGCACAAGGCAAGCAGTTGGTCATAGGTACGACAGGGTTTGATGACTCGCAAAAGCAAACCATTGAAGAAGCGGCGGCTTCGACAGCCATGGTGATGGCCCCGAATTACAGTGTTGGTGTCAATCTTGTCTTCAAGTTGTTAGAGCAGGCAGCCCAAGTGATGGGAGAAGAGTGCGACATTGAAATTGTTGAAGCGCACCACCGTCATAAAGTTGATGCACCATCTGGTACCGCACTCGGTATGGGTGAAGCCATTGCCGGCGCAATGGGAAATAAACTTAGCGATGTGGCGGTTTATGCGCGTGAAGGGATCACCGGAGAGCGAAGCAAAGATGAAATTGGCTTTGCCACGCTTCGAGCAGGTGACATTGTTGGCGAGCATACGGCGATGTTTGCCGATATTGGCGAGCGTGTAGAAATTACTCACAAGGCGTCTAATCGAAACACCTTTGCCAAAGGCGCCGTACGAGCTGCGGTTTGGCTCAATCAGCATCAACGTGGTTTATACACGATGCAAGACGTCCTCAATCTTAAATAATTATTCATCGCGCCTCGGCGCGATGTTTTTTTCTGCTTTTCCCTCTTCCTCTGTCGGTTGCCTTTCTGGTTCAGACATTATTACCACTAATCTTGTGTTTGTTGTCATTATGGTGACAGATAGCCCTTATGCATGCTTTTGTTGCATGAGTAAACGTTTGCTAATTTACCTTTTCTGATAAGGGTAAAAAGGTGTTGATGAAAAACACATTAAGCGTGCCTTTTGCGCGTTTTTTATCCGTAATTCATGGGTGAGGCTTGTTGTTATAGCGCTTTGGCGGCCGTTTTTTTATGAGTGGCGAATAAAATAAAGAAAAATCACGCGCTTTGATTGACAGTCCCCCTGTGCATCCCTAGAATGCGCGCAATTTGTCAAAATTCAGCTTGACGTGAGTTTTGATCTTAGATGGAATACGTGAATGCAACGTTAGTCGTAAAAAGTGCATTTCTATATAACTGGAGGTTGTCTTGAGCAAGTCTGCGCTCTTAGTCCTAGAAGATGGGACAGTGTTCCACGGTACCCCAATCGGCGCTGATGGCACCGCGGTGGGAGAAGTGGTTTTCAATACCTCGATGACGGGGTACCAAGAAATATTAACCGACCCCTCTTATTCCCGTCAGATTGTGACACTCACCTATCCTCATATTGGCAACACCGGCACCAACTCCGAAGACGAAGAATCTAGCCAAGTTCATGCCCAAGGCCTCGTCATTCGTGATCTTCCCCTGTTAGCCAGCAACTTCCGCAATCAACAATCCCTTTCTGATTACCTCAAACAGCACAGCATTCTCGGTATTGCCGATATCGATACGCGGAAACTCACGCGCTTGTTGCGAGAGAAGGGCGCGCAGAACGGCTGTATTGTAGCCGGTGACAGTGTGGATGAGGCCTTGGCGCTCGCGAAAGCGCAGGACTTTCCTGGCTTGAAGGGAATGGATCTCGCCAAAGAAGTGACCACCAAAGAAAGCTACCGCTGGACACAAGGCTCTTGGCAGCTTCATCAAGGCTTGCCCGAGGCTGCCGTAGAAGGTGAGTTGCCGTATCACGTGGTGGCCTATGACTTTGGTGCTAAACGCAATATTTTGCGCATGTTAGTTGACCGTGGCTGTCGCTTGACGGTCGTGCCCGCGACCACGCCAGCGGAAGAGGTGTTAGCGATGAGCCCGGATGGGGTTTTCTTATCCAATGGCCCTGGCGATCCGGCGCCGTGTGATTACGCGATTGAAGCGACGCGCACGTTTTTGTCAGAAGGCTTGCCTTTGTTTGGCATTTGTCTTGGCCATCAAATATTAGCCCTCGCCAGTGGGGCGAACACAATTAAGATGAAGTTTGGTCATCACGGGGCTAACCATCCGGTCAAAGATTTGGAGCGTGGTGTGGTGATGATCACCAGCCAAAACCATGGCTTTGCGGCCGATAAAGACAGCCTGCCAGAGACGCTGCGCGCGACCCATGTGTCTTTGTTTGATGGTAGCTTACAAGGTATTCATCGCACGGATAAACCCGCATTTAGTTTCCAAGGGCACCCAGAGGCAAGCCCAGGGCCGCATGATGCCGCGCCACTTTTTGATCATTTTATCGACCTCATCAAACAACATCGCGCCTAATTGGAGTCGTTGAGCATGCCAAAACGCACAGACATAAAAAGCATCCTTATCTTGGGCGCAGGCCCGATTATCATTGGCCAAGCCTGCGAATTTGACTACTCAGGGGCACAAGCGTGTAAAGCCCTGCGCGAAGAGGGTTATCGTGTCATCTTGGTCAATTCCAACCCTGCCACCATCATGACAGACCCAGAGATGGCCGATGCCACTTACATCGAGCCTATCCAGTGGCAGGTGGTGAAACACATCATCGAAAAAGAACGCCCTGACGCCGTACTGCCAACCATGGGTGGCCAGACAGGTTTGAACTGTGCACTGGATCTCGAGCGCCATGGCGTTTTAGCCGAATTTGGCGTGGAAATGATCGGTGCCACCGCTGACGCAATAGACAAAGCCGAAGACCGCCATCGCTTCGATGAGGCGATGCAAAGCATTGGTTTGGATTGTCCGCGTGCGGGCATCGCCCACAGCATGGATGAGGCGCACAAGGTGCTCGACGAAGTGGGCTTCCCTTGTATTATCCGTCCCTCCTTTACCATGGGAGGCACTGGTGGGGGCATTGCCTACAACCAGGAAGAGTTCAAAGAGATTTGCGAGCGCGGCCTCGATTTATCCCCCACCAATGAGTTGTTGATTGATGAGTCACTCATTGGCTGGAAAGAATACGAAATGGAAGTGGTGCGGGATAAAAACGACAACTGCATCATTGTCTGCTCGATTGAAAATTTCGACGCCATGGGGGTCCACACGGGGGACTCTATCACGGTGGCGCCGGCGCAAACCCTGACCGACAAAGAATACCAATTGATGCGCAATGCGTCGTTGGCTGTTTTGCGCGAAATTGGCGTTGAAACCGGCGGCTCAAATGTACAGTTTGGGATTAACCCCAAAAATGGCCGCATGGTGATCATCGAGATGAACCCGCGGGTATCACGCTCTTCGGCATTGGCCTCAAAAGCGACCGGCTTCCCAATTGCGAAAGTGGCAGCCAAGTTGGCGGTGGGCTTTACCCTTGACGAGTTGATGAACGATATCACCGGTGGCGCAACGCCCGCCTCGTTCGAGCCGACCATCGATTATGTCGTGACTAAAATCCCACGCTTTAACTTTGAAAAATTTGCCGGCGCGAACGACCGTTTAACCACCCAGATGAAGTCAGTGGGTGAGGTGATGGCGATTGGCCGTAACCAGCAAGAGTCACTGCAAAAAGCATTACGCGGTCTGGAAGTGGGTGCGGCGGGTTTTGATGAGATGGTAAACCTGGATGACGATACGGCGTTAACTAAAATTCGTCATGAACTCAAAGAGCCCGGCGCCGAACGGATTTGGTACATTGCCGATGCGTTTCGTGCCGGTATGTCGGTCGATGGCGTATTTAATCTCACCAATATCGACCGCTGGTTTTTGGTACAAATTGAAGACATTGTCAAACATGAGCAGCAAGTGCGTGAGCAAGGCTTCGCGGGGCTCAACAAAGCCGCGCTGCGTCAGTTAAAACGTAAAGGTTTTTCTGATGTCCGTTTGGCAACCTTGTTAGGCGTGTCGGAAATTGAAGTACGCAAACTGCGTGACAAGTTCCAGATTCATCCTGTCTACAAACGTGTGGATACCTGTGCCGCTGAGTTCTCTTCTGACACCGCGTATATGTACTCTACCTACGATGAAGAGTGTGAGTCACAGCCGACGGATAAGAAGAAGATCATGGTGATTGGCGGTGGCCCGAACCGAATCGGGCAAGGGATCGAGTTCGACTACTGCTGTGTCCACGCATCTCTGGCCCTGCGTGAAGATGGTTTTGAAACCATTATGGTCAACTGTAACCCTGAAACCGTTTCTACCGATTATGACACCTCTGACCGCCTCTATTTTGAGCCGATCACCTTGGAAGACGTACTCGCCATCGTGAACGTTGAAAAGCCTGAAGGGGTCATTGTTCAGTACGGTGGGCAAACGCCACTTAAACTTGCCCGTGACTTAGAAGCGGCGGGTGTGCCGATTATCGGTACCAGCCCAGATGCGATTGACCGTGCTGAAGATCGCGAGCGGTTCCAAGATGCGGTGCAGCGCCTTGGCCTTAAGCAGCCTGCTAACGCCACCGTCACCGCACTGGAACAAGCAGTGGAGAAAGCCAAAGAAATTGGTTATCCGCTGGTGGTGCGTCCGTCCTACGTCCTCGGCGGGCGAGCGATGGAAATTGTCTATGATGAAACCGACCTACGCCGCTACTTTAACGAGGCCGTGAGTGTGTCGCATGAGTCGCCAGTCCTGCTGGATCATTTCTTGGATGATGCGACTGAAGTGGACATCGATGCCGTGTGCGATGGTGAAACCGCCGTGATTGGCGGCATTATGGAGCACATCGAGCAAGCTGGCGTGCACTCCGGTGACTCCGCTTGCTCGCTACCAGCTTATACCCTCAGTGACGATATCCAAGATCGCATGCGTGAACAGGTGCGTAAGCTGGCGTTGGAGCTAGGCGTCAAAGGTTTGGTCAACACCCAATTTGCGGTGAAAGATGATGAAATCTATCTCATTGAAGTCAACCCGCGTGCGGCGCGTACGGTCCCATTTGTGTCCAAGGCGACCGGTGTCCCGCTCGCGAAAATTGCAGCACGGGTCATGGCCGGACGCTCACTGGCCGAGCAAGGGTTTGTTAAAGAGGTGATTCCACCTTATTACTCGGTCAAAGAGGTAGTGCTGCCGTTCAATAAATTCCCAGGGGTTGATCCACTGCTGGGCCCTGAAATGCGCTCGACCGGCGAGGTGATGGGTGTCGGTGATACCTTTGCCGAAGCGTTTGCCAAAGCGGATTTAGCCTGTGGTAAAGCCTACAGCGAGGGTGGACGTGCCTTGTTATCGGTGCGCAATAATGACAAGCAGCGCGTGGTGGATTTAGCGGCGAAGTTGCTCAAGCTTGGTTTTGAGCTCGACGCGACCCACGGCACCGCGGTGATCCTTGGCGAGGCGGGCATCAATCCGCGTCTGGTCAATAAGGTACATGAAGGGCGACCACACATTCTTGATCGCATCAAAAACGGTGAGTACAGCTATATCGTCAATACCACGGAAGGGCGTCAAGCGATTGAGGACTCAAAAGTGCTGCGCCGTGGCGCACTGGCGGCTAAAGTGAATTATACCACCACCTTGAATGCTGCTTTCGCGACCTGTATGGCGTTAACGGCCGCCGACATGAGTAAAGTCAATCCGGTGCAATCGTTGCATGCACGGGTACTGACCAAATCATAACAGTATGATTGTCAACGCGTATGAGCCCGCCATCTTGGCGGGCTTTTTTGTTCAGTGAGATGGCGCTCGTGTAGGCAGTAGCTGACCGCGGATCAGCGCCATATAAAATTCACGCTCAAACTGAGTAATCGGCGAGGGCACATTCTCCGGCTGTGCGTCTTCCTCGGGATGATAATGACTGACAAGTTGCACCACGATATGCTGGTTTCCTGAATCATCCTCCAAAAACCCAGCTAGATTAAAGCTGCCATACAGCGAACCACTTTTGGCCTTTAAACGTCCTTTTATGGGGGCGTGGCGAATACTCTGGCGATACTTGAGGGTACCATCCACACCGGCAGTGGGGAGCATTTTAACCATGCCAAGTGACGGGTGAGTGGTGATGTAATGCATCACCTGCGCCAGTTGGCGGGCGCTGAGACGGTTATTACGAGACAGCCCTGAGCCATCGACCAGCACAGCCTGTGATAGGTCAATCCCAGCCTCCTGCAATATCGCTTTCACCGCCGCGACGCCATTGCGATAAGAGCCAGGCTGCTGAAAGTAGCGGCGCCCCAAGGCTTTGAGAAGATTGTCGGCAATGAGGTTGTCAGAGTCGCGCAACATCGTGGTGAGTAGTGAGGTAAGGGGCGCTGACTGGTGACGAGCCAACTCGCGTGACTGGCTGGGCGCCCGCGCCACTCGGATATCGCCTTTCACACGCACATTCAGGCGCGCGAGCTCATCGGCCACAATGGCTTTGACGTAAGTCGAAGGGGTCTGTACGGCAAAGTTGAGGGGCAGCGGACGCTCCCGATGCGGGAGGCAACCGGAAAAATAATACGTATTTTGCGGTGTCGCGGTGAGATCGAGCCCGCAATGGCGGGTAGCTTGTTCGTCCTCGCTTACCGCTCGCGCTTGGTTCTCTACCGAAACGGGCTGGTGGTCAGGGACATGCACGCGTGTCAACGTACTATCAGGCTGGCTATAAATCGCACCTTGCACACAGTTGTGATTGAGGGTGATTGCCGTGGAAGGTGCACTGTAGCAGACCGCTAAAATGTCCCATGGCCAGCCAGGCGCACGGGTACGACCAGCAAACGCATGCCCATCCAGATAGAGATTGTTAATGGTATCGAGACCACGACGCGGTAATTGACTCAGCAGTTGACGAATATCCTTTCGAGTCAGTGAGGGGTCACCGTTAAAAATAAGGGCGATGTCATCACCGGTTTGCACCAATCGGGTGGAAAAACGGAAAGTGCTCGGTAAATAAAGCCGAGCGGCGAGTCCGGTGAGGAGTTTTTGTGTACTGGCCGGAGGCAGCAGCGCATCGGCTTGCTCACTGATCTGGGGCTGATTTTGCTGCGCATCACTCACCCATAGCGCGACTTGGCTGCCTTTGGGGAGTAGCGGTGTCAGTTGTTCCAGTGTTAACGACGGCGCCGAGGCCGATGCAAACGGCACGAGGAAAACCGCCATGGGGGCGAGGCGGCGGAAAAGAGCGGACAGCATGGTAAAAGCCTTTTTGTTTGCGCATGCATGCCATCCTACCCTGTCTAGCCTTGAAGACAAGCCGTTCGGGGTGGCCAGGCCGTCAGCTGGGCTGGGGGCGAAGCGGATAGCCGATGGATGGCTCACGCTATCACCGGATCAGAGATGATTTTGCGCGAATTCTTGTTTACAATCTAAAAAAAGCGTTGAATTCCGCCGCGCCCAGATACTCTGTTTGGGCGTGGCTTTGTTTTGCCAAAATCCCTTTGCTGTGGATTGAAAGAGGTAATGTCATTTATGGATAAAGTGCCAATGACCGTACGCGGTGAGCAGCTGCTACGAGAAGAGCTAGACAAGTTGATCAAGCGTCGCCCTGAGATCTCCAACGCCATTGCAGAGGCGCGTGAGCTCGGCGACTTAAAAGAAAACGCAGAATATCATGCGGCTCGTGAAGAGCAGGGCATTTGTGAGGCGCAAATCCGTGACATCGAATACAAGCTGTCGGTGGCACAGGTGATTGATGTCACCAAGATGCCGAATAATGGCAAAGTGATTTTTGGCGCGACGGTCACCTTGATTGACGTGAGCACTGACGAAGAAGTGACCTATCGGATCGTGGGTGATGATGAAGCTGACATCAAAGCGAATTTGATTTCGGTGAATTCTCCCATTGCTCGCGGCCTGATTGGTAAAGAAGAAGGTGAAGAAGTGAGCATCACCACCCCAGGTGGCGTCAAAGAGTTCGAAATTGATAGCGTCGATTACGTGTAGGAAAGTGTTACGGAATGTAACTTTTCTCCGATGCTGACACAGTAAAAAGGCCGCAATGCGGCCTTTTTGTTATGCTACAGCACGTACTTGATCACACAGGTGATTATTTGCGTGGTAATTCAATTTTGCGTGCGTCGCTTTGGCGATAAATGACCAAAGTTTTACCGATCACCTGCACTTTTTCGGCGCCTGTTTCCCGTAGAATCGCGTCGATAATCAGGTTTTTGGTCTCACGGTCTTCAGAGGCCACTTTCACTTTAATCAGCTCGTGGTGGTCAAGCGCAAGCTCAATTTCAGCGACCACGGCTTCAGTTAAACCATTGGCGCCCATTAAGACTACAGGCTTAAGCGGGTGAGCCAGTCCTTTGAGATACTGTTTTTGTTTGGTGCTGAGTTTCATGTTGGCTCGATTTCTATTTGCTAGGGGTTGAAAACATGCCATTCTAACGCCATCTCACCACAAACTGAAACAGTAGAAAGTGGGCAGATGCCATGCACGTCGTCTGCTGGGTGAGAGTGAGTCTGTCTTTGAGAATAAGCTAACGCACACAATTGCCTGAATTTTATATGAATGTGGTGCATTGGCGGGCGTAGTAGGAACAACATGGCGAATAAAAAACACTCTGCCAGCTCAGGACGCTGGCTGAAAGAACACTTCGACGATAAGTACGTTCATGAAGCGCAGAAAAAAGGATATCGGTCTCGGGCTATTTTTAAGCTAGAAGAGATTCAGCAAAAAGATCGCATCTTGAAACCGGGAATGACAGTGGTCGATCTGGGCGCTGCGCCTGGAGGTTGGTCGCAATATGCCGCGACACAAGTCGGTGATGACGGGCAAGTGATTGCTTGCGATATCCTACCCATGGATCCCATGCCAGGTGTTAGCTTTCTTCAAGGGGATTTTCGCGAACAAGCGGTGCTCGACACCTTGCTCGAGCGCATTCAACCCAACCAAGTTGATGTGGTGATGTCTGACATGGCGCCAAACATGAGCGGCAATCTGGCGGCCGATCAACCCAAAGCGATGTATTTGGTCGAACTGGCATTAGAGATGTGCCGTGAAGTGCTGGGGCCGAAAGGCAGCTTCGTGGTAAAAGTTTTTCAAGGCGAAGGCTTTGATCAGTATTTGGCCGAGGTGCGTAAAATGTTTACAGCGGTCAAAATTCGAAAACCCGACTCATCCCGTGCAAGGTCGCGAGAAGTCTACATTGTGGCTACAGGTTATAAACTGTAGTACCCTTACATTTATCTATCTCAGTTATGCGAGGCTAACACCTTGAGTGACATGGCAAAAAACTTGATTCTGTGGCTGGTTATCGCCGTTGTCTTAATGTCTGTGTTCCAAAGCTTTGGACCAGGGGACAGCGCCGGTCGTCAAGTCGACTATACCTCTTTCGTACGCGAAATCGGCAACGATCAAATACAGGAAGTAAAATTTGACGATCGTGAGCTGAGTGTCACCCGACGTGACGGCTCACGCTATGTCACCTTTATGCCTGTGATGAATGATCCAAAGCTTTTGGATGATTTGCTTAACAAGAACGTGCGCGTGAAAGGGACGCCACCTGAAGAGCCAAGTATGTTGGCATCGATCTTCATTTCTTGGTTCCCAATGCTACTGCTTATCGGGGTGTGGATTTTCTTCATGCGCCAGATGCAAGGTGGTGGCGGCAAAGGCGCCATGTCTTTTGGTAAATCAAAAGCCAAAATGATGAGTGAGGAGCAGGTTAAAACGACCTTTACCGACGTTGCAGGCTGTGATGAAGCCAAAGAAGACGTAAAGGAGTTGGTAGATTACTTGCGCGACCCAAGCCGTTTCCAAAAGTTAGGGGGTAAAATCCCAACCGGCGTACTCATGGTCGGCCCTCCGGGTACCGGTAAAACCTTGCTAGCCAAAGCGATTGCGGGTGAAGCCAAAGTACCGTTCTTTACCATTTCCGGCTCCGATTTCGTGGAAATGTTCGTGGGTGTGGGTGCATCACGCGTCCGCGATATGTTCGAGCAAGCGAAGAAAGCCTCACCTTGCATCATCTTTATCGATGAAATCGACGCTGTCGGTCGTCAGCGTGGCGCTGGGCTTGGCGGAGGTCATGACGAACGTGAGCAGACCTTAAACCAGATGCTGGTCGAAATGGATGGCTTTGAGGGCAACGAAGGCGTTATCGTCATTGCGGCGACGAACCGCCCAGACGTGTTGGACCCTGCGCTATTGCGTCCTGGTCGTTTTGACCGTCAAGTGGTGGTGAGCTTGCCAGATGTGCGTGGCCGTGAGCATATTCTCAAAGTACACATGCGCAAAGTACCGCTAGGTAATGATGTCGATGCGTCACTGATTGCGCGCGGTACGCCGGGCTTCTCAGGGGCTGACTTGGCTAACCTTGTTAACGAAGCAGCATTGTTCTCTGCGCGTGGTAACAAACGTGTCGTATCGATGGTCGAGTTTGAACTGGCGAAAGACAAAATCATGATGGGTGCAGAGCGCCGTTCAATGGTGATGTCGGAAGAAACCAAAGAATCAACCGCCTATCACGAAGCGGGTCACGCAATTGTTGGCCGCTTGGTGCCTGAACATGACCCTGTGTATAAGGTATCCATTATCCCACGTGGACGTGCATTGGGTGTGACCATGTACTTGCCTGAGCAAGACAGGATCAGCATGTCGCGTCAGCATCTCGACTCGATGATTTCAAGCCTTTATGGCGGACGCTTGGCCGAAGAGCTGATATACGGCAAAGAAAAAGTCTCGACGGGGGCGTCGAATGACATCGAGCGAGCGACGGATATTGCTCGCAAAATGGTCACGCAGTGGGGCTTCTCGGAAAAATTGGGTCCGCTTCTGTATGCAGAAGAAGAAGGCGAAGTCTTCTTGGGACGCTCGGTCGCGCAAACCAAGCATATCTCCGATGAGACAGCCCGACTCATTGACGCTGAAATTCGTGGCATCATCGACCGCAACTACGATCGCGCCAAGCAAATCTTGGAAGAAAACCTCGATATCATGCACGCGATGAAAGATGCCTTGATGAAGTACGAAACCATTGATGCAGCGCAGATTGATGATCTGATGGCTCGCCGTGACGTGCGAGAGCCCGCAGGCTGGGAAGGCGGTAATGGCGGTTCATCTTCAGATGATACGCCGAGCAAACCGGATGCCTCGAAAGCGAGCGAGTCTGACGACAAAAAACAAAAACCGCTTGATTCAGAAAACCAATCTGAAGCGTAAATCCCCATGAATGCAAACCCCGATACGTCGGGGTTTTTTTGATCGTGCTTGGAAACAAACACATGCAAATAACCCACAAGAATAACGCACTCCCCCTTACTCGCCCTGTCATCATGGGTATCTTGAATGTGACGCCGGACTCTTTCTCAGATGGCGGCCTGTTTCAGCACCGCGATATAGCGGTTGAGCGAGCGATGCAGATGCTAGCCGACGGCGCCACCATTTTAGATATTGGTGGCGAGTCGACACGCCCAGGTGCTGCTGATGTAGAAGAGCAAGACGAGATCAATCGTGTTGTCCCAGTCATTGAAGCGATTCGTGAGCAATCTGATTGTTGGATTTCGATTGATACCAGTAAGGCTGGTGTGATGCGTGCCGCAGTAAAAGCAGGCGCCAATCTCATTAATGATGTGCGAGCGCTGCAAGCGCCTGGTGCGTTGGAAGCGGCAGCGGATCTGCAAGTGCCTGTGTGCATCATGCACATGCAAGGACAACCACGGACAATGCAAGCGGCCCCTGACTACCAAGATGTCGTGGGGGACGTGAAAGCGTTTTTAGCAGCACGTATCGAGGCCTGCACTGAGGCGGGGATCCGTCGACAGAATATTATTCTGGATCCCGGTTTTGGTTTTGGTAAGACGTTGGCGCACAACTATCAGCTTCTCGCGGATCTCGATGCTTTTCATGACTTCGGATTACCTGTATTAGCAGGCATGTCACGCAAGTCAATGATTTATAAAATGTTAGATAAAACGCCGCAGGATATTCTGGGCGGTAGCCTTGCCTGTGCCACCTTGGCGGCGGCGAAAGGCGCACAGATCATTCGCGTCCATGATGTGAAAGAAACCGCTGATGCGCTCAAGGTGGTCGCCATGACAGCGCGCGTAAAAAATGAATTAGGAGAAGAAAAATAATGACAGAGCGTAAGTATTTTGGCACCGATGGTGTGCGTGGCAAGGTGGGCGAATTTCCCATTACGCCGGAATTTATGCTAAAGCTTGGCTGGGCCGCAGGTCGCGTGTTGTCGCAACAAGGCACGCGTAAGGTACTGATTGGTAAAGACACGCGTATTTCTGGGTATATGTTAGAGTCGGCGTTGGAGTCGGGGCTCTCTGCGGCGGGTCTAGAAGCCGCCTTTACCGGCCCCATGCCGACACCTGCGATTGCCTACTTAACCCAAACGTTCCGCGCGGAAGCTGGGATTGTGATTTCGGCGTCACATAACCCGCATTATGATAACGGGATTAAATTCTTCTCCTCAGAAGGCACTAAACTGGCTGATGAGGTTGAGTTAGCGATTGAAGCTGAGCTGGAAAAAACACTGACTTGTGTCGAGTCGGCTGAGTTAGGTAAAGCCAGCCGCATTAACGACGCGGCCGGGCGTTACATCGAGTTTTGTAAAGGCACCTTCCCGAGCGCTTTAAGCCTGAGTGGCTTAAAAATTGTGCTCGATTGTGCTCACGGTGCCACCTATCACATTGCGCCTTCTGTGTTTCGTGAACTCGGTGCGGAGGTGACCACCATTGGCTGTGCGCCCAACGGTACCAATATAAACGATGAGGTGGGGGCCACGGACGTTCGTGCGTTACAAAAACAAGTCCTCGAACAAAAAGCGGACTTAGGCATCGCTTTTGACGGTGATGGCGACCGCGTGATCATGGTGGATCACCTTGGCAACAAAGTCGACGGCGACCAAATTGCGTATATTATCGCCCGCGAGAGCCTGCGCCGTGGTGAATTGAAAGGCGGTGTCGTTGGTACCCTGATGACCAACATGGGGATGGAGCTTGCGCTTCAGTCTCTCGGCATTCCGTTTGCGCGCGCCAAAGTGGGCGACCGTTATGTGATGGAAAAGCTGCAAGAGAAAGGCTGGCGGATCGGTGCAGAAAACTCGGGCCACGTCATTGTGCTGGATAAGGTCACTACCGGTGATGGTATTGTCGCCGCGTTGCAAGTGCTGGCGAGCATCGCCGCGACAGGGATGGATCTTAAAGCCTTAAGCGATGGCATGACGCTACTGCCCCAGGTGTTAGAGAACGTCCGTTTTAGCGGCACGGTTGACCCGTTACAAAGCGCGCCTGTACTGGCAGCTAAAGCCAGTGTCGAGGAAAAGCTGGGCGAACAAGGACGTGTACTGTTGCGTAAATCGGGCACTGAACCTTTAATCCGAGTGATGGTGGAAGGGCCTGAGGCCGACAACGTCCACGCTTATGCGCTGGAAATCGCAGAGGCGGTGAAGGCGAATTGTTGATAACGGTCGAGCGGGTGGTCATAGATTGCGCAAACAGCGTCGAAATCAAGGTTTTTTGCAATTTCCTCTTGTTTCGTCACCGCGCTTTCGCTAGTATTCACCCGCTCCCAACAAAGGGGGCTGCGCTGGCTGAGAAGTAACACTGCCGGCTCAACAACCTGGAGCATAGGTGGAACCATGTACGAAATTCTACTTGTGATTTATCTGTTGGCCGCAATCGGTGTAATTGGCCTGGTTCTGGTTCAGCAAGGTAAAGGCGCAGATATGGGAGCCTCGTTCGGGGCTGGAGCATCAAATACAGTATTTGGCTCTGGCGGCTCTGGAAACTTTTTGACCCGAATGACAACCGGTTTTGCAATTGCATTTTTTGCCCTGAGCTTGGTGCTTGGTAACCTCACTGCACATAAGCCTGAAGCAAAAGGCGGTTTTGAAGATTTAAGCGAGCCTGCTACACAACAGCAAGCGGCGCCAAAAGAGGACGAAATCCCTGTTGATAACAGTGAGATCCCTCAGTAAAAATTGAGCCGAGGTGGTGGAATTGGTAGACACGCTATCTTGAGGGGGTAGTGCCTTTATAGGCGTGCGGGTTCAAGTCCCGCTCTCGGCACCAAGTTCACAAAGGGCATTTGCTTGCACCTTTGTTGCAAAAAGCGATATAATAGTCGCCATCGGGCGCGGGATGGAGCAGTTTGGTAGCTCGTCGGGCTCATAACCCGAAGGTCGGCGGTTCAAATCCGTCTCCCGCAACCAATTTTAGGTTGGTGAAGTGAAATATCAGGTTGAACGCAATCAACACGACCTCCGGTCGGCGCCATTGCACGGCGTGACAAAATCCGCTTCCCACAACCAATTTCAAGTTTGTTGTTAACATAACGGCTAAACTGAATAACGCGTTAGCGTTTCTTACTAAAGCCACGCTAACCGGGCTAGCCACGTGCTAGCCTTTTTGCCCTCGGGGCAGCACGAAGCGGACCAATAAGCCTTTGTGCAGAGAGTTACTCTCTCGTTATTGCTGAGATGATTCCGACACCAGCGATAACGGCTACGCTGCTGGCGTAGCATCAGGGTCCAGTTACATTAAACCCCGATCTTCGGGGTTTTTTGTTATCTGAAGAAGACCATTCGGATAGTAACTGGGCTTTTAAGCCCTTTTTTTATTTCTGGGGTTTGGAATGACAGGATTAGAGAAACAACTGACTGAACTTTTGGCCGCGCCAGTTAAGGCGTTGGACTATGAGTTGGTTGGGCTTGAATTTGTTCGAGCTGGCCAACATTCGACACTGCGTATCTTTATTGACCATGAAAATGGCATTACCGTCGACGATTGTGCCGACGTGAGCCGTCAAGTGAGCGCAGTGTTGGATGTAGAAGACCCAATCACAGTGGCTTACAACCTAGAGGTGTCATCACCAGGTGTTGATCGTCCACTGTTCACCGCTGATCACTATCAGCAATTCATCGGGCATGAAGTGAACATCGTGCTGAAAATGGCTATGCAAAACCGCCGTAAGTGGAAAGGAGAAATCCTTTCTGTCGATGGCGATACCATCACGGTTCGCGTTGACGGCCAAGATGAGGCGTTTGCCTTGAGTAATATCGCCAAAGCAAACCTGGTTCCTTCATTTTAAGAGTAAATGAGGCATTAGTAGATGAATAAAGAAATCTTGGCTGTTGTCGAAGCGGTCTCAAACGAAAAAGCCGTTCCGCGTGAGCGTATTTTTGAGGCACTGGAAACCGCACTGGCAACGGCAACCAAAAAGAAGTACGAAGCCGACATTGATGTACGTATCGCCATTGATCGCAAATCCGGTGAATTCGATACATTCCGCCGTTGGCTCGTGGTTGATGAAGTGACACAGCCTACGCGTGAAATCACGCTAGAAGCCGCACAGTACGAAGACGAAACCTTAGAGTTGGGTGGTTACGTTGAAGATCAGATTGAATCTGTTGCCTTTGACCGTATTACCACCCAAACGGCTAAGCAAGTGATCGTACAAAAAGTGCGTGAAGCTGAACGTGCGCAAGTGGTTGAGCAGTTCATGGACAACGAAGGTGAACTGGTTACCGGTGTGGTCAAGAAGGTTAACCGTGATGTGATCATCGTTGACCTAGGCAACAACGCGGAAGCGGTTATCCAGCGTGAAGATCAACTGCCGCGTGAAAACTTCCGCCCGGGTGATCGGGTACGTGGTTTACTCTACGCCGTCCGTCCTGAAGCACGTGGCTTCCAACTGTTCATGACTCGCTCAAAACCGGAAATGCTGAGTGAGCTGTTCCGCATTGAAGTGCCAGAAATTGGCGAAGAAATGATTGAGCTGATGGGCGCGGCGCGTGACCCTGCTTCACGGGCAAAAATTGCCGTGAAAACCAACGATAAACGCATTGACCCTGTGGGCGCCTGTGTGGGTATGCGTGGTGCGCGTGTGCAAGCCGTATCGACCGAGTTGGGTGGTGAGCGTATTGATATCGTGTTGTGGGATGATAACCCGGCGCAGTTTGTGATCAATGCCATGGCGCCGGCCGACGTAGCCTCTATCATCGTCGATGAAGACACGCACTCCATGGATATTGCCGTTGCGGCGGATAACTTGGCGCAGGCGATTGGCCGTAATGGTCAAAACGTCCGTTTGGCATCTCAACTAACCGGTTGGGAACTGAACGTGATGACGGTTGAAGATCTACAGAAAAAACACCAGGAAGAAGCGCAAGCCTCTGTCGAATTGTTCGTGAAGTACCTCGATATTGACGAAGACTTTGCCGAAACCTTGGTGGAAGAAGGGTTTACCACCCTTGAAGAAGTGGCCTATGTGCCAACCAGCGAAATGCTCGAAATCGATGGACTAGATGAAGACACCGTCGAGATTTTGCGCGCACGTGCCAAAGAAGCGTTGACCACCATCGCGCTGGCACAAGAAGAGTCGCTGGGAGATGTTGAACCTGCCGAAGATTTGCTGGCACTGGATGGTCTTTCTCGTGAAATGGCCTTTAAACTCGCCGCTAAAGGCGTGAAGACCTTGGAAGATCTGGCTGATCAAGGTACTGACGATCTGTTAGATATCGACGGATTAGATGAGACCAGTGCAGGTGAGCTGATTATGGCCGCGCGTAATATCTGCTGGTTCAGCGACGAAGCGTAAAGACGGCAAAGGAGGAGCAGAATGTCAGAGGTTACAGTACATACACTGGCGAAGGAAATTGATACGCCAGTCGATCGTCTGCTGAAGCAGTTTAAAGAAGCTGGTATGCAAAAGTCGGCTGACGATCAGGTAAGCCAAGATGAGAAACAAGCTTTGCTCGCGCATTTAAAGCGTGAGCACGGTGATAACGGCAATGCTCCGACGCGTCTGACGCTTCAGCGCAAGAAACGTAGCACACTGAGCGTGTCAGGGGCTGGCGGAAAGAACAAAGATGTCCAAGTTGAGGTGCGTAAGAAGCGTACCTATGTGAAGCGTAGCGACCTTGAAGAGCAAAAGTCAGCGCAAGAAGCGGAAGAGCAAGCGAAACGCGAAGCCGAAGAAAAAGCGCGTCTAGAAGCCGAAGAGCAAGCGAAACGCGAAGCAGAAGAGAAAGCCAAGCGTGAGGCGGAAGAAAAAGCCAAACGTGAAGCAGAAGAGAAAGCCAAACGCGAAGCCGAAGAAAAAGCTAAGCGTGAAGCCAAGCCGCAAGCGCAACCGAACACTGAGCAGTCTAAAGAAAACGCAGCGGATACTGCTGCAGCTCAAGCTGCTGATGCGCAAGCGAAGAAAGAAGCTGATGAACTTAAGCGTCGCCAGGAAGAGGAAGCCAAGCGTAAAGCTGAAGAAGAAAGTCAGCGGCAGTTAGAAGAGGCACGCAAAATGGCAGAAGCAAATCAAGAACGCTGGTCAGATCAAGACAAAGCACTCAATACCATGGAGGCGGCTGATCACCATACAGTCACTTCCGAGTATGCCCGTGAGGCAGAAGACGAGGCGGATCGTCGCGAAGAAAGTGCCGCCCCGCGTCGTAAGAAGAAGAAAAAAGCGAATGCCGCTGAGGATAAAACCACTCGCGGCCGTCGTGGCAAAGGTGGAAAAGGCAAAGGCCGCATGGCTAAGCCATCATCGATGCAGCATGGTTTTAAAAAGCCAGCGCAGAAAGTAAACCGTGAAGTTGAAATCGGCGAAACCATCACCGTAGCGGAGCTGGCCAACAAAATGGCTGTTAAAGGCGCCGAAGTCATCAAAACCATGATGAAAATGGGTGCGATGGCGACTATTAACCAAGTGATCGACCAAGAAACCGCGCAATTAGTGGCGGAAGAAATGGGCCACAAGGTTATCCTACGTAAAGAGAACGAGCTGGAAGAGGCTGTACTCTCGGATCGTGATAGCGATGCACCCGCCGCACCACGTGCGCCGGTGGTAACTATCATGGGTCACGTTGACCACGGTAAAACCTCGCTGCTTGACTACATCCGTAAAGCGCACGTTGCGACGGGCGAAGCGGGCGGTATTACCCAGCACATCGGTGCGTATCACGTACAAACCGACAATGGCATGATCACCTTCTTAGATACCCCTGGACACGCCGCGTTTACCGCGATGCGTGCACGTGGTGCGGGTGCAACGGATATCGTTGTCTTGGTGGTTGCAGCTGATGATGGCGTGATGCCACAAACCAAAGAAGCTATCCAGCACGCGAAAGCGGCAGGTGTGCCTTTGATTGTTGCCGTCAACAAGATGGATAAAGAAGGCGCTAACCCTGACAGCGTGAAAAACGAGCTAGCACAGTATGACGTTATCCCAGAAGAATGGGGTGGTGAAAACATCTTCGTGCATGTTTCGGCAAAACAAGGCCAGAACATTGATGGCTTGCTTGAGTCTATCTTGCTGCAATCAGAAGTGCTTGAACTGAAAGCGGTCGAGCAAGGCATGGCGCGCGGTGTGGTGGTTGAATCACGTCTTGATAAAGGCCGTGGTCCTGTCGCGACAGTGCTGGTTCAAGAAGGTACCTTGAACAAAGGTGATATCGTTCTGTGTGGCTTGGAATATGGCCGTGTCCGTGCGATGCGTGATGAGAATGGCCAAGACGTAGAGCATGCGGGTCCGTCAATTCCGGTTGAGATCCTCGGTCTGTCTGGTGTGCCAGCAGCGGGTGACGAAGCCACGGTTGTGCGTGACGAGAAGAAAGCCCGTGAAGTGGCGCTGTATCGTCAAGGCAAGTTCCGTGACGTGAAACTGGCGCGTCAGCAAAAAGCCAAACTGGAGAACATGTTCTCGAACATGGCTGAAGGTGAAGTGGCTGAGCTGAATATCGTGCTGAAAGCGGACGTTCAAGGCTCTGTCGAAGCAATTGCAGATTCACTGGTGAAACTGTCAACGGATGAAGTGAAAGTGAAGATCGTCGGCTCAGGTGTCGGTGGTATCACTGAAACTGACGCTGTCTTGGCCGCTGCGTCTAATGCGATCATTTGTGGCTTTAACGTCCGTGCGGATGCGGCGGCGCGTAAGACCATTGAAAATGAAAGCTTAGATCTGCGCTATTACTCTGTCATCTACACCATGATTGATGAAGTGAAACAAGCGATGAGCGGTATGCTTGCGCCTGAGTTCAAACAAGAAATCATCGGTCTGGCAGAAGTACGCGATGTCTTCAAATCACCGAAACTGGGCGCCATTGCCGGGTGTCAGGTTTCTGAAGGTGTGATTAAGCGTAACAACCCAATCCGTGTACTACGTGAAAACGTGGTTATCTACGAGGGTGAGCTAGAATCACTGCGTCGCTTCAAAGATGATGTGAACGAAGTGAAAAAAGGCTACGAGTGTGGTATCGGCGTGAAGAACTACAATGACGTTCGCGTTGGTGACCAGATTGAAGTCTATGAAACGGTTGAAATTCAGCGCTCAATCGACTGATTAAGCGTATAAATCAACCAGGTTGTTTGGATACACCGTGGGGGGAGGCGCATGCGCTTACCCCCATTTTATTGAGAGAAAAGAAAATGGGTAAAGATTTTAGCCGCACAGACCGCGTCGCCCATCAGCTGCAAAAAGAAATTGCACTGATACTGCAGCGCGAGATTAAAGATCCGCGCATTGGTATGGTCACTGTCTCTGATGTTCAGATTTCACGTGATTTGGCGTACGCGAAGGTTTTCGTCACGTTTTTAACCGTTGACGAGCAAGCACCGACAGAAAGCCTCAAAGCCCTCAATGAAGCGAGTGGTTATATCCGCTCTTTGGTTGGAAAGGCCATTCGTTTGCGTGTGACCCCAGAGCTGACGTTTGTGTTTGATGAGTCACTCACTGAGGGAATTCGTATTTCCAACTTGGTAAGCAAAGCGGTGCGCAGCGATGATGAGCGCCGTGGTGAAGATGACAAAGGTGAGGAGTAACAGATGGCGCGTCGTCAACGTCGTCGAGGTCGTCCAGTCGATGGTATTATCCTGCTAGATAAGCCCACGGGCATGACCTCTAATGATGCCTTACAAAAAGTAAAACGCATCTTTTTTGCCGAAAAAGCAGGCCATACGGGCGCACTTGATCCACTCGCAACCGGTATGTTGCCCATTTGCCTGGGCGAAGCCACCAAATTCTCCCAGTTTCTGCTCGACTCTGATAAGCGTTATCGCGTGGTCGCAAAGCTGGGTGAGCGGACGAACACCTCTGACGCCGATGGCGACGTGGTGGAAACCCGAGATGTGAAAGTTAACCTAGGCTTACTCGAGCGTTGTATTGCTAAGTTCCGGGGTGAAACCCAGCAAATTCCTTCTATGTTCTCGGCGCTGAAGTACCAAGGGAAACCTTTGTATGAATACGCGCGCCAAGGTATCGAGGTGCCGCGTGAAGCGCGTACCATCAAGGTGTATCAGATCGAATTGCTGCGCTTTGAAGGTGACGAGATAGAAATGGAAGTGCATTGTTCCAAGGGCACTTATATTCGCACTATCGTCGACGATCTGGGTGAAATGTTGGGCTGTGGGGCGCATGTGACGGCCTTACGTCGTACTGGCGTATCAGCCTACCCAACGCGCCAGATGGTGACGCTTGAGCAACTGGAAAGCTTGCTCAATCAAGCCAGAGAGCAAGAGATCCAGCCTAAGCAGTTGCTCGATCCTTTGTTGCTGCCACTCGATACCGCGGTGCAAGACTTACGTGAAATTAACTTGCTGCCGGTGATGGCCAGCTATGCATTGCAAGGGCAAGCGGTTCAAGTGCCCAATGCTCCCACGAGTGGTTTTGTTCGCTTAACGGCGGGCGATGAGCGTCACTTTATTGGGGTGGGAGAAATTGACGCCGATGGCTTGGTAGCACCGCGTCGTTTGGTGGCCAGTCGCCAGCCCGACGCACGCTAGAAACATGATGCCTTCGCGCGTGTTGACGGCAAAAAGAGGCGTGGATAGATTGCTACCTTAGACGAAAGTCAGTAGAATACGCGCCTTCGGGCACCGGCTGAATCAGAGATTGGCTGGTGCATGATAATCACACACTCTTATTAGGAGAGCATTATGTCTCTGACTGCAGAAGCAAAAGCACAAATCGTTGCTGATTTTGGTAAAACTGAGAACGACACTGGTTCACCAGAAGTTCAAATCGCCCTTTTGACCGCATCAATCAACGATCTGCAATCGCACTTCGCTGAGCACAAAGGTGACCACCACAGCCGTCGTGGCCTGCTACGCATGGTTTCACGTCGTCGTAAGCTGCTGGACTACCTGAAAAAGAACAACGTTGACCGTTACTTGGACGTTATCAAGCGTCTAGGCATCCGTCGCTAAGATTCTGGAGAAAAGGGAGCTCAGGCTCCCTTTTCTTTTGCGATAAAAAAACGCGCCACCGGAGTTATCCGTGGCGCGTTTTTTTATTTGATGCTATCTTGATTCTTCGCCTTGCTGACGTAGCGCCATTGACGCTGGTTATTGGCGAAGTGTTTTTGCTGCGGCGACCATGTTTTCTAGGGCCGGGATCACTTCATCCCATTGCCGGGTCTTTAATCCACAGTCCGGGTTCACCCACAACCTTTCTTCGGGGATCCGCGCAGCGGCTTTGTTCATCAAGCCCACAATTTGTGCTTGAGTGGGCGTATTGGGGGAATGAATATCGTAAACGCCTGGGCCGATGTCATTGGGGTAATCAAAGTGATCAAACGCGTCCAGCAGTTCCATATCCGAGCGTGAGGTTTCAATGGTGATGACGTCAGCGTCCATATCCGCAATCGATGCAATAATATCGTTAAACTCGGAGTAGCACATATGGGTGTGGATTTGCGTCTCGTCATTCACGCCATTAGCCGCAATTTTAAACGCACTGATGGCCCAGTCGAGGTAGTGTTGCCATTCACTGCGACGCAGCGGTAGGCCTTCACGCAGGGCTGCTTCATCAATCTGAATGATCTTGGTGCCAGCTTTCTCGAGATCTTGCACCTCTTGGCGGATCGCCAGTGCCAGTTGGTTGCAGGTTTGCGCTCGCGGCTGATCATCGCGGACAAACGACCAGTTGAGAATCGTCACCGGTCCGGTAAGCATGCCCTTGAGCGGCTTATCGGTGAGAGATTGTGCGTACTGCGTCCATTCTACGGTCATTGCTTTCGGGCGTTCGATATCACCAAATAAAATCGGCGGCTTCACACAGCGAGAGCCATACGATTGCACCCAACCGAACTGGCTAAACACATACCCATCCAATTGTTCACCAAAGTATTCCACCATGTCATTACGCTCGGCTTCACCGTGGACCAAGACATCGAGCCCGAGAGCTTCTTGTTTGTCGACCGCATGGGCGATCTCTTTGCGCATAATGTCCTGATAGGTCACCGCATCAATCTCGCCTTTTTTGTATTGCAAGCGCGTTTGGCGAATGGTGCTAGTCTGAGGGAATGAGCCAATGGTAGTGGTCGGGAAGCGTGGCAGTTTGAGCTGCTCGTGTTGCAAGCGAATGCGTTCTGCAAACGGGCGTTGTCGCTTACCCAGATGCGGTGTAATCGCCGCCAATGCAGCTTGCACATTAGGGTTGTGCACGCGTGGTGACTGCTGACGACTCTCAATAGCCTGGCGGTTGTCGGCCAGTGCTTGTTGAACGCTTTGCTTGCCATGGTTGAGCGCGCTGGCAAGTACATCCAATTCATCAAGCTTTTGATGGGCAAAGGCGAGCCAGTTTTTTACTTCAGGATCGAGCTTGTGTTCGCTGGTCAAATCGACGGGCACATGGAGCAATGAACAAGAGGGGGCGAGCCAGAGACGATCGGCCAGTGCTTGGTGAATGGGTTCAAGCCAAGCTAGCGTGGCATTAAGATCGGTTTTCCAAACGTTACGGCCGTTAATCACACCAAGAGACAGGACTTGGTGATCGCCAAGTGCTTCTTGGTACGACGCAACATCCCCTCGGCCACGAATCGCATCCAGGTGCCAACCGTCAACGGGCAAGGATTGCGCCAATTGACGATTTTCAGCTTGCTCGCCGAAGTAGCTTGCCAGCAATAACTTCACGTTGGTTTGGCTTAGCGTCTGATACGTGGTTTTTATTGCTGTTTGCCACGCAGGGGCAAGCTCAGTGACCAAAATAGGCTCATCGATTTGAACCCATTCAACACCTTGTTCTGCCAGCGTGCTCAGGAGCGATTGATAAACTGGCAAGAGTTCATCAAGCAGATCCAGCTTGTTAGAAGCATCTTTTTCTTTACCTAACCACAGATACGTGACGGGGCCGACTAAAACAGGTTTGGCCTGAACACCGGTTTGTTTGGCTTCTTCTATTTGCGCCAATAGACTTTCAGCATGCAAGCTAAAGGTGGTTTGTGCTGTGAATTCTGGCACGATGTAGTGATAGTTGGTGTCAAACCATTTGGTCATTTCACCAGCGTGGACACACTGGCAGCCAGTATCGTTCGCCGAGCGGCCACGGGCGACGCGGAAATAGTTATCGAGGGTGTTATCTTGATGATCAGCCACACGATCAGGGACATTGCCGACTAAAAAGCTGGTGTCGAGTACATGGTCATAAAAAGAAAAGTCACCCGCTGGAACGGCATCGAGCTTACCTTGTTGTTGCCAATGGGTACGGCGTAGAGCCGCCGCAGTATTGGTTAAATCTTGCTGTGATGAATCGCCACGCCAATAACGCTCGAGTGCAAATTTGAGTTCACGTTGTGCGCCGATACGTGGAAAGCCGAGATTATGAGTTTTAGCCATCTATACGTCCTCCTTTAAGTTGAGTTCAGCATAGGGCTTTCCCGTTATGAACTAAAGTGGCATTATTTCATTAATCGATGAAATTTTGTCATGGAGTGGGTATGTTAGAACGTCACCATTTGCATATTCTGCGTGCAATTAAAGAGCAAGGATCGCTTACCGCCGCGGCAGAGACGCTTTATCTCACCCAATCTGCCATTAGTCATGCGATGAAAAAATTAGAGAGTCAGATAGGCGTTAGCCTGTGGAAAAAATCAGGCAGACAATTACATTTCACTCAGGCTGGTGAGTACTTGCTGACCCTCTCTGAGCGTATGCTCCCTCAATTTGAGCATGCCGAGCAACAACTTAAACAATTTGCACAAGGTCAGCGCGGCACCCTGCGCATTGGCATGGAATGTCACCCCTGCTATCAGTGGCTGTTTAAGGTGGTTGAGCCTTTCTTGCACCAATGGCCGGATGTGGATGTTGACGTGAAACAAAAGTTTCAATTCGGTGGTCTAGGGGCATTATTTGGTCATGATATTGATGTGCTCGTCACTCCGGATCCCTTGTTTAAACCAGGTATTGAATACGTCTCCGTGTTTGATTACGAATTAGTGCTTGTGACTCATCCACAGAGCCCGCTGGCATCGCAGTCTCATGTCGAACCCCATCAGGTGACACAAGAAGTGCTCATCACCTATCCTGTTGACCAAGCGCGTTTAGATGTGTTCACGCAGTTTCTCGCCCCGGCACATTGTGCGCCACGCAAACACAAAACCATTGAAACAACAGATATTATGCTACAAATGGTTGCCGCAGGCCGAGGCATTGCGGCCTTACCGAAGTGGCTGGCAAAAGAGTACCAACAACAACTTAACTTACATGTTCTGCGTATGGGAAAAAGCGGCATCAATAAAGCCATCCATCTAGGAATACGTGCTGGAGAGAAAGAGGATTATATCGAGGATTTTATTCGGCAGGCGAGTGTGACCAGTATTCATCACAAGCTGTGATGCACATGGCACAAGAAAGTGGAATAACCTCTTCTTTGCGAATAACTTTCGTGTCATCGCACTGCCGTAGTTTAAGTCTCGTTGTTGTCTCATTTTTGAGCCGTATAAAGCGCACATTTCCTAGTAAAATCACTTTCGGATAAGTCTAATTAGACCGATAATGTATTAAGGTTCGCTTTTTCTGAAAGCAGATCACACTTTGTTTAGCTAAAGAGTCCGGCTATGAAATCAATCTCGCTATCTCGCAACGTAATTGTCGAAAATATTCAAGGAAACGGTGTTGTTCTTGTCAATGGGGCGCCTATGACGGTTTCTGAGGGAATGTCATTTCCCGCAGGAACGGAGCTTGTATTGCCCGACAACAGCGATGCTGTGATTGCATTGAGCAACGGCGTATTGCTCACGTTGGAATCGCAAGGCGGTGAGCCCGGATCCTTGATTGATAATTTGCCGCAAGACGTGCAAGACGAAATAGCCGACATTCAACAACAAATCTTGGAAGGTGAAGGCGAGATCACCATTCAAGAAGACCAAGCGACCGCTGCAGGTGGTGAAGCAACGGGTAGTGGTTCATGGAGCTATGTCAACTTGGAGCGTGATGGAAGCGAGACCATCGCAAGTTCCGGGTTTGATACCGACTCGGTGGCGACCAATACAGGTGCGATTGGTACTAACGAAGAAGACGGTTTTGGTCGCTTGGTGGACGTTACTGCCCCCAACGCCCCTGGGGTCACTATCCTCAACGATGCAAACAATGATGGTGTGATTAGCAGCCAAGAAATTGGCGACGGTATTCGAGTGTCTATCGATCTTACCGGCACCAACGCCAATCCAGGCGATGTGTTAACGGTGAATGGACAGTCGTTCACCGTGACGGAAGATAATATTACCGATGGTTCTGTCATCGTCACTCTCCCAGACACACCCGAAGACGGTGAAACCCTCACCGTAGAAGCCACCATTACCGATACCTCCGGCAACACCTCAGCGCCGGGGAGTGATCAAGCAGACATTGATACCAGCGCGGATGCGGGCACGGTCAGCGTGAACGACATCACCAACGATGACGTGATCAACGCGCAAGAAGCGGGCGAGACCATCACGGTCACCGGCAGCGCGAGCGGCGGCGACATCGCCGCAAACGATCCGGTCACCATGACCATCAACGGCACCGAGTACACCACCACCGTGGATGAAAACGGCGAGTGGAGCGTGGACGTGGCCGGCAGCGACCTGGCGGCGGACACCGAGTTCGAGGTGGTCGTGAGCTCGTCGGATGACGCGGGCAATACGGTAGACAGCACCGCGACCTCCACGCACACGGTTGACCAAACCGCGGATGCGGGCACGGTCAGCGTGAACGACATCACCAACGATGACGTGATCAACGCGCAAGAAGCGGGCGAGACCATCACGGTCACCGGCAGCGCGAGCGGCGGCGACATCGCCGCAAACGATCCGGTCACCATGACCATCAACGGCACCGAGTACACCACCACCGTGGATGAAAACGGCGAGTGGAGCGTGGACGTGGCCGGCAGCGACCTGGCGGCGGACACCGAGTTCGAGGTGGTCGTGAGCTCGTCGGATGACGCGGGCAATACGGTAGACAGCACCGCGACCTCCACGCACACGGTT